>NZ_JAUDRJ010000003.1:1645194-2279042 GCF_030382115.1 Nostoc sp. GT001
TCCCAATGCCTATTAACCTTTTCCCCCGGTAAAGGTGACGCTTTGAATAAAGTAACGATTAAAAAAGGCATAAATGCCTAAAGCTGGCAGGGTAAAGACCATAGAAGCCGCCATAATGTAGTTCCAATAGCTGATGTATTGACCTTTAAAGGTGTTCAGCCCCAAGGGAAGGGTAAACATTTCTGGGTCAAATAGGATAACTATAGGCAGTAAAAAATTATTCCAACTCCCCATGAACACAAAAACTGCCTGTGCTGCTAGTGCTGGTTTTGCCAAAGGTAAGACAATGTGTCGAAAAATTCCAAAGGTATTTAAGCCATCGAGTTGAGCTGCTTCTTCTAGTTCTTTAGGAAAATTAACGAAAAACTGCCGCATCATGAAGATAAAAGTGGCATTAACCATGCTAGGAACAATCATGCCTTGGTAAGAATTTAGCCAGCCGATCGCTTTCAAAATCAAAAATGTGGGAATCAGGGTGATTTGCGCTGGTACTGCCAGTACTGCCAAAATTAGGAAAAACCAAAAGCGCTTGCCTACAAAGCGTAGTCTCGCCAAGGCATAACCAGCCATTGAGTTTAACAACAAGTTTAAAAGTGTGACGCTGACGGCGATCGCTACACTATTAAACAGCCAGCGCCAAAATAGCGGTTCTTGGAGAAAGATTTGCTTGTAGTTATCGAGAGTAAAATTCTTGGGGAGAAAGTTGGGTTCACCACTGACAATCTCTGTTAGCGGCTTAAATGATGCTGAAAGTGCCCAGAGAAAGGGTATTAGGGTAATGATGGCATAGAGGGTCAGTAAGACATACAACAGGGCTTTGAGCCAGGATAAGCCAGAGGTGTTAGTCAAATTCGTTCACCTCCGAAAAGTTGCCGCTGAATCAAAGTGATGGCAATGATAACTGCTGCTAACAAAAATGCGATCGCAGCTGCATATCCCATTTGTAAATTCCGAAATACAGCTTGATAAATCAGCAACACCACAGTTAAGGTAGCGTTGTTTGGCCCGCCAGTACCGCCAGAAAAGATGTAAGACTGGTCAAAAAGTTGAAAAGTCCCAATTACCCCCACTGTTGCCACAAAGAAGGTTACAGGCTTAAGCAAGGGAAGAGTAATGTGGATAAATTGCTGCCATCCATTTGCGCCATCAAGTTCCGCCGCTTCGTAAAGTGTTTGGGGTATATCCTGCAACGCCGCCAGATAAATCACCATGAAAAACGGCGCAGTTGACCAAATGTTCATGATCATAATCCCTTTAAGCGCAACTGCTGGATCGCCCAACCAGTTATAAGTAGGTAGCCCCACAAAAGCGAGAAAATCGTTTAGTAGCCCATCAGTGTTATAAATCCACATAAAGATGAGTGTCAGCACTGCTGAAGAAGTGACTGTCGGCAAAAAATAGAGGATACGCCACCAGTTTTTACCGCGAATTGCAGAATTCAGAGTTACTGCCAGAATTAAAGCCAGGATAGTTTGAGTTGGCACAACAATACCTACATATTCGGCGGTGTTTCTCAAAGCAATCCAAACTCTTTCATCTTCAGCTAATCGTGTGAAGTTGCGAAAACCGATGAACTCGTACTCAATACCGCCAAGAAGTTGGACTTTTTGCAAAGAAAGAAAAACGGCGTAGAGAATGGGTAAGACTACAAAAGTTCCCAAAACTAGAATGGTGGGCATCATAAACATATACCCAGCCAAGTCTTCAGTGATGTTCCGCCTGGGGTTACTCCGCCGCCTGTTGATTTCAAACACTACTGAACCTCCATCTAATCTCGCACTAACCCGGCTGTAGCGATGGATTGTGCATGATTATTTATCGTACTCCCAGACAAAAATAAAGACATTGCTTGTGTGAGTTAGCTGGATATGTAAGTTAGGGAACTATATATTTAGTTTCCTTGGGATGCTCACAAAATGTCATATACAGCCTACTTACGTTCGATTAAAAATAAACTCCAGAGAACTGGGAAAACTCAAAAAAGCCTACGGGTCAAAACCATCATAGAACAGTTTGGCTACCAGCGTAGAAGTCAATCATTCATAGATGATTTTAATACTGCTCTTGATGAATTAGGGCTTTGTGCAAATCCTCAGTTGGATTTGCATATTCCGTTAGATACAAAAATAGCAATTTTTCTTAAAGGTGTAGAACCAATAAATGAAGTTGCTGAATCTCAATCTATTTCAGCCAAACTAAAAGAGGCAATCTCAGTTAAACACGATTTTTTCTACTACTTGTTTGATTTTGGCTCTGAACAAGAATATGAACGATTTCAAGCGTGTTTAGATTCTCACCAGCCAGTAGGTATTTTTTTAATTCCACAAGTAGAAGATTTCTTCTCTGATATTGTTGTCAAAATCTTTAATTATGAATTAATTAGAAAATACCAGTATGGCGGCTATAATAGTATCCCCAAAGCTGCTGCTAGGAAAATTCCTACAAGTATTGTCTCAGAAGATAAAGATTGTGAAGATGAACAAGAAAATTCTATCTCTGATGCTAGCATTTTTCAGTTTTATCGTTCAACCATGACCAGTATTATACTTGGCAACACTGGTTTAGAATTGCTTGATTCTGAAAAATTCGATCAGCAGTTTGAACAGATATCCCTATATGCCAATAAATATAATTCCGAACAATTTTTTATTTTATTTCATTGTCCATCGGCATTAGAAATCCAAGCTCATCAACAAGAAGATGCTTTAGGCTACTTGGTAGATAGAGTTGCTAGTAAAATTCCTTTTACTTTTACTCTCAGGTGTAAATATCCAAATGAAGCCTCTATTGAATACAAAGAGGAAGTATACGCCCATTTCCGCCTATTACTGGAACTTCCATATTATGAAATAGAGGAAGATGATGCATCTTTGCAAGATTACTTTGTCGAATTGCAAAAGGCTCAAATACAGGCTGAGTCACAGTTACTATTAAAAATGAAAGCTGAACATTTTTACACTCTGAAGTGGCAGCAAGAAAGTAAAGAATATATCTACCTTAAGTATTTTGCTATTAAAACGTTGGAAAGTCTAGGATATGGATTGTCTAATATCGGCTGTGAAGTTGAATTGACTTCTAGCGATGAAGAAACAATCGATGAAGATACATCAGATGATGATGAAGAGTACCAAAATGAGATTATTGAAGTCTATGTCAAAAATCAGGTAGTGGTTGAAATAGAAACTCTCAAATACCAGGAATTTCAGGATAATAACCTCTTTTTAGATTCAATTAAAAGAGTTTTAAGGAAATCAAAAGTATGGCCAAATAAACTAGAAAGCCTTTGGTTAGTAATTCCTGGTTTTGAGATAGCACGAAATTATTACCAATTGAAAAAGGCTAAGGAAATATTAGAATATAAGTTTTCTGGATATTATGGCGATCGCTTCCAAGTTGTAATCATGGCTCCTGATTATGAAAAACACCAATTAGTCCCAGTATCCTTTGACTCTATCGACTATCCATCTTTTAATTATGGAGCTAAAAAAACTAGTTTAGTACAAGCATATCCAATTACTAACCGCATCAAAGAATTTAAGCTTGACTTTAGCCAAGTACAAGGGCTAAATGAAGAAAAAGATAAACTAACTAGACTCTTGAAGCTGCAATCTAAAGGATATAAGAGTTCAATTGGTGGAATTCTTTTCTATGGCTTACCGGGATGTGGTAAAACTCTACTAGCAAATGCCTTTGCTAATGAGTCTGGGAGATATTTCTTTAAGTTCTCTCCTGCCGATATTGTCAGTGTTTGGATCGGGCAAAGTCAAAAGAATATTCGAGATATATTTGCTCAAGCTAAGAAAAAGTCTCCTTCACTTTTATTCATTGATGAATTAGACAGTATTGGATTTAATCGTAATGATGACAACGCACATACAGACCAAAAGGCAACCATCAACCAGTTACTTATAGAACTAAATAATCTTCAAAATAGTGATGTAATTGTCATTGCTGCAACTAATTATTTGAGTGGCATTGATAGTGCTTTGAAACGTTCTGGTAGATTGGATTGGAAGATTCCTGTTTTTCCACCGGATCAAGTAGAGAGAAGAGATTTATTCCAATACTACTTGTCGAAAATTGATATTAATCAGCTAGTCAACTTTGAAATTCTTGCAGATAAAAGTGGTAGATTTACTTCATCCGATATTGAGTTAGTTTGTCGGGAAGTTAGAAATGCTATTCTTCTAGAAGAAATCAATTCGGCTTTAACAACTTCAGATGTGATTACTTATATCAATAATCTACAAGATGGTGGGTTAAGTCTTAACGAAGAACAAGTCAAAGAATTTTTAGAAGAGTGTAGGAGAATGAGTGTAAAGAATCCTAAGTTAGAAACTCTGAAATTAGAATGGGGATTGTTTTAGAAATGGGCTAATAAAAATAGCGTAGGCGTAGCCCGTCGTAGACATTGCACCTTTTGGTAGTTTTGGAAAATAACTTTAGGAATATGAAATATTTTAATCATCGAAAACTGCTGCTAACAAGTCTAGGAGCAATAGCGATCGCCTACATTTCAACTTGTCTATTTTTGTTTGTTCGGCAGCGTTCTTTGATATTTAGCCCCACTCCACAAATTTTAACTCTACCTAGTTCACCCGACTTTTTTCTTCCTTACAAAGATGTGCGTTTATCTATTACCGACTCTAATGAATATATACATGGCTGGTGGATTCCAGCACCATTACCAAAAGAGAAAGTTTCTTTAATTCCAAATGAGCCTGTAAAAATTTTAAAATCACCTAAAACATTTTTATACTTTTGTGGTGCTGCTAATAATAAAGGTTACTACAATTATATAGGCAGACTTCAAGCAATGCGACAGTTAGGGTTTTCTGTATTAGTGATTGACTACCGAGGTTATGGTAGTAGCAAAGGGAATTTCCCTAGTGAGTCTCAGCTTTATCAAGATAGTCAAATAGCCTGGAATTATTTAGTAAAAATACAACAAATACCTCCTGAGAGAATTGTTATTTACGGCGAATCAATGGGGGGAGCAGTTGCTATAGATTTGGCAGTAAAACATCCAGAAGCAAGTCGATTAATTGTGCAAAGCTCTTTTACATCAATGGCAGAGGAAATCAAATATAGAGATTGGTTACGTATGTTTCCCATCGAGTTACTGCTAACACAAAAGTTTGATTCTATTTCTAAAGTTCGTTCTCTACGTCTTCCCGTTTTATTTATTCATGGAACTAATGACAGCATTGTTCCATCCTACATGAGTCAGCAGTTATATGATGCTGCCCCTGAACCCAAACAACTTTTATTAATTCCAAAAGGAAAACATGTCCAAATTTATCAACCTGGAAGTAACTCGTATTTACAAGCAATTCAGAAGTTTATCCAAAAGGTAGAATCTCAAGAGTAAGAAATAGATCCATCGGGATGGCTGCGAAACGATTCAAAAATAGAGTTCTTCTTTGAACTAATCTATGGAATATAAATTGGGATCTGTGGGGCGATCGCTATTACCACACCCTAATTGCTCGTAAAAAATAACTCGTCTTCCTGTTGTTGCGATCGCTTCCCACTCTCCATTTAAATTCAGTTTCGTAATAGGCGATCGCATCTCATACGTGTCTACTTTTGCCTTGGCGAATGGAATTCGCGGCTACACAGGTAAAGTCCGCCTATCGCGCTTGCGCTGCGCGAAGCGCACCAAGTGGACTAAGGTCAAATTAAGGTTTTGAAACACACGGAGTTGGGTAAAGTTTCGTGTAGACGCGGTTTCTAACTGCCCATTTCGCTGTAGGTCTTTTGGTGGAGGATATAAAAGCGCCGCTTCGGGGATGGTATTTTTATTCATCAGTCTCAGGTATTACTTCTTCTGCTGTCGCTTCATTCTCAGAAATGTCAATGGCTTGTAAAACCTGTTTAACTATTTTTGGGTGCAATATTTTTCCTGAATGAAAAGGAATCACTACTCTCACTTCTTCTCGAAAATAAATCCTGTGACTTCCTTTGCTTCTAATTTGAATAAAGCCTACATCTAATAAAAGTTTTTCAGCTTCTGTTGCAGTCAAACGTGGCAGCTTAGGCAACTTTTACCTCCAAGGTTATTGTGAATGTTTCCTTGTTCTGAAGCGCCTGTTTTTCTGAATTTGACAAGGTTTCTATATAAAGCTCAACTGCTTCTTTGATATTTGCCTGTACTTCTTCTAGGGAATCACCTTGAGATTGACAACCAGGAAGTTCAGGACAATAAGCATAATATCCATATTCATCTTTTTCGATAACAATGCTAACTTTATACGACATATCAAAGTTACCTTTACTCGTTC
Source organism: Nostoc sp. GT001 (assembly GCF_030382115.1). NCBI lineage: Bacteria > Bacillati > Cyanobacteriota > Cyanophyceae > Nostocales > Nostocaceae > Nostoc > Nostoc sp. GT001. Next base: position 1,651,479 of record NZ_JAUDRJ010000003.1, read on the forward strand.
AATAACTATTATCACCTCTCATCCCTCTCCTGATATCTTGCACCAGGCGACTGAAAGTCGCGGCTACACAGGCAAAACCCGCCTGCGCGGGTTNGAAAACCTTGATTTTGTATTAGTCCGCGTGGTGCGCTTCGCGCAGCGCAAGCGCGATGGCGGACTTTGTTTGTATAGCCGCGATTTCTAATCGCCAGGGCTAAGTGCAACATATGAGTCTCTCGTTAGGAAGCGTCAGGACGAGAAAATCAGGGTTTACCGATGAGTTGGTTACAAAAACCGTAACCACAACTGCAACCTTAAACCGCAACCGTAAAATCAATCTAAAGTTTCAGCAATATTACTGGCGACAGTTAAATAATTTACTAATAATCGGAATTGATGCCGACGGGATAGGGCTGTAAATAATCACTGATTGAGGCTGTGAGGCTAAAGAATGAAGAGAAGTGCAAAGTCTCAACGAGTTTGCTGGTGGTTTCTACCAAAATTGACCCGCTACAGTTTAACTTTCTTTCTGAGTGCGGTTTTGTTGTCTAATGCTGTAGGTGCTACACTGAGAAACAGAGAGTTACAAATAGCACAACAGCCAGAAACTACTCAACAAAATGCCACTCGTGCTGCTGCGGAACGGGTTTTTCAAGAGGGGATGCAGCTTTATCAACAAGGGACAGCAGAATCACTGCGACAGGCGATCGCAAAATGGCAAGAAGCGCTGAAGCTTTGGCAACAAGTTGATGATAAAGGCTGGGAAGCCACAGCCACCACCCTCCTTGGTATTGGCAAAGTCTACGACGATTTAGGAGAAAAGCAAGAAGCCCTTTCGGTCAATGCATCGCTTTAATCTGCTGATTTGCTTCATTCTCTGCCCTCAGCATTGCTTGATTTAATGGCTGTTGCCCCAACAAGGCGCTGACAAACTGGTTATCAAAATTATTCACGATCGCACTTGGATATTTCCCCACCTGCCAAGGTGTAGCATAATTAACACCCGCAACTAATGGCGATCGCAACGCGTCTTGGTCATAACCCAAATTCTTTGCCACTGATTTACGTGTTGGCAAAGCAAATCCTGTTCCTGTCCATTTTTGCATTCCTTCTTTACCTGTGAGATAAGAAATTAATTCCCAGGCTTCGGCTTTGTGTTGTGCTTGCTTATTCATTACGTAGGCAACTGTAAACACCATTGTGCCTTTTTTGTCATTAATCGTAGGCAGTGGTGCAGTAGCAAACTCTACTTGGGGAAAAGTTTCTGTTAAGTAAGGAATTGCCCAGTTACCTTCAATCACCATTGCCACTTTATTCTGACCAAACATTTCACTACCTGAGTTTGTCCCCACATCAGATTTTTGGGCAGAGGAACGGTCTTTTTGATACTGGTCAACTACCAACTCTAAACCTTGTAAACCTGCCTCACTAGCAAAGGTAGCAGAACCGTTTTGATCAACGAGTTGTCCACCAAAGGCTTTGATTTTATAAGCCTGACGCGCCAATTCTGGAATTTCACCAAAGCCGTATTTGTTAAGTTTGCCTGTCAATTGCTTCGAGTAAGTCCGTAATTCATCCCAAGTCGCTGGTGGATTACTCAAGCCTGCAAAGGCAAAGGCTTTTTTGTTATAAAACAAAGCAAGGGTGGAATAGTCTTTGGGAAGACCGTAAATCTGGTTCTGATATTTAAAACTGTTGAGTAGGGTATCCTCGAAGTCTACTAAGTCAAATTTGGGAGTGATATAACTATCTAACGGTTCTAGGACATTTTGACTCATCAAGAAAGGAGCTTCCAGCGCATCTAGATAAAAAACATCAGGTGCAGCTTCTCCAACTAAACGAGTTTTGATTACATCCATGTATTGGTCGGCAATTACCTCATATTTGACCTTAATAGCTGGATGTTGTGCCTCAAAGTCTTGCAGTACTTGTCTCAAGAGTTTTTGCTCAACGGGAGAACCTCCCCAACCACTGAGTTTGATGGTGACTGCGGTAGATGCTAACGGTTTGCTTGGCAATTGTAGGCTTTGACAAGCAATAATAGCGATCGCGATCGCCATCACCAATCCTAAAAAATTAAATAATCTTTTATTAATCACAGACAGATAAAAGTCTTTCTCCTCCCTTATATCTTGTGTTATTGAAGAGTGAGATTTTACTTACTTGAAATTTTTGTTGAAAATTGCAAGCTAAAATAACAAAAAATTATCAGCAATGCTAATTGAAGCATACTGACTTTCTCTACAACCGGGTTTATCCCAGGGTACTTTACCCATAAACATAGATTATGGATTCTGTTCAGGCTGAAACAACTGCGCCACTGGCTCTAGAATTTCCCCAGATTGCCTCAGCACCAACAGCAATCTCTCCAAACTCTCGAATTCCCAAGGATACTATTCGCACTAGTTTAAAAGCTTCCACTGCGGATTCTGTCTTAGCATCGGTTTACTCTCTTGGAACTGGCGGGATTTTACTCAGCAATTTATTGGTGGAATTGGGTGCTAGTCCAGTGGTATTTGGGATGCTTTGCTCTATCCCGATGTTGGTCAATCTCATTCAGCCATTGGGTGCTTACTTGTCGGAACGCAGCACCAGCCGTTTTCAATATTCGCTTCGGACACACGGAATTGGTCGGCTGCTATGGCTGATTTTAGTAATTGGTATTGCCAGCGCCAGTTGGGGAGTGGTTGATACTCACCAGTTAGTGATATTGACACTCTTGATTGTTCTATTCAGCAATCTTTTGGGAGGATTAGGAACTGCATCGTGGTTAAGTTGGGTGGCAATGATAGTTCCCCGACGATTACGAGGCAGGTATTTTGGGCTACGCAGTAGCGCCGCTAGCCTAACTAATTTGGTTTGCGTACCAATAGCTGGTCTAGTTGTATCACATTGGTATGGGGGATCTCTACAAGGTTATGGGTTAGTTCTACTGGTAAGCGTTGTCTTTGGAATTATGGGATTGGGGTGTCAATATTTCCAGGTGGATATGAATCCGCGATCGCAAAACACTTATTATGGCAAGTTAACTCAAACAAGTGAGATTCAATCAGAGGTTGTAAAAGATGAATCTTCTGAAGTGCTTCAATCAATTCATCCACCACAAAACCAATTAGCTAACAGTGTTTGGAAAAACTCTAACTTTTTGATATTTCTGCTGTATTTCAGCTTTTGGACACTTGCTGTTAACCTCAGCAGTCCTTTCTTTAACCTCTATATGCTGGATACGCTGGATTTAGATGTAAGTTACGTGACTATCTACAACAGCCTCCAAGCGGGGGCGACTTTGCTAATGCTCATTCTGTGGGGAAAATTAGCAGACAAGATAGGCAATCGTCCCATCCTCATCTGTATTGGGATTTTGGTTGGAGTCACACCATTTCTGTGGCTGGGAATTAGTATTAATCGCCTTGATATTTGGCTGTGGTTGCCACTATTGCACATTTTAGCTGGAGGTACTTGGGCAGCGATTGATTTGTGCAGTAACAATATACAATTGGCGATCGCACCAATTAAAAATCAGTCTATCTATTTTGCGATCGCAGCTGCCGTTGCTGGAGTAAGTGGCGCTTTAGGCACAACTATAGGCAGTTTCATCGTCCAATTTGCTCAGTCTGGAGGTTTACTAACTTTGTTTGTCCTCTCTGGTGTATTCCGACTAGTAGCCCTTGTTCCACTCATGTTTCTCCAAGAGCCACAAAGAAGTTAGGGAGCAGGGGAGCAGGGGAGCAGGGGGGAAGTTGCAGTAAGTTTTTCCCCTCTGCCCCTCTGCCTCTTGTGCCCCATGCCCCATTCCCCAAACTTTATTCTGCGGCGGTAGAAGTTAAAGACATTGTTTCCCACAAAACCATGTGAGGTGTTGTTAATACAGGCTGGTGTAGAGCAATCAGCTGGGCTAGGGTGTTCTTTAATTGGGTACGGGGTACGATATCATCCACAAAACCATGCTGGAGCAAATCTTCAGCAGTCTGGAAATTTTCGGGTAGTTTTTCCCGCAGGGTTTGCTCAATCACTCGCCGACCAGCAAAACCAATGGTTGCTTTGGGTTCTGCCAAAATTATATCGCCCAACATTGCAAAACTAGCGGTAACGCCGCCCGTTGTCGGATTGGTCAAAACGGGAATATATAATAATCGAGCGTCTTTATGGCGCTGTAAGGCTGCGGAAATTTTCGCCATCTGCATCAAAGAAAGCATTCCTTCTTGCATTCTCGCGCCGCCGGAGGTGCAGACGATAACTACAGGATACCGCCGTTGAGTGGCTTGTTCAATCATGCGGGTGAGTCTTTCTCCCACGACCGAACCCATACTACCACCCATAAAACGGAAGTCCATAACCCCAAGGGCAATGGGCAAACCATTGATTTGACCTAAACCAGTTCTAACTGCGTCTATTAAGCCAATTTTATCTTGTGTTTCCCGCAAGCGATCGCTGTAGAGTTTGCGATCGCGAAATTCTAGCGGGTCGGTTGGACGTAAATGCTCATCCAGCGGTTTCCAGGTATTGCTATCTATCAATTGGCGGATGCGCTCATCACTGTCTACCCGATTGTGATGATTACATTCGACACAAACCATCTGATTGGCTTTCAGGTCTTTTGTATATGCCAACACGCCACACTTAGAACATTTGTGCCACAGACCATCAGCAATTTCACGTTCTTGACGTTCGAGGCTGGTAGATCCTGACTTCCGTCGATTTGCAAACCAATCAAATAGAGACTTTAAACCACGTGATTCTTCGTTGTTAGCCATTTTTTATTTTATTTTAAGTGGGTATGAGGTCGAAAACATGTCAAACCGTATTGGGTTGTCCTTAGTCATTAGTCATTTTTCTTTATTTAGACTAATGGCTACATCGTTAAACTACGTTTTTAAGCAATTCAGACCTTAATTTTCGTCTTTGGTTGCCAGCTTAACGAAAATACTTATACCAATACAAGTCTCTTGCTCTTTTTTTCAGCAGACTTAATTATATGGACGTAGTGACAAAACCATGAGAATACCAACCTCCAAATAAGATGCTTTCCCCCTCCCACCCTAATCAATTATTTGTATTGCTGGGTTTTGAACAATCAGCATCTGTTGCAGTAGTTGTACTTGCCAACGGTTAATCGTCGTTAAGAGGGTAATACAAGTCACAAGCTGAATATTATCAAAATGTGAAGGGCAGATGGGGTAATGTTGGTTACAGTCACGAATTATAAATATTTCTTATGAAAAGGCATTGGGAGTGCTGAGTTAGGAGTTAGAAGTTAGGAGTTAAGAGTTAGGAGTTCTGTTTATCTCCTTGTCCCCTCATCTCCCTGCTCCCTGCTCCCCTGCTTCCTGCTCCCCACTCCCAGCTCGATATTTCAATTCAAGAGGCTGGAAAAAATAACCGCAGGTAGCTAGACAAAATGGCTTCGCCGCTAAACAGGGTAATCACAGATCCTAAAGCCAGAAAAGGGCCAAAAGGTATTTTTTGTCCTAATTTTTGTTGCGATCGCTGCATAATCAAAATACCTATGCCAATTAATGCTCCCAGCCCACAGCCAATAAAACTAGCCAAGAGCAAATATTTCCAGCCTAACCAGGCTCCCATCATGGCTGCTAACTTGGCGTCACCTGCACCCATTGCAGTTTTCCCAAAGGCAATTGAACTCAATAAGGCGATCGCATCAAATAGCCATAAGCCTAATACTGCACCAACTATCGCCATTATCAGGTGATTTACCAATTCCACAAAACTACCTTCTGGTAGAAAACCAACTACCATTTGAAACAAAATCCCCACCACTAAACCCGACTGAGTAAGTGGATTAGGTAGGGTCATTGTATCTAAGTCAATGAGCGATAGCGCTAATAACCAACTGCAAAAAGCCCAATAGCCTATTGTTAAAGTCGAAACTTGAAATACCAAAAAAATTAGTAAAAAAATTATGCCCGTTACCCCTTCTACCACAGGATAACGGACAGAAATTTTGCTCTTGCAATATCGACACCGCCCTCTTAAGGAAATCCAGCCAAATACTGGTACATTGTCGTAAGCTTTTAGCTGGTTGAAGCATTTAGGACAACGAGAAGGCGGCCAAAGAATTGACAACCCAGCAGGTAGGCGATAAACAATAACATTGAGAAAACTACCAATAGATGCACCCAAAGCAAAGACCATTACACTCGCCGGGATGGCGAACAAAATGTCCATACAGTCATTTGTCCTTTGTCATTTGTCCTGTGTCATTTGTGCTTTGTCATTTGTCCTTTGTCAATAACTAATACTTCTCTACGAGAGGCTACGCCAACGACTACGCGGTAGTTGAGCGCAGTCGAAACTCAGTACAAGTGACCAATGACTAATGACTAATGACCAATGACTAATACATGTGGGATTCAATTTGACTTAAGGGCACAAAACACTCTTGAGGTAAAAGAACTGGTTGGTTAGTAAAAATAACCTTACCTCGATGAGTCACACGATTAATTGCTACACCGGAAGGTTGCCCAGCTATTTCGGGATGGACTTCACAGTGAGTATAGTATATCTGCCCAGCAGCTCTGATTACAGAGGGATCAATCAAAGGCGATTGGTTTTTTGGGGCGGTAAAATTTGCTTGTCCTTGTCGTAATGCGTACACTATCGACTGTTATTTGATTGCTAGATTTCCCTTTAGTCTACCCGAAACTTATGGCAAAGGTTGCCAAATTGCCCAAGTTGCTATACAAAATTATTTTTGTTCGATCGCTTTGATGAGTGAGTCTCCCATAGCGCGGCAACCAAGGAGATTTTTTCCTGGAGAAATTATATCCCCTGTGCGATCGCCTTGTTCTAAAACTTGCAATACGGCTTGCTCTATGTGGTCTGCGGCTTTTGGTTGGTCTAAACCGTAGCGCAACATCATCGCCGCACTCAAAACCTGTGCTAAAGGATTTGCCTTATCCTGTCCGGCAATATCTGGGGCGGAACCATGAACTGGTTCAAACACACCAGGCCCAGAAGCGCCCAAACTAGCCGAGGGTAACATCCCAATACTACCTGTGAGCATGGCAGCAGCATCAGAGAGAATATCACCAAACAAATTGCCTGTAACAATGGTGTCGAACTGCTTGGGAGCGCGTACTAACTGCATAGCAGCATTATCTACATATAAATGAGAGAGTTCGATATCTGGATATTCTTGTGAAAGTTGGGTGATGCGATCGCGCCACAACTGAGATACTTCTAATACGTTCGCCTTATCCACCGAACAAAGTTTGCCGCCGCGTTTTTTTGCCGCTTCAAATGCCACCCGCCCAATCCGTTCAATTTCCGACTCGGTGTAAACCATTGTATTTACACCGCGTTTTTCACCTGTTTCTGTGGCAAAAATCCCTTTAGGTTTACCGAAGTAAATCCCGCCAGTGAGTTCACGCACCACCATAATATCCACGCCTTCCACAACTTCGCGTTTCAAAGTCGAGGCGTCGATTAGCTGCGGCAAAATTTTCGCTGGGCGCAAATTGGCAAATAATTCTAAACCTGCACGTAATCCTAACAAACCTGCTTCTGGGCGTAAATTGGATGGCAGGGAATCCCACTTGTAGCCACCAATGGCTGCGAGTAATACAGCATCACTGTTACGGCAAGCCTCTAGAGTTGCAGATGGTAGGGGTTCGCCTGTGGCATCAATTGCTGCACCACCGATGAGGGCTTCCTGGAATTCAAACTTCAGATCAAATTGCTTCCCTACGACTTTCAGCACGTCTACCGCCACTGCCATAATTTCAGGGCCAATGCCATCGCCGGGTAGTAGAGTAATGCGGTAGTTCTGGGTCATAGCTGATGATTACTAGGTAAATGCTTACAGATCAAATATCATACCTAGCAAAATGTACCGATGGAGTTTTTAATTTTTTTAGATGTATGTTGTCTGAATCGCCCTTTTGATGACCAGACACAAGAACGGATTTTTTTAGAAGCTGAGGCAGTACGGCTGATTTTGGCTCGTTGTCAGAGTGGTGAATGGCAATTATTGAGCTACTTTAGTTCCTAATTGATTAGCCAGTTCAGATACACCCACTCCAGCCGCAGCAGCTAAAACTGGTAGTCGTGCAAATTCGCTTCTTGTATCAATGCCATAAAGAGCAAAAAGAGCTGATGCTAGTTTTACATTGGAATATAAAGTAATCGTAATATCAGTGGGTATTCCCGCTAGTCCGATGAATCCACTGAAAATGCCGTTGCCTACTGACCAAGCGGTTGACTCTAATATCATTCAGTTTGCAATATTATCTCTATTACCTACCCAATAAAAATTGTTGGCAAAAGATAATCCCCATTGCCTACCATCTTCAATAGCATAAGCAATAGCTTGCGCGATCGCAGGCATATTCATAATTGATTCAAAATCCATACAGCTTTGACCTGATTAACTGAGAACACCTAGAGATTTCTAGCTTTAGTATTCCCCGTAGCAAAACTTAATATTTGGCATTGTTCAAAGCTTTGATAAAGTGGTGTAAATAATGCCTATGGCTCAAAGCAGCTTTACATAAAGCTAGTTTCAATTTCTGAAACCATGCTGACAAAAGCTGTAAAAAAAGTTAGGTTAGCGGTTAATCACAAGCCGCACCCTAGCAGCGATGGTAAAAGAATTAACAATTTGCACCCGTGGACTCACTAAGCAATTTGACCGACATGTTGCTGTCAATGATGTTGATTTAGAAATCCAAGCAGGGGAAGTATATGGGCTGATTGGACCGAATGGCGCGGGTAAAACAACTCTCATCCGCATGTTGGCAACTGCTGAGGAACCAACTACGGGTGAGATTTATATTAATGGTGATCGCCTCATCCGTGACACAAGTAACCTCAAACTTAAGCGTCATCTTGGCTATTTACCCGATGACTACCCACTATATGAGGATTTGACAGTCTGGGATTACTTAGATTACTTTGCGCGTTTATATCGTTTGCGAGAACCGCGCCGTACTAAACGCTTACATGAAGTTTTAGAACTTATTCAACTTGGTAATAAACGCAATAGTCAGATTTCTACATTGTCGCGGGGAATGAAACAGCGTTTAAGTTTAGCGCGAACCATTATCCACGAACCAATTTTACTATTACTAGATGAACCTGTTTCTGGGCTTGATCCTATTGCGAGGATGCACTTTCGCGAAATTATTAAGGCTTTGCAAGAAGCTGGGATGACTGTCATCATTTCCTCCCACGTTCTCAGTGATTTAGCGGAAATTTGTACTTCTGTAGGAATTATGGAACTTGGCTTCTTAGTAGAAAGTACTTCCCTACAGCAACTTTATCAACGTTTAGCCCATCAGCAAATTGTGTTATCAACTCTAGGGAACTTAGAGGCACTTTTGAGCGAGCTTAAATATCATCCTTTAGTAGAAGAGTGGGAGGTAATATCAGGAAAAAATAGTGTGCGGGTGAATTTTTCAGGCAAAGATGAAGATAGTGCTGAGTTATTGCGATCGCTAATTAAAGCGGGCATTCCTCTAACTGATTTTCACTGTACGCAAGAAGACTTAGAAAGTATTTTCTTAAAATTAGGTCACAAACAAGCATCTTGATTTATCAATAAATCTCACTCACCATTTTTGGATAAGTTTGTCATACTATGCTCAACTTAATAGACAAAATCGGCGATTGGAATCCGCAATTATTCCGCGAACTCAAAGGACAATTTAAATTTGTTAATGTAGCGATTGTAGTTTTAACATCTTTACTATTGCAACTGGTAGTTATCTTATATCATTTAAGTAATCTTCCTGATAATGAATACTCCCTAACTGGTACATACTGTCGTTTACGTCAAATATATGAACCGCAACAAACACAGGCTTTCAAGGAATCAAATCAATCTAAAATTGATGAGTTAAATTATTTCTTTTCAAAAAATTTTTGTCCCCCAAATCAAATTGATTGGCAGTTGTGGTGGCGAGATCATTGGGAATATATATTCTTAACATTGAGTGTAATTTTTCTATTTACACTACTAGTTGCAGGAACTTATTTGCTAATTAACGATTTCGCTAAAGAAGAAACTCGCGGCACACTAAACTTTATCCGTCTTAGTCCCCAATCAGAAACAAGTATATTGACTGGCAAGTTGCTAGGAGTTCCGAGTTTAATTTATCTCCTGATTTTAGTAGCAGTTCCTTTACATTTATGGGCTGGGCTTTCTGCCAAAATTGCTTTTAGTTACATTTTGGCTTACTACACAATTCTTGCTACTAGCTGTATTTTCTTCTACAGTGCGGCACTACTACTTAGCTTACTTAGCCGTTCATTTAGTGGTTCTCAGCCTTTGTTAGGTTTATTAGTTAGTGGTGTAATTTTTATGTTTTTGTTCATAACGATGTTACTCGCATCGTCTTATAACCACAGTTTGAATAGTTCAACTGCTTGGTTTAGACTTTTTAATCCTTGGGATACAACTAATTATTTATTTCCTAACTTGTTTAATCTATCCAATGGCTCGGATATTAAAAAACTGCAATTTTTCTATCTCCCATTAGGGAGAAATATTATTAGTATTCTTGGCTTTCATTTATTAAACTTGGGATTGTGCAGTTACGGAATTTTGCACATTCTTAAACGTTGCTTTCGTAATCCTCAAGCCTCAATAATTAGCAAGAAGCAAAGTTATTTATTAGTAGCGTTTTGCCAGTTGATGATCTGGGGTTTTACTTTACAAATTGGTGAAAATAGTTACACATTAGATCAACAATTTGGGGAAAATTACATTTTGCTAGCATCGTACAACTTGGTGTTGATTTTAAGTTTAATTGCAGTTCTTTCCCCTCACCGTCAAGATGTACAAGATTGGGCAAGATATCGACATCAGGGAGTTTCTAGCCACAAGAGTATTTGGCAGGATTTAATTTGGGCTGAAAAAAGCCCTGCACTCGTGGCGATCGCAATTAATCTTACAATTGTTACTATACCCTGGCTAGTTTGGATTTCATTTACATCTGTTTTTGATACTAACAATGACCAAACTTGGCTGGTTAACGATGTTGACAGGTTTAAAGTACTTTTAGCTATAGCTTTGTCTATCAGCGTAATCATGATTTATGCTACCATCGCCCAATTGATACTTTTGCTGAAAACTCCCAAACGTTCTTCCTGGGCAATTCGGATTATAGGTACAGCAGTGTTACTACCACCGATAATTTTAGGATTTATCGGCATCACTTCAGAGGTGTCTACTGTGATGTCTACTGTATGGCTGTTTTCAACTTTTCCTTGGGCTGGTATACAAGGCTCTGGAACGACAACAATTTTTATGGCATTCCTCGCTGAGTTAACTTTTCTAGGATGGTTAAACTTGCAGTTGACAAGGCAAGTGAGATTAGCAGGTGAATCTGCTACGAAAGCATTATTAGCATAACTAGCTATGTAGTTATCAATAAACTTAGAACCTCAATTTTTTGAGAAATTGGGGTTCTTGTTTTTTATAAATGGTTTAAGACTGCTATATGATTTGTTAATTTATTGATTAACACAAGTATCACAACAATCTGAAAATCATGTTAAACATCTCTACTCAAGACCTACGCTATACAGCCATCCATTTTTTAGAACAAAGTCCTCCACAGCGTCTAGAAATCCTTAAGCAACTGGGCATAGCTCGTTATGATTTTTTAACCAAAATTCAACGAAATGAAGCCAATATAATCTGTATAATGCGGTTTTTTAAATATCCCAGTCAGCTAAAGTTTCCTAATCTTATGGGAGCAGATTTATCTGGTTTAATTTTAGATGGTGTCAACTTCATACGAGGAAATTTGTCAGAAGTAAATCTACAAAGTAGTAGTTTAGTAAATGCAGACCTCTTATTTGTAAATTTCACAAAATCCGATTTGCGAAATGCAGATTTACGAGGTGCAACTCTGAACGAGACTATTTGGGTAGAGACTTTAGTAGATAAGTGTCAGCTTGGCACAGGTATTGGTTTAAATTATCTACAACGTCAAGATTTAGAACTACGCAAAGCTATATTTAATTCTTGAGAAGTTAGGAATGAAAACACAAAAAATTATAAGATGATTGAATTGATCTTGACCTGGATAAGTTAATGAGTATTAAGTTGCCCCAAAAATTGATGTTGCTGGGTTCAGGAGAACTGGGCAAAGAATTTGCGATCGCTGCTCAACGTCTTGGTAATTATGTGATTGCCGTTGACCGCTACGCCAATGCTCCGGCGATGCAAGTTGCTGATGCTTATGAAGTTATTTCTATGCTCAGTGCTGATGATTTAGAAGCTGTAGTGACAAAACATCAGCCAGATATTATTATACCAGAAATTGAAGCAATCCGAACAGAAAAACTGATCGAATTTGAACAGAGAGGGATTACAGTTATTCCGACTGCGGCTGCTACGAACTATACAATGAACCGCGATAGAATTCGGGAACTGGCACATCAAGAATTGGGCATCAGAACGGCTAAATATGGTTATGCAACAACTCTAGAAGAATTGATTGCAATTTCGGATAAAATTGGCTTTCCCAATGTTGTTAAACCTGTGATGTCATCATCTGGGAAAGGTCAATCTGTAGTCCAAGATAAGAGTGAAGTTGAGAAGGCTTGGAATTATGCGATCGCTAATTCTAGAGGAGACACTCACAAAGTCATTGTAGAAGAGTTTATTAACTTTGAAATTGAAATAACTTTACTGACAATTAAACAGTGGAATGCGCCGACAATTTTCTGCTCTCCCATTGGTCATCGTCAAGAAAGAGGCGATTATCAAGAATCGTGGCAACCCGCAGAAATTTCTGAAGATAAAATATTAAAATCCCAAGAAATAGCTATAAAAGTCACTGATGCTTTAGGAGGAGCCGGAATTTTTGGCGTTGAATTTTTCATTACCAAAGATGAAGTGATTTTTTCAGAGCTTTCTCCCAGACCTCACGATACGGGAATGGTGACATTAATCTCACAAAATTTAAATGAGTTTGAACTACATTTAAGAGCTATTTTAGGCTTGCCAATTCCTCACATAGAACTGCTAGGAGCATCAGCCAGTGCAGTAATTTTAGCTTCCAAAAAATCTGATTCTATTGCTTTTAGTGGTGTAGCCGATGCTTTGTCGGAAAAAGATGTAGATATTAAATTATTCGGTAAACCTAATGCTCATCCATATCGGCGAATGGGCGTAGCTTTAGCGAAAGGTATTAATGTCCAAGAGGCTAGGAAAAAAGCTACAAAAGCTGCAAGTAAAATTCAAATCATCTAGCCCTGTTAACTAAGTTGACTTACATCTTGTAGCAGAACACCGAACAACTAGAAATCGCGACTATATAAGCGAAGTCTACCTAATTTATTTTGTGTAATTGACCATGTGTTCATGTCAATTTCCTATGTTGGCATCAATCAGAACCGAGAGCGCACTTTGAGCAAATATTGCTCCGTTCGGTGACTGTTCGATTGTTGCCATTAAGCTGGCTCCTCCAATCAGCAGAAGGTACTGTTGCGAAAAGAATTCTGGATTTTTAACGCCTGCATCAGCCGCCAAGCGCACAATAATTTGTCGAATTGACTCACGTAGGTCTACCGAAACCTGATGTGCTTTATGAGAGGTATCGGCAATTTCCAAAACAGCATTGATGAACGGACAACCCCGAAAATTGGGGCTTGAGTACCACTCACGCAACACATCAAACGTTCCTAATAAGCGTTCTTTGGGTGTAATGCCTCGCTCTGAAACTGCATCCTCAAACCAGCATAACCACTGGATAGCGCGATATTTCATCACTTCCTCGATTAATAAGTCTTTGGAAGGAAACCAACGGTAAAGCGTCCGTTTAGCAACACCTGAGACTGCAATGACTTCATTAATACCGACATGCTGAATACCCTTCTGGTAGAAGAGTTCAGAAGCCGTTTCCAGGATTTGTTGCCGAGCGTGACTTGATTCAGTAGTCATAGTTAAATGAGTAGACAAGCTTGTCTCCTTTGAAATACAATAGCACCAACTTTTAGTAGACAAACTTGTCTACTTTTTTTGTACATTTGAGGCAACAACCAATGGAATTTACCATTTACACGATTGATACCGCGCCTGAAGACTCTAAAGCAGCATTAGTTCACGCACAACAAACGTTTGGGTTTATTCCAAATTTAGAGGGAGTTTTCGCCCAAGCACCTGCATTACTCAAAGGTTCGATGGCACTATGGGATTTGTTTGCTACGACAAGTTTCAGCCCAATTGAACAGCAAATCATTTATTTGACTGTGAATTATGAACACGAGTGTCACTACTGCATGGCAGCCCACTCCGGCTTGGCAAAGATTATGGGTATGAAGAGTGAAGATATTCAAGCACTACGTGATAATACACCACTCAAAGAGCCAAAATTGCAAGCACTACGCCGTTTTACGCAACGAATGATTCAAGCACGGGGTTGGGTTGAAGATGCTGAAATTCAGGAATTTTTAGCAGTTGGTTATGATAAGCAACAAGTACTAGAAGTCATTCTGGGCATAGCAATTAAAGTGATGCACAACTACACAAACCACATTGCTAAAACGCCTCTTGATAAACCATTTCAGCCATACATCTGGTCAAAGCCTGGAATCGAGAGCGTCAATAGCATTTGACAAAATTGTAAAGGGGTACTTCACAATCCTAAATCTACGGCAATGCGGTGGGCGCAAGCAAACCCAGAAAAAGCGACTGCATTCAAACCTTGACCCGGAAAAGTACTATCGCCTACACAATAAAGTCCTGGAATCGCTGTGCGATTAAAGGGCATATTCAATAATCCCCACAACTTACGCCGGGGCATTGGCCCATAAGTGCCATCTTCACGACCCAAAAAGCGGCGATGGGTGCGCGGTGTCCCCACTTCTAAATAATCCAATCCAGTATCTAAGCCTGGAAAAATCTTCTCTAGGCGGTCAATAATTCGCCAAGCCGCCTCTTCTTTCTTCGCTTCGTACTCACTCGGAGAAAGTTTTTGCCAATCATCAATCCAGTGAGGTGTGAAGGCATGAATGATGTGATATCCATTTGGTGCTAAATCTGGGTCAAGCAATGTGGGAATCGAAACGAAAACTGTCCCTTCGGCTGCTGTCATCTTTTCCCAGTCTTCCAGCAAAATATGGTGACACTCTGTCCCCGCGGGTAAAACTGACTCCTTTACCCCGATGTGCAAACTCAAGAAACTTGGAGATTTTTGGTAGTTTTGTTGCCATTTTTTCTCATTATAGGGCATTGCTTCTACTGGTAGTAATTGTGTAAATGTGTCCCAGCGAGTAGCATTAGAAACTATGCGTTTACCCCGATATACTTTACCATTAGCCAGTTGCACACCTACCGCTTTTCCCTGTTCTGTAAGAATTTTGGTGACTCTAGCTTGGTACTGAATCTGACCTCCAGCCTTTTCTAGACCTTCCACTAGTTTTTGGGCAATTTGTCCGACTCCGCCTTTGGGATAGTTAACTCCGCCATAATGCCTGTCAGAAAAGACCATTCCAGCATTAATCATTGGTGTCATGTCTGATGGAACCACCGACCAGCAATAACATTCCATATCGATAAATTTCAATAATTGCGGGTCTTTGATGTAACGCCGCGCCACATCCCCGGCATTTTGGGGCAGATACTTAGCTAAACCGAGACACGCCAAAGGATGCTGGAAAAATACGCGCAGTAAATACCGAGGTTCTTCCAGTGACAGCAAATCCATACTGTTGAGGCACTTGAAGACTTTTTGACATTCGTCATAAAAGCGACGAATCCCTTGTTCTTCATGGGGAAAATGAGCAATAAGATTTTGCAAAAATTTTTCATAAACTCGATCAACCTTCAGGTCTAAACCTTGGGGTAGATGATAGTGAATCTGTACCGGATCTGCGATCGCTTCTTGGCTGACATTTACACTTGATAATGCACGGGTGAGTAAGTTGGTTGTACCGTTCTGTCCCAGCCCAAAAATCATTGATGCGCCAACATCGAATCGATAGCCTTGGCGCTCAAAATAACCAGCACTACCGCCTGGAATCAAATAACGTTCCAGTACCAGCACTTTTGCTCCCTTCGCCGCTAATTGTGTCGCAGTGACTAATCCGCCAATCCCAGACCCAATTACGATTGCGTCAATTGTCATTTGTCATTTGTCCTTTGTCATTTGTACTGAGCGTATCGCTAAAGCGAAAGCTGCGCGAACGTAGAGAACTATTTGTCCTTTGTCTAGAGTCAATCGATATTTAATTTAACTAATGACAAATGACCAATGACTAATCAAAAAAAAGAGGGACGAGCCTGCTACTGCTGGCTAATCCCGTCTGCCGATCCTTAAAAGAGAGGAGAACACTTTATAAGAATATAGCCTTGATTGAGAATTAATGTCAACTACTAATGAAAATTTTTATCAATAAAATTGAGATTGTTAATTTTAAGCTGTCAGCCGGATGCAGGAAAGAGTATTATGGTGTTTCAGTTCTTATACAATAAAAAGGCGCCTATTTCTGGCTATGACGCTACAATTGCGCGTTTATGTTCCACCCCATCCCCTGATCAAGCACTGGCTAGCAGTTGCCCGTGATGCAGGCACGCCTTCAGTATTGTTCCGCAGTGCCATGACTGAGTTGGGAAGATGGCTGACTTATGAAGCTGCACGAGACTGGTTGCCGACTCAAGAAACAGCAGTACAGAGTCCCTTAGATACCTGTCCAGCAACGGTGATTGATCCGCAAGTGCCTATGGCAGTAGTGCCGATTTTGCGGGCTGGGCTAGGATTACTAGAGGGAGCGCAGACTTTACTGCCTTTAGCATCGATTTACCACCTTGGCTTGGCGCGAGATGAAGAGACACTGCAACCTCATTGTTATCTGAACAAGTTACCAGAAAAATTTGACCCCCAAACACGAGTGTTAGTTACCGATCCAATGTTGGCAACCGGAGGGTCAATGATGGCGGCAATGGCAGAATTGACACAACGGGGTGCTGACCCAGCCCTGACGCGGATTGTTTGTGTAGTAGCGGCTCCACCAGCTTTACAAAAATTGAGTGAAGCTTATCCAGGTTTAATAATTTACACCGCTACTATTGACGAAAAACTGGACAGCAAGGGATATATTGTACCGGGATTGGGAGATGCAGGCGATCGCATCTTTGGGACTTAAGCTAGTATGCAGCTAGGGCAGGTAAATAGCATAACTACTGTAAAAGTTGCAAGGTTTGTTGAAGGCGGTAAAGATATGAGTCAGCGAGATGGTTTTGGCAGTGGTTTTGTAGCAGGGGCGTTTGTTGGTGGCATATTTGGCGGTGTTATCGGGGCGCTGATTGCTTCTCGACGCGATGCAGAATTGCTAATAGAAGAGGAGACAGAACTGACAGATAGTCAAGCCGAAGCTAAGAAAATAGCAGCAAAGCGGCGTCAGATGAAAGCCTCAGAAAGCGAAAGCATCGGCATAGAAACGGCCAGGCGATCGCTAGAAGATAAAATTGCCCAGCTAAATGCCACAATTGATGAAGTGCGAAAGCAACTGGGAAATGTTAATAGCAGTTCACCCCAACCAACCAATGACCGCTCCCTCACTAAAGACTCCTGAAGTTTGTTCAGGCGTGGTGAAAGTGTCAAGTGTGGTAAACGTGAAATCCGCAAACATTTTGACTTGGACTAAATTAAAATTAAAAGANTAAGACCGCATTTGACACCTAGTAGGAAACAAAGCTATCCATGAGTTTACTGATTACGACACTAATTACCTTTGTCAGCTTTTATAGCTATTTGCTAATTATCCGGGTTTTGCTAACCTGGTTCCCGACAATCAACTGGTATAACCAGCCATTTGCCGCTTTAGCCCAGATAACCGATCCTTATCTGAATCTATTCCGCTCAATTATTCCCCCATTGGGCGGTATGGATTTTTCGCCGATCTTAGCTTTCTTAGCACTCAATCTAGTTAGTGGGCTTCTGAGTGCCATTCCAGCTAGCCTGCCCTTATAGAAAGATTTTGATTACTACTTTGGTAAAAAATTCAGTAGAGACGTTAAGTATACAAGCGTCTCTACGATTTTTTACGAATTACTAATTAACCCAAGTTGCTAGTTATCAAAAAATACCATTATGCGACACTAACTAGCAACTTACGTTAATTACCTACCTGTTTCTCGCTTTTGGCGAATACTACGAATTACGAATTACGAATTACGAATTACTTACGCACTTGACCGCTAAACCCCGCAGCCTTGAATTGCTTCAGCTTCAACGGAGTAGGCTGATTTGCCGGTACAGAAATTCTCAATTCAAAATCGCTAATACCTGGTGGCACCTCGGTAATAGAGCCTAAGCGAGTGCGGTTTTGCATTACCGAGTCATTATTTGCATCATAAATGCGTCCAAAAATATCTGCGTCGTAGACTGTTTTATTAGTGCCATTTTCTGCCTTGCCAACGACAAGAAAACAATTGGCGGCAGCACTACCGCTACTGATAACAGCCCCTTCTGCTAGTTCTGGTGGACAATCTTTATAAGAGACATCAAATAGTTTAATCTGTGTCAGGGCTACAGCTGGGGGAATAATCACCCACGATAGAAGGGTAATGAGACATGAAATCAAAACGACCGTGAGTGAACGCAACCGCATAAAAGACCCCGTGAGTTAATTTAGCAAACAATATTTAACTTACAACCTCAGCTTACCTGAATTTAACTACAGGGTGATTGGAGACTTGAATTTAACATTTGTAATAATTAGGGGAATAACCCCTCAATTGCTATGAACTTATGACTCCAGATGAGATTGAAGTAGCTATGTTCGCAGCCTTTAATGATTGTGATGCAGCAAGCTGTCCTCTCACTGACACGCAGAAACAGATATTACTGCAAGTGGTTGAGCAAATTCAGGGAAATTCTACCTCTGGGAAGTCAAATATTGCTAATCCTTTAGACGAACTTACCTCAGAGGAGTTAGAAGCATTTTTACAATTTGTTAAGGATGAAGAACAACGCAACCGCACTTGGAAAGTGCAATTACTCAACGACTGGTTGCTGGAAAATGACTCTGGGACGGTACAATTTATTCGTCAACGCTATGGTTTACAGTGGTTGAATCGGGTTGAGTCATATCATTTTGACAAGTATTCTTATTTTGAGGATGCACTGAAGTTAAGAGTAGGCGATCGCATTGAAGTTTCCAATGCACTATGGGAATGGGTGCAAAAAGATGGGCCTTGTAAGCGGGAATGGTTTCCCTGTATGGTGATTAAGGTCGAGGAAATTAGCGATGTCTACGACGGGCGTAGATGCAGCGATGATTCCTCTACTAATTGCGTCGTCCGCTTCTTTAACGGCGCTGAGTATGAAATTCAAGGTATGTATGAATGGAATCGCTACAATTGGCGCTGGCTCAAAAGGAGTAAGGAGTGTTGAGTTTTTAATACTTGTGAATGAGTCTGCGAATCAAATCATTGCCTGAACAACGCCCAAGCCAAAAACCTCTCAGTATAATACAACGCTAATTGATTGCTCACACCGTTGAAAACAGCATCAAAAGCGTGTTCTGCCCAAGGAATTTCTAGAAAAACCGCAGTGTTGCCAGAGTCATGTAAACGTTCATACATCTGTCTGCCAAATCGGGCTTGCACCAAATGGTCGCGACTGCCGTAAATTAATAAAGTTGGCGGTAAAAGGTGGGTTAGGTAATTTATCGGTGAAGCAATTTCATACCGATTAGGCAATTCTTCTAAAGAACCACCAAGAAATGCTTTTAAAACAGCGCGAGAATTTATAGGATCGGGATTTGGTGGTGTTTTATATCCTTCAGTTAAGTTAACAGGCCCGTAATAGTTCACCACAGCACGAATGGGTGGTGCATCGGGTTGGTAAGCCGCTAGCATTGCTAAATGTGCCCCAGCAGAACGTCCTAAAAGTACCATACGTTCTGAATCGGCTTCATATTCAGCTGCATGTTTGCGAATAAAATTTAGGGCTGTACGCACATCATCTAATTGAGATGGAAACTGATATTGAGGTGCGTGTCGATAGTCGATCGCAAATACCGTATATCCATGATTAGCAATATATTGATTAAACTCAGAATTGGCATGAGTATTGCCATATTGCCAAGCTCCACCATAAATTACTACCACTGCTGGATATTTGCCTACTTTTGAGGGT
Organism: Nostoc sp. GT001; assembly: GCF_030382115.1. NCBI lineage: Bacteria > Bacillati > Cyanobacteriota > Cyanophyceae > Nostocales > Nostocaceae > Nostoc > Nostoc sp. GT001. Next base: position 1,671,575 of record NZ_JAUDRJ010000003.1, read on the forward strand.
TGGTAAACTTCCATTTTTAAAGGTACTCCCCCAGGAGAAGCAAAGAGAATATCTTTTTGATGACGCGTTTTCCCTAATGGAATACCCCAGAAGAAATTAACTAAGTCAAAGGGATGGGTTTGCATTTTAGCCCTTACTTGAACGGGAATTTGCTCTAGATAATTTGCTCCCAGCCCTTGTTTCATAGCTTTAGCCATCTGCATTTGAGTTGGTGGGATATTTACTAGCACCCATCCACAAATTAGCAATCCGATTAAACTGAAAATGCAAATTAAACGCTGTAATTTACGGCGACGGATATAGAATAAAGACAGCAATAAAAAGAGCAAATTTAATAATAATAACCAAGGACTGACTTCTGGCGCTCCTACTGCTAGTGTGAGTAAAAACATGTTTGTAGCAGGAAGAATAATCCAAGCACTAAGAAATAGACTTGCAAAACTTAGTAATAATGCAAGCGATGATAAAAATATTTTGGGTTTAACAAACATAGATTAAAATGCGGTAATCATAACTTAAAATAAGTACAATTTATCCGCTAATTCTAAGGTTGGCAATAGTTATACAGCAGAATTCAGTATTCAGGAGTCAGAATTCATAATTCAGGGTATTTCAAGACGCGATAAATCTCGTCTCTACATCTGGGTTTTGGGTTATACAAATGTATTTATTTATGCTTTACGGTAGGCTAGATTATGTACTTCGCTAACTTGAAATCTGCTGCGTGTTGTGAATTATGGTGATAGTAGAAGTTATTGCTGTTGTATCTGTTTTTGTACCCAAAGACGAAAAGCTTTGAGCGTTGCATTTCTGCCTGCTGTTGTACTTTGCTCTAGATATTGGGGAATTGCTTCAATTAGTGAGAATAGAGGAAAATTTAAGCTTTTTTGAGATTCTACATAATGTCCCTCTTGCAAAACATTAATTTTGAGTTTTCCTCGATCAAAATGCCAAAGTTCAGGCACTTTTAGAGCTTCATAAATATTAGGATGAGTGCGAGAAGTAATATCAATTTCTAGAGCTAAATCTGGAGGAGGATCTACTGTTAAATCTAGCCGCTTCTTGCCGCGAATCTTAGATTCATTTTTTATATAGAAACACTGATCGGGTTCTATACCTTGAGCCATTGCTTGGTTTTTGAAAGTGGTAGAACCAAGGCATCTAAACTCAATGTCTAATTCTTCCAAAAGAGCTTTGACTAAATCACCAATAATTTCTGGCGTTGCATAATGGCGGTATGAATTGAGGTAAAACTGGATGGAATGTCCGCGTTGTGGGTCGTCTCATATCCGTAAGAACGGAAATAAAAGAGGTAAACAGAATCACATTTGCTGTAATTGCGATCGCCAATTTATTGATCGGTACGAACCACCTCAAGGATACAGTGATGAAGTGAAACGGGAATGCCTGAAAATGTACGTTAATGGTATGGGATTTCGTGGCATTGAACGGGTCAAAGGTGTGCATCACACGACATTGATTACTTGGGTAAAACTTGTAGGAGAACTGCTACCTGATGTTTATGATCCAGAGACAATTCCAGAAGTTGGCGAACTCGATGAACTAGAAACGTTCGTCGGCTCAAAAAAAACAAAGTTTGGCTTTGGACAGCAGTGAACCACTTCACACAAGGTATTTTAGCGTGGGTTTTGGGCGACCATAGCGCCGAAACTTTTCGACCGTTATGGGATATTGTAGGTACTTGGCAGTGCTATTTCTATGTCACGGATGGATGGTTGGTCTATCCAGGCTTTATTCCAGAGGGCGACCAGATTGTGAGCAAGACTTACATGACACGAGTTGAGGGGGAAAACACCCGGTTGCGCCACTATCTCGCTCGATTGCATCGAAAAACGCTATGTTATTCCAAATCAGCACAAATGCTGAAATACTCGATTCGATTGCTACTTCACTATCTCAAGTTTTGGGATGTTCCAGTTTCAGTATGATTCATACCGCCATTATGCAACGCCTAATTTCTTTGTCATATTCATGTTCTGGCAGTGATGCCATAATCTCCAGTATTCCCCTATCATAAGCAATTCGTGCTGCTCGGTGTTCCCCTAAATCTTCTAGAATTGCTTCCAATTCCTGCCAGGTTACATCTCGCAGTAGCACTCTTTGTCCTGGTGGAACATGGATGCGCTTTAATTCCAACAACATCATCTCCACTCCCAGTAGTTGAAACCTAAATTTAGCTTACTCTAGTTGACTAATTCGCTGCGACAATTTTTGTTGCTTCATAGAAGTATGCTGGAGCGATCGCTGTTATAAAGATGAATAGAGTAAAGAAAAAACCTCTGGAGTTCCCAGAGGTTTTGGTTCCTGATTTAGTTTCTACTTGTTACTCCAATTTGTCCTTAGTCATTTCCCGATAATGGAGAAAATTATTTGAACAACAATATCCCCGACTTCTTAGAGAAGTCGGGGATCTGAGCCTTGCGATTTTATTTGGATATTGAGTGTCTACCCATCTACGCTATTAATTCTTTGCCTGTGGCTGAGAACCAGGAATCGTTACATCAATTGGTGTCACCTGTTTAGCTAACTGTGTCAATGGCGGTTGAATGGCCGTTTGATTCCCCACTACTAAAGTCACAATCTTTTCTGGCTTGAGATATTCTCGTGCTACCCGTTGGACATCGGCTGCTGTGGTGGCGGCGACGGCTTTTTGATAGCGAAAGAGAAAATCAGCAGGATAGCCGAAATATTCGTATCGCATCAACCGTGATAAGGTTTGGCTGGGATCTTGAAAGTTGAACACAAAGGAGTTGAGTGTAGACTCTTTGGCATAAGCCAGTTCTTTTGCAGTCACTCTTTGAGTTTGGGTGCGCTTGATTTCAGCTTGTAAGGCTTTGACAAACTGGACGGTAGCATCCGATCGCGTCTGTCCACCAGCGATAAATATGCCAGGATAATCGAAACGGGGACTCCACTGGCCATATACAGAGTAAGCTAAACCTTGACGCGATCGCAATTCATTAAATAAGCGTCCACCAAATCCATTTAACACTCCATTTAATACATCCAGCGCTGCATAATCTGGATTGTCGAAACGTCCGCCCAAATGCCCGATAAGTACACTACTTTGGGTTAATTGTGGCTGATTGACAAAAAAGACTCCACCTGTATTAGCTGGTAAAACCTTTGGTAATGTGGGTTTAGCAATACCTGGGTTACGCTGCCAATCGGCAAACTTAGCTTGAATGAGCGATCGCATTTTCTTAGCATCAAAATCACCCACAATCCCCAAAATCATATTATTGGGATGGAAATATTGCTGATAAAACTTGAGCAAATCTTCACGCTCAACTTTATCTACCGTTGCATACTCTGTAGTGCGAGCATAAGGGCTATCTTTCCCATAGATTAATTTTTTAAATTCCCGACTAGCAATCCCATCTGGATTGTCATTACGACGGGCAATGCCACCTTTGGCTTGAGTTTTCGCCAAGTCTAACTTTTCTTGAGCAAATACAGGCGATCGCAGTACCTCAGCAAACAGCCCAAACACTGTTTCTAAATCTTCACTGAGGGCGTCAAAGCTAGCACTACCAGAAGCTTCACCAATACCAACTTCCACAGATGCTGCCCGTTGTTCCAATATTTCGTTGAGTTCATCAGACGAATGGTTCTTAGTTCCTCCAGTTCGCATTACTGCGCCTGTAAAACCAGCCAACCCAACTTTTTCCATTGGTTCCAAGCGATTCCCTGTTCGTACAAACGCTGTACCATTCACCAACGGTAACTCGTGATCTTCCATTAAATAGACAACCAAGCCATTTTGCAGCACAAACCGCTCATACTTGGGTAACTTAATCTCAGGTAGCGGTGGTAGCTGCAATTCTGTGTAATGTTTCGCCTCAGCTGTCGCCGCCAGAGAAAAATTACAAGTTAAAAGTAAGCACGCAAAAACAGCAACCAAAGCATAAATCAGCCCTTTCCTATTTTGAATTTTCAACGCTATCTGCCTTTTACCCTTCAACTTGTACTTCTGCATATCTATTTTCCTGTGCGCCCTTTGCGGTTTGTTTTTCATGGTGATTTCGACAACAGCTTCCCAATCGTGCGATTTTTCGGCGTAAAAGTCTCTTTTGCCACTCGCACAATATCAGCCGTCGTCACCGCTGAAATGTCATCCAACTGCTTAAACAAATTGCGCCAAGAGCCAGTTTTCACCTCATATTCCAACAATTGTTGCGCCATACCCATATTGGAATCGAGAGTACGTAACAAACCTGCCCGTGCTTGGGTTTTCACTCGTTGCAAATCAGCCGCCGCTACAGGCTCAGTTTTTAATTTGTCAATTTCTTGACGTAAAGCCACCGCCAACTCATCAACTGTATGACCAGGAGCTGTGAGAGCATAGAAAAAGATCAGGTTTGGGTACTTATCTCCAGGAAATCCACTGTAACCTTGAGCATTTAGCGCCAAACGTTGCTTTTCTACCAAAGACTTATATAGCCGCGATGTGCGCCCATCACTTAATAAACTGCCAATGATTTCATAGACGGCATTATCTGGATGAGTAATCGCCGGACGGTGATAACCTTCTAAATACCAAGGTTGAGAAGGTAGCTGTAAAGTAACTTCCCGTGTTTGTTGTTGTGGTGGTTCCACCGGAATTTGTTCAACAGCTTTGGTTTTGGCTTGAAAGCGGCCAAAATAAGTTTGCGCCAGTTTTTTCACCTGAGTGGGATTGACATCTCCGACAATAGCAATGGTCAAATTACTTGGTACGTAGTGAGTATCAAAAAACTTTTGGACATCTTCTGGTGTCAGATTGCGGATATCTTCGTCATAACCAATCACCGGACGCCTGTAAGGATGAGCTTTGTAAGCAGCATCAATAAACTTTTCCACCATCTGTCCAATGGGTGAATTTTCCACCCGCATCCGTCGTTCTTCTAAAATTACATCTTTCTCTTTATAAAACTCACGACGAATTACCGGATCGAGAAATCGCTCCGACTCCAACGACATCCAAAGTTCTAGCTTATTGGCAGGAAAGCTGTACAAATAACGGGTAGCTTCAGTTGAAGTATTGGCATTTAAACCCACGCCTCCTGCTTGTTCGACAATTTGTCCCAATTCATTTTGCTTGACTAGCTTGCTAGCTTGCAATTCCACTTGTTTAAACTCAGTTTCTAACCGAGCAACCTCAGCTTTTTTGCCATCGGCTTTCGCTGTTTTAATTTGAGCATTCAACTGCTCTAAGGTATCTAGTAGCGGTTTTTCTTTTTTGTAGTCTTGTGTACCAATGCGGGTTGTGCCTTTAAACGCCAAATGTTCCAAAAAGTGAGCTACACCAGTTTTGCCATCTGGCTCATCTACACCACCCACATTCGCATAAGTCAGAAAAGAAACTACGGGCGCTTGATGTCGTTCCAAAACAATGAATTTCAAACCATTGTCGAGGCGAAACTCCGTTAACTGCTTAATAACTCGATCGAGATAAGGTTGGATTGAAGTTTGAACTGGCGGGGTTTGAGTTTTAGTTTCTTGAGGAGGAGGCGCTGTCTGAGTTTGAGCTAGAGCAACTTCTGGCAGCAATCCCCACGAGAAGATAATTAAAGTCAAGATAATGACCAATAACCGCCCCAATCTGACAGATACTCGATCCGATCAATCCAAAATCGTTCGACTGAGCGAAGTCGTACCCCTTCGGGGAAGCAAGCTACGCGTAGCGTTCCGCAGGAAAGTCCCCAATTTAAAATCTAAAATTGACCGACTGCTCTGGTTCATAAGCGAGAAGTAAGATAAAGTTACATTACCTAAATAACAGGATACTTAGCAAAAGAGCGTTAATCTTGTATTAAGCTTTCAGTGGCTCTTTGCACTTGACGTTAGACAATAATGCTACAAGTCTTGTTACGGATATCTAACCATAACTTTTATGCGAGTTTTTAATTCTTCCCCACCTTCAGAGGCTCAGACGCGCACCCGGATTTTAGAGGCAGCACAACGGTTGTTTGCTTCTAAGGGATTTGACGGTACTACCACCCGTGACTTAGCACAAGCGGCAGGTGTAGCTGAAGGTACTCTATTTCGTCATTTTCCGAATAAAAAAGCAATTTTGGTGGAAGTAGCCACGAGTGGCTGGGTAGAGATTTTGACAGATTTGCTCACAGAATTAAGTGAAATGGGCAGCTATAAAGCCGTCGCTCAGGTAATGCGCCGCCGGATGTGGAATTTCCAAAAAAATGCCGATTTGATGCGTGTTTGTTTTATGGAGGTGCAATTTCACCCCGATTTGCGCGATCGCATTCAATTAGAAGTCATTACCAAAATGACTGATGTGGGTGAAGCATTCTTTCAAACAGCGATGGATAAAGGCATTTATCGTCAAGGGGACGCGAAGCTAGTTGCGAAAGTTTTTTTAGGAATGTTTGCGATCGCAGGTTTTTCTAACAACACCCTCATCGAACCTGACGCCTCTCCCCAACAAATGCAGGAAATGGCGGAAGGACTCGCTGATATCTTTCTTAATGGTGTCTTGGTTAAAGAGTTATGAGTTATGAATTATGAATTATGAGTTTTAACTCCTAACTTTTAACTTCTAACTCCTCACTCCTAACTCCTAACTAATGATTGCTTTAGCTTGCTGACTCCACTGTTGTACTAGCTCAATTGCTGGACACAAATCTCGGCGCTGCATTGTTGCTACCTGCAAGCGCATAATTTGTTGGTGCAATCTGTGAGTGGGAGTTTGAGCTAACTGCACTACAGAACCAATACCTGCATGAAGCAATAAACCACAATATTGTGTCCCGACACTGGGAATACGTGCCAAGTCAGCTAAAGCCATCCATTTATTTACATACTGAAGATGAATCTGTAGTTTATTTGCTAACGCTAGTCTTGACTCTAGAGTTTTCCCTTGTTTGACTAAGGTTACTGTGCTAGTAATCCCACAATTTTGCAGTTGAGATTGTTCTTCGTGGCTCAGTCCAGGTAATTCCTCAATTGGCCAATCACGAGATTGGATAGTAGTTCTACTATCTTTGTATTTAGCAGACATTTTTGAAATAAAAATATAGGCTTGTTTAAATATTGTGACAGTTGTTTATTCGTAAAATTACGCTTTTGCGGTTTAGTGTTTGTATTGACGTGCAATTTTAACTCAATCTTCTGCAATATGATTGTTTGCCCTAACAAACATTAGATATCTTGCAAAACTCCCTAACAGCCTCTAACCAACTGCATTGACAGCTATTTTAGGCAGGTAATGCCGATCATATCGGGATAGTCAATGTAATCCTGCCAGAACTCGGAGCCAAATTTCTGTATGCCTTTGGGGGAGACTTTTGGATGATGCCAGCGGATCTCTTTAAAACCAGCACTCATCAAGGCCCATTCATAAGTCGCTTGGCTAAGGTAGTAGTTATCAATACTAATAGACTCACCGTCATCAGGAATGCTCAATGTTAAGGTTATGGGAGTACCTTCCTGGAGCGACTGGGCACATTTCCTATAAATGCCATATTTCTCATGTTTGTTATAAAATTCTGGAAGCAGTTCTAAATTATTATTCAAACTGACGAATCTACCACCAGGTTTCAGATGAATTGCTATGGACTGACACATTTTGAGTAGTTGCTCTTTAGTTGAAGCGCAATTCAGCAAGTAGGAGACTACCACAAGATCGAAGCTGCCAATAGAACCAATTTCCATGACATCACCGATGATATATTCAATATCAAGTGGAACAGAGGCTTCTTCAAGTCTTGCCAATTTGATCATTTCTGAGGAAATATCTACACCAACCAAACGTGCAGCGCCATTCTGTTTGAGCAATCGTGTGAAAAATCCTTCTCCACAAGCTAGATCGAGGATTGATTTCCCGGCAACATCTCCGATTAAATTTAAGTATGTATATGCCTCACCATACAAGCGATAAGGCAATTTGTTAAGTTTTTGAAACTGGAGAGCGATGTTATCAAACACGGTTGCCATTTTTTCAACTCACTTACAAGTTTTTTATTAAAGGATATCTGAAAAGTTAAATTCTACGCCTGCCACCTCAACATCAACAGTTCAAGATAAGCGCGTTACGGCTTGTATGGCTAAAAAGATGCGATCGTTTTGTTGAAGTTAAAATGGGTGTAAAGTATCTCCAACTTAGCTAGTATACGCTAGATTGCAAAAAGCTCATGACCCAGATTCCGAAAAGTGCAGCCCAGTTGTATGAAACAGACTTTGCAGCATGGACAGAAAAAACTGTACAACTCATTCGTGCTGGACAATTTAGAGAAGTAGACTGGAATGCTGTGATTGAGGAAATTGAAAGCTTGGGACGGTCAGAACGACGAGAATTGAAAAGCCGTTTGGAAGTATTATTACAGCATTTGCTCAAGTGGCAATATCAATAGACCTCTTGCAAAAATATGTTTTTGCACTCTTAGGGAAAAGGGTAAAGGTTAAAGGGAAAGGATTTTGAGTTTTTTTACCCTTTTCCCCCGCCCCTTATCCCCAGAGGGGGCCCCACCTTCCCCTTTACCCCGACTTTTGCAAGAAGTCTAATCTAGTTTGCGGAGTGGCTCTTGGCGAAATACGATTGATGAGCAGCGCCACAAAATTGCAGATTTACTGCAAGAGAGTCTCAGCCTCAAATCTTATCCAGAAGAAGTTTTAGCCCAGTGCTATTATCGGGGATTGAAAGCTGCTAGTAATGAAACTGAACTACCAATAAATACGTTTCCAGTGGAATGTCCTTATTCCATTGCCCAAGTTCTTGATAGTGAGTTTTTGCCAGATACTATTGATTTGTAATATTAGGTTGATGCGGTAAATAACTCACCTCGCAGCACAGTTACCGCTTGTCCAGCGAGAAAGACGTGATCGCCTCCGTCATAATACACCTTCACCACGCCACCGCGACTAGATGCTTGATAAGCCAAATACTCATTTTTGTGCAAGCGATCGCGCCAGAACCAAGCGAGACAGCAATGAGCCGCTCCTGTAACTGGGTCTTCATTAATACCTAATCCCGGTGCAAAGAAGCGAGAGACGAAATCATATTCAGAATCAGAGTCAGTGAGGCTGGTGACAATGACATCAGAAACAGGCAACGTTTTGAGTAGTTGAAAATTAGGCTGTATTTGCCGCACCAATTCTTCAGATTCCAATTCCACTAGATAACCTAGTGAATTCTGCAAGACAGATTTGTAGGGTACACCCAAAGCTTGCTTGAGTTCTGGAGGGACGACTGTTGCTTGGGAGTGATTTATAGGAAAATCTAACTCAATCCACTCACCTTGCAGCTTTGCAGTCAGCACTCCACTTTTGGTATAAAAACGTGCAACTTTATCAGGTGACAAATGTCCTTCTGACCAAAGTACATGGGCACTAGCTAAAGTTGCATGACCACAAAGCGGCACTTCCACTGTGGGCGTAAACCAACGCAGATTAAAGCCATCATCCTGTCTGACTAAAAAAGCTGTTTCAGATAAATTCATCTCCTGCGCCACGTTTTGCATCCAGCGCTCATCTTGGAGAGTAGGCAAAACACAGACAGCAGCAGGATTACCTGCAAAAGGTGTATTGGTAAAAGCATCAACCTGAGTAATGATTTGTCCCATTAGAATCACCTTGAAAGTTAGACAGCAATATATTGTTGGTCTGTAGGGGCACAGCGTGCTTGTTTAATCAGAACCACTATATACAGTACCTTAGAAATTAGGAATACAATCTCCAAAAACTAGAGTCAATGTTAAAGCAAACCGAAAACGTGAGGATAAAAATCTTTAGAAGCATCTTTGCTGCTGTCAACTTAGCGCTAATTTCTGGAGGATTAGTTAGTTGTGTTATTGAAGCCCCGCAGCCACCTGCACCAACTGAGCAACAAAAACCAGTCGTACAACCTAACCAAAACGACAGAGATGACGACAAAGATGACGACGACAAAGATGGCGATCGCAAAAATGATAAAAAAGATGACGATAAAGACGATAACGACTAAATAAAGGTAAAATTATCACCTTACATTTATGCTTATCCCACAAACTTCTACTTCTCTCGGCGAGACTTTACGCCACCGACGGCAACAACTAGCCAAGCTGATTGATTTTCCGGCAATTCTGTGGTCAGGTAGCAATAATTCGCGCAACTTTCCGGCAAATTCCTTTCCATTTCGTGCTAACAGTCATTTCCTTTATTTCGCCGGACTGCCATTACCAAAGGCGGCAATTCGTCTAGAAGCGGGCAAACTAGAACTATTCATCGACGATCCGTCACCCAGCAGCGCCCTTTGGCATGGAGAAATGCCAACGCGCGAAGAAATAGCCGAGAAGATTGGGGCGGATGTGGCAGGGCCAATGGCAGAATTAGAGTCTTGCCTAGAAGATGCCGCGACACTTGCCGTCCAAGATGCGGCTACTTGGACGCAGCAATCGCAGCTATTAAATAGATGGATTTTACCACAAAGTCCTCCCCAAGGAATTGACTTGGAGTTAGCAAAGGCGATCGTTTCACTCCGTCTTACCCACGATGATGCGGCATTAAGCGAGTTGCGAAAAGCTGCGGCTGTCACTGTCAAAGCTCACAAAGCGGGGATGGCAGCAACACCCCAAGCCAAACTAGAAGCAGAAGTTCGGGCTGCGATGGAAGGGGTAATTATTGCCCACAATATGACTACCTCTTACAACAGTATTGTCACTGTTCACGGTGAAGTTTTGCATAACGAGCATTATCACCATAGTTTGCAACCAGGTGATTTACTGCTTGCCGATGTTGGCGCTGAAACTGAGACTGGTTGGGCTGGTGATGTGACTCGCACTTGGCCAGTTTCGGGCAAGTTTTCATCTACCCAAAGAGATATTTATAATGTGGTTTTGGCAGCCCATGATGCTTGCATTGCCAAAATCCAGCCTGGTGTAGAGTATGGGGATATTCACCTGCAAGCGGCTACAGCGATCGCTGAAGGTTTAGTAGAGTTAGGCATTTTACAAGGAAATCCCCAAGATTTAGTAGAAATCGATGCCCACGCGCTGTTTTTTCCTCATGGTATCGGCCATCTACTGGGTTTAGATGTGCATGATATGGAAGATTTGGGCGATTTAGCCGGGTATGAAGAAGGACGTGAAAGGAGCGATCGCTTTGGCTTAAGCTATCTCCGTTTAAATCGTCCCCTGCGTCCAGGAATGTTAGTCACAATTGAACCTGGTTTTTATCAAGTACCAGCAATTTTAAATGATGCTAATGTTCGTTCCAAATATCAGAATGTGGTGAATTGGCAGCGTTTATCTGAATTCGCCGATGTCCGGGGAATTCGCATTGAAGATGATGTTTTAGTTACTACAGACGGCAGCGAAGTTTTAACAGCTGCATTACCGAACGATGCTGATACTGTAGAAAATTTAGTTAATGGCTGAGTTCATATTGACAGGCATCCATAAAGGATGCCTAATTACTGGATTGTCACGCCCACCCATATCCCGCCCAGAACTGAAGTTCAGGGCTGATAGCGAAACTCCACTGAAAGTGGACTAAATAATTAATTCAGTCCACTTTCAGTGGACTTGGGCTATGAGACTCGGAATTCATTCCGAGGCGGGATCAAAACACAGTGCGAGATTCATTAATAAAGAATGATATAGACTTGTGTGTACACCGTAGCCCGAAGAGCGGGGAGGGGTAGGGGGTGGGGTGTTAGGGACTTTTGCAATAGGTCTACTAAAGTTTTGTTTAAAAATCAAGTAGGAGTCATATAAAACCCTCATTTCCCCAAACGAAGGTGATTTTGTAACGCTTGGCGCATCACTTCTACAGGCAAAGTTTCCAGATGCAACCAGATTTTTAATGCTGCTACCCCTTGTTGGACTAGCATTTCTAATCCATCGATCGCAATTGCACCTTGTTTTTCAGCCTGCTTCAGAAATTGCGTTGGTTTAGGAGTATATATTAAATCGTAAGCGATCGCACCTGTTGGTAAATTTGCGATTTCTTCTACACTCAAAGGCGATTCATCGACTTTGGGATACATCCCAATCGGAGTTGTATTTACCAGCAGATTTGCCTGGGGAATGAGCTTTGGTAATTCCTGCCATTGATGAACCTGGAATTTATCAGCTAGAGATGAATTGCTCCAACTGTTGCGGAATTCTTGTAATCTCTGCATATTGCGCCCAACAACATGAATTTGGGCAAAACCTAGCTGAATACAACCTGCTACAACAGCTCTTGCTGCACCACCATTACCTAAAATTACCGCTACCTTCTGACTCCAATCTTGTTTATATGTTGTCTGCAAAGGGGCGAGAAATCCTTCTATATCTGTATTTGTGCCTACCCATTTGTGATTTTGGCGGCTAACAGTATTCACTGCTCCAATAGTTTGAGCCAGGGGCGTAATTTCTGAGAGTAGGGGGATGATTGCTTGTTTATAAGGTATTGTCACACTAAAGCCGACAACCCCAACAGCAGCTAAACCTGCGATCGCTACCTCTAAATTCTGTGGTTCAATCGGAAAAGGCAGATAGATATAATCTAATCCTAGTTGTGCGATCGCTGCATTATGCATTACTGGCGACAGCGAATGCTCCACCGGATGTCCAATGACTCCTAGTAGTTTAGTTTTGCCTGTAATTAAATTTTCTTTTGTCATTTGTCATTTGTCATTGGCTTAAGAAAACTCTTCCCTAGTCCTCAGTCTCTAGTCGCCACTCCCCACTCCCGACTAGTTTACAATTATTAGAAGCTACTTAACATTTCTTTAAATCATGCAGGCAACTACAGCCCCCTCTACAACTCCAATTCCTGGTAAATATTGGCAGTGGCGCGGGCACAACGTTTACTACGTGCGTGCGGGAGAGAAGCAAGCGCAACGTCCGCCCTTGCTTTTGGTACATGGATTTGGTGCTTCCACAGACCACTGGCGCAAGAATATCACAGGATTGTGTCAAGATTTTGAAGTATTTGCGATCGACCTTTTGGGATTTGGGCGATCGGCAAAACCAAAATTGCAGTACAGTGGCGACTTATGGCGCGACCAACTTCATGATTTTATCAGCGAAGTGATTGGTCAAAAAGCAGTATTAGCAGGTAATTCCCTTGGTGGTTATGCTTGCTTGTGTGTTGCAGCCCAACGTCCCGACAGTGCGGCTGGATTAGTGTTGCTCAATAGTGCTGGTCCCTTTAGCCAAAGCCAGCCCACATCTGAACCTGAAGCTTTGCAAAGTGAAATTCAGCCACCCAAACAACCCTCTTCTTTAGAGAAACTTCTGGGTGACTCAGTTAAGTGGATTTTTCAACAACCTTTAGCTCAATTTCTGTTATTTCAATATGTGCGACAACGTTGGGTAATTCGCCAAACCTTAGAAAAGGTATATCTTGATAAAAGTGCGATTACAGACCAATTGGTAGAAGAAATTTCTCGCCCTGCTTTTGATCCGGGTGCGTTGGATGTGTTTGTTTCAGTTTTTAGCACTCCTCAAGGAGAAAAAGTTGATGTGCTACTAAAGCAATTAACTTGTCCTTTATTGATGTTATGGGGAGAAGCTGACCCTTGGATGAATACTAGAGAACGTTCTCCAAAGTTTCGTCAATATTGTCCTAACTTGACAGAACATTTCTTAACGGCAGGTCATTGTCCCCATGATGAAATACCGGATAAAGTAAACCAACTTTTACGCGATTGGGTTTTGTAAAGATCAATACAAGTTCATAATGAACAACAAAACCCTCATGTCGAGACGCGATTTATCGCGTCTTTAAATATCAATTATCCTTAACCCAAGAGTATTGGATTAAAAGTTTGTAGTAAGTGGCTCCAGCCCTTACTACAAATAAGCTTATTTAAAAACGTATGATTTAATTTCTTGTTCTATTTGGTCACTAATAATTTCAGTTCCCATACCGATTTTATCAAGATTAACCCTCACAAAATTTGTTTTATCTTCTTTTGTAAATTTTTTATCATTATCCGAGTCTTTAAGAATTTTTAGAAAAATTGCATTTTGACTAGGAACAACAACCCAACTGATGATTCTAGTATTATTTGGGGTAATTTGCTGGAGGTTCTTACCTGATAAATCAGAAATATAGCCAATAGTAGCATCTTCGCTATTAAGTTTTTTATCTGTATTTGTATCTTGGTCAATGATTTTATATAACCAAACTCTTGTAGTTGGCTTATTTGCTGCTTTTACCTCCAATAAATCGAAGGAGGCGATAATGGCTTTTTTATTTAATAAAAGATGAGCTTCACTACCTTGCTTTTGATAAAAGATGATATTATACAATTGATTATCTCTTCCATTTTCATAAGAACGTGAAAGGTTTAAATCAACTCCTTTATCTTTATTCTGCTCTCCAAGACTAACAGGAATCATTAGATAATCTGATTGTTCTTTAATAATTAAATCGCCATAGATAAGATTTTGTTGTAGCTTCGGTTTCTCAGTTGCTTTTGCCTGTTCTGCATTTCTACTAACAGAAGACTTACAGGAAAAAGAAAGAGTAGCTACAATCATAGCTGTAGTAATCTTATTTAAAAAGCGATAATTTTTCATCAAATTCTCCTAGCAGGATATGTTGCTGTCCTATTCTATTCCCTGCTGTAAAATTATTTATAGTCCAATACGCTTCAATACAGTTCAGTTAAGACTAAAAATTATACTGATGTAGGTTGGGTTTACAATAAAATACCAAAAACCTGGTCAAGGTTGACCAGGTTTTATCGAGTTTACAGATTTCAAGTTTTAAACTAATTAACAAGCTGAAAGTTAATAACTAGGGTGGACTAAAAAACTAACAAACTCAGCATTCTTGCGTTTTTCCGCTTTAGGATTTGGCTTTGCCTTTGCCTTTTACATTAGGCTTTTTGCCACTTCTATCACATTTGATATGCTGAAACTTGCTTGGGCTGATGACAAGGGGACACTAAGTCATTGACCCTTTTTGTTTGGTTTTATTTTGTTTGGTGTCCTACTATTTAAGGTATCACTTAATTTGTGAGTTGCAACCCTTGGTTTACGAAAGTTGACGTTTTGTTAGATTTTGCAATCTAGAGCCATAAATTTGATCCCCAGCCCTCTTTTGAAGAAAGTTATAGGGATCTTGGATGGATTAAGCATAGTACCAAACTGCATTGTCATCAATCCCACATAATCTGATTGTCATCCAGATGGTCGGTGACAATACGCCCAATGGCATCAATTTCTGCTATTTCGGCGGCGGAAAGCTTGATTTGGGCAGCTAATGCGTTGTCTCGTGCTTGTTCGGGATAACGCGCTCCGGCAATCGCATTTGTTTGAGGTTGAGCAATTAACCAGGCTAAAGCTAACTGAGCAAGGGTACAATCATGAAGAAGGGCTATAGGACGCAGTTTTTCTAGTGCTTGTTGGGCACGTTCAAAGTTTTCGCCTTGAAACAGTTTATTTCTAGCACGGTTATCTGTCGGGTCAAATTGATGACCGAGAGAAAACCTTCCGGTTAACAACCCCTGTGCTAAAGGTGAATAAGCAAGGATAGAAATATTGTTTTCGATACAATAGGGAAATGCATCTTGTTCTACCTGTCTCCAGAATAAAGAATAGGGTGGTTGTAAACTATCAATACGTCCATAACTTGCTGCTTCTGCTAACTGGGCGTGAGAAAAGTTGGAAACGCCGATTGCTCGAATTTTACCTTGCTTTTTGAGTAAGTTAAGAGCGCTCATAGTTTCTTCGATAGGTACTATTTCACTATTGAAAGCGCCGGAGGGCCAATGTATTTGGTAAAAGTCGATGTAATCAGTTTTCAGGTTTTTTAGGGAACGATCGCAAGCTTCAATCACTTGTTCATACTTGAGATGGTTAGCAAAAACTTTCGTGGCATATTGCACGTGAGTTCGTACATCAGATAAAGCTTCAGCGACAATTTGCTCCGAGTGTCCTTCACCATATACTTCAGCAGTGTCAATTGTCGTAATCCCAGCTTCATAAGCGGCTCGAATCGTTTTAATCGAGTCAGCATCCTCAATTCCCACCCACATTCTTTTACCAGCTTGCCAAGTTCCCATGAGGATGGGTGTGATTTTGACTTCACTTGTACCTAGCAATCGCTTTTCTATAACTGTTTCCTAATTCATTGCCTTGGACAGGTTCATACTTTATCAGTCTTAGCTTCAAATTAAATCAGAGTTACAGTAGATGCCGATGGAATTGACTACAACTTTTCATGCTCTCAAAGAATGGGCAGTTGCCATAAATGCCTTGGAAAGTGGCAAAACAATTATGTTGCTCCGCAAGGGCGGTATCCACGAACGACATGGACATTTTCAAGTTGCCCACCAGCAAATTCTGCTTTACCCTACTTATGAACATCAACAAGCTTTCATGCTGAAAGCTGAATACGCCAATAATGTCTATCCTGTAACATCAGGCTGGCATCCTGAAACTGTTCGCATTGGCAGTTGGGCTGAAATTACAGATATTTTGCCAGTGAGTGACGAGTCTATTGTCAACACCTTACTTCCCTTTCACATTTGGAACGAGCATTTTATTAGCGATCGCCTCAAATGGAAAGCACGTCAACCCCTTTATATCCTGCTTCTGCGGACATATAAACTATCGCAAGAGCTAGAAATTCCCTATTACGCCAAATACGCTGGCTGCAAGTCATGGATTGATTTAGATCGAGAAATTCAGTTGCAAACAGCACAACCAGTTTTATCTAACCTTGCATACAGTCAACTAGTAGAGACAATTCGCCAGATTGTCGGCGATAAGTTGTATGCTCCATCCTTCTAATAATCCAACTTGTTGTCCAAATCCCCGACTTTTTAAAGAAGTCGGGGATTTAAATTTAGCTTATAGATAAATACGAAATTGCTTCTCATCATCAAACGGACGATTGTATACAACCAACATAAAAATAGATTTTATATTGTTTGCTCAGAGTGTTTAATCAACCAAACTTTATAACTAACTTCTAGAATCTGCGCTTATATATCTCAACAGAAAAACAAATAGTCTGATTGCAAGCCTCAGTCAAAACAGTAGTTATTGTTACACACGATCGCAAAAAACGCGGATAACATGGGAAAAATCTCACCCAATAAACAAGGTGAGGCAAAGCTGTTTATCTTTATGTCCCTTTAGCAGCTGTCTTCCAGGCTATGAGTTGTTAAGCAATTATCCTGTAGTGGATAGAACTTAATTACATTTTGTCTAAAGTATTAGGCAAAAATTATCCCCAAGGATGATAATTAGCTTGACAAGGATCAGCTATTATGCATCATTAGCTAAAAGCAAAGGAGTTTGCAATGCATCGACAAATGTGTTGGTTGTCTAAGTCTGGTGGCGACGGAGAGAAAATTTTGTATTTGCAGACAGAAGCCAATCAATCCTGGCGTCCTTACACAGCTTTTGGACATTTTGCAGTCCCAGATTATCAAATACCAGGTGGTTCTAAAGGTTGGGCAACTTATCAAAAACTTTTGAAAGCAGGTTGGACACTAGTACCTAGCGCACGGGCAAACGAGTTTGGTAGCAACAGCTACGCAGAGTCAACAATTCAAAATCAATAGTCATTAGTCATTTGTCATTAGTTATTTTTTGCGTCCCCGCGTCTGGCTCACAAACCTCTGGGGGAACCTTCACCGCGAGGATCGGCGGCTCCTTCTAAAATTCCATCAGATGTAACAGCGATCGCGTTACCATTACCCCAAGGAGTAGTTTCCTTAATTTTGTGTCCCCGACGGCGTAAGTCTTGCAAAGTCAGAGCATCCAAGCCCCAAGATTCAACGCGCAACTCATCTGGCAGCCATTGATGATGTATGCGTGGAACAGAAATAGCCGCACCAACATCCATGTTGTATTCCAGCACATTCAGGATTACTTGCAAAACCTGGGTGATGATGGTGCTACCACCAGGCGCACCTGCTGCCATCCGAAAATGACCATTTTCTGTGACAATTGTGGGAGTCATGCTGGATAGGGGAGTTTTGCGGGGTGCAATGCTGTTGGCATCATTACCAACCAAACCAAAAGCATTAGGCACTCCTGGCGCAGCGGCAAAATCATCCATCTCATTGTTGAGAACAATTCCAGTTCCCGGTGTCACAATACCAGCACCAAAAATGAGGTTAATCGTGAAAGTCAGACTTACGGCGTTGTGTTGTTCATCCACAACAGTCAGATGAGTGGTTTGGGGAGATTCATGGGGAAGACAAGGGGATGAGGGAAGACGCAGACATTTTGAATTTAAATCTACTGGCTTGACTTCGGTGGAGGGTCGAGCCATTTGCATATTAATTTCTTGACGGCGTTTTTTGGCGTAAGCTGGACTGAGCAGTTCTTGTACAGGGACTTTGACAAAATCAGGATCGCCTAAATATTTTGAGCGATCGCTGTAAGCAATCTTCATTGCCTCTACCATTAAATGTATTGCGTCTGGATGATGCCATCCCAAAGATTTCAAATCGGTGTCACCGATAATATTTAAAATCTGCAATAGATGAACGCCTCCTGATGATGGTGGTGGCATTGAGCAAATTTTAGCTTTGCGGAAGTTACCACAAACGGGAGTGCGCCAGATTGGTTTATAAGCTTTTAGGTCTTCGAGGGTAATTAAACCACCATTTTTTACCATATCAGAAGCGATCGCACGAGCAATACTCCCGGTGTAAAAACTTTGAGGATTTTCGGCAATTGCTGTTAAAGTACGTGCCAAATCACGCTGCACTAGCTTCTCGCCTGGTTGGTAAAATTCACCCTTGCGAGTGAAGATTTCTCGCGCTGCGGGATTGTTGAGAACTACTTGCTTGCGAGGATCGTTTGCTTGCAGAGAACGCCAAGTTACCATCTCACTAAGAATAAAACCATCTTTAGCGAGTGCGATCGCAGGTTTCATTACCTCTTGCCAAGCAAGCTTACCATAGCGACGATGCACTTCATAAAGTCCTGCCACTGTTCCTGGTGTCGCTACTGCCAAATAACCATTAATACTTGCATTCGGACGCACCTTTCCTGCTGCCTCTAGATACATATTTCTTGTAGCTTTCAGGGGTGCGCGTTCGCGGAAATCTAGCGCTTTCATATCGCCAGTTTTCTCAGAGTGCATCAATAAAAATCCGCCGCCACCGATTCCTGCTGAAAAAGGCTCAACTACAGAAAGCGCAAAAGTTGTGGCGACAGCTGCATCTACTGCATTACCCCCTTTGCGTAACATCAAAATTCCCGCTTCACTTGCTAGGGGATGGGCTGAAACCACCATTCCCTTCTTGCTGCGTAAAGGTAAAGTTAAGGCGGCTGATGCGACTTGGCTGTAAAGTAAAACAGTAAAAGAAAAGATTACGCTGGCAATTCGCTTGGGTTTAGCAACAGTAAGCATTTTTATACAATTTCTCCGAAAATTTTATATTTGTCTAGCATCATGGTGTGAGATTATTAATACAAGCTGATTTGAAAATTTTACATTACTTATAAATCCTATGTTGCGAAAAATAAGTAAAACATTTTTTAAAGCTTTAACTATTGGATTATGTATCTCTAGTGGAAGCGTTCTCTCTCAAACATTACCGCTATCCTCTAATTTAGTTGGTTTTAATACACCTGAAGGTGAAAAATTATTATTTGAGAGTAAGTCCAATCAAGACTTCTTTCCGTTGAGTATGCAATTTACTACTCAAAATACTCAGACATATTGTGGTGTTGCTAGTATGGTTATGGTACTAAATAGTCTAAAAGTTCCAGCACCAGAAGACAAGCCATATCGAGTATTTACTCAAGAAAACTTTTTTAGTAATGAGAATACAAAAAAAGTGCTAGCTCCCGAAGTTGTATCTCGCGAAGGTATGACTTTAGATCAGTTAGGGCAATTACTAGCTAGTTATGGCGTTAAAGTTAATGTTTACCACGCTGCCGACACTAGTTTAGAAGAGTTCCGCAAACAAGCAGCAGAAAATTTAAAACAACCGCAAAATTTCATTTTAGTAAACTATTTACGCAAAGAAATTGGTCAAGAGAAAGGCGGGCATATTTCTCCTGTAGCAGCATATAATGAGCAAACAGATAGATTTTTAATTTTTGATGTTTCTCGTTACAAGTATCCACCAGTATGGGTAAAAACAACAGATTTATGGAAAGCAATGCTGACAAATGATTCCGTATCAAAGAAGAGCCGTGGCTTTGTATTTGTAAGCAAAAAACTTTGATTTAATAATCTGTTCATGGAATTTATCAATCCTGCGATCGCCAATATCTAAAATATGAGCTAATTATGGATCAATACGGTTCAGTTAAGGCTAAAACTCTTTATCAAAGTCAATTTTTTTAACGAACCGCAGAGGCACAGAGGGAACAGAGAGAGGAAAACACTGCTTAACTGAACCGTTACGAATTACGAATTACGAATTATTATAATCCCTTCGATTTGCGAAACTCCTGGACAACATCTTTAACATCACGTAATTCCCCTTCAACTAAATAGTTTAACTGTCGCATTTCATCTGCTGAAATCTTGCCAGCAAGGGAAGCAATCGCTGTTTTTAATTCGGGATATTTTTTTAATATTTCTTGTCGGACAATTGGCACAGTCTCGTAAGGTGGAAAATAATGTTTATCATCCTTGAGTACAACTAAACCTAAGCGAGAAATTTGCCCGTCAGTGGAATTACCCGCCACCATATCCACTTGTTTTTGAATTAAAGCACGATATATTAAACCCAAGTCCATGATTTGCGGAGATTTAGCAAAACGTAAATTGTAAGTTTTCGCTAATCCGGGAAAACCATCTTCTCTTTCTAAAAATTCGTAACCGAAACCGCCACGCCACTGCGGTGTATATTGAGTAGCTTCGGAGAGAGTTTGAATATTGTAGCGTCTGGCATCTTCACCCCGGACAATTATCGCAAAAGTGTTTTCAAAACCTAAGCTGGGCATCACTTCCAAATTGAACTGCTGCGAGTATGCTTGTTTTAACTTCTCATAAACTTCTTTCGGATCGTTAATTGCTTTTTGCTTCAAAATTGCAGTAAAAGATGTGCCTGTGTACTCAATATAAGCATCGATTTTGCCAGCAGTAATAGCACTATGACAAACAAAAGAACCACCTAAACGGGGACGACGAGCTACTTTTAAATTAGTTGTCGCCTCAATTTGCTGTGCTAACAGTTCACCTAAAATATCTTGTTCGGTAAAATCTTTGGAAGCAACAATAATATTACCACCGTTATTACTATTTAAATTCGGCGTGCAGCCAACAATTACCAATAACAAGGCAAAACTTAAAAAGCAAAGCGTGAAAAATCTTTTCATTAACTTNTTAATTTTTAATTTATTCTCCATCCAGCCAATTGCAAAGTCAGCTAATAATGCAATTGCCGCTGCCGGAACTGCACCAGCTAAAATTAACTGATCGTTTACTACTGATATACCGCGAAAAATAAATACTCCCAAACCACCAGCCCCAATCGCGGCGGCAATAGTTGCAATACCTATGGCGATTACTGTTGCGACTCGCACTCCTGCCAAAATTACTCCCATTGCTAAGGGAATCTCAACTTGTAATAACAATTGTCTATCTGTCATTCCCATGCCTCTTCCTGCTTCCCGAATTGCTGGATCGACGCTAGTAATACCTGTGTAAGTGTTACGAATTATCGGCAGTAAGGAATATACAGTCAGGGCAACAATTGCTGGTACTGCACCAATTCCGCCAATTATGGGAACAGGAATAAGTAAACCAAAGAGTGCCAAGCTAGGTATAGTTTGGAGAATATTCGCTATGCCGAGAATTGGTTGGCGGAGATAGGTTTTACGTGTAATTAAAATACCTAATGGAATGCCCACAAGGATGGCAATTCCGATCGCGATGCCGACTAAAAATAGATGTTCGAGTGTATGCTGAAGAATTTCTGGGGCATACTTAATTAAGAAGAAATTTTTCATAAAGTATCTTGCAGGGAACGCAGACATTGGAGAAAGGCGAGGCTTTCTGGATGTTGCGATCGCATAAATTCATCTCTCGTCCCCAATACTACCAATTCTCCGCCATACATTAAACCAATTCTCGATGCCAAAACTAAGGCTTCTTGAATATCGTGGGTGACGAAAACAACTGTCTTGCCTAACTCTTGCTGCAAATGCCGAAACTCTTGTTGCAGTTCGAGGCGCGTAATTGGATCGAGTGCGCCAAAGGGTTCATCCATCAACAACACCGGCGGATCTGCTGCTAAAGCCCTGGCTACACCGACTCTTTGCCTTTGTCCTCCTGAAAGTTCGTGCGGATAACGTGTGGCAAATTGTGCTGGTTCTAAGCCTACCAATTGCAACAACTCATAAACCCGCGTTTTAATTTGTTTTGGTTGCCAACCTTCTAAAGACGGGACTAAACCCACATTGCGTTCAACTGTAAAATGGGGAAATAAACCAATTTCTTGAATGACGTAACCAATTTTTCGCCGCAGTTTAATTTCATCCCATTGAGTTGTGGGAATGCCATCAAATAAAACTTCGCCTTGTGTAGGTGTAAATAGGCGATTAATTAACTTCATTGTCGTGGTTTTGCCGCTACCACTGCGCCCAAGTAATACCAGTGCTTCTCCTTGACTGATGGTGAAATTGAGATTTGACACCAATGGGCGATGATTGCGGCTAAAGGTGACATCGCGGAATTCGATGGCGGTTTGGTTATTTTGCGGCATGAGTGGCTTTTGGGGGACGCTAGCTATTAGACTTCTTGGCATTTGTTCTTTTTGCACTCTTGTGGAAAAAGGTTAAAGGGGAAAGGGAAAATAACAAACCTTTCCCCTTTTCCCAACTTCTGCAAGATGTCTATTGTATTATGTGCTGATTTTGCTAGCGTGCTAACGCCCATTTGCTTTTCCTAAAATTAGTCTGAGTGGTGATTTTCTCCAAAGTAGGGAGTAGCTAAAGCTTTTGGAGGTGTAGATTTTCCCAACTTACTTACTAATGCTAATAAAGCGATCGCGTTCTGTTTGACTTATTTCAACACTTTAAAGAAACAATTTCTCCCGGATTTCTCAAAGACGCGATTTATCGCGTCTTTTACCTTATCCTGCATTTTATGCAGTTTTAGCATTTTCATCAGATGCTTGTTCTGCAACATTTTTTAAGCGGCTCGATCTGATTTTGCGGATGCGATCGCTATAGCGAACACCACCCGCCATCTCATATTCACGGCTGTCTTTGCCGTACTTAATACCAACCACCATCAGCATCTTTTCAGAAAGCTGACTCAAGTTTTTTTCCATCTCTTCAATTTCAGTTTTAGAAGAGTCAACTACAGATAGAGCAGTATTATAAACATCAATTTTGCCGCGTAACTGGTCGATTGACTCAACTAATTTTTCTAGACTATAATCTTCGTCAAATTTGACGCTTGGAACAATCGATTTCAGTCCAGCCGATCTTAACTGAGCTTTTTCTAAAACACGGGATGTACGTTTTTTACGAGACATAAAACTACTCCTTTAAAATTCTTATAGAGCTAGCTTGCCTCAATTAAACTGCATTTTGGTTCAGCAAAACTCGCAGTTTTTGTAATAAAATTTTTAAGTCATAGCAGTAAATTTTCGGAATTTTATTACTAAACATTGGTATTTACAGCACTTCCGGCAGCTATGAGGTACATCCTCAAAGCTGGAAGCTATGATAGAAAAGGGCAAAAAGAAAAACTGTACTGTATTGCATAATAGCTGTCAGTGCTTTAACCCAAGTTTTTCTAGTCCTCTTCTAGAGGACTTGCACCATTAGACAGGGAATTCTATTCCCTGGCGGTCTGTATTGCATAATAGCTGTCAGTGCTGTATATAGATAATTGTCTCAGCTTCATCAAAACTTTAAGGGACACTACTCCCATAAGTTGCGAACCTGCTCCCACAAGTTGCGAACCTGCTCCCACAAGTTGCGAACCTGCTCCCACAAGTTGCGAACCTGCTCCCATAAGTTGCGAACCTGCTCCCATAAGTTGCGAACCTGCTCCCACAAGTTGCGAACCTACTCCCACAAGTTGCGAACCTGCTCCCACAAGTTGCGAACCTGCTCCCATAAGTTGCGAACCTGCTTCTTAGTCATTTGACCTTAGCGCAGGTTTATGCAGCTTTAGCTTATTATCATGCTAACCGCGACCAAATTGACGCTGACATTGCAGCAGAAGAGGCAGCGTCATCTTGTCCGCCCCGAACGGGTGAGACACCCATCCCACAAGAGTTTTTCTAATGCACTATTTAAGGCTAGATACGCCACTACTAATTAAGACTCCATTTCTGCCAATTCTAACCACCGTTCAGTCGCCACATCGATCGCGTGCTTGAGCTTTTCTACATGATCATACAATTTCTGCACTTGGCTATAATTACCCGGTGAGACATTCGCTAGTGTTTTCTCGGTTTCTTCTTTCTCAGCCTCTAACTCGGCAATTTTACCTTCTAGCTGCTCAAATTCTTTTTTCTCCCAATTGGATAATCTCCGCCGCTTGGTATTCTCTCCATCCTTGGTTGAAGCCGCACCATTTTGGGTTTCAACATTTTTTGGCTTCTCCTTAGCGTTCGCAGCTTGTTGCTGCGCCTCTTCAGCCTTCTTATAGTCCAGATAAATCGAGTAATTACCTGGATATTGCCGCAGATTACCGCCTTCCTCAAAGGAAAATACTGTGTCAATGGTGCGATCTAAAAAGTAGCGATCGTGAGAAACTACAATTACACACCCGGCAAAGTCTTCTAAATAATCCTCTAATACTGCCAAGGTCTGAACATCTAAATCATTTGTCGGTTCATCTAAAATTAAGACATTGGGCGCACCCATCAAAACCCGCAACAGAAATAAACGGCGTTTTTCCCCACCCGAAAGTTTACTAATTGGGGCATACTGCTGATTACCAGGAAACAAAAACCGCTCTAACATTTGCGAAGCACTAATTTGAGTTCCATCGGTAATTTTTACAAATTCTCCTTCTTCTTTGATATAGTCAATCACGCGCTGACTTTCGTTTAATGCTGTGAGCAATTCTTCCGAATGCTGGTCAAAATAACCGATGTGAACTGTAGTACCAATTTCTGCAATGCCGGAATCTGGCTTAACCCGTCCAGTAATGATATCCATTAAAGTCGATTTACCTGCACCATTAGCGCCAATAATGCCGATGCGATCTTCTGGACTAAATTCGTAAGTGAAATTATTAATCAGAGTGCGTCCATTGTATGCCTTACAAACGTTATCTAATTCAATAACTTTTTTCCCAATGCGACGACCAACTGTCGAAATATCAACTTTACCCTGAACTTGTTTAAATTCAGTATCCCGCAGAGCGTGAGCGCGGTCAATTCTCGCTTTTTGCTTGGTACTTCTGGCTTTCGGCCCTTTTTTCAGCCATTCCAACTCGCGCCGCAACAAGCCTTGGTGTTTACGTTGACTGCTGACGGCAGATTCTTCAGCTAAAGCTTTCTTTTCGAGGTAATATGAGTAGTTACCTGTATAGGTGTAAATGTCGCCTCGGTCGATTTCAATGATCCGGTTGGTAACGCGATCTAAAAAGTAGCGATCGTGAGTGATCAAAAACAATGCGCCGCGATAGCGATTTAAATAACTTTGTAACCATTCCACAGAAAGAGCATCAAGATGGTTTGTTGGCTCATCCATGAGCAAAGCATCTGGTTCTGATAGCAAAGCTGATGCTAAAGCAATGCGCTTGCGATAACCTCCAGATAAAGTACTTATCTTGGCATCAAAATCAGAAATTCCTAATTTTGTCAGGATGATTTTGGCATTTGTTTCTAGTTCCCAAGCACCACTCGTATCCATCCGTTGCATCACCGCAGAAAGGCGAGACATCAGTTGACTATCATCTGGATAGTGAACCAATTTATCAGAAAGTTCTTCATACTCGCGTACTAAAGCCATGTGTTCGCCACTATCAGCGAAAACTTGCTCTAAAACTGTGTGATTTTCATCTAAATCTGGCTGCTGCGGTAAGTAGATAATTTTAGAACCGGAGTTAATTAAAATTTGACCGCTATCAATGGATTCTAACCCAGCGATCATTTTTAATAAGGTTGATTTACCAGAACCGTTAGTACCAATTAATCCAACTTTATCGGTAGCATCAAGGCTAAAACTCGCATCTTTTAAAATTTCCTTGATACCAAAGTCTTTTGTTACTGATTGTAGTGTAATAATACTCATAAGATTGAAGTCATTAATTATTTTTCGTTAGTGAGTAGGTAAGGCAAATACCTTACCTACATTGCGTCATTCTATACAAATAAGTCCAGGGGAAGATGTCCATACATTTCGTTGATTCCATCTTCGTCATAAGACTGGCAAGATACTAATACACCACGATGATGTCCATCATAGGAATCAAGATAACACAAGCCGTTTTTGCCATTTAATTTGATATAAACTGGGCCTTCGGGTGTAAGTAAATTATTTGGTGGTTCATAACCCAAAGCCAAAGAATAGGTTTTCATCGCCAATATTCCTTCTTCTGCTGTATCAGCACAAATTCCTAATATTTGGTAATCAGTAAGCTTGGCGAGCAAAATTAAGGCATTACGAATTACTACTTTTTCTGATGAGTTGAGGATAGGAGCAATGTCTAGACAGTTGAATTTGTTCAGTAATTTTTTCGCTTCTTCGGCGGTGAGATTCTGAGGATTGGGGGTTGACATAAACTTCGACTATTATCTGGTTGGTTTTTCTGTGGTGTTTGAGTTGGGACTAGTACCGCAAGGCGGAAGTTTGACCCTGAGCGACTTGCCTTGTGCCGAGCAAAGCCGAGGTAGCGCAGTCGAAAGGAGTCGAAGGGTCAAAAGTTACTCATGCTTTAATTTCGGGCTTTCTAGGTGTAATGAAATAGGAAGTTTCTTTACACCAGCCTTTACTAGCCCAACTTATACCATTTTGGATTTTAGGTTTTGAATTGGGAATAGTCCAATGTATTGTTGAATTTGTCTGAAGTCAGAGCAAACTCCATAATTTTAGACCTTGTTATCTCATGCCCACTTCCCTTTTACGGTTGATTTTGGACATTCCCAAGGTTGAATATAAAGGGTACGCCATTTTTTGAGTCATTACCCATAACCAGGACTTTGGGCATCTGAGCGCCGCCAGTCTTCCAAGCTTCAATGGCTTCTTTTTGCAGAACTAACTGTCCTCCTTGGGCTTTGAGTGTCTCTGCTAAGAGTCTTTGAGCTTCTGCCCTACCTTTGGCACGATTAATGTCTGCTTGTGCTTCTTGTTCAGCTTCTCGTGCTACGTAAACGGCTCTTTGCGCCCGTTGTTCAGCAATTTGCTTTTCTTCAACTGCTCTGGCAAATTCTGGTGAGAATGCTAAATCAACTACACTAGTATCTAATACAATTATCCCATATTTGTCTAAGCGATCGCCTAACGCATTATCGAAGTCTTCTTTTAACTCACTTCGTTTGGTAATCGCTTCTTCGACTGTTCTTCTAGCTGCGGCAATTTTAAATGCTTCTTGTGTCTGAGGGGCAATGATTTTTGATACAATATTAGCTAATGTTCCTTGTTTTCTTCTAACTTCAACTACCTTTATCGGATCGAGGCGAAAGTTAATTGCAAATCTTGCAGATAAATTTTGCAAATCTTTAGTGGAACTTTCGGCTGGTACTTCAAATTTTTGCACCGTTAAATCATACACATCTATCACAGTGATAAAAGGCGGTTTTAAATGAATACCTTCCAATAAAGCCCCATCTCTGGCTTTACCCAAGATGCTGATTACTCCTGCTTGTCCTGGGTTAATAATGATAAAGGAATTTAGCCCAATAATCACTAGTATTGCTAACACAATTCCCAAAACTGTGGTTTGCCAATTACCAAATTGCTGATTTTTCAAATTATTCTCTCCAATATTTAGTTAGTCATTGGTCATTTGTTATTTGTTTTGTTATTTGTTATTCTCCCCCATCTCCTCGGTCACTGAGCGACTTGCCTTGAGCGAAGTCGAAAGGAGCCGTTCGCGCAGCGTCTCGCAGAGAAGTGCTGCTCCCGATCTCCTCGGTCACTGAGCGACTTGCCTTGAGCGAAGTCGAAAGGAGCCGAAGTGCTGCTCCCCAGTCCTTGAATAAACTCAGTTACTAGTTTCTCACTAGTCTGCCTGAATCAATCTTCAGACTCAGGACTTAGGACTCAAAACTTTGTTCCGTGGTAATATCAGTGACACGAAACCGCAAAAAGCCGTGGCTACTGCATTAAAATCTCATCGGGCATCAAGAAGGCGTAAACATTCAACGCATCCTCTCCAGCGTTTGCTTGAGTATGGACACCAGTATCGTAAACAAATTTGGCTGGCGACTACTTATTCTACCCTCAATAAATTTTTCGACTTGGCACCACCCGGCTTAATTGGCGTGGCGGTGGATGTGGTAGTTAAGCAACAGGATTCCATAATTGCACAGTTAGGGGTGCGGGATGTCTTTCAACAATTTTTGATTATTTCCTTCCTGACTGTGGTCATTTGGATACTTGAATCGGTTTTTGAATATGCCTACGCTCGACTTTGGCGAAATTTGGCTCAGAATATTCAGCATGACTTGCGTTTGGATGCATACAAACATTTGCAAGAGTTGGAATTGGCTTATTTTGAAGAACGCAGCACTGGCGGTTTAATGTCTATCCTCAGTGATGATATTAACCAATTAGAGCGGTTTTTGGATGGGGGAGCAAATGATATCATCCAAGTTTCTGCAACTGTTTTAATTATTGGCGCTGCTTTCTTTATTCTGGCTCCTAGTGTCGCGTGGATGGCTTTGTCACCGATGCCATTCATCCTCTGGGGTTCTTTTGCCTATCAACGACTACTTGCACCTCGCTATGCTGATGTCCGCGAAAAGGTAGGTTTTCTCAATTCGCGGTTGTCAAACAATATCAGCGGAATCACTACTATTAAAAGCTTCACTGCTGAAACTTATGAAGCCTATCGCTTGGAATTAGATAGTGACGCTTATCGCCACAGTAATGCTAAGGCAATTACTCTTTCTGCTGCTTTTGTCCCGCTAATTCGGATGCTGATTTTGGTGGGGTTCACGGCATTACTTTTGTATGGCGGGATGGCAGCGGTTTCTGGAGCAATGTCTGTAGGTACTTACAGCGTATTAGTATTTTTAATCCAGCGATTGCTGTGGCCTTTAACTAGATTAGGCGAAACTTTTGACCAATATCAAAGGGCAATGGCTTCTACTAATCGAGTCATGAATTTATTGGATACTCCTATCGCCATTCATACAGGTGATGTAGCGTTACCTATAGATAAAGTGCGCGGTGAAGTGCAATTTAACAATGTTTATTTTGCCTATAAAGATAGATTTCCAGTGATTAAAAATCTGTCTTTGGATATTCCGGCGGGGAAAACCATTGCAATTGTCGGTTCAACGGGTTCTGGTAAAAGCACTTTAGTCAAACTCTTGTTACGGTTGTATGAGGTGCAAGCTGGAAGCATTACTGTGGATGGCATTGATTTGCAAAGTTTGAATTTGCAAGATTTACGGCGCTGCATCGGTTTGGTGAGCCAAGATGTGTTTCTATTTCATGGCACTGTAGCGGAGAATATTGCCTATGGTAGTTTTGAGACTACAGAACAAGAAATCATCACGGCGGCGAAGATAGCCGAGGCGCACGAATTTATTGTTGAATTGCCCCAAGGTTATGAGACAATTGTTGGGGAAAGAGGACAAAAGTTATCTGGTGGACAAAGACAACGGATTGCGATCGCCCGTGCAGTCTTAAAGAATCCCCCAATTCTGATTTTAGACGAAGCTACCTCGGCAGTAGATAATGAAACAGAAGCGGCAATCCAGCGATCGCTAGAACGGATTACAGTAGATAGAACTACAATTGCGATCGCTCATCGTCTTTCCACTATCCGCAATGCTGATTGCATTTATGTCATGGAACATGGGAAATTAGTAGAATCGGGAACCCATGAACAATTGCTAGAGGAAGACGGTATTTATTCCGGCCTCTGGCGTGTACAGTCAGGTTTAAGATAAGTTTCGCCTATTGTCTGTGTCTTCATTACGAATGATTTATGTTTTTTGGTAATAGTCAACCAGAATCAGGTGATACTAAGTGGCGTCGCCAGTTGGATAAGTTTGTCAAAGCAAATCAGCAAGAATTGGCGGCGCTGTTTTGGGGATTGTGGTTAGCAAATGGTGACAGTCAGGGTACTGTTGGTATTGATTTGCAGCCAACACCGCATTTTGTTTATTGTCCGAAAGAGCAGATAGAGAATTTAAATAATAAAGTTGATAATCGGCTTCAGGAAATTTTGGGAATTGTTGAGAATCACAAGCCGGATGTGGAAGTTGTGATGATTGGGATTGGGAAGGGGGAAATTAAGTTAATTCAGTTTGCACCGGAACCAGCACCACCGATTTGTTTTGAGCAAGCTGGTAAGGATGTGGATGGGTTATTGGATGTGCTGGAGGAGAGAATGAGGGAGGAGATTGTTTTTTAACGCAAAGGGACGCGGAGGGAAGCGCAGAGGAACGCGGAGGAAGATAAGAACTCTGCGCTTTTTGTTTAGTTGATTGCTTTGTGGAAATCTGGGTAAGTTAGATTTTCGGCACAATGCCAGATGATGTTAAATACGGCTTCGTAGCGATATGAACTGTTTTTGTAGAACTGTTTACTTAGATAGTCTTTTAGGGTTGTAACTACTTGTGGTAAATGTTCACTTTGGAGGATTTTTGTTAAACTATCGGCTATATCCAAAAGACAGGATTCATAGGATAGCCGAATAGTGGCTTTGTTGCTGAAGCAGTTTTTATTGTCATCATCTTGTTGATAGATTTGAATAAATTGGATCAGAGTAGAGATAACTTCGTTGAGCTTCTCTTTAATCAATTTGTTTTCTAGATTGAGTTGTTCTAAATTTTGAACTGCATCCGTCAAGATTGATTCATCTTGATAAGGATTTATTTCCATTATTTGGCATAAAGTCGCGATCGCCTTTAGATTGACAGGATCAATTTCCAGTAGGTTTTTGGCTGCATACAAACGTCCCCATTCATCTTGAGTAGTTTCAAGTACCTGAGATAACGTGCTAACCACCACTTTATTACCTGAATCAATTTTTCCTAGACTCCCAGCGGCATCGCATAATAGGGAATCATCTTTAGTGGAGGCGATTAACTCGATTAAAGTTGCAATTGCAGTTTCATTCCCAGCACCAAAAAGCCCTAAATACTGCACTGCTAGGTTGAGGTAAGAATGATGGTTAGCAGTTCTAATCAGATCAACTAGAGCATTAATTGCAATTTTATTACTGGGGTCGATTTGCGACAGAGTTCTAGTTGCTTCCCACGCGAGACATTGTGTATAATACGGATCTTTTGGGGATTGACCCAGATTTTTAACTAACTCTAATAAGACATTAATTGCAATTTGATTATTAGAGTCTACTTGTAGGAGACTTTTAGCTGCTTGCAAACGTTCGCCGTCAGACTGAGAGGTTTCAAGTGTTTTGGATAAAATAGCGATCGCAGTTTTATTCTCTGGCTCAATTTCCAGTAGATATGTAGCCGCGCGATTTATAAGAGATGTATTCGCAGAAGTTTCGAGAATGTGGACTAAACTCTTGAGTACAGGTGCATTACCAGGATCAATTTCCCACAAAGCTTGAGCTGCATCAAAACAGATTCTATCACCCTGGTTTATCTGTAAGAATTTGACAAGGGCTGCGATCGCAGTTTGATTACCCACTGCAATTTTTCTCAAAGTTGCGATCGCTTCGCAACAATTGTCCTTATTCAGTGTCGTCTCCATAAGGTTAACTAATGCAGCGATTGCAGCGTGATTGCCGTCAGCGATATCTCTCAAAGCTGTAATTCCATCCCTGCAAATTTTCCGATCTGGTATATTTTTAATGTCGTTAACTAGAACAGCGATCGCAGTTTCATTGCCAACGGCGATTTTGCTTAGACTAGAACTTCTCTGGTATCCGTGTCTCTCCTCAGTAATCGGCATCAAAGCCAAGGCTGCGATCGCACTTTTATTACCCGGATCGAGTGTTCCTAACTTCTCGGCTGCAACTCGGAGAATTGAACGACTTTCTGTAGTATGAACCAAATGCACAAAGGCAGCAATTACCCGTTTTCTGTCGGTTAATTCCAGCGTTTTTCTAGCTGTCTTCACCAATGGTTTTGGTAATATCTGCCAATCTCGTTTATCCTGCCGAAAATAGGCATAACTCCATTTGAGCAGTTGTTCTACAATTGCATCACCCAAACTACATTCTGGGAACTGGGATAAAGCCTCAGCAGCCAAAAAGTAGGCGCGATACCGATAAAAATTGCCGCAACTGTCATCAAAGGCGTTGCATAATGGCGGTATGAATCATACTGAAACTGGAACATCCCAAAACTTGAGATAGTGAAGTAGCAATCGAATCGAGTATTTCAGCATTTGTGCTGATTTGGAATAACATAGCGTTTTTCGATGCAATCGAGCGAGATAGTGGCGCAACCGGGTGTTTTCCCCCTCAACTCGTGTCATGTAAGTCTTGCTCACAATCTGAGTCGCCCTCTGGAATAAAGCCTGGATAGACCAACCATCCATCCGTGACATAGAAATAGCACTGCCAAGTACCTACAATATCCCATAACGGTCGAAAAGTTTCGGCGCTATGGTCGCCCAAAACCCACGCTAAAATACCTTGTGTGAAGTGGTTCACTGCTGTCCAAAGCCAAACTTTGTTTTTTTTGAGCCGACGAACGTTTCTAGTTCATCGAGTTCGCCAACTTCTGGAATTGTCTCTGGATCATAAACATCAGGTAGCAGTTCTCCTACAAGTTTTACCCAAGTAATCAATGTCGTGTGATGCACACCTTTGACCCGTTCAATGCCACGAAATCCCATACCATTAACGTACATTTTCAGGCATTCCCGTTTCACTTCATCACTGTATCCTTGAGGTGGTTCGTACCGATCAATAAATTGGCGATCGCAATTACAGCAAATGTGATTCTGTTTACCTCTTTTATTTCCGTTCTTACGGATATGAGACGACCCACAACGCGGACATTCCATCCAGTTTTACCTCAATTCATACCGCCATTATGCAACGCCTCATCAAAATCTATTAATGCTTGGATAAAATCTTCTTTCTGCTGCTTATCCACATCCTTTTGGTTGAACCAGTGGAGAATCTCTGCTTTCCACTCCGGCTCAAAGATGCGATAAATGCCTTGATTTAAATTGCTGCGATCGTGGTTAAAGAAATACTGCCAATCATGCATTGCCTCCTACCCACTGCGAGATGTGGGACGAAAGGGACTTCAATGCATCTTGCTACATCAGTTGGCTTCCTGTCAAGTCTGGACGCGATGAGGATTTATAAATTTTGCTAGACTTCAGAATTGTATCTCAAGCATTGAAGAATCGATATCTAAAAGCCAATTTTCATCAATAAACTCTAAATTTTCATTGTAAATAAGAACCAACTCACCTAGCTTTTGAGGGTTATTGCTTGCCACCTGTGTGTCATCAACAGCAAAAGCTATAAGGAAAAACTTTAGTTGTAGAAAACGTTCTTTATAGGTAACGCCAATAGAGCTACTAACTAATTCGGCTTTTAGGATACGAGGCAAAATAATTGTTTCATAATATTTATCTTGTTCATCCCAATAGCCGCATATTTTATAATCAGATAGTTCTAAATGTTTTTTAACAAGATCATTAGCATCTAAGGTTTCTAATATTTCAGTTAAATCTCGCCAAACTTGATGATTTTTTAATTCGAGTTTTGTCATAGTTATGCGGGTTTAATGTTCTGTCACCAAACCGGGGAAGTGTAATATACCATCAATGAATTTTGCATGAAATCGGCGATCGCCACCTTTACCTAAAACTTTAGATTTCAAATCGTAACCGGATTCTTGGGAAGTCACCAGTCCCATATTACCGCGAGGAGGC
This sequence comes from Nostoc sp. GT001, assembly GCF_030382115.1. Taxonomy (NCBI): domain Bacteria; kingdom Bacillati; phylum Cyanobacteriota; class Cyanophyceae; order Nostocales; family Nostocaceae; genus Nostoc; species Nostoc sp. GT001. The sequence goes on from NZ_JAUDRJ010000003.1 coordinate 1,705,456, forward strand.
ACTTGCCCTTTTTCAATAGCTTTTAAATGTTTGCCATTCCGATCGTATTTTAATGCAAACTTTATTTGTTCGCTTGCAAATGAAACTAGTAGACCACTGGTTGAAAAATATACAGTATTAGGTTGAATATCTTCCCAATTATTGGGTAAAGCTTCCATTTAATTTACTAATGATATACTAGTAAAATTTAATTCGTAATAGGCTACGTCCCCATACACTAACGTAATTCGTAATTATTACTTAATAGTAGGGTGGGTATTAAAATGCCCACCCTACTTACCTAAACTAACACTGGTGTATTTACACGCTTAACTTGAGGTGTAGCAACCATCCGCATTCCAGCAGGTGCAGCTAAAGTTAACCCACGGCGCACAGGACGCACGGGACGTTTATTCACTAGCGAAACTTGAAATTCTGACAAAACAGTTGCCAAGACAATTTTCATTTCATACTGGGCAAATGCCATCCCAATACAGCGACGATTACCGCCACCAAAGGGTAAATATTCATAAGGTGAATATTGTCTTTCTAAAAAGCGTTCTGGTTTGAACTGCTTGGATTGTGGGTAAACTTCTTCCCGATGATGCGCTAAATAAATGCTGGGGATTATTACCGTTCCCTCTCGCAGTTCGTAGCCCATAATTGTAATTGGGGTTTTCACAATCCGGGGGAAAGCAGTCATGACAATTGGGTAAAGTCGCAATGTCTCTTGGCAAACTGCTGTCAAATAGGGTAATTTACCTACACTACTCAAATCGTGGTTAACTCCAATGGTGTTGAGTTCCTGTAACAACTTCTCACGCACCTCTGGTAAACGATCAATCCAGTAAAAAGCCCACGTCAAAGCCGAAGCGGTGGTTTCATGTCCCGCAACTAGCAGTGTCATTAACTCGTCGTGTAATTCTTCATCTGACATCCCTTGACCATCGTCGTAACGAGCCGCCATCATCAAACTTAGGATATCTTGGCGATTTTGCTCGGGTTCAGCCCGACGTTCTCGAAGTAAAGCATAAATCAGTCCATCAATTTTTTGCCGTTGTTGCAGAACCCAGCCCCACGGACTCCACGCACCGAAATCTTTTTGCATGAACTGGAAAAAGAAGGCGCTGGACATTAGAGGCGAAGTGATGAAGTCTAACAAGTCACTTAGCGATCGCCTCAGTTCCTCAAACAGCTGTCCATCATTCAAACCAAATACAACCCGCAGAATAACACGCAAGGTAATTTCTTGCATCGACTCACGGATCTTAAAAGGTTTACCAATTTGCCATTCATTAGTCACCTGTCGGGTGATTTCCCGAATTTCCTCACCGTAAGCGCGCATCCTTTCGCCATGAAAGGGAGGAGCTAATAATTGCCGTTGCCTCTGGTGGCGATCGCCATCTGATAACATGAAGGAGCGATCGCCAAGTAAAAATTTTAGTCCTATGTTCCCCCTGCCAACCTCAAAATGGCTGGAATCAGCAGTAAAAATCTGCTCAAGCGCTTGGGGTTGACTAAAATACACAAGATGATTATCAGAGCGATTACTCCTGATGGTGAAAGTGTCACCGTAGATTTGGGCAAAATCATCCACATATTTCACTGGCTGACTAATAAACTTGATCATCCTCAGCCAGCGTGGCATTTGAGGCCCATCAGGCAAATTGTAATTAGTTGTCATAGAATTTTGTAGAGTTAATGGCTTCTGAATTTTATTGTTACGACTTTTCATGTTACTTAGGGTTACAGAAAGCGGTATATTCATGATTGAGGACTACAGACTGGGGACTAAGAAGACAAGCTGGACAAGAAAGAGAATAATAACTCCTAACTCCTAACTCCTAACCCAGCACGGGCTAAACGCCCCGCTACCGCTAACAAAAGGCAGCATCGGAAGTAAGCAGTGCCAAAAATCATCGCTATTCTCAACGGTAAAGGAGGAGTCGGTAAAACGACTACCGCAGTCAATCTGGCTGCAAACTTTGCGAAGAAAAAAAAGGTGCTGCTGATTGACGCAGATATTCAAGGTTCTGCCAGTTGGTGGTTTGGGCGCAGTCAGCAGGGAATGGGATTTGATTTATCTCAAGAAACCGATCCCGCACTTTTAAGTGATTTAGGAAAAATAACAGGTTACGATTTAGTAGTGGTGGATACACCTCCCGCCCTGCGCTCTGAAGCATTAGTGGCGGTAGTTGCGATCGCAGATTATCTAGTTTTGCCGACACCCCCATCTGCAATGGATTTAGCAATCCTCGTGGAAACAGTCAAGGAAGCCGTCATCCCCTTGGGAACCCCCCATCGGGTATTGCTCACCAAAGTCGATACGCGCAGTCTGGGGGAAGCACAAGAAGCAAAAAACACTCTGACTCGCTTAGGTATTCCTACTTGTAATACCTTCATCCGTGCCTATAAAGCTCATGAACGAGCAGCACTTGAAGGTGTAGCGATTACTCAATGGCGAGGAGGAAACGCACGGGAGGCGGAATTAGACTACCGCCGTGCAGCTGATGAATTACAGCGTGATTGGAGAAAATAATAATGGCTAGGAAACAAAGTCTCTCTGACTTACTACAAGAAGAGGCGCAAAAATTTACACCCCCAGAAGGTGAATCTGCGATCGAAGTTACAGCAGAAAAAGTTGTCGAAGAACAAGCTGCATCTGATGAGGAATCGTTAGGACAACCACTTGAACCAGCTTCTACTAAGCGTACAAGTCCTACTAAGGCTGATCTAGAAGCAACTGTCAAAGAGTTGACAAGTAATTTAGAAACAAGCCACAAAAAAGAAGCATCTCTTGGACAAGAAATTACTGATTTGCAATCAAAATTATCTAAACAAAAAACCTTTGTATCAGAACAAAAATCATTACTAGAACAACTAACCAAAGAACTTGACGAAACCAAAAAAGCAGCACTGCAACTTGCAGAGGCCAATTCCCAGCTGATAGAAGAAATTAACGTTTTCAAAAAAGAAGCAGAACAAAAAGTAGAAGAGAAATCTAAACTTGTTGTCAAAGAAACTAGCGCGATCAAACCAGTAAAAGACCACTACAATCCGCTTAACTACAAAAAATCACATCGGTCATCGGAAACACTCGCTCAAAATCAACCTCAAAATCAACCAAATGAGTATCCCGATAGTTCTAATGAGATGTGGTTACTTGACTAGAGTTAGTTCATCAGTCAGTTAAAGGTTAATGGTACAAATCAAAATCTATGGCACTGCTTCATTTATCCGTCATTCTCGCAGTGCCATTTCTGACACAATTCATTCTTGTGTTGTTGAAGCTTTAGCATATCCTCAAGATAAGCGTACCCATCGGTTCTTCCCTCTCGAACCTGATGATTTCATCTACCCTTTAGGACGCTCAGAGAAATACATCATCATTGAGATTAGTATGTTTGAGGGACGCACTATTGAAACGAAAAAGAAATTAATTAGGTTGTTGTTTTCTGGCTTATCTGAACAAGTTGCAATTGCACCTATAGATATAGAAATCACGATTACAGAAACCCCAAAACACAACTGGGGTATCCGGGGAACAACAGGAGATGAATTAAACTTAAATTACCAAGTGCAAGTGTAAATCTTTTGAGCTTGTAAGGTATGCATTGTAATGCCCACCCTAATCTGATTTACTCAGATAAAATTATCACATCTACCTACTAAGTAATAAACCCGCATTTCTCACAAGCTCAAGGCGTTTGATGGAGCAGAGGAGAAGTAATGAGTAATGAGTAATGAGTAATGAGTAATGAGTAAAAACTTCTTACTTCTTACTCATTACTTCTCCCCGGCACAAGCGCAGGCTTTAAAAGGTGTGGTGAGAAATCCGGGTAAACTGCTGTCTTTTTGCAAAACAGGTTTGCGATCGTAGTTACAGAGTTCACTAAAATTCTGTGAAAGTAATACCAATTTGAAAAAAGAATGCGACAAATAGACCATTTGTAGAGACGCGATTCATTACGTCTTTACCCAAGGATGTGTGAATTGGTATAACACAATTAAAGAGAAAAATAGTAGCGATGACAAAATCCATTAGCAACAGATGAAAAGATTTCCAGAGTAGCGTTACAGAAAAATTATTGAGGTTAGGCTATCTTTCAACACGAAAGTCTAAAATATGCTGCGCGGTGATTTGTGGTTGTTCCAAGTGTGGAAGATGACCACAATCTTGAATCCAGGTGAGAGTACTGTTTGGGATTGCCTTTTGAAACTTTGTGGCATCCTCAGTACCCAAAATTTTATCGGAATCGCCCCACAAAATTAGCGTTTGTTGCACAATTTGTGATAATGTCTCTAGTCTAAAAGCACTGTAACCACCACTTTTAGTGAAAGAAATCAGAGCTTGATTCCAACTCGGCATTTGTAAGTGTAATGCGCCACAACATAACGCATCGATAGAGGCAAGAGTTTGATTTTTATATCCAATGCGAGAAACGCGATCGCGCACCTTCATATTACTCAAAAACCGAGTTGCTAAATAATCTAATGGTGGAAACATGAATTTGCTCAATGGCGAACCACCTGCTAACCCCGCACTATCAATTAACACTAGCTTTTCTACCACTTCCGGGTAAGCCAACGTAAAATCAATTGCCGTCGCACCCCCCATTGAAGCGCCCACTAAAATTACAGGTTGGTTAATTAGGCTTTTCCAGAAATAATAAAGATGGGTTTTAATCGCAGTTGGGCTATAGGCAATTCCTGAAAGTCTATCTGTAAAACCAAAACCCAATAAATCCACTGCCCAAGTTTCATTATCTTCAGAAAGCAGTGGCAAAAGCCGCCGAAATTCTAATACAGAACTGTCAAAACCGTGAATTAATAAAATCGGAGTTCCACCACACCCTTGCTTGACATAGGTTGTGGTAACTGCTTGATTAGTTAAAGGAGTAGTGATCGCAGTTGTTTGAATACTCCGAGCTAGTGCGATCGAAGTAGGTTCTGTGAGTTGCTCAACTGCCGTAGGAAGAAAATTCGGAAACATAAATTTCAGTTTATCGTACTAGCTTGCTTCCACCCATAACTGATTTTGTTAAACAATAAAGTTACACAACCTAAGAAGCTGAAGTATTATTTGTAATATATATATAAAACATAAGCCAGGGAATATCAAAATATTCTAACTCCCAACAGACGCGATTAATCGCTTACAGGACAGACACAATTAATCGCGTCTCTACTCTCCAAAAAAATATAGCATCAAAGAAAGTTTTCCAAAATGTCAAAATGGGGACTAAAGCCACGTACAATTAAAATCGCTTATCCCTTAATCCAGGAGCTAATGCCATGCCAATGGCGGTTGGCGTAATTGAAACTTTAGGTTTTCCGAGTGTCTTAGCAGCAGCAGATGCAATGGTCAAAGCTGCCGCAGTCACAATTGTGTATTATGGTCAAGCGGAAAGTGCCCGCTTGTTAGTCGCCGTCCGGGGACACGTTTCTGAAGTAAATAGAGCTGTTGAAGCCGGAATAGTAGCTGGAGAGGAAGTAAAAGTTGGTACAGTAATTACCTACTACATCGTTCCTAATCCCCCAGAAAATGTGGAAACCATATTACCAATCCATTTCACTGAGGAATCAGAACCTTTCCGTATGTTCTAAGCAATTTTGCTATCAAAATCTGTAGCGAAGCTTCGTACAATTAACTTGTAGCCCCCAGTTTATTCATACAGGAGATTAATAATGTCATTACAGGCAGTTGGAGCACTTGAAACTAAAGGTTTTCCTGCGGTGCTAGCAGCAGCAGATGCTATGGTAAAAGCTGGTCGAGTTACCCTCGTTGGTTATATCAGAGTAGGTAGCGCTCGCTTTACAGTTAATATTCGTGGCGATGTTTCGGAAGTAAAAGCCGCTATGGCTGCCGGTGTTGAAGCCGCAGAAAATGTTTATGGCGGTACACTTGAATCCTGGGTGATTATTCCTCGTCCCCATGAAAACGTTGAAGCTGTTCTGCCAATTGCTTACACAGAACAAGTCCAAGGGTATCGAGAGTCTGTAGAAAATCCCATTGTTAGAGCGAACAATCGATAGATTTAACCTCCTGCGGGGGAATTCAAAACAAAAAATTCCCATAGATGAATTTACAGAGAAGTTTATTGTCAGGCTTCTGACTATTAAAACTTTAGAGAAATGCATTCTTCCTGTTTTTAGATTTTGCATAAGTTGAATTTTTAAGCAGAGGAAAAGTAACAGTCAGAGTCAATAGTCAAAACCAATATTGACTGTTGACTGTTTATTTTTAGCAATATAAAAGTTTTAAGAATAACTTACCAATATGAAAGGTGTAGTTGTGACTGAAGCTAGTGTGAACTACCCCAACTTACCGAGTACGTTTGAAGTTGGGGCTTCTGTAATCAATGTCGTTGGTTTCGACAACTCTTAAAGACCTACGCGTAGCTTGCTTACCCGCAGGGGTACGCTCAACCAAGTGATAGATCGAGAGTTGAGTGAAGCGATGCACTGAGTTCCGACTGCGCGGTAATCGAGCGACTTGTGCCGAGCGAAGTCGAGGTAAGTCGAGATTCAACTACCGTCGGTTGTTGTGTCGAAACTCGCCAACACAGGTATTTTCTTTGTCGGAAATCACCTACGATACTGAGACGAATTCCACACTATGGCGACAGTACGTAAGGGTTTGTACAGGGATGAAACTTATACTGGTGGAATAACGTCCAAATTTGAGTTAAATTATATTCGTTCCTCGGCTCTGTTACATACAAAATGTCAGATCTACCCGATCCATTTTGTAAAAGGTGTATCCTCCCCACTTTAAGCAGATTTCTGTTCTCAACTAAAACACATAACTTTACAAAAAGTTTAAGTGGGCAGAATACTCCAAATGCTTGATATATATTGGTTTTGGGCTTTTTAAAGTAAAAGCAAAACATCAATATAGAAATTTCTGCATAATTCTAATGAATTCAGACGTAATAAAAGTAGAATCACTGAGCTATTTTCATGAAATTCATGAAATTCGTGAAATCTGGGGCAGCTGCCAGTTAAACAATTAGGTGGGACGAATGGGGGTTGTGATGCAAACTTCAAAATTGAGTTTCGAGGAATGCAATCTCACTATGACAATGGATGTGGAAAAACTGGCTCTAGATTGGCAAAAGCGCCTGGCTGTCGAATGTCCAGACCAAAATGAAGCCGCAAGGCAAAGCATTATTCTCTGGCTGTTGGGATCTGACTCAAAACGGTTCGATCTGTATAATCCTAAAGAACTCGATATCGCCAAGCAAGCTATGGAGTATCGCTGGAGGATTTTACGTCAACGCTACTTGGGGCTGGGGCGAGAACGTGCTTATCGCAACTTGATAACCCGATTGGGGAGTTTAGTAACATTACGGAATAAGATTCAGACTTGGGTTTCCCTCAGTCGCGATCGCCAGCGTAGTGTAATGGATGTATTACAAGAAGTACTCCAAGAATTACTCCAAAACGACAGCCAGATGCAACAGCAAATGGCTGATATTGCCAAATATACAACCGATAGAAGATTGGGAGATGCTCTGCTATTTGCCAGTTTAGAAGAATATTGTTTGCGGCCAGTAAGGAATCAACCCCTATTAGCTTATCGATTTGTGAATTATTTGCGTCGCACTCAGCGCGGTGGTTTAACCCAAGTGCCAGGGCGTGATTTGGTTCGACTAGTTTCAGAAGAAGTTCTCACAGATGACAGTGACAATCGAGTTAATTTAGTCGATAGTCAGGCGATCGCAGAATATCAAGAAGCACAACAACTAGAGGAACAACAAGGGCTGCGCCAGTCAGTACAAAAAGAATTTGAAGATTATTTACAAGAAAATCTGGGAACAGATGCAGTGGAATGGCTACGACTCTATCTGCAAGGTAAGTCCCAGGAAGACATCGCCCAGAAACTGAATAAGCAGACTAAAGAGGTATATCGATTACGAGAAAAAATTAGTTATCATGCTGTGCGTGTTTTTGCCCTCAAAGGTAAACCAGAACTCGTGGAAAGTTGGCTCTCAATTTCTTTGCAAGAACATAACTTGGGGTTAACACAAAACCAATGGCAGCAACTTGATGAAAAATTGACTCCTCTGGGGCGGCAGATTTTAGCTTTGCGGAAAGCGGGTAATTCAATAGAAGCCATAGCCGAACAGTTAAAACTCAAAACCCATCAAGTGCTAGGCGAATGGACAAAAGTCTATCTGACAGCCCAAGCTTTAAGAACCCAGGAGTAGCTTGTAGTGGGAAATGAAGTAGGGGGAGTGGAGAGCAGCACTTCTCTACGTTCGCGCAGCGTGTCGCAGACAGACGCTGCACGTAGCTTGGCCGTAGGCAAGTGGTACGGCTATGCTCTGTAACCGAGGAGCAGGGGAGATAAATAAAACTCAGCACTCGCTCAACCCTAGCTATCCACTAACAGCACTCTTTTGCCCAATCCTCAGTATTATCTCCAGTCTATAATCTAAAATTTATCTTCTACTTACATTTACTTAAGTATATATAATTGAAATTTTAACAATATAACAAAGTATCTTTATTAACTACCTATTGAATTAGAGGCAAAATATAAGTAAATACCAACGAATCAAATCTATGTTGTCTTCAAAGGGCGAACTAAATGATACAGCAGCAAATGGACAGCAAATGCTAACTGCCACTCAAACTAAGTGGGAGGAAAAAGGCGATCGCGAACAAATATTCCACTTAATCGATCATCTTTTGTCCTTTGAAGCTTGCCTCTACCACCAAATTTTGCCCTTTGGATTAGAAGACAAAAACCTCTTGTTAGGCATGGTTCATCCACAAGAGAGCGAAGCCCTAGATTACGTTGGTCGCATTTTGTCTTCTATCAATTGCACAATGGTGATTGAGGCGATCGCAGCTGATGCCCACCGCAGAATATTATCAGCCTACCTCAACCATAAGAATACATCTCAGCTAGATGCCCAACAAGTGCATCAGCCAACAGTGGACTTTCCCGCAACAAATAGCCCAGCTACGATTGCTGACATACCTAGTCCTTTCTTAGATGCCGACTCGGAATCAAATCAACAACCAGTATTGATGGTGTTTCAGACACAAAAGCGTCAAAATTCTGGGCAGCGGGTAGACTTGCCTCCTATCCCAGAAGTAGATCAATCATCTCAGATCCCTATTTCCACAACTCAACCGGGAGAGGATTCTGAAGCCACATCATCAAACAATTTACCTGTTTTTCCCACACAAGCTTCCGAACTACTGAGTCCGATTGAGTTGCTAACAACACTACCACCAAAAAAATTACTAGAAGAATTACTAGGGCGAATCTTGGCTGGGGGAATTGGTCGGCTGTACTTAGAAAGACAAGCTTACGAAGGCAGAATACTGTGGAGTGACAATGGAGTTTTGCAATCTGTATTAGACAAACTGCCGCTCTCAGTTTTTCAAGGAGTATTGAATGAATTAAAGCGGTTTGCTTCCCTGCCTGTAACCACGATTGCAGAACCAAAACAAGTAGAAAAGGAATACGTATATCAAAAAAATCGCTTATTATTACGCTTGCGAGTCATGCCGGGAATCTACGGCGAAGAGGCAACACTCCAAGTATTGCGGGGAGCAGCATTAAAATTCTATCAACAACAACAATTGACGCGTATAAGCCGCGATGCTTTAGGAATTTCTCAGCAACTAAGCATTAAGTTACATGAACTACAAGAACGACTTTTACTGAATCCTAGCCTTGATTCTCAGCAATTAGAGGCTTTAGTTACCCTGAATCAATTAGTGAAAAATTTAGACCAACAGATCAAAATACTGGCACTAGATAGCAATTTACCAACAAAGAGTAAATCATCGATTAGTAAGTGAAAACGCTGATTTCGTTAGCATACATAATTGTTATGTTGTAATGGAATCCTAGACTGATAAAGCTTAGAGATTCATCTCCAAATAAATACAAATTTTGCGATCGTATTCTGAGTAAGATTACGGTTTAAACAAACTTAATAGTAGCAAAGTTAGTTTCCCCCTCTTAAATCCTATTGTTGCAAATATTTCATGTTAACTGAGGTTTTTAGTGAACTTTTCCCCTTAATGAGTACAGCCAATCCACAGACATTGGAATGGCTACTCAACGTTGCAATTGAACATGAATACCCATCTGGGCGAGCCGTTGTGATGGAAGATGCCTGGGGTAACGCCGTTTACTTCGTGGTTTCTGGTTGGGTCAAAGTCCGACGTACCGTCGGGGACGATTCAGTAGCTCTGGCAATTTTTGGGCGTGGCGATTTTTTTGGAGAAATGGCAATTTTGGATGAATCTCCACGCTCAACTGATGTCATTGCCCTTTCACCCGTGAAGTTGCTGAGTATTTCCAGAGAGCGGTTTATTCAAATATTGTTTAAAGACCCACAGTTACATCACAGAATGTTGCAACTGATGGTGCGGCGATTGCGACAAATTAACGTGCGCTTGCAAATGCGGTCTTCACCACCAGCAGTTAAACTCGCTCATACTCTAGTGACTTTAGGTGAAAGCTATGGTCAGGAATCAGACTTAGGAAGAGAAATTTTTAACATTCCCTTTAAAGATTTAGCAGAGGTGACAGAAATCGGCGTTGAAGAAACCGCCAAAATCATGGAAAAGCTGCATGAAAAAGGGTGGATAAAAATTGATAGCGCCAACAACATCACTTATCTTGTGAACTTCAAACAGTTGATGAACTTGGCTGGCAAAGTGTAATTGTTTTATTTATTCAGCGATACAAATTTTGGTATTAAGTTAAGTCAACCGATAAGATGCTTCGGTTGACTTGCTTATTAGAGGTGTAGGTACTTCACGAAATTAGTCCAATGGATGACAAATTCCCTTACCTACCTTACGACTGGAGTTTAGACTAAGCCATGCAAAATGACCCAGCAGGGCTGAGTTAATCAGAGACTTAGTGAAATTATCAATAATCTTGAGTATTAAACTGCAATTGATGGTTCTTTGCGTGGTCGTGTTACAGTTTTTTTAACAATCGGACATCGGTTTTTACGGTGACGCTTTTTTCCTGGTTGCCAACCAGGGGACTTTCCACGAGGTTTGGGTGCAGAGGTGGGAGTACCAATGGCCGCGAAAACTCCACCCATAGCTTGAGCAACTCTTCCAGGGGTCAAATTACCCTGAGACTTCTGCCAAGGTAAAGGATTGTCAGTTACAATATCACGGGCTAACCACAATTCCCAAGTCATCAGAGGCATGAGGTCACTCCATCTTTCACAATGCTATTGGAGTACTGAACTGTGGCACTGTCCAATGTAGACGTTGCTTTAAAAAGCGATACCAATGGTCAATGGTAAAGCGACGCAAGTAGAGACACCAAACTTCCTCTAATGGTGGGATTTCTTCTCCTACCCAAGCTAACCACAAAGGTTTGGATACTCGTTCATTGCCTTGTGCGTCGAGACGTTCAACCCGCAGGAGTAACATTGGGCGTGTAGCAGCCTGACGGAAGTGTAAATCTTTCCACAAGCTAACACGCACACGCCCTAATTTTGGGTCATTCATTTCCAACACAGATGTGGCTTCACTCCATGTTATTGGTTCATTGAGCTTAAATTTATCACCATGCTTCTTGGGACGGCCAATCCCTGGATAAGCTCCTGGTTCACCCCATAAACACAAATTTGAGCGCAACCGAACGAGAATATCTGCGGGAATACTGGCAGTTTTTAAGACAAAAGGGGCGCATCCATATTCACTATCCCAAACTGAAATCGGTCTAACAGGTAAATATTTACACACCTGTTTAAGTTGCCAAACCGCTTTCCCTATTGGACTTTCCCCACTTGTGATCCGCTCATGTCTCAAAGGTAATGCCCAACTGCCTGATTTTTCAGGTATCCAGGCAATTGTGCTATATCCTTGACCAATGGTAATCGGTTTATTTCCAGCTATGGATGTGCCACTATGTTCATAAGTTCTCTCTTGTAACGTTACTGCATCTGGGCGTGACCAGTTTGTATGGTCTCCTGCTAACAATGGTCGTCCCTCTGCTGGGATCTGTTTGATGTATAGCTGCATCAATTTTTGTCTTTGTGGTCTGCTATCTTGTAAGGCTTCATAGATGCTTGGCCACTTGCGTCTAAATACTGGTGATAAGGATAAATCTGCTAAGGAATAAACATTGCGAGTCAGCAATATGGCATCTGTTAATTCAAACGTCGCATCTTTAGCTCTACCTAAATATTTGTAAGCTACTTGACGAAACTCTTCAAGTCTGGCATTTTTCATGTTGGCAGGTGAGTAATGGTAGTTCTTTTCTCACTTTCTGCCAAAAGGGGGGCTGTATTCAATTAGACACCCCTTTTTTCTTGCTCATTATCTGATAATGATAATCGAATAAGGGGGTGGGAGAGAAACGAGCGATGCTCGTTTCTCTCCCACCATTTTCATGATTATCATTATTGTATTATTTTCTCGGCAAGCATACTACACAAAAATTGTTCAAGGTCGCGGATGCTTTGAGGCTGACAAGATAATATTTTTAACCTCTAATTCCTTTTGATTTGCGTTCTCTCATATCGCTTTTAGTCTAAACTCCAGTGGTAATGGTTGCTCAAATACTATTTCAGCATCGATTTCCCACAAATTAATTACGCGATAATCTTGGATAGCACGTAATCCCAAAAATTCCTGCTCGTAACTATTGACAATAGTTAAGGTGGATGGAGGCGGTAAAATGTTGATTAATACTGGGTAAGTTGGCAATCGGTAGCGTTCTTGTGCCAAGGCAGCATAAGCTCTCATCCGTAGAGGCATCTGTGCCGTGTAACGCAACTGTAGTTCATTTAATACTAGAAAATCTCCGTGAGTAGCACTGTATGCTTTCACCAACACATCTGTTTCGCGGCTAATCCAGTGAAACTCCGAGCCAAGAATTTCTTTCGCCACGACTTCAGGACGCTGTGTCACCCATTTTACCCATGCATCGGGAGCTAAATTAATTAATCGTTTGCTACCAATATCTGCTACTTTTGCCACAGGACACTTGATATCTTTACCAGTAATTAATGGTACATCATAAAGATTGCGGTATTGTGGCGTTGGTTTGAAGTTTCAGCAATGTCTACGACGGCTACGCCTACGCACTGTTTTAAGAAATGTAGGATTGATGTATCTTAGGTTTTGAATCAACATTTCTGGATATAAACCGCCGATGAAAGCCGATAGTAAGCCAAACTATACAATTTTAGAAGTTCAAGAACTTGATGTTAATTATGGCGGTATCCAAGCTCTAAAAAAGATTAATTTAATTATTCAAAAAGGCGAAGTGGTTACTTTAATTGGTGCTAATGGTGCTGGTAAAACTACCACACTCCGCGCTATATCTAAAGTAGTTAATCCTAAGAGTGGTGTAATTATCTATAATGGACATAATATTAACCGCCGCCAAACTCATGAAGTTGTCCAACTTGGTATCGCTCATTGTCCTGAAGGACGCAGAGTATTAGCGCGGCAAACTGTATTTGATAATTTACTTTTGGGTGCTTATATTCGCTCCAATCAAGCGGAGGTAAAAGCAGATATTCAGCGCCAATTTGAGCTATTTCCCCGCTTATCCCAAAGACGCAATCAACTAGCAGGAACTCTCAGCGGTGGTGAACAACAAATGTTAGCGATCGCACGTGCTGTAATGAGTAAACCACAACTCTTACTTTTAGATGAGCCTAGCTTAGGTTTAGCACCTGCGATCGTCCGGGAAATCTTCTCTATTATTGAAAATCTCCGGGCTACAGGCGTGACTATATTGTTAGTTGAACAAAATGCAAATCTTGCACTACAAATTGCCGATCGTGGTTATGTTCTAGAGGCTGGTTCTATAACTTTAACAGGCGCAGCATCAGAATTAATTAGTGATGAGCGAGTTAAAAAAGCTTATTTAGGGTGATGATTGTTAAAATTTTAAACGATATATGATTTATTGTTGTATATGAAAACTTAGGAAGTACAAGCAGATGGTAAAATCACCAACTAAGCCTCTAACTTTGGAAGAGTTTTTAAAACTATCAGAAACAAAGCCTAGCTTAGAATACATCAACGGTCAAATTATTCAAAAGCCAATGCCACAGGGAAAACATAGTATTCTTCAAGGTGAACTAGTCAGTAATATCAATTCTGTAACCAAACCTCAAAGAATTGCCCTTGCATTTCCAGAATTGCGATGTACTTTTGGCGGGCGTTCAATTGTCCCTGATATAGCTGTGTTTGCTTGGGAACGGATTTTATTAGACGAGCGTGGAGAAGTAGCAAATGTCTTTAAGACATATCCAGACTGGACAATTGAGATTCTTTCGCCCGATCAAAGCCAGACTAAAGTAACTGGAAATATTCTACATTGTTTAAAACATGGTAGTTGCTTCGGTTGGCTGATTGATCCAGATGAGCATTCTGTTTTGGTTTATCCACCAAAGCAGCAACCAGAACTTTTACAAGAAGAACAAGAAATATTACCAGTTCCCGATTTAGTTAGCGATTTTCAATTAACTGTAGGGCAACTATTTGGATGGTTGAAGTTGTAATCAATTGTATAAATTCTTCTCTAGCTTTGGGAATACTAAAGGTAGTAATTTACTAAAGTCAGAGCCAGATAATGGATTTCGTGAATTTAATAAAAACGGGTAATAGTTGGATGTAACAATTCTAGCGAAAATGAGCGAGAGGCTGTACTCAGAATTCGTAAAAAAATTCTTGGCTTTGACAAACGCATCCAAGAAATTGTTAAACCTAATTCTATTGAATATGGTAAAGGAAAAAGTAAGCTCTGTGCTGAGTTTTACTTTGGTAGCACTATTTATGGTTTTCAAGGTAGACCTAACCTATTTCTAAGATTACCTGAACCAGAACCATATTTAAAACAAAATACTCTGAGAATGCATATTTTTCCTGATAAAAATTGGGATAGCTTTTATAGAATAATTCACTACCCTAGAGCCTTTATAAGTAATAAAATTAGATCCTGTAGCATGTATGAATATCCAGCATTTATAGAAAATATAAAAAGATTTTCAGAGGGTGAATTACGAGATGAGCGCTCACGCATCTGTTATGAAAAATATGAAAAACTTATTCTGAGTGGAACTAACTCTCTAGAGATTTTAGTTGATATTGCTTTAGAGACTTGGCTAAAAAGGCTTTAATAAAAGCTATATTGACAGCACTTATAACTTTTCCTAATCACTAGTATTATTAAATATTATTACGATTTTTGTCCTATATTAATATTTGCAGGCCTCCTTGCAGATATCTATATATTTGTTTAGCGGCGAATTCTATTCACCGGAATGATTAAACTTATGAGTCAAATAGTCTGGATAGCAAGACACGCTAACCGCCTCGACTTTGTAAACCCCGATTGGTTTCTCACCGCCGAACGACGCTACGATCCACCGTTGTCTGATGATGGTATGCTTCAGGCACAGCAGTTAGCTAGACGATTGAAAAAAGAAAAGATTGGACATATTTTCGCTTCTCCTTTTCTGCGAACCGTACAAACAGCAAACGCAGTTGCAGAAATGCTCAACTTGCCGATTAAACTCGAAACAGGTTTGAGTGAATGGCTAAACCCAGTTTGGATGACGGAAGAACCTGAAAGACTCTCAACTCCAGCTTTAGCGAAGTTATTCCCCAGAATTGACACCAGCTATACCTCGCGTATCGCCGCCAAATTTCCTGAAACCCACGAAAAAGTGCGAGAACGTTCTGGACAAACTGCTAGATGTTTAGCTACTGAGTTCTTCCCAGAGGATATACTGCTAGTGGCGCATGGTGCATCTGTGTTGGGCGGAGCAATGGGACTAGTGGGGGAAATTGCCAAAACAGAAGTTAAGGCTTCTTTGTGTTCTTTGGTAAAAGTGGTACGCCAGGAACCAGAATGGTTATTGGAACTAACGGGAGATACTTCCCATTTAACCCACATAGAAGAAGTTATTCGATTTGCTTAAACCTCTGATAGAGATTTGCGTTCATGCCTTCTGCTACGTTGGGTATATCCTACAAAAAAAGTAATTAATTCACGAATAAATTCTATGACTTTGTTACTAGCAGGAGACATCGGCGGGACGAAAACTATTCTGCGATTGGTTGAAACATCAGATTCACCAGCTTTACATACTATTTATCAGGAAAGTTACCACAGTGCTGATTTTCCCGATTTAGTACCTATAGTGCAGCAGTTTTTGGTCAAAGCTAATACACCTATACCAGAAAAGGCTTGTTTTGCGATCGCAGGCCCCATTGTCAAAAATACGGCCAAACTAACCAATTTAGTCTGGTTCCTGGATACCGAACGTCTAGAAGAAGAATTGGGTATCCCGCACATTTCTTTGATTAACGACTTCGCCGCCATTGGTTACGGCATTTTAGGTTTACAAAAACAAGACTTGCTGACGTTGCAAGTTGGCAAATCTCAACCTGAAGCCCCGATTGCAATTATTGGCGCTGGTACTGGTTTAGGCCAAGGATTTTTAATTAGACAGGGAAACGACTATCAAGTTTTTTCTTCAGAAGGTGGACACGCTGACTTTGCCCCTCGGAACGAGATGGAGTTTCAACTATTGAAATACCTGCTGGGTAAACATGATATCCAGCGCATTTCTGTAGAACGCGTGGTTTCTGGAATGGGAATTGTGGCAATTTACCAATTTCTGCGCGATCGCAAATTTGCCGCCGAATCACCGGATATTGCCCAAGTCGTCAGAACTTGGGAACAAGAAGCGGGACAAGAAGAGAAAAGTGTCGATCCCGGTGCTGTCATTGGTACGGCTGCACTAGAAAAACGCGATCGCCTTTCGGAACAAACTTTGCAATTATTTATAGAGGCTTACGGTGCAGAAGCCTAGCAATCTCGCCCTGAAACTCCTACCTTACGGTGGCTTATACATCGCTGGTGGAATTGCGCCCAAAATCCTGCCCTTAATCCAAAACAGCGGTTTCTTATTAAATTTCACCCAAAAAGGTAGAATGCGCCGCCTCCTCGAAGAGATCCCGGTGTATATTATCCTCAACTCGCAAGTCGGCCTAATTGGTGCTGCTTTATGTGCTGCTAGGTTATAACAGCTGGCATCATCAGTGAGATCAGCATCTCAAAGGGCAAAAAATATGACAGTTAAAAGTCTGTTACCACTAATAGCCGCCACGATAGTCTGTGGTGGCTCTGTTCTTGTGGAAGCGCGTCAACCCAAATCTCCGGTAGCTGTTGTCAAACCAAAGGTTTCTCAACCCGTGCAGCCAAAATGGAAGTTATATACTGCTCCAGATGGACGTTTTACAATTTTGATGCCGGGAAGCCCTAATAGAAATACCGAATCCCAAAAAACTTATATGGGGGAAATTAACCTAGAAATATTTGTCGCTCAACCACCAAAACAGCAAGTAGCATACATAGTTGCTTACAATGATTTTCCTTATAGTTACGGTGAAATGGCTGATCCTCAAGCTGTACTTAATAATGCACGGGATATGGCTTTAAAGACTACGAAAAGCAATTTAATTAGTCAACGAAACATTCGTAGTTACAATAATCATCCCGGCAAAGAAATTCAGTACATCAATTCTGGAGGGAAAATTACTATAAGTAGAATGTATGTTGCCGAAGGAAGACTATATCAAGTAATGGCAATCACTACAAAAAAACAGCAAAAGACATTAGCTAAAACCATTACTGGGTATTTAAATTCTTTCAATGTAGTTTTAAAAAAGTGAGATAAATAAAACTTCTACTATATTAGCCCTGCAATTGATTACAAGGCTAATATAGGGTTTTTGTTACCACAAAAGCTCAAATTATTGAGTAAGATTGCAGCAGCAACATTTGAGGATGGTCAGTACTTTTTTGAGCAACGCATCGTTGAGCAATATATTGGTGACTATATTCAGAATTTGACCAACGTGCCAATGGATGCAGAGGAACTGCAAGTAGAAAGCGAAGCGGCACTGAAAGCAATCGAAGCTCAACATGGACTACTGGCAGAACGGGCACAGGGAATTTTTTCTTTCTCTTATCTGGCCTTTCAAGAATACTTCACAGCCAAGCAAAAGATACGACAGTTCGAGCATTTTATTTGGACTTGAGTCTGACTCCTCACGTAGCTCCTCACTTTGTTCTAGCCAGCAGCCTCGACCAAGGGATGTTTCTGGATGCAGCATTAGATGCTGTTGCTGGAGTGTGCAATTGTTCGCCCATATCCACGCCTGTGGAGATGCTCTCTCGACTATTCTGGGTATTGTTCTGGATGTTGGACTTTATAAATCTCCGCAACAACTTTCTGACCAATTACCCAATTCTCGTAAAAGTCAAGAACGGTTTGGGCTATGGTGTCAGACGAACTATTCAACCTGGGCTGAACAGTTAAAGACAACAGTGATTTATTATCGAAACATTAACCACCAGTGGGAGTTTAGCCTTGAACAACAGCAAGTGTTACAACATTACTATGATGCTAATCAGTTACGACTCGATTGCCTACATAGCAATTGTGAAGTAACCCCTGCTATCAGGCAAGAAATTAAAGCCACCTTATTATTGCTTCAAAAGGAACTTGAGGACAGGGAATGGGAATAGTTTTGTTGATTAATTCTTTACAGCTATTTTCAGTTCATTGAACCACAGATTTTTGGAGGTAACATACCGCGCAGTTTTTTGAAAAGTTTTTCTACGTTTTATGTCGTAGTTAATCAATTCATTTAGGAAATCAAACAACACGCGCTCATAGTATAAGAACAGAACCTAGTAATTGTAACCATTAAATGGTTCTCTGCTACTTTTTATTTGACCTATCTGGTTGTCTCATCACCTTAAGACTACAGATTTTTCAGATCGCTTTGCCCTTAAAGCCCTAATCGCAGGTCTTATTATGAATTTAATCAATGACTTTTGCTTGGCAGTTGGGATACTCAAAGGTGTACAAGTACTCGTGGTAGACAACGATCGCGATAGTAGAGATTTGTATGCTTTTTTACTCGAAGACCTAAGCGCAAATGTGATTACCGCTGGTTCCATAAAGGAAGCTTTAGAAATCCTGAGTTGGTTCACACCCAACATTATTGTCAGTGAAATTCGGTTTTTAGGTGAAAGTGTTTATACATTGCTAAATACATTGGATGCTATGGAAGCAAACAATGGTAAGCATATCCCAATCATTGTGACTTCAACATCTATCAGAGGTACTTGTGACCAAATTCCAGATATAGAGTTTGAAGAATATTTACTTAAGCCATTCGACCTTGACGAATTTGTTTCTATGATTGTGAATCAAGTACAGAAAAAAGTGACGGAAAATTTTTGCACCGAGTTACTAGTTACAAACTAGTAGGTAAGTTTAAGTAAGTATCTGCGTTGTTTAACTGCCCTGAAATAAATTTCTAGACTGCATAGCTAAAACCCTAGTTCAGGGTACAACTGTAGGTTATAACCATCGGTGCATTAGCCTCCGGGTAACACATCCTACGAAAATTGTTAGCAAGGATGCAAAGCTTTGCTGTCAGCTTAGTGCTGGAAAATGAAACTTGTATGATCGTTGTTAAAGTTCCTCTTTCGCAATATTATGAGCGAATTACAGACCCAACTAGCAACCGATACCTGGATAACAGCAAATTGGGATGAATATATCCAAATAATTGAAAATCCTGCCTACGAAAAAGCTAAGGGCTACTACCACAATGGACAGATGAGGATTGAAATGCCTCCACTAGGACATGACCACGCCTGCGACAATACAATTATTGCCTTTGCTGTTAACCTTTTTTGCACAATCAAAGGCATCCCTGCCAAAGGCTTAACTAATTGTACATATCGGAAAACAGGCTTTAAGGAAGCTCAACCTGATGTGTCTTATTATATTGGTGAAAATGCTGATGTCATTCCCTACGGTACTTCTATCATCAATTTAGATATCTATCCACCACCAGATTTAGTTATTGAAGTGGCTAATACCTCACTTGCTGACGATCAAGGTGAAAAACGACTTTTATACGAAGATTTAGGAGTGAAAGAATACTGGATTTTAAATGTCCAGAATGTCCAAGTTATGGCTTTTGCCATTGAAAACCAAGGTAGTAGGCGGATTACAGAATCTCAGGTATTACCAGGATTAGCTATTTCTTTATTAAACGATGCATTACGGCAAACTCGTCAAATAAATCAAAGTCAAGTTGGTGCTTGGTTATTAACCCAATTTCAGCAATAATTACAAACTGCTTTGCGGTAGGGAAAAAGCAAAGGATACAGAGCAACTAAAGCGCGATCGCACTATAGCAATCCTATCTGATTTGTGAGAATTGCCAGCCGTAGATTCCCAGCTTCTCAAAAAAGTCGGGGATCTTGTTTCTCACGAATGGTTCAATATTACACTAATATGCTGTGGCTAAAGTCACCCTTTCAGGTGAAGACATACAGAAATCCGAATGCCTAGTATGAAGGAAGATTAAGCAACTGTGAAGCAAATTATGCGTCTAGTTGTTAGTTAACTCATACAAATTTAATCCCAAAGCTTTAACAACTCCGTACTCTCCACTTGTCCTCTAACTAAAAAATATTCTTATACAGCAAGATTTACAGGTTTCTATAATATGGCTACGTACATAGAAATTCCAGTTATTGGCAAAGTTAAGTATCCATTGCGCTGGCTGATGGGGCTAATGGCGGGGAGTGCTTTGGTCGTGGGTACTATAACAACTTACACCTTGGTAAATCAAGGGACAAACAAAGAAGATATTGCTCAACTAACTGTGCCAGTTGCAGCCCAAAACGTCACGTTGCGGATTACAGCTAGTGGCAAAGTCGTGCCAGTTCAGAGTGTAAATATTAGTCCGAAGAACCCCGGAGTACTGTCGCAATTATACGTGGAACAAGGCGATCGCATTCAACAAGGGCAAATTCTCGCCCGCATGGATAGCGCTGGTATTGAAGCCCAAAGAAGCCAATACCGTGCTAACTTAGCCCAAAGTCAAGCACAGCTAGCGCAAGCCGTTGCTGGTAGTCGTCCTCAAGAAATCGCNTCAAGCGAGGCCCGATTAGCCCAAGCTCAAGCCCAACTAGCTGCGGCTAAGGCTGGTAATCGTCCTCAAGAGATTGCTCAATCTCAATCACAAGTGGATGCGGCTCAAGCAAGGGTGAATTACACCGGTGAACAGGTAAAGCGTTATCAATACTTATATAAAGAGGGAGCAGAGAGAAAACAATTACTCGACCAAGCCATCAGCGACGACAAAAGTGCTAGAGCTAGTTTAGAAGAAGCGAAAAAACGATTGTCGTTAGTCCAAAGTGGTTCTCGGACTGAGGAAATTGACCAACGCCAAGCCGCTGTTAACGAAGCACGGGCAGCATTGGTACTGTTAGAAGATGGCACCCGTTCTGAAGAAATTGTCCAGCGTCAAGCCGCTGTTGCATCCGCTGAGGCTCAGTTAAAGGGTGTACAAGTGCAGTTAGAAGATACTATTATTCGCGCTCCTTTGTCGGGAATTGTTACCCAAAAGTATGCCGAACCAGGTGCATTTGTTACACCCACAACTTCTGCATCTACTAGTGCATCGGCAACTTCTAGTTCAATTGTCGCCGTAGCAAGGGGTTTAGAAATATTAGCTCAAGTTCCCGAAGCCGATCTTGGCAGAATAAAACAGGGACAGCAGGTGGAAATTGTCGCCGATGCTTATCCCGATCAAGTTTTTAAAGGTCATGTACGCCTGATTGCTCCAGAAGCAGTGGTAGAACAAGGTGTGACATCCTTTCAGGTGCGGGTTGCTCTTGATACTGGTATAGATCAACTGCGTTCTGGCTTAAATGTAGATCTGACTTTTTTAGGCGATCGCGTTAATAATGCCTTGGTGTTACCAACGGTGTCAATCGTCACCGAAAAGGGTAAAACTGGCGTACTCGTACCCGATGCAAAAAATAAACCCCAGTTCCGCGAAGTTACAGTTGGGGCACAAATTCAAGACCAAACTCAGATTTTAGGGGGAGTTAAAGAAGGCGATCGCATTTTTGTTAACCCACCCAAAGACTACAAAATTGAAAAGGCAAAAGAACAGAATAATTCGTAATTCGTAATTCGTAATTCGTAATTCGTAATTTAAGATATGAATTTTCTCGAAAGCATGAATATGGCGGGGAAAACCCTGCTATCAAATAAGCTGCGTAGCGCCCTCACGATGTTGGGTATAGTTATTGGCAACGCTTCGGTGATTGCCATGATTGGCATTGGCGAAGGTGGGCAAAAGTATGTAAATAAACAGTTGCAGTCATTAGGGCCAAATGTGCTGTTTGTACTGCCAGGTAATCAAGAAACTCAGCGGATATCCTTTGAAGTACCAAAAACTCTAGTGTTGCAAGATGCGGAAGCGATCGCTTCTCAAGTCCCAACAGTAGTAGGAGTTGCACCAGAGTTAAACAGAAGACAGGTAGTTACGTACCGCAACAGAAACACCGATGTCAACATCATTGGCACAACCCCCAGTTTTCTATCTGTGCGGGATTTTGAAACTGCTAAAGGCAGGTTTTTCTCTGAGGTAGACATCAAGCGAAGTAACCAAGTCGTAGTGCTGGGTGGAGATTTGGCAGAAAAACTATTTGGTAATAGTAACCCTGTAGGACAGCAATTGCGAGTTGGAAATACCAGCTTTCAAGTAATTGGGACGTTAATAGCCAAAGGTTCCAGCGTGGGAGCAGATTATGATGATGCTGCCTTAATACCAATTACCACATCAGCAAACCGACTTGTAGGCAAGAATTCTCCTTATGGTATCGCCTTAGATTATCTCGTTGCTGCCGCTCGTGATTCCGAGAGTGTGGATGCAGCAGAATTTCAAATTACTAATTTGCTGCGTCTACGACACAAAATTAATGGTGAAGATGATTTTACTCTTCGCAGCCAGAAAGATGCTTTGCAAACTGTCGGTCAAATTACAGGTGCATTAACAATTATGCTAGCTGCGATCGCAGGTATATCCCTGTTTGTCGGCGGCATTGGCATTATGAATATTATGCTAGTCTCCGTCACCGAACGCACCCAAGAAATCGGATTGCGAAAAGCGATCGGGGCAACTGAGCAAGATATTTTGCTACAGTTCATCATTGAGGCAGTGATTGTTTCCGCAGCTGGTGGTTTAGTTGGGACTGCGGTTGGTATCAGTGGCATCCTATTAGTGGGAGCCTTGACTCCTTTAGAAGCGAGTCTTTCTCCTGTAGCAATTACTATGGCAGTTGGTGTCTCTGGGGCTATTGGTTTATTCTTTGGCGTTGTTCCTGCACGTCGCGCCGCTAAACTCGACCCCATTGTGGCTTTGAGAAGTGCTTAGATAAATTGCCGTCAAGACAAAACGACTGATTGATTATTGTAGAGACGGCGATTCATCGCGTCTCTTGCCTTAACCGAACAGTATTGATATGAGTCCTATAGTTGCGCGATCCATAAAAGCTTCGATGCGCAATCGCTACAACCCATTGAAGTAATTTTGCTGAAAAACGGGAAGACTATGGTTAATCCCTAATGGGGAAATTTCTATAAAAATCCTGAACAGCAAAATGCTCAAAAAATCTCTACTTAACTGTTTAATTTTACCTTTTTCTCTAGTGCCCTGGCTCTGTGTGGGAACGCTTTTTGATTCCCAAGCCAATGCTTTACCAGGACAAAGTACAGAAGAGGTAGGCACTTGGATTAAAGCACATCCGACACTCCGCCCCAGGAGAGGGGAGCAATTATTTGTGCAAAAGACTGATACTGCTGCCCAACGATTCACTTTTCAAGCGTCGGTATTGCCTCCTGGTAGAGTGGAGTTTTCCAAAGACCGTGGCACAATTCGGACTGAGCGCATTACTATGTATGATGCTATTAACGGCATGACATTTGCGCGTCTCCAAGAATCCCTGCGGGTGATTTATGGCTTGGAGATTTATCAAGATTACGATCGCGCTCAAGTCGTGTATCAATATCCCAACCAGAAGGTAGTTAATTCGGCGCGTCTGGCTAAAACTCCGATTCGGGAAGCCTTAAAGGGAGAATTACGAGTAGGCGATCGCTATGTATATTGGGTGGAAGTTGCCCAACCCAAGACGGGCAAAGCTTTTACTGGTCAAATGACCGTTTTACTCAAAACTGATCTAAACAAGTTAGAAAATGAACTGCAAATTCGTTAATAGGCATCTGAGTGCTGAGTGCTGAGTACTGAGTGCTGAGTGAGAAGTAAGGAATTATTTTCCTTGCTCCCCTGCTCCCTGGTCACTGAGCGAAGCCGAAGTGCTGCTCCCCTGCTCCCTCATCTCTTCCCCAACTCCATCGGAGCTAAGGTTTGCCAGATACCCGAAAAGATACTTTCAGCTGCTAAAGAAATTCGTAGTAAATCTTCTTTGAGTAGTGGTGGCCAATCAACTCCGGCTTTACGCCCTGCGCCAAATAGCTGTTGCGCCTTAATGCTTAACTGATAAAGGGCCAAAGCCAGTTCTCGGTCTATGCTCTTTGCATCTTTGAGGGCTTCAAACACCACTTTCAATGCCAACAAAATCGAAGTTATCTGACCGGGTACCAGCGGTTTGCCCTGTTTCATACGCGTTAACAGCGCATCTGGGTTTTCCTCGGTTGTGATTGTCTGATCTATGAGGAGTTTCCTAGCTGTTTCGTAATTCATGTAGTCAGTTTAGCGCACATTTTGCTTCAGCAGTAATACTTAATTAAAAAGTCATAAAACGGCTTTCTAGTTATTTATAGCAATCTCTGATGATTTGTGAAATGATAGGCGTGGGGAAAATGATCGGGAATTGACGATGCTCTAGGTTAACCAGATAAACTGAATATAATATCTTTGAAAAATACACCTTACTAGGAATTAGAAGTAAAATGATCTCACCGAATTTACTAGAAATTGAGCGCTCCATCCTTGCCTTGTCTGTGGAAGAACAACTTTGGCTGTTAGAAAGCATTGTTCGACAAATCCGAGAAAGGGAGTATGAAAAAGATAAATCTTCTGATGCTAAAAATCTAGAAGAGCAACTGCAATTAACACCTGTTGAGCCAAAAATTCAAACACAAATTGCTGCTATAAATGATGAGTTTGCAATTTCTGAAATTCTCTGATAGGTAGAAATAAAAATTATGAATTGCCAGAACTAAGAGATTAAATATACAAGTTATTAGTGAGCGATCGCTTAAAATTACTGACTGCGATCGCAATCTCTAAATTAATCATTTACATCGCAAAAGCAGTTTTATTCAGTAAGAAAAACAAGCTTTTACGTAATCTAGATTGCCAAACTGTTTTCGTTTACACGGGGATGTGGCGATCGCAAATTCCCTTTTAATTTTGTTTCATCTATCTTTACGATTCACCCCCATTATGGTATACCACTGTGGTAAATACGCTTTGATAATGTTGCAGATTATCAGTCAATAGGGACAATCTCGCAAAAGCAAATTTTAACGGTGCTTATTACATTGTTTGAAGTTATGTAGCCTTTTGATTACGGCCTATCAACCACTGCGGTAGACTATGCGTTGATTATGATTCTTTCGCAGAGAAGAACACTCGAAAGGAGCCGTTTTTTCAATGTCTCATACCGTAAAAATCTACGATACCTGCATTGGCTGCACCCAATGCGTCCGCGCTTGCCCTACTGATGTACTTGAGATGGTTCCTTGGGATGGCTGTAAAGCTGCTCAAATTGCCTCTTCACCCCGTACAGAAGACTGCGTGGGCTGTAAGCGTTGCGAAACCGCTTGTCCCACCGACTTTTTGAGCATCCGGGTTTACCTGGGCGCTGAAACAACTCGCAGTATGGGTCTAGCTTACTAAAAAGCTGAGTGCTGAGTGCTGAGTGCTGAGACAAAAAGAAGTTAATCAGAAACACAATTTCTTGATTCTTCACTCGGAACTTGGAACTCGGCACTCAAGTCTTTTAAGTGTCGCAATAGCAAGCACCTTTATGATCGTAGAGTGGACACTGCCCACCTTACGAAATCGCAATTTTAGATTGGGGATATAATCTCTGGGTATCTAAATCCTAGAAGCTGTATTTGTACCGTCAAGTCAAAAGCTGACGGGGAATCCGCTGTAAAAAAAACCTAAAATCTATAACAATACCGGCGTTGCATAATGGCGGTATGAATCATACTGAAACTGGAACATCCCAAAACTTGAGATAGTGAAGTAGCAATCGAATCGAGTATTTCAGCATTTGTGCTGATTTGGAATAACATAGCGTTTTTCGATGCAATCGAGCGAGATAGTGGCGCAACCGGGTGTTTTCCCCCTCAACTCGTGTCATGTAAGTCTTGCTCACAATCTGGTCGCCCTCTGGAATAAAGCCTGGATAGACCAACCATCCATCCGTGACATAGAAATAGCACTGCCAAGTACCTACAATATCCCATAACGGTCGAAAAGTTTCGGCGCTATGGTCGCCCAAAACCCACGCTAAAATACCTTGTGTGAAGTGGTTCACTGCTGTCCAAAGCCAAACTTTGTTTTTTTTGAGCCGACGAACGTTTCTAGTTCATCGAGTTCGCCAACTTCTGGAATTGTCTCTGGATCATAAACATCAGGTAGCAGTTCTCCTACAAGTTTTACCCAAGTAATCAATGTCGTGTGATGCACACCTTTGACCCGTTCAATGCCACGAAATCCCATACCATTAACGTACATTTTCAGGCAT
The DNA here is from genome assembly GCF_030382115.1 of Nostoc sp. GT001. NCBI lineage: Bacteria > Bacillati > Cyanobacteriota > Cyanophyceae > Nostocales > Nostocaceae > Nostoc > Nostoc sp. GT001. The sequence goes on from NZ_JAUDRJ010000003.1 coordinate 1,732,073, forward strand.
TCCCGTTTCACTTCATCACTGTATCCTTGAGGTGGTTCGTACCGATCAATAAATTGGCGATCGCAATTACAGCAAATGTGATTCTGTTTACCTCTTTTATTTCCGTTCTTACGGATATGAGACGACCCACAACGCGGACATTCCATCCAGTTTTACCTCAATTCATACCGCCATTATGCAACGCCACAATACCTAGTGGTAGAGGGAGTAAAATACTCCCTTTTTTCTTTGCAAAACGTCCACTTTATGCTACCTACTATACTGGATTTAATCATCCTGAAAAAAAAGTGGCGTGAAGAATGTGCGGAATTGTTGGATATATAGGCACTCAAGCGGCGACAGACATTTTACTAGCTGGACTGGAAAAACTAGAGTACAGGGGCTACGATTCGGCTGGAATCGCCACTGTTTGGGAAGGTGAGGTAAATTGTGTGCGGGCAAAGGGTAAACTCCATAACCTGCGTTCTAAACTGGAACAAATAGAAACCCCTGCCCAAATTGGTATTGGTCATACACGCTGGGCAACTCATGGTAAACCAGAAGAGTACAACGCCCATCCCCATTTGGATACAGCAAAACGAGTAGCTGTGGTGCAAAATGGCATTATTGAAAACTACCGCGAGTTACGCGAGGAACTCAAAGCAAAAGGACACCAGTTTCTTTCTGAAACCGATACAGAAGTAATTCCCCATTTAATAGCCGAATTTTTAAAGAATCTTCCTCCCTCATCTTCCTCATCTCCCTTCCTAGAAGCAATTCGCCAAGCTGTTAACCACCTAAAAGGGGCATTTGCGATCGCAGTTATTTCTGCTGACTATCCCGATGAATTGATTGTTGTCCGCCAACAAGCACCCTTGGTAATTGGTTTTGGGCAAGGGGAGTTATTTTGTGCCTCTGACACCCCTGCGATCGTTGCCTACACCCGTGCCGTACTACCTCTGGAAAATGGCGAAATTGCCCGCCTCACACCTTTGGGTGTTGAGATTTTCAATTTTGCTGGCGACAGGTTGAAAAAACAACCCCGACTGCTCAACTTCAATCCGGCAATGGTAGAAAAGCAGGGATTCAAACACTTCATGCTCAAAGAAATCCATGAGCAACCAGGGGTAGTAAGAGCGAGTTTAGACGCTTACTTTAATCCAGCCGAATCTACTGAATCGCCAATCAATCTTGGTTTACCTGCGGATTTATACACTGATTTAGAACAAATTCATATTGTCGCCTGTGGTACGAGTTGGCACGCAGCATTAATCGGAAAATATTTACTCGAACAATTAGCAGGAATTTCAACTCAGGTACATTACGCTTCTGAGTATCGCTATGCACCATCGCCTTTGACATCTAATACTTTGATCGTTGGCGTTACCCAATCGGGTGAAACTGCTGATACCCTAGCAGCTTTGACGATGGAAAAAGAACGTCGCCAAGGGAAAGAACCTAAATATCAAGCGCGACTACTGGGGATTACCAATCGCCCAGAAAGCAGCCTTGGTCATCTAGTGCCGCATATTATCAGTACCCTCGCAGGAATTGAAATTGGGGTAGCAGCGACGAAAACTTTTACCGCCCAACTGATGGCGTTTTATGCTTTGGCATTGGATTTAGCAGCCCGTCGTCAGACAGTTTCAAAAGACACATTAGATCAAATTATTAATGGGTTACGGCAGATTCCCAAAGAAATTGAAGCAACTTTAGAAAGTCAAGAACGTTTAACCGAACAGTTAGCCCACGAATTCGCCGAAACCCAAGATTTTATTTTTATAGGCAGAGGAATTAACTTTCCAATTGCTTTAGAAGGCGCGTTGAAATTAAAAGAAATCAGTTATATTCACGCCGAAGGGTATCCAGCTGGAGAGATGAAACACGGCCCGATCGCCCTTTTAGATGCGAAAGTGCCAGTAGTTGCGATCGCAATCCCTGGTAGTGTTTATGAAAAAGTTATTTCTAATGCCCAAGAAGCCAAAGCCAGAGATTCTCGGTTAATTGGCGTGACTCCCGTCAACGATGGCGAAGCTGCGGAAATCTTTAACGATCTTCTTCCCGTCTCTCATGTAGAAGAATTACTTTCTCCGATTCTGACAGTAGTTCCTTTGCAATTATTGGCTTATCACATTGCCGCCCGTCGCGGTTTAGATGTTGACCAGCCAAGAAACCTGGCTAAAAGTGTTACCGTAGAGTAATATTTTTTACAAAATTTTATATTTTTGTGGAGGAATAATTCGGTTAAACAATAAATAATTCGATTCAACAATTCATAAAACGATTGAACAATAACCTCTAAGGGAGTACTATTGTACCAAGTAAAGGTGCGATCGCTTCCAGAGGTTATTTTTATGGTTAGGCGCAGAAGGGAATGGACACAAGCTAAATATGAACGATACATAAAAGAAGGTCGTGGTCGAGGAAGCGGTAAAGACTATAAACCTTGGCTTACAATTCAGGATTTTCCCTCTAAAGGCCGTTCCTCTAGAACTCCTGGTTGGAAAACGAATCGAGTACATCATTTCTTCTCAGACCATGAAAAACGGTTATTTTATTTGTTTGAGTGGTCAGATATAGTCACAGATATAAGAGAGCAGTTTCCTCTAGATAATTTGGATCTAGCCATGAGTATCGCTACAGACATAGGTATAAAGTACCCTATAGATACACAAAGTGGCACTCCTAAAGTTTTAACAAGCGACTTCATGCTTACAGTCAATCGCAATGGGAAGCAGATGCAGATTGCCCGGACTGTCAAGCAGTCAACAGAACTGGAGAAAAAGCGAGTTAATGAGAAATTGGAGATAGAAAGACAATATTACTTAGCAAGAGGTATTGACTGGGGAATTATCACAGAAAAAGAAATTTCAAGGCTTTTAGCAGAAAATGTTGAGTGGGTTCATTCCGCTTATAGGCTAGAAGCAAATTCGGAAATGGACACTTCACAACTGCATGAGTTGTCAACAATTTTAAAATCCAAGCTTCAGGAAGAAGATGCAACCATCAATAAAATAACTAATGCTTTAGATGAAGAAATGAATGTAAATTATGGTACATCACTTTATGTATTTAAACATTTAATTGCTAAAAAACAACTCATTGTAAATTTAGTAAAAATAAAATTATCTGCTTGCCCATCAACTAAGGTGATTGAAAAAATAATATTTTAAACCTCCATAGTAGGTAAATAATATGGTTAAAGATTTATTTGTCAATGATTTAATAGAGTGGACTTTAGATACCAACGCTCATGTAGTTGAAAGAATTATTTGGATAGACGAAGGTTATATTATTGCATTCGTTATAGATATTAATGTTACAAAAGGTTTGCCTGAACCTAAGAAAATATCTGAAATTTTAGAAGCCATATCTGAAGGTATTGCTTTGAAACAGCAACAAGATCCTTGGGCAAGAATCGTGAGGGATGAAAATTTAACAGATAGGGAAAAGGAATACAGAGATAAAGCTTGGGAAATAATTTCATCATTAGTTAAAGAAGAACCATCAATATATTATAGGAATTTTAGAGGTTCGCTGGTTAAAAAAATTGTTGAAAAGCATAACTTAGAAAGAGATAAAGACAAATTGGTAGAAAAAACCGTCTATGGATATTTGAGAAGATTTTGGCAGAGGGGGAAAAATATAAACGCTCTTATACCTGATTTTATTAATTCATCAGGGAAGGGCAAAATTCGAGGCCAATCAAGCAAGAAGAGAGGAAGACCAAGAAAATATGCACATGAGCCAGATATTGGTGAAGGTGTCAATGTTACAGAAGAAGATAGAAAGATTTTTAGAATAGCTATAAGTAAATTTTACAATAGCTCAAAAGAGAACTACTTAACAACTGCTTATGAATTAATGGTTAAAAATTATTATAAAGAAGGAATTAGATATGACGAAAATGGTGTCCAAAAATCTATCTTAATTCCGACTGATAAAATACCTACAATTACCCAATTCAAATACTGGTATCAACTTGAGCAGGATGATGTCACAAAAACTTTGACATCTCGAAAAGGAGCCAAGAAGTTTGCTTTAGAGAATAGAGCGATTTTGGGAACATCTAAGATGGAAACTATTGGCCCAGGTTCTCGATATCAAATTGATGCCACGGTTGCTGATGTATATTTAGTATCAAAATATAATCGTGATTGGATAATTGGCAGACCAGTTATTTATGTAATTATTGATGTTTTTAGCCGAATAATCACGGGTATTTATGTTGGTTTAGAAGGCCCATCTTGGACAGGGGCAATGATGGCACTAGCCAATGTAGCGACAGATAAAACCCTATTTTGCCAAGAATACGACATTAATATTACTGAAGATAAATGGCCTTGCAATCAAATGCCAGATGCAATTTTAGGAGATAGGGGAGAATTAGCAGGTATGAAAGTTGAAACATTAATCCCTAATCTTTATATTCGTATTGAAAATGCAGCTTCCTATAGAGCAGATTGGAAAGGGTTAGTAGAAAGACACTTTCGTATAATCCATGAATATGTAAAACCTTTTTTACCTGGTTATATAGATACTGATTTTAGACAAAGAGGCGCAAGAGATTATAGGCTTGATGGCAAACTTGACATAGATCAATTTACTGAAATTATTGTTCGTTTAATTGTTCACCACAACAATAAACCTCTTAAGGAATATGAAAGGGACAAAGCGATGATTGTTGATGATATACCCCCTATACCCAGAGAGTTGTGGAAGTGGGGTATTACGAATCGTTCTGGTAGACTTAGAACTTTTTCTGAAGATATTGTCAAATTGAATTTGATGCCTACTGAAAAAGCAACCATTACCGCTAAAGGCATCAAAATGAGAGGGAAGGAGATGTACTATACCTGTGATAGCGCTGAAAAGAGGCAATGGTTTGAAAAAGCTAGAAGTAATCTCCTTTCTAAGTCAGATAAATCACTGATTGTGTCTTACGATATCAGAAATCCAAACTTCATTTACCTTCCATCAAGTGATGGTAGAGATTTTGAAAAATGTTTTCTTATCGATTCAGAAGGGCGGTATGCTAATAAAAACTTTCATGATATTGAATATTTGCTTGCTTATGAAGAATTGGAAAGACAAAAAAGCCAAGGTAAACAACTACAAGAAAAGGTAGATTTGATAGCTGATATTGAAAGCATAGTAGATAGAGCAGAAAAAATGACCAATTCTGCTCAGGAGCCTAATTTAAGTAAGTCTAAAAAACTCTCTGGAATCAGATAAAATAGGGCGTTTGAAAAGGCTAAACGGCGAGAGAGCGAAGGATTTGAACTAGCAAATACAGAAAATCAGAACAGTTTTCAGGCTGTAGAGAGCAAACTCGAAACTTCTGAACAGCCAGAATCACTACAGCCAAATCATCTGGATCTTCTCAGGAAAAACCGACAGGAGCGTAAACGTGGACAGAAATGAAGGTGAATTAATTAGGATTCCCAATGGAGAATTAGCGATTGTTGCCAGATACATAGACCAAAAACTGCCAGAATATAACGCTAATCCATTAATTCAGGCACTACCTCCTATCCTTTCAGCAAAAGAATTTTTAAATAAAGTAACAAGAACGCCAGAGTTTCATGAACAAGAGAAGGAGCTAGAAGCTCATTATAGATTTCATTGCATCGAAAGGTTATCTAGGTATTTTGATCCCCAAAATAAAACTGTTGAATTACAGAAGGTAATTTGTGCCCTCATAATGAGTGGCTATCTGGCTCGGAATGTTCTAAAGCCTGAATATGCAAGTCGCTCTAGGCAAATTTATAATGCAATAAAAGACGGAGGAGGTAAAAACTTAGAAAACTACGTTAATCTTCCTACATCTGCTTCCGGTTTAACCTTGATTGGCCCATCAGGAATGGGGAAGTCTACAAATTTTCAAAATATTCTTAATCTTTACCCTCAAGTAATTCTTCACCCTGAGCATAGTGTCTACCAGATAGTTTGGTTGAAGGTTGATTGTCCTCATGCAGGTTCTTTGAAAGTTTTCTATAACGAAAGTCAAGGAATTATTGATATTGCCGTCAAACTTTATAAGATGGCTCAATGGAGAGCAATTTCAATAGGTGGGAAAGAAATTATTACTATTAACTTAATTCGACAAGCGGCTAAAGACGGACTATATTTAGTCAAGCCAATGCTAGATGCTATTAGGTCAGGGGACAAAGATTGGATGATTAAGTATAAGGATATTGCTCCTCTTGATACTACAGAATATCAAAATAAATGTCTCTCTAAGCTTGATTCTGACGATTTGAAAGAAATTCAGAGATTAGCTAGAAAGCAGCAGAATCAGCAGAAAGTATCGCCGAAGCTAAATTATGTAATTCTTGAGCTTTTGAAATTGGAAGTAGAAGCTGCTAGAGCAAAGGAATGTGCGGAACAAGTAATTGTTTATAATGATGAAAATGCAGATATTACATCTTTAGTCAATAAAGCATATACTCTTGCTTTGCAAGGAGGGCAATAAAATGGGAACCTTGTTAAGATAAGTAAAAAGAAAGCTAAGTTGAAGCCGATGTACGTAGAAAATGACATTCGACGCACTGTTGAAAATGCACAAAAAGAGAAAAAATCTGCACATGAAGCTTTAACATTGGCAGGTATAATCAAAGATCCAGTAGAAAATTTTATAAATATTTCGCTTCTTGATGCTTAGTTTCTTCCCAACTCTTTATCCAGATGAACTTTTGTATAGTGCTTTGGCTAGATACCACATTCGCAGTGGTAACAGAATTTTTAAGCAAACCGACTTAGAGCTATTCGGTTATAGTTCTCAACAAGTTTGCAAGGTCACTTTAACTAATCACTTAAATTATTTAGTTAAAAACTTGCCTTTACGTTCCCAGCAAACAGTCGGTAATTTACTGCAAAATCATACTTTATACCCTTTTTATGCAACTTTTTTAACACCACAAGAAGTTTGGTTATTAAAAGACTCAATGAGTAAAAAACTTAGTGGTTCTATTTTAGAGCTTGCTAAGGTGGCTAATGGTTCTAGTGGTGAGTCAAAAAAATTTTTAAAATTTTGTCCTGAATGTTTAGAACAAGATACACATCAATATGGTGAGCCTTACTGGCATAGAACACATCAAGTACCTGGCATATTAGTTTGTCCAACTCATGGTGTCTTTTTGTGCAATAGTTCTGTCACAATTGAATCGAAAGGCATACATTATTATGCTGCGAGCTTAGATAATTGTTTAACAGTTACTGGTTTAAAAAGTTTGACAAACCAGGCTTTAAAAACACTCTTCACACTGGCAAATGATATTAACTTGCTGATTCATGGTAATTTTGCCTTTAAAGGCTTGGCTTGGCTTCGCGCTCAGTACCAGCATTACTTAATCAGTAAAGGGCTATTGCAAATTTTTCCTGCTGGGAAGTTTAAATTTGACGAATATGGTTTTTCAAAGCTTATATTTGATTTTTATGGTCAAGAATCTTTAGAAGCTCTCAATCCAAAGTTAACCCAACATCAAGGTAAATATTTCTCCCATTGCTTGCTTGGATGTGACTTAAATCCAGCAATTGACCGGATCACCCATATCTTGATGATAAAATATTTAGCAAATTCTATAGAACTATTTTTCCTATAGCAAAAGTTCACATATACTTTTTAAATATATTTAATATAAAACAATAAAAAGTTACTAAAAATTATCATGTTTGCTTGTCGTTTTAAAGTAATCTCACATTAATCACTAAGGTAGCCTAAGTAATAATTTAGTTGCCTCAAATATCGTGTATCTGCTTAAAGATAGGGTGGGAAAGATGATTATTGATTGCAGGTTACCTACGCAGATTTCTCCAGAGTCACCTTTAAATCTAATAAAGCAAAGAAAGCTTTTAACGTCTGAGTTACCATACATAGATTTAATTTTTAACTTGGTTGGTGAGACAGTACCTGTCGACCACGGCTATGAGCTATTTTCTGCGATCGCCCACTTTGAACCTGAACTTCATAAGTTAAATACAGTTGGAATTCATACTATTGCAGGTATTCCCAAGGAAGGCGTAATTCAGCTAACTAAAAATTCTAGGCTTCGGATTCGGCTACCAGTAGATCAAGTGCGTTTGGTTTATCCGTTAGCAGGTAAGTCGCTGAAAATTGCCAGGCATACAATTCGCTTAGGAATTCCTGAAATTTATTTGCTTGAGCCTGCTGAGAGACTGCGATCGCGTATAGTGATTATCCAGGGTTATCAAGAACCGGAGTCGTTTTTAGCAGCAGCACAGCGTCAGTTAGAACAACTGGGTATCCAGGGGAAAGCCTTTATTACCAAAAATACTGATGGTAGCCCAAAACGTAGAAGTATCAAAATCAAGCGCTTTACTGTTGTGGGTTTTGGGTTAGAAATCATTAATCTCAACGATGAAGATTCGCTAACATTGCTAAGATATGGCATTGGGGGAAAACGTAAGATGGGCTGTGGCGTTTTTGTGCCTGTGAAGAGAAAGGGAAACGCAAGTTAAAGCTGGTTTTAACTACTACCCAATATAAGTTTGAGAGTATTTCCCAGAAATAAATAAGATGTCCGTAGTAGCTAGTGTTGTCAACCCCAAAATTCAGTTAAATTTGGGCGACCCAAGCATAACTTGGATGCATCGTGCTGGCATAGCAGGACTGTGGATGACGCTTAGGCAACTAGAAAAACTATACCCAATACCTGCGGAACGACCTGGTAATTTAACTTGGTTGCTGACTCCTCGCAGCATCAGTATTGAATGGCAAGGGCAGGATTTCGTAGTTTTAGACTGGCTGCTAAAGCAATCCTTTCAGATTAATAAAGAAGGTCTAATTTCGCTGACAGGCTTAAATACGCATTCAATCAATATTGAAACCCAAATTAATATTCACTTGGGAATAACAGGAACGTTTCTCCAACATAACCAGGTTTTTAAATTTGACGGCGGTAAATCCTGGTCATTAATAGTTGATGGTATAGAAATCGATGTCGAGTATAAAAAAGCAGTTTCCTATGCTCATCAACATTTTGCTAAACAACTCTGTGATAAACAAGGTCAATTATTAGGACAATTAATTGGTGTAGCAGGGTGGCTATATCCGGGATCTGTAGTTCGTCATGTCGCTTTTACAAAAGAAACTAGGTTTGAAGAGAAACCACAATTGGCTTTTGCTCTTTTATATGCTCTTGTTGCTTGCCACTATTTTGTTTTGCGATCGCATACCAAACCGGAACATACACAATATGCCCTAGTTATACCTGAAGTGGTTGACTTAGAAATTTATGCCCAGGAATACTGGAATTTGAGAAACTTAGATTACAAGGATTTCAATGTATCTAGCTTAGGAGACGCTGCGTTAAGATACCTTACTTACGAAACAATTATAGAATTGGCTATACCCGATCAAGTAAAACGATGCCAAGTAATATTATTTGGAACGGTAGTTTGGTCAAAGCAGCAAAAAACTCGCATAGAAATAGCAGTGGTAGAAGCGACTGAAATAATAGATTTTATCTATAAGCTTAGTCGAATTTATTTTCCAGAGTACCAAATTATTCAGTATAAAAATAAAAATTTTATCATTAGCAATATTGGCCCATTAAATTTTGCAAATTTAGTGCCTCCTAATGACAGGTGCTTGTAAGATTATCTAGAAGACTTGATGGATTAAGATTGTTTAGCCATCGCCGTTCTTTAACATTAGATGTCGTCAAACGTTGAGCAGTATGGCGAAGATAAATCCCCGTTCGCGCAAGCACTGTTCTTTAACATTAGATGTCGTCAGACGTTGAGCAGGCGTGGCTGCGTCCGGTTAATTCTCCGGTTTTGACTGTTCTTTAACATTAGATGTCGTCAGACGTTGAGCAGTCGAAGGCTGCAATCTAGATGGCACGCTTAATGACGAGTTCTTTAACATTAGATGTCGTCAGACGTTGAGCAGTCGCACATTTCCCATATCAAGGTTGGCTTAAAGTCGTTCTTTAACATTAGATGTCGTCAGACGTTGAGCAGTAGGGCGACGCATTGCGGTTGCTCCAGCCAAAGGAGTTCTTTAACATTAGATGTCGTCAGACGTTGAGCAGCCAATGGATAGAAGCCTCTACCCAGCTAATTGGGAGTTCTTTAACATTAGATATCGTCAGACGTTAAGCAAGATTCTGTTGCTCTTGCCATAACTTATACTTCAATAAACCTCTCTCAACCCTGTTGATGCAAAATTTTTGCACGGATTTGTTCCCATTGCTCAATCTGCTTCTGTAGTTGCAATTTGCGATCGCCCTCAACTGCACAAAGACCAGTAAACAAACCCTGACCGTTCAACTGATCGCTGTAAATAGCAATCAATTCAGCCAGTGCTTTTTTATAGCTTCCATCTCCTCCTCAGTGAAGGAATTTACATCTAGGCAAATCAGTCGTCTGCCAATTCTCTCTACAAGCTCCGACCTGCTTATATCAAAATTGGAAGCGATCGCATCTAATCCTTCAATACCAGTGGGAGTAAGGGCTAGGTTAACCCTTTTCTTCACCTCATCGTACATCTCTGGTACGTCTTTTTGTCCTTTCTGCCCTTTCTTTCCCATTAGTACCCAGCTATTACACACCTCCTAAATCATAGTCAACAGCAAGCACTACAGGTAGATTCTATAAATTGCTCAAAGATATTTAGTTATTGTGTAGTACCTGAATTATTGCTAATATAGGCGTTGTGTAATACCTAAAATTTTGATGATAGAGGACAAAAATCCTCATAATTTTGTTGACTGTGCAGAGAAAGGTGTGGAAGGCGATTGCCACAAACTTGAAACACTTTGGAATTTACAAAAATATTCTTTTCAGGTTTCAACATGAGAAAAAATCTATGCTTGGCTTTTTCCCAGCCCCTTATCCAGATGAAATTTTATACAGTATCTTGGCTCGCTACCACATTAGGAGTGGTAACACAAGTCCAAAAATAACTCTAGGAGAGCTATTTAATTTTCAAGATGTAATAGCTACTGTTGACTTACCTTCTAACCTTAATTCGTTGATTGAGAATCTACAATTTATCTCGAATTATCAAGTAAAAGATTTGATATATAAATATACCCTTTATCCTTTCTACAGTGTTTTTCTGCCACCGAAAAGAGCCAGTCAGGTGATGGAGTCTATGAAAGCAGATTTCGGAGGAGATATTCACACCAGAACCGGAATTATGGCGAGTTCGTTGAAGATGCCGAGGTATCTGCGATTTTGCCCAAAATGTTTGGAAGAAGATTTGCAAAACTATGGGGAGTCCTATTGGCATAGACTACATCAAACACCAGGGGTTCTAGTTTGCCCAGTTCATGGTGTGACTTTGCAAGATAGCACAATTCCTATGCAAGGTTTTAACAGGCATGAATACTATGCTGCAAGCCAAGAAAACTGTCCTGTTGTACCGATACAACAGACTTACAGTCAAGAGACTTTAAAAAAGTTGCGACTGCTGGCTCAAGATATTTCATGGTTGATAAATAATAATCTTTTCTCTAGAGAACTAGAGTGGTTTCAAAGAAAATATATAGCTTTATTGATTGAAAAAGATTTTGCAACGGCAACTGGGCGAGTAAACCAGAAGAGACTACTAGATAATTTCTTATTCTTTTATGGTGCTGAAGTGCTTGAGGCTGTTAACTCGATGGTGAATTACGAAAATGAGCAAAACTGGCTATTCAGCATTGTCAGGAAGCATAGAAAGTCATTCCACCCCATCAGACACCTACTCCTAATTAGATTTCTGACGAATTCTATCGAGGAGTTTTTCAACACGGATTACGAGTATAAGCCTTTTGGTGAAGGCCCTTGGCTATGTCTAAATGCTGCGGTAGACCATTACCTCAAGCCAGTAATAACTAATCTTGTTGTCACTCACTGTTTGGATAATAAAAAGCCATTAGGTATTTTTTCTTGTTCCTGTGGCATGGTTTATTGTAGAACTGGCCCTGATAAAACTGATGAAGACAAGCTACGAATTGGCAAAGTCTTGACTTACGGTCAATTTTGGGAGCAGAAGCTAAAACAACTGGTAGAAATTCAAAGATTAGGTCTACGAGAGACAGCAAGACAGCTCAATGTCGATCCCAGAACAGTAAACCGCTATACTGCCATACTTAAGCTAAAAACTTTTTGGAAATCTTCACAGGAAAATCGGCTAGTAGACTTACAGGAAGTTTTAGATTCAAATCTAAATTTAACCAGCGATCACAAGATAAAATACAGGGAAGCTTGGAAAGCTTTACAAAAGCAGTACCCAGAGGCATCGAAAACTACTCTCAGGGCATTAGCTAAGGCAACCTATATTTGGCTATATAGAAACGATAAAGAGTGGCTCAACAAAAATTCGCCTTCTTTAAAAGTGCCTCTCCCTTGCATCGGTAAAGTTGACTGGGTAGAAAGAGACAAGCAAGTTCTCGAAAAGGTAAAAAATGCTGTGCGATCGCTTCTGAGTGCAGAAAAACCCGCAAGAATAACTATTGGCAAGATAGGCAAAGCTATTGGCTTACTGGCACTACTCGAAAAACATTTGTCAGAAATGCCAGTGACTAAGGTTTATTTAGAATCAGTGACAGAAACTGTAGAAGATTTTCAGATTAGGCGTATTAAGTGGGCAATTCAGCGGCTTGATGATTGCGGAGAAGAAATTCAGCCTTGGAAGGTAATTAGACTTGCTGCGCTACGAGAAAATTGCTCACAGAGAGTAAAAGCAGCTCTAGAAAATGAGCTTTATAAACAACTAGATTAAGTTAATAACGCTTTTTTGATAATACTTCTGTTGATCAAAAGTTCCAAAAAATAAAGAGACGTGAATTTAACACGTCTCTATGTGATGGTAAGAATATTGAGTTCTAAGCTACATCTGCAACCAGTAAGCCGTTGACAGCAACAATCAAAAGCAGTGCTGAATCAGAAGTATCACAGCAGTGTTTTTTATCGCTATTACAGGGTTGTGCTACCCATTTGCTTTCAAGATTCTGGTAAAAAGTTCCCAGAAGTTGGGAACCGTTCCAAACTCGATACAGTTCTCCCAAATCATCTGGTACTGAGTCAATTTCAATTTCTGGTGCTACTGCGTCAGCTAAATGGTCAACATATTCCTCAAACTCTGCTTGAGCCGAGGCTTGGTTGTCAAACTCATCTTGTACAATCATCTGAGTAACCTCATTGATGGGGTTTAACAAAAGGCGATCGCAATCTTTGGACGGAGGGCGATCGCCTTTGTCTTGTTACTATATTGTAGTTACTTGTCATTACCAAAACAAGAGCGTTACTACAAAATTTTCAAAATTCGCCACAATTAGGGTAAATAGAGTTATTACAGATTGAAAGTTTTCAGCAGAAAGTAATATGGCAAAGCGGCAGACAACAAAATTGAGCAATCAGATTATTGTCAGAATGGATGATGAGACAAAGGAAGCTTTTATGAATAAAGCTAAGGCTGAAGGCAAGACAGCCTCAGAATTGATCATGGGATGGATTCGTTCTTACATGGCTGAAGAACTCCAAGGAACTCCAGACTTAGCCAAAATGCAAGCGGACTTGGAGAATCTAAAACAACAAGTTGCTACACTCCAAAATGAATACTTGGGAAAATTAGCAGCCTGAGAGAAGAGAACGATTCTCTCAGGCTATGGATAGATCAAATTATCAGTTCTGCCCCTAAGAACCCAAAAAACCCGTCAGATGCCTGACGGGTTTAGTTTTGTTAAGGAGATTAACTATGGGAAGATATTTGGTTACTACGTGTAATAAATAAGTAGTAACTATTATTAAGACTGCGATTGCCCTCAAATCCGTTAACCCACAAAACTTTCCCTTACTTCGTTGGGTGTGACTTAATGCTTTACCTCATTACTATCTAACAAGTTTATCTACCTCAACTTTATTCTTGTTCAAATCCATGATTACTAAATTTGAGAACCCGACAATTCTCGCTGACTGTGCGAATCACGTTCTCTGGCACTCCTTCAGGGACAGTGACCTGAAGTTCTAAGGTGATTTCTACTTCAGCATCTACTAAACTACTGAGGTGTTGAATAACCTCGTCTGCTATCTGTCCTATGTCACGTCTTAGCCGCAATGCGTCCAATTTGACTGAACCATAGAAACGTTTTGGTGGAACTATGACAGCAGAGGAAGCATTATCTGTTATTACAATGTCAATAGTTTTTTCTTTTTCAATCTTGTAGCTTCCTGTTTTTTCTTTAAATCCTGGTGGAGTCAGTGGTGGAGTTACTTTAGCAGCAGCATCTGCCTCAATTTGGCGTTGCGCTACTTCTGGCTTAACTATCAGATTTTGACTACTAAGGGTTACGGTAATGTGTTCAGCTGCTTTCAAACCAAGATAACGTCCTTTGGATTCATCCCAGCCTGTGGCATAAGCAAAGTTTTCATTCCACAGTAACGCTGCAACTCCTTCTGCGATCGCTTGTAATAGCACTTGTTGATTTTTGATGCGTGGCAGGTAAAGGTAGTACGCTAAGTACTCCCATAACTTCTTAAGGTCGAGGTGGTTTACATCGCGCCAGAGATAAGGGTCAAGAGCTTCCAAGCGCAGGCGACTAGCAGCATAGTTAGCAATCAAATGTTCTTCATGAACAGCTTTGCGACTTGCTTGCACAATAGGAGAGTCTTGCTTTTGCAATCGGATTTCTTGCCATTCAATCTGTCCTTGGGGATCGGGTTGCATCGGCACTAACAACCAGATGTAAGCTTCCTGAATTAAACTTTTTACATCTTTGTCAGTTTGCTGTTGTTTAGTCGTCGCCTGATTGCTTTGAAAAACATCTAAGTTTAAGGCTTCTTTATCTCGAATAATCGAATTCCAGGCGAGGTACTGGCAAACAGATTGTTCTAATAGCTCCAGTTTTGCCTTGTCTGGTGCCAGGAACAGCAACATATTTTTGCAGTACCGAGGACTGGCTCCCTTTTGGTTTAGTATTTCTTCGGCTCTGGTGCGGGCTTGGGTTTCGCTTTCCTTATTTTTATGGGGATGTTGTGGCCCCATGACAACCAGCCTTACGGCCATTTCATCAGGAACATCTGCCGAAGAGTCGGGAGCAATATGTACTCCAGCAAACTCACCGCGCTGCTTATCAGCCTTTAATCGGAGAATGATTTCATCCCAAACTTTATCCTGATCCTGCTGGATTTGCTCGGCTCGGTCTTGGGCAAGTCTGGTGACACTAGGCTGAGTTGAGAACCAGTAACGAGTGCTATCGACATAAAGATGTGTGGACTGGTCGGTAAGTCGGCGCAAAGCATCGCCAAAAGTTGCTGCACTTTCCCCTGGTTGAACACACCCTAACTTGATCCGATGATCTTCTACACCGCGATTGGCTGCTCTTAGAGTAGGAGCAGAACCAAGGTAAATCGTCCGGGCAACGCGGCGACAGGCAGAGTAACGTCCCAAATTCGGGTTTTGGCGATCGCACGCTAATGGTAGAGAATTATATCCATCTACATCTTTTTCAATCACTGGCACCCAGTTATCTTCCAGGTAGCGAGTCAATTCTGTTTGTACCTGTCCGTCATCCATTGGCACGCTGGCAGGCATGATTAACAAACTCTTGTCCTGTCCTTCCCAAAGTGAATGAATCACCTTTGCCATCAGTCGCAGCACACCCCGCGTGCGTTGGAATTTGTCGAGAGTTGACCAGTCATTATAAAGTCGGTCAAACAGTTCTGGATGGATAGGATAGGCATTTTCTAGCCGTCGTTTGTAACTAGCTTCTCGGCACTCACTAGGAAACTCCTGAGATTGGTTTTGGTACATTTCTGCAAAGGCACGGATGATGGCATCACGGGCAATAAAGCCACTTTCTTCGGTGATGGGTTGAAACAGTCGCCGCCGCACAATTTCAAAGCTTTCATCGGCAGTTGCTGGTCGCCAAGGAGATTCGACTCTGCCAATAGCATTTTTGAGTCTGCTTAAGGCTGCTTTACCGCGATCGCCTCCAATCTCATTATCAGATGCAGGGATACTCACAACCAAGAGCGTTTGGTTAGCGTTTTTTGCCGACTCACTCAAAGTCTGGGCAAAGGTAAAGTGAGTGTCAAAGCTGCCCCCCGGAAGGTCGTTTATTTCGTGAAGCTGTCGGGCATAAGCTACCCATTCATCAATTAAAATCAGGCAGGGTGCATAGCGGTTAAACAGCAGGCGGAGGGTATCGCCAGGGTTCGTTGAAGTTTCATCTGCTTCTCGAATCATATCGTAGGCTTCTCTACCGCCCAGTTGCCAAGCTAATTCGCCCCAGAGTGTGCGGACAACTGTGCCATCTTTTTTATGTTGAGGCTGACCGGGAGAAATTTTATTTCCTACCAGTACTGCTGTGTTAACTTTTGGCGGAGGTAAAACATTTGCCGCTTCCAGCACTGGTTCCAATCCTGGTAACTTGGATGCGGGAACTCCCATGAACAGGTGGTATAGTGCCAGCATCGCGTGGGTTTTGCCGCCACCAAAGTTAGTTTGGAGTTCGATAACGGGGTCGCCTTGATTGCTAGCAAGACGTAGCAGGGCATTTGTGAGCAGTTGCTTTAGCCCTTCAGTGAGAAAAGTACGACTAAAAAACTCTGTAGGTATGCGATATTCGTCGGAACCTTCATCTAAATAAACTTGCCAGAGGTCGGCAGCAAATTCTGCTTGTTGGTAGCTACCAGAGGCAACATCTGGGTGAGGTGTAACAATTTCTCGCCAGGGTTTTAAACCGCCTACAGGATTGCCTTCTAGAGGTTGGAGAGTAGCACGACGAGTTTCACGACGGGCTTGTTCTGTAAAGCGTAGCCGCAAAAGTTCTTGTTTTTGTTTATCAACTTCATCTGCTTCTGGTGCGGAAAAAGCAGAAAGTAACCGCGATACGCTATCAAGAGCGCGATAGGCATCATCTGTAGAGAGTGGCTTGTTGTGCGCCCAAGAGTTGCGCGTATCAATTAATTCCCCAACCAAGCTTCTTTCAGCATTGCCCAGAGTCTTTTTGAACACCTCACGCCACTGATTAGACATGAGTTTCAGCAGTGCTGATTCGTCCTGCTTGAGAATTTGCTGGACATTACGTCTTAGGCTGTGGTCTTCTGGAACAAAAGGTGTAGCGGCAACTACCCACTTATCGCCATAAATGGAACGCATCTCCCTTTCCACAAAAGGATATAAGCCATCTCTCAAAAGGTCTAGCACCCTGCCAACTCGTTCGCGGTTACTTACGGACATAGATTTTTTATACTAGTTTTTCTTTTAACTCAGGGCTGCTGCCTCACGATCGCTACATCTACTCTGAGCGTTAGAGCCACCCAGAATGTGTTAATAGGCTGAGGCTAATAAAGAGAGTCGAAAATAATTAAAGTAAAGCCATTTGTAAGGGAGTCGATTCTTCGGTTTCAGCAGCGAGGCGAGAAATTTCTGGCCAGGAAATCACTAAGCTGTTGTAAGCGACACCTTCAGCAGCCCAGCCTTTTCTGTCGCAAATGTTATACAGCCGATAAGCTAATTCCCTTGCTGCTTCTCCTATGGTTCCCAGTTGAGATAGCAAATTTGCAGCACCTTGATTTCCAGCACCGTCTTGCAATTCCCGAATCATGTGCTGTGTGGCTTCCCAGACCGTGAGGCGATTATCGGTTTGGGGGTTCCAATTTTTGGCTAATTCGTCGCGGCGCAATAGTCGCACTTTACCCGCCTTGGCAGTGAGGATGCCAGCGTCTACCAAGCCTTGTACTGCTGTATTCTTAGCTTTGGAGAGGGTTTCAGCATCCCCAAATAATCCTTCATTAAAGGTATGCTGTTCAAACCAAATCAAAGCAAAACGGGTTTCAGGCTCAAATTCGCCTTCTTGTTCAGCGAGAAATTCATCTAAAGTTTGGTTAATCAGTTGCAGCGCGGTACGCACAGGCATTTCTTTGCCGTCTGATTCTAAGACTTTGCTGTAACGCGAGTAAATTTCCATACCAGGGCCGATGCTGGCTTGTGCTAAATCGACCGGGGCGATGTTGCCTTGTTGGAGTTTTTGCAGTGCATCTGGAAGTTCGCGTTTAAGAGTGTTGACAAATTGGCGGCGGGTGGTGGATGAGGCGTTTTCTGGGCGAGGACGGCATACAAGTGCAATACAAGAAGCAAGGGCATTAACTTTTGCCTTAACTCCTGTAGGGCGTTCGGTTCGCATGGGCAACGTACCAGTAATGGTAAAACCTGCTTTAATTAAGCCTTCTAGCATGGTTTCCCATCCTGTAGATGCGATCGCTGTTATACCATTTCCATCTTGTTCGTCTTCTTCATCTGTTTCCGATTGTTTGAAGGCATAGTAAATGGTCAGTGGATAATCAGAATCAGCCACTTTACGCATTTGAGCAAAAGCTTTACCTAATCCTTCTTTAAAAAATTCTTGAGCCTTTTTCTTATCACCACCAAAGCGGTAAGGAGTGGCAATTAACTCTTGTTTTTTTGGTGTGAGTAATGTGTTTAAGATATTAGGATAAATTTTTCCAAGTGAAGGACGTAGCCAAACATAGAAGAAGTCTGAGAGGTCAGCATAGCCTATATTGTCAAAATAAGGTGGATCAGTAGAGATGACAATTGGGTTTATTAATGTGTTTTCAGCACAAGCATCCTTTTGTAAAACTGATGACTTACCTTTAGCAGGCAATGATGCAATGGTCTTAGACATTGACTGAGTTGTTTCACCAAAATCACCAGCTGCTCCTGCAAATGGATTAACTTCGGGAAAATCCCAGTTCATGGGAAGAGCTTGTCGGCTAAACACATTAACACTTTGATCTCTACTTTGTGACCAAACTGCTAGTGAGCAAATTGTATTAGCACTCCGACTTACACTAAGTCCTAAATAAGTTGCAATTGCATCAGCGTAAGCTGTTGCATTAGTGCCACCCTCATCAAGCGGTAAATTATCATCAGATACCTTGGCTGCTATAGCATCAATTAGCACCTTTGTTCTTGCTTCTGTTACTAGGTCACTTAAAGTGGTTAGTGTGACCAACTGACGTAGAGTGAAGAGTTCAGCAAATGTACACATCCCGTAGTTAGGGGTTTTGAAATCTCGTGGATTGATTGGTAACTCAGCATCTGGTTTCCATTCTGGCTGTGCTGAAGCTGCAATTTCCTCATCTTCCTGGGTTGGTGAGATAAAAACCCTCTGGCGCTGACCTTCGGCCACGATCGCCATTAGTTGAGTACTCAATCGTCCCGCTTTGCCTTCTGCACGAATGTAGTCAAATGGCACAGGCGTAACACAACATATACAAATACCACCTTTACGATTAACAATTCCGTTAGGTGTTTTACCTTTACCCGTCTTCACTTGAAAACTTACAATAGGCGGGTGCTGGCTTCTATCTATAATGGGTTCTACCCAAGCTTGCTTATCTTTTTTGGTTGAAAGTGTAAAAGAACGCGTCAAAGGTATTTTGGCACCACAAGCAGGATTAGGACATTTCACCATCCTTGCCCACAACCAAGCAATAATCGTGGCCTCACCACCACCATACTCTTGTGGTAAATTCACTTTTGGATAAAGATACCCAATTCTTTTAAATGCCTCATCTCGCATCCATTTCCCGTAATAGCGTACATCTTCAGCTAAACCTTGCGCCCCAAACCATTTTTTAGTAGCTAAAGAGTTTTTTCGAGAATCAGGGTTAACCGGAGGCTGATTTGCAAACTTCGGCGGAATTTCAATCAAAGCTTTGGTAATCAAAACCGCCACTGGATTAATATCACTACCATGTGCCTCTAACCCCAATCTTTGCGCTTCCAAAGGTATGGAACCCCCACCGCAAAATGGATCTAGGACAGGTGGTGGATTGTTATTAGTTGATTTGAGAATTTCTGCTTTAGCTGCGCCTAAAACTTCCTGATTATTGATATTTTCCCACTTCACCAATTGCTCAATAATTTCAAACAGGCGTTTTCTCTCAGTATCCTGCGCCTCTTTTGTGGGAAATTTATCAGGATGACTGGATGGATCATCTACCAAAGACGAAAACAAAACTGCCCGGCAAGTTGCTAGCGGCCGCCGCGCCCACCATAAATGTAGTGTCGAAGGGTGTCCATGCCTAATTGATTTTTCTCTGGCAGACTCTTTGTTAATTGCTTCCAGTGGTAACGCGACTTCGATTAGCTTCTTGCGGTAGGTCATTCATTTTGCCAGACTGGTATTAATCGAAGCGAGTAAATGTCTGAGCAAGAAGCAGCACAAAATATTCCGAGTAAATGGACTTACGGAATATTTGCATCAAGCATTGGTAGGCTAATTAGTCTTTGTTGATTGCTGCTCGCCTAACTTAGTTACAGAGCTTCGTCCGGCAATTATAATCACGATACTTGCTGGATGGTTCAGTGATAACTCGGAGCGCACATTATCTTTAGCTAAAAGCCTGTAGTTTAAAAAACGATGACTTCTAATACAATTTCTTGGGATTCTATTCGTGATGAGGTTTTAGCAGATCCAGAGGTAAAGGCTGAATACGATGCCTTGGAGTCTGAATTCCAGCTTGCAAGACAAGTTATTGCTTTAAGGAAAGCTAGTGGCTTAAATCAACGGGATTTTGCACAATTAGTTGGCATTAAACAGCCACAGCTAGCTCGGATTGAATTTGGGAAACAGGTTCCTAAAATTGAAACCCTAGCAAAACTTGCTAGGAGTGCAGGTTACGATGTCGAGATTCGCTTTGTAGCACCCAAAGGAAAGCGATCGCACAAAGTCGAGCCTCTGAGGATTTCTGCTAAGGAGTTAGTTTAGTCCTGTGATTGCTCTCACCAAAAGTATCCCTTTTTAGTTGGATAACTAGCTATCCAATAAAGTAGGCAGACTCAAGAGCGATTACTCTGACAAAATTGCAATCGCACCAAAAAACAATTAGCAAATGAAGTAAACCTGTAGCAGTTATTTTAGAGAAAGCTAGAGTTCTGAAATTTTGGCATAGTTGAGCTACCCGACATCATCAGAGAATAATGGCACATCATAAAATTTAAACTTTTGGTCTACTGTAATTATTGTTAAACCTTCTACCAAAGCTTGAGCAATTAATATCCTATCAAAAGGATCTTTATGGTGTAGAGGCAAATCAGCAACCTTTATTCCATGTGCCAATGTCATAGACAAAACCTCAAACCGACTGAAGCGCAAAGCCTCCTCCAAATTACCAGGAGCAATTAACTTTCCTAAAGACTGTTTAATTGAAATCTCCCAAGCACTAATCGCACTGACGAAAATTAAATTTTCAGGATTAGTAATTACCTCTCGTAACCGATCGGACAATTTAGAATCATTTTCTAAAAACCACAACAAAATATGAGTATCTAACAAAAAACTCACTACTCATCCCCATAAAATGCTGCAATTACTTCTTCTGGAGTCTCATCAAAATCATCAGCAATCTTAACTTTCCCCTGCCAAAAACCCGCAACTCTTGGCTTTAAAGCATCATTTAAATCAGCTTTAGTAACTGTAGGCTCAGGTTGAGTCAAAGGCAAAACTTTTGCCAAAGGGACACCCTGATGAGTTAGGGTAACTTCAACATGATTTTGGATATCTGACAATAAATCAGCTAAATTCTCAGATAAGTCAGCAATATCAAAAGTTTTTGGTGACATTTTGCTCATGTCCTACTGATTACCACCATTATAACCAATAAAATCTACCCTCACTGAAGATGAAATCGAATAGTCTTGGAGGATGAAGAATGATTAAAAATATCAAGAATGTAATCATTAACACGGTAAATAATTATTTTAAAACGGCTCAGTTCCCTGTTGCCACAACTCCAGCCAATCATAATTAACACTCGTAACGGCAAAATCTGGTTCTTTATGGAACGGACGGCGTAAGTAGTGAATAGAACAATTACCTTCCATATCTTCTGCTAAAGGCACTTGCACCAATGCCAAAATGAAATTATCTGGCTTGTTTAGAGCGGTAATAATTTCATTCTTCGTCACTGTCACAGTTTTAGCGCCTGTAATTCGCCCTTTCACCTCAATAAATCGTAAGCCCTCACCCCGCCTCCGGCTCCCCTCTCCCAAATTGGGAGAGGGGCTGGGGGTGAGGGGACGTGACTCAATATCATAGCCGCACTTCTGATGACTCACATTTATTGGTTCGTACCCTAAATTGCGTTCTACTTCCATCACAGCCGTCATTGCTGCCTTTTCTACTCGTTCCGTCTCCCTGGCAAATATCGCCGTTGTTGCCTGTTGTTTGCCTTGCATTCGTTGCAGTAAGCCTACTGAAACTACCAACGCACCCCCAACCACCACAGGCGGTAATGGCGATAATCTACGTTCTTGCTCTAATTCTTCCAAGCGTTGCATTAATCGTGCTTGCAAATCATCAGCTCGCTGACGTGCTTTACCTGAGTTAATTTTGGCATTAGGCTTGCCAGCTTCCTCTTGCATTTTCAGTTCTTCAGCCCGATGATCCCAGTAATTAATCTCCTTGGTTAATCTATCTTTTACTGCTGTCATCGTTTTAGCAATAAGTTCCTCTTTGCGCTGCTTGAGTTCTTGAAGATGTTGGGGAACAAGATGAGCGATCGCATAACTCTTAGCTTTTGCTTCTAAATCTTCTCGCAACCAAGATTCTTCTAAAACTTTTTCTACAACACCCTTCTCCTCGTCTGTTAGCAGGGTGGATTAATTGTCGGGAGAGAAAAAGTTTTCTCACTCGACCATTGGACTCACAGGCATTGGGCAAAAGGAGTCGGAGTGGTCAAATAGCGCATCAAAAATCATTTGAAGTTGGTTAGCCATCAGCCTTAACGCTTCGGGAAGAGTCCGACAATTTAACTGACGAGCCAGGGAAACTAAAAACTGTCTGACCATCGCCCAATTAGCTGGTGAAAAACCGCCAGTATGAATACAGTTATCTTCATTTAAAGTTACATCCTTGACCCAATGAAGTTGATTTTCAATTGACCAATGACCACGAATAATCTCCGCGAATTCTGAAGCTGAATAATTTCAGCTACTTAAATAAAAGTGTTGTTCATGATAGTCAACAATCTGGCGACGACAATTCTATCCTTGAGGTCGAGTTCCATATCTGTTAACCTCAATTAAACTTTTAGCGCCAACCCAATCAGGTAGTGACTCAAATGGAATTGGATAGACTTTGACTTGACGAGTAGTCTTTCGTCCATGTAAATTTTCATCATGGTAATTGGTATCGATAGCGATTGAGGATTCAGCTAGCTCAGTAGCTACTTTCAGGAGATTTGGCTGGTTTCTTTTAATAGTAATAATGTAGTCATTTTCTCCCTCGATAATCAGCTCAACAGTTTTTTTTGGCAATGTAGTGCATCGGCTGTAATCACGATATGATGCCCATAAAGCTTTTTAATTAGCTCTTCTACCACACTAATCTCACTGTTTTTGTTATTTTCCATAGCTTGATGTCTGATTACCCATCCTTGCTGATGACTATAAACTGAAAACTGAAACGATACTCACAAAGTTTTGATAGGATTGATTTCCCCCGGTTACAGTACTTTTAATACATTTCCCATCGATGGCAAATAATTCTTTGAAATTAATTGGCAAACTCTTTTCTGCCCAGACGTTAAACAGTTCAGCTAATATCTGAAAATCAATTGACATCATAATATTTCTGAATGTTGATGCTGACGGAAATTGAATATCTGGAGATAAATCTAATAATTTGATTAGAGATAATCGATGATTTTTTGTGAACTCAGCTAAAGGTTTATACCCCCAATATCCTGTACAACTACCTAACAAAACTATAGTTAGTATTATCCAAAGTCTATGTCTAATACCTCTAGCATGTCGATAATCGGGAACCCCTTGGATTGCTTCGATTAAATTCATTCCTAACTTTCCTCTGGGAGAACCGTGTTTTTCTTAAGGAATCATCCTTCTATGTTATATTTTCTCTCTCGACAATTAATCCACCCTGCCTTCCCGCGTCGGGAAGGGGGTTAGGTTTTGGTGGACTTTTCCACATAACCTGAAAAGTCAGTCGTTACACAGAGCGAAGGCACGGGTTTTCAGAAACCCTTACTGGGTAAGGATCTGGAACAAAAAATAGGCTAAACGATAAAATGCGGAAACCCTTGCTATTAAAGGTTTCGTATACAGATGATGGGTTTGCTCTGGCTCGTTGCATCCGTTTGCAATTTCCGGAAAGTGGAAAAGCAAAGCATGAACGAGAATCGGGTTGTTACCGAAAACTTGCTCAAAACGATGAAATATCAAAATGTTTCGACACAATCAGAAAGTGCAGATTTGACAACCTGCATGGAAAGTCGAAAATGGATATTTGCGATTTTTCCCCAGTTGAACTGGAGAAAATAGCGTGAAGTCAGTGGAATCTATATCGTACTAGCCGTAGTCAAGAACAACTTCCAAATGCGAGTTTACATATTTGACATCTTGATATGTCAAATACCTGAACTTGTGAACTCCTGGCTGAGAGCAAGCGTCACGCTACACAAACACGAAACGATGCTTTAGCAAACCCTAAATAGCAATTTAAGGGATTGCTGTACAATGAGATGGCTTTTTGCTGTATATTAGCCTAATTATTGATTTACAGACGATTATATCCTCATATAGATGCTTGTCAACAGACTGTAACATTATATGTACGTATTTATATGGAGACGCACATCAATAACCCATATTGACCACGTAATAATCTGGGTTTTAGCCATCGTGTAAAAAACCTACACCTGTCAGGGGGATTAAAGTTGTTGGCTTATTCGTATCAATGAAAGTATTTCATGAACGAGTAAGCTTTTCTTATCTCAAAGAAATTTTGGGCAACCCGTACATCTAATTCCACTGTCTCTATCAGGCACAGCGATCGCTCTTTGCGGGCGGATAGCCATCACAAAGCGCGCTCAACGAAAGCAGCGATCGCTCAATGCTACTGACTATAGGTAAAGTCAAATAGAGTGCGATCGCCACTGAGGTATTTTTGTGAACACTACCATGCCAGCAATACAATTAGAAGATGTTTAAAATTTTGAATAGTCCGTCAAACTATTGTTATATAAAGCTTTTCAGAAATTGTTTAATCGTTTTATTTGTTGATTAGACTAGGAATCAAGTTTTTTGAAAGTCAGGAATCAAATTGTTCAACCGTTATTTCTTCTTTGTCAGGAAATAACAAGCATTTGATGCGCTAAAATTGTTCAACCGAATTATTTGTCTACAGTAGTCGGTTATTTTTTCGTATGATAACTTTAGGTCACTCGAAAATAGAATTACATGACTACGAGCATTAGTTTTAAGATTAGTTTTGACTATAATAAGCTAATCAGCATTCAAGTTGCATAATCAGGGCGGGCAAGATGCCATTAGTGTCAACTTAAGGTTAAAACCCATTTGTCAACGATCGGTTTTGTAAGTAATGAAGTATAAACTTGAACTTTTTTCTGCCTTTCATACGCAAGCGGGGAGTGATGCTAATAAACAAAGCATTAATAGTCCCTGAAAAAGTTCGTTTTTTGTCCCTTGAAAACCGAATTATTCAGCCTAAATGCTTATTGACATAGTAAGTTTGAGCTTAACTTGACACCAATGGCAAGATGCCCACCCCACAAGATATTGAGAAAATTTTCATCTGCAAATTAGATGTGTTTTAGCTTAACTATATTCAGTGCTTGGGCAAATTCTTTATGAAGTAGGGTAGCGTGATAAACATCTGTTTGGATTTGATCCTCTATACTACTTTTACATAAATATTTGTTCGGTATGTTACTATAATCCAGCTTTTCACCGTATTTACGACGAGAGCGTTTATTGGGGTCAGGATTTTGATAAGGTACGTACAATGCTGAATCGTAGCGTAACTTGGAAATTATATGCAAGTTAACTTGTCGAGCCATCTGCAAAGCGTTATTGTTACCAAAATGTCCATCTATTACTAAGTAAGTAAGTGGAACAAATCCAGATAGTAATTTGAACAGCGAATTAATCATTTTTTGAATTCGCACTAATTCAGATGTTAAAGTAACCTCCACCTTATTTTTGTTCTTGCTCCCTTTTGGTCGCCCACGTCCACACTTTTCTTTGGGTTTGATTTCTGGTTTTGGCGCTACATTACTTTTTTCTACATCCTTCCTGATTACCTGTTCTATTATCGCTATTACAGGGTTGCGTTATCCATTTGCCTTCAAGATTCTGGTAAAAAGTTCCCAGAAGTTGGGAACCGTTCCAAACTCGATACAGTTCTCCCAAATCATCTGGCACTGAGTCAATTTCAATTTCTGGCGCTACTGCGTCAGCTAAGTGGTCAACATATTCCTCAAACTCTGCTTGATCCGGGGCTTGGTTGTCAAATTCATCTTGTACAATCATTTGAGTAACCTCATTGATGGGGTTTAACAAAAGGCGATCGCCTTTTTGCTTTCATCAATACATTAGTTACTTTAGTAGCTAAAAATCAAGAAAATATCTAAAACTTTAATTAGTTACTTCAAGAGTGCTAAGGAAGTCGCTTAGAGAAATACCCAATGCTGCACAAATAGCCTCTAATACTTTAATAGAGACACTTTCAGACTCACCGTACTCTAGTTTTTTGATGTTCTGATGGGAGCATTCCCCTCCTGTGGCTGCAATTTCATCAGCTAGTTTCTGCCGCGATTTTTTACCGCGTAATCGCTTTAGAAGCTCCCCCCTCTCGTTATTCCAAGCAACGAATACAACATCTGCAACATAAATATACATTTTAGTTTCTTTTTTACCCTTCTCACTCATATAATAGCTACAGCAGTAAACAAAGACCGGAATTTTGGGCTACTACAGTTTACAAACAATGAGGAGATTAAGATGAAAGCGATCGCATCAGGATAGATTTAATTTCTGGAGTCCCTTACTGTTCTCCTTGGCAATAATTTCGATATTAGAAAGCCTTCTTGGAATAACTCGCGTACATCAGCGAGATTTTAAGAGTTCTAGTCCGATTATTAGGCTTAAGGATAACTCAACTGTGAGAACCAGGGAAAATCCAGTTGGAGTTGATCGTGTTTTCGTAGATGCTTTCAATACTAAACACTTGCGAGTAGCCTTTCTGATACGACAATTGGCTGGTAGTTTAGGTGAGATATGATTTGAACAAAAGTCTTGGTTACTTGGTTGAAATTACCCAAAGTATATTGTAATATTGCAATCCATTGAATTTTAAAAAAGCTAAGTATAAATAGGGTGCGTTACGTCGGAGTCCGTAATGCACCAAAGCTTTCGGACGGTGCGTAACGCAACGCTTTCACACCCTGCGTATATTTCCAAAATCAAACATGAGTCCTATAGTAAAGCAGGCTAATTTGGCAAAGTGGTTATGTAAAGATGTTAAGTTATAAAAGCCTTATTGATATATGGAGTTAAAAAAGGTTCTTGGGTGAAGTACGTGCAGATTAAATCCTTAGAAACTACAGTAACATTTGCAACAGAAAAAGACTTACCTTTTGTCAAGGCTCTCGCAGATGCCCATCGCCATGAGATAGGTTTTGTTAATAGAGCTACTTTGGCTGAGGCAATAGCTCATAAGGAAATTTTATGTACGTCTCATGGCTTCTTGCATTTTCATCACAGGCGTGACAGAATATCCACTTTATACCATCTTTCTGTTTCCCCATCTCACCGCCGACAAGGGGTAGGTTTTAAACTAATTAGAGCATGGGAAGAATATAGCAGAACATCCGGTATAAAAACTTTACGCCTCAAATGTCCATTAGATTTGGAAGCTAATGGTTTTTATTGCCGAATGGGCTTTAGTCGAGTCAATATTGAACCAGGAGTAAAACGCAGTTTAGTTGTGTGGCACAAAAAATTAGTGTCTGCAACACCATTAAGTTCTCAATTTGTTGCATCTTTTAGTGCGGGTGGTTCCCAATTGCAGCGCCTTTTTGAACTATGGCAATCAGGCGGTGATTTGGAACGTAATCCCTTTGCTTACGTTATTTATTCACCTATCACTTGCCCACCATCTACTACCAAATTTTTGCAGCAACAAAAAGATGTAGCAAACATTAAAAGTGTCTGGTTAGATTGTGGTGCTTATCAAGTGCAGCAAGGTAAACGAACTTATGATGAACTTCTTGCCTTTTTAGATAAATTTTATAAAGAAAATCAGTGGGCAGATGGGTATGTATTACCTGACATTGTACCTTTAAGCACAGATAATGATGAGATTGTAGAGTACAAAGTCCGTGACACACTCTACCATTGTGAGGCATTTTATAGCAAAATGCCTAATTATGTACAAGAGCGTGCGATCGCTCCCGTACAGGGACGTACTATCAAGCAAATCAATCGTTGTATCGAAACCTATGCGAGACTTGGTATTCGCAGAATTGGCTTTGGTTCTTGGGGAACATCAGGCCCTAACGGAAGTGTCAATATGATATCTTTTGAGAGCTTGGCATTATTTAAAAAAGTCTGTGATATTGCTAGAGAACATGGAATGCTTGTTCACTGTTTTGGGATTGGTGGGCCAAACAGCTATAATCGCCTCCGCAGACATAACTTAATTCCCGATACTCTCGATAGCACAACTTGGTGGAAAGCTGGAGGCTTTGGCAGTATCTTTTTCCCTAATAAATCTCAAATTCAAATTACAGTGAGACGTAGTTTTGAAACCACGAAAGCGGGTGTAGAAAAGCTCAAAAGAGATACTCACCACTCCTGTTATTTTTGTGAAAGTATTGAGCAATTAAGAACTAGCCGAAATCATCGAATTATGCACAACCTAGTCGCTTGGTTGGATACATTGGAGCGTGATTTATGAACAAAAGATTGACTCTCCACATACAGCAAAATACCACTTTGTCAAGAGTGGCGGTTATTCTGGAAAATTTTTCTATTCAACAAACAGATATTGACCAGTTAGCGGTTCTCTGTAAACTTGGAGCTACTGTTTTACAAAAAAATGTTTTTCCCTTTCTGCGTAACCTTTCTATTCTCGACAAAAAGAATCCATCTAGTTTAACTTCACTAGGTAAAGTAGCGGCTGATATTCAACAATCAAACCCAGCTTTACTAGGCGATTTTTTACACTTAGTAATTTATCAGCTACATCTTTTCGACCCTGATAAAAGGTTCTCCTGGGCTTATGCAACTGTCGTACAACAACTGTGGTTACGAAAAGAAGTTATTTTATCACCTGCTGAAAAAAAGTCCATAGTGGGAGAAGTGATTGAAAAAGCTGCTGTGAACTTTGAACTTACTGCCAGTGAAATAGCATTCAGTGATAGCAGTATCACTGGTGTCTTGAACTGGTTACATTCTCTATCACCCTGTGTAATTAAATCAGAAGGAAAATCCGAATACTTCAGTCGTCGCTACTTCTGCGCTGCTCCTATTTTTATAATGGCGGTAGACGCGATTTACAAACAACGGCAACGAACCTATGGAACTAAGATTTTCTTGCGCGAAGACATTAAAGACGCTATCTGTCAAATGCTTTTGCTAGATCCGAGTGGGTTAGACGGCACTCTAGATAATGCAAAATGCACCTATGATTATGACCAAGGAGAGTTCTTTGACTGTGGGTATGAAGGGGGTTATGGACAGTGGATTATGTTAAATAAATCCCCAGAGTGGACTCAATTAATTTAAAAATTTATATTCCCTTCAAACCTATATATGAAACGACTATTTATGAAGAAATTATTAGAGCAACTAGAATCAATTCAAGCAATTGTAGATACCGTTAGTCCATCTCAGATTGAAAGCGAACTTGAAAGTATAGCCCATAATTATGAATTATATGCTATCAGCTACGACCCACTCGAACAAGTTAAAACACTTCGAGATCGTTTAATTGATGAAATTGGTAAGGGAAAGCCTGTCAATGGCTACCTAAGTGCTGACTATGGCTATGGTAAAACAGCAACCCTGATTTATTTGTGGTCTGAGTGCAGGCAGAATACAATTGTAGCTGTGCCACCGTTCAAATTTAAAGAATTGGGCGACTTAATGGTTGCCACTTATGCCTGGATTAAGGCAAGTTTAGAACAATCCTCCCCTAGTCTTGTTCCTAAAATTGAGGCACTATATTCTCAGTACGGTCTAAAGTCTCAACAAGAACAAGCCGCAGAAATAGCCCGCAAGTACAGAGTCTCTGAAGACAAAGCTCTGAAAATTGTTCAAGAATTAAAAACTGACACCACCAATACTGATAGTGTTCTAAATTTTTGGCAGGAGAGTGTTTCTATTTTGCGGGAAGCAGGTTTTAAGGGGTTAGCAATATTTGCTGACGAATGTCAAGAATTCCTGCGGACTGAAGAGGGATCTAGCGTTCGTATCCAGATTTTGAGCGATTTAGTCAAAGGAATGCGGGCTTTAGGTTCTACACCTGTCGCACTCATTCTCGGAATGCCTACCACGCCCACTGAATCAGCGATTGAAGAACAGGCTGGTGATATTATCCACCGGATGCAGGAGCAGAAAGTATCGCTGCGATTAACTGACGCTTATAAATCTGATTTTCCGGGTAAGCTTTGGGATTTTTTGTGTGAGAAGTTTTTGCCAGAAGATAAGTCTCAGGGAAACGAGTTAGTAGATTTAGCAACCCTTGAAAGTTTGGGACAGTTGTGCGAGCGCAAAGACCTGGGAAACGGCCCTCGCACCGTTATCGAAGTCTTTAAACGCATAGTTACTTTTGCTCAAGAAAAAGGGAAGCCGTATACTCCTCTGGATTTGATTGAGGATTATCTTGAGGGACGAGTGCAGTTATACGGTACGCAGCAGCACAAAATTAGTGATGCTATTAACAAAGTAGAGTCAGTGATTTCCTTTAAAAAACATCCAAAAGGACGAGAAGTAATTAAGCTTCTTGCTAGTTTTCCATCGGGTGTGAACGCAAGTATCGCTGAGAGCTTCAGACTGTTAAAGAGTTTAAAAAAGCTGGCAGAAGACGACGATTTTTATGGTTCGTACATTGTACAACCAACCGAACGTAGCTTTGCCTTAGTTGCTCTTCTTCAAACAACTCCTCCTACAGTCATTGATAAAATTCTTGGGTCATTTCGTCGTAGCTGGTTTGGAGAGTGGAATGATGCTCAAAAAGAAAAGATAGCAACAACGATTTTCTGCCAGGAAATTCTCCCCTTACTTTTCCCAGTTTCTCGCTCTGGTCAGAAAGCCAATTGGAATTGGCGCTATAAAGGTGAATGGCAAGAGGATAGATTTGGATTTTATAATTTTTTGACTAGCTCTCCTGAGAGATATAATTTAGAGTTTCCCAACCGTTCTGTCGTTATTAGTGTTGGTGGTGAAGACTCTGACTTGATGAGATTTACTCCGCCGGAAGAAACTCACTTAGACTGGCGATTTTACTTGAGGTATGACCAGAATGCAGCTAATGTTCCACAAAGATTAACTGCGATCGCGGGGACAGGTCAAGTAGATTTCCACCTTCAGCTTGCTCGAAGCGAAAGGGAATATCCGACAGCTTTCGGCTTACTCCGCAAAATCATGGTTGCCGAACAGTGTTCAGCTTGTACGTTGCTTAATTTATCTAATTATATTCAAAACTGGCTCTCAAGCCATCCTGAAGTCAGCGCATCAGATAGAGATAGATTAGAACATCACCGTCAGGAGTGCCACGCCTTAGCTCTGCGGCTGCTATTCCCATCAATTGCATCAGAAACCTGGAAAATTCTCGGTTTAGAGGCAGTCAATGGTACGGAAACAAAACTGATAGAATCTGTGTTTTATCAAAAGTGTAAAACTCTATTTCCGAACTATCAATCTTTCTACACAAATCTGCGTCCAGCACTTCTCAAGTATAAGGTAGCGCTTGAGAAAATTTCGTTGTCTGTTCGCCGGGGTCGTCAGTTTTATCAAGCCTCAAAGGAAGATTTTGAAAATTTATTTGAAGTTGCGGGTTCTGGTCTGCCTAGCCTTTTGGCAATTTTGAAACAGCACAGTTTGATTAGTGAATCCAAAATTGCTAGTAAGAAAACAGAAAATTCTCAAGTTCAATTTACTGTTCATCCTCTGGAATCCTTGATTCAAAACCAACTCAAATCAAAAGAGGCAGTTGAAAATGTACAGGGTCAGGAAACTCAGATATGGAAAGAGGTCAAAAAACTTGGCTATCTTCAAGAAGAGTTTGAGGAAGCACTGGAATGGTTGCAACGTCGTCGCTATATAGAATGGGAGCGACCAAGGGGAATCATTCGCACTTCTGTGGCAGAACTAGACCTTAATGATTTGAAGGGTCAGTTAAATGAACTTCGCACTCATGTTTCTTCATTACTAGAAATTTTTGATGAGAAGCTTTTAGACGAGGTTCTTAGCGACCTCAATGAAGCAGAAACAACTCTTTCTTCAGTAGCAACTTCACCACAGGGGTTTAAGACAACTGAAGAGAAACTAACTTTATCTAAAGACTTTGATAGCGCAGCGTTAGCGAGTATTCGAGCGTCTGGCGTAGAGACTGCACAGAAGTTCGCGCAACACAAGGATGATGTGGTTCTTGATGGAGTTTATAGAACAATACAAAACCTAAGCGATCGCCTGGAAATATTTCGCCGGGATAAACGTTATACTCTGCAAAAAGAACTAGGTGAAATGACACGAAAATTAGAAGATTTAACGCTCGAATTGAAGGCTTCTAAAGTTAGTCAGGCAATTCTTACTATGAGTGGTTTAGAAGATTGTTTTAATGACCATCGAAAGACTTTAGAAAAACAATTTTTACAGCTAGATCAAGATTGCCATAATATAGCCAGTTCGGTTGCCTTAGAAGAAGCAGACATTCTGAAATTACATCATCAACTCAATCACTGTAAGCAGTTTTTGCAAACTAACGAAAGCACTCAAAAAAAACTTATTGATTTAGTAGCTGGTCTCGAACAGTGGCGAATTATTTTGACACGTGCTGAGAATTTACGAAACAGTTTGAGTAACGATTCAGAACATCTAGTGCGGTATAACGATGAGTTTGTTGACCGAGTGGTAGAGCATTTTAGCCGTCATGGGGTAAAAAGTTTTAGAGAATACGATCTGCTGCAAAAACCCTTGGCTGAAATTGAAGTTATTATTAAAGGTGAGAGGCGATCGCGTCGAGATAGTTTCGAGCAACGACTAACTCAATACGAAGATTTATTGTGTCTAATTGCTCCTAATGAACGTTATTTGAAAGACAGATGCAAATTTGATGATGAAGACCGTGAAGGGTCTTATGAAGCCCTAAGACAAGTTTTTTGGGAAAAACTACTCCAGCAGTGCAAAAATTTGATTTTAGACTGGGAGCAACTAGAAAGAGATTTATACTTTATTGCCCGAAACCGCGAACAAGATGTGACTCCTCTTTTGAATCAGGTCAGCAATTTAAAAGCACAGTTACTATCAAAAATAGACTTGTGTAAAGAAGCACTCACAGACTTTGAAAACCTTGAAGCCCAGGTTAACGAAATCAAATCTATTTTTGATAAATGTCTGGGTTCGCGTGAGGAATTGAGCAAAATTGAGCTTCCAAAAAATGAAAATGTTCTAGAAGAAGAAAGACAGTTTTTAAATGTCATTAGCACAGTAGAAACTGGTCTTACAATTAGCCAGGTTTGTCAAAGTTTACCAGATAATCAGGATGTATGGAAACTTTTAAAGACTTTGTATAAAAAGGGTTACTTAGAGATTACGCTCCGCCAACGAGATTAATTTTTACTTTGAAAGCGAGGGTATTTTTGAATAACAGCAACCAAACTAGCGTAGCACTCCTATTAACTGATAAGCAATAAAATAGAAGAAACTTTCTACTCATACGCTTAAAGCTACTATGTCCAAGAGAATTCCAACTTTTCATTTACCCAAGGTGTATCCAGAGGATATGAGGATACTTGTAAAGGGTCTTGTAGCTAATGAAGGTCAGACCTTAAAGACTGCTTTGTATTGGCTAGAAGGTAAGCTAGTTACTCACAACGTAAATAAAGTAAAACCAGCAGGTACGCCCATGTCTGCTACAACTATAAAAAACTATTTAGCAGGTTTTTACGTTCTCGATTTATATAAAGCAGATGGTCATATCTACTCAAAAACAAACACTGAAAAGACCAGACCATCGATTTCTGTTCAGTCAACAATCCAAATTATCAATCCCTTAGAAAATCTTGCTCAAAATTCGCCCTCTCTTGAAACATTTAATGAAAATTTAACTCAGATTTGTTCTCAGTATTCGCAACTTGTTAAAGATTACACTAACGCTAGGTTTCAACTTCATGAAAAACATCAATTATCTGAAAATCCAAAACCAGCACTACTTCAAAAATTATTAATACAACACTGTGGCTACAGCTATGTTGGTAATCCAGGGGTGGGTTATCTGGAGTTGTTTTACAGAGACAAAATAGAAATTGACAATTACTTAAACCTCTTAGACTTCATTTTAAATAATTACCGCGATATTGCCCAGAAAAGTCTGGGTTTAGTTCCAGTTGCTCAGATTCGTGATAGAGTTGTGAAGCAAGTATCAGATTATACGGAAGAAGACCTTAAAAAACATTTGATTCAGTTGCAATTAACTCGCCGTATCGAATTAAGAACAACTAAATCTCAACTTGCCCGTAATATGGGAATTGATTTAATTGACATTCGAGGAGTTAAGTATGGATTTATTAAGATTTTAGAACCTGCTATTGCTGTTTGACTATGCCCTATCAAGACGTTAATGCAAAATCTATAGCACCTGCCCAAAATCCTTATGTTGTTTCTGGATCTGCTGCATCAGTAGTCTCTCAGGACGACACCTCAAAACTGGTTCGTACAAAATTTATTAATAACCTTCTGGATGAAGTTAAACAATCCATTAAAATCAGAAGACCTATCAAGTTATTTTTTGTAGGAGAGTATGGATATGGGAAAACAACTTTACTCAATTTGATAGCTAAAGAATTTAATGATAATGGCGGGGTGTGCGTTCCCATTAAGTTTCAAGAAATCGTGACACCGATTGCAGCATCAAGCCAGCAAGATAAGCACTTTGAAAGTCTTTTGGGAGCAATTCTACTGAAGTTGTACAATGTCTTGCTTCACGAAGGTCTTTTAAGCAAATCAGATAAAGTATTATTTGAAGAAACAGAGTTGATTAATTTATTTGAGATTTTTTTTGAATTCCTGAAGCGGACTCAAAAATATTATGTGCTAATTGCTTTTGATGAAGTTGAGGCACTATTTTCTAACCTCAGTATAGAAATTTCATATTTTATGAGTTTCTTGCACAGTTTGTCTGAGAAGTTTTCACTAAGACCAGGTTGGGCATTGTGTGTAAGTGTGACCGAAGAATACTATAGTCAAATTATTTCAGAAGCTCGCCAGCTACAAGAAGCACGGTTTAATTTTAAAATCCTCAAGCCTTTGAATCCACAAGAAGTAAAAGAGTATATAGAAACCAAAAATAGTTCTGTAACTTTGAAGAATGATAATAAGCTTTATCCTTTTGAAGAGGAAGTTATTGACTTTGTTGCAGTAGTTTCTGGAGGTGTTCCCCGATTTGTAGAAACGATATGTCAGTTGCTTTGGGCTGAAGCGGAACCATCCCAAACATCAGTTGGCCTTGAAACGGCTCGAAGAATTTTCAGTAATAGTTATCGAGTGTATGCCGAGGCATATTTTTCAGAGTTACGAATTAGTAATGAGTTATCTGAAGAAGCAGAGGCTTTTTTAAATCTTCTATTTTTTAGTGGTGGAAGAAGACAGTCAATACAAGACCTTTTGATTCTGTATGATTCTTGTTCTATTTCTTATTTTTATAGACTAAGTGAACAACAAGCTAAGTATAGATTAGACAAAGCGAGTTCACAACTCAGGAGTAAGTTAGATTTTGAGCAATATATCGAAGTTTTTGGTCAAAGACCTTATATGTATACTCTTACAAACTTAGTATATAAAGATATCTTCAAATTTCGGGAAAGACTGTAAAATAAACGCTTTATGTCAGCAGAAAACCTGGATCGTAATTCTCCATCCATTAAGCCTAAGATTATTGCTGAGGAAATCAAGCAACTACAAAGGAAATTAAGTGAAATTGTAGAACCATACCAAAAACCGATTTCTTCAATTTTACCAGAAGAACGGAGGGTAGAAACTTCTTTGTTATTTGACGATATAGAGATTGAGGCTTGCTATGATAGGTTTTCTAGCTGGGAAGGTTCTTTGTCCAAGAAAAAAATTCGCGATTGGCTGAATCAGTTTGAAACAATTCTAGAGCAAAACATAGCCTATTTACTCCTGAGTAAGTTACAATTTTTTTCCATAACAAATATTGAATCAGCTACTCGAAGTTTACAGCAGAATTTACTTGATTTACTTCTAAAAAAAGATAATCTTTGGCAAGCTTGTCATGATGATCCTAAAGTTGCTTTAAAAGATAATGAAGCTGAGTTTAAAAAATGGTTGAGAAATAAAATTATTAGATATGCTGAATTACCTTATGATGCAGCAGAAAGTCAGTACAGGCTTTGGGGAATTTATGAAAGGTCTGCTTTGACTGCAACTAGCGTTCCTGATGGTAAAAAAATCAGACCTCTGAGAGAGTATTTTCAAGCAGGTACAGGAAGCCATGAAACATCAGTGTTTGTTTTTATGGATTATACTAACGCTTCCGGTGAGCAACTCAGTAAATCCCTTAGAAAAATTAATCAATTACTCTCTAAATATCCAGAATGGCAGAAAAGTTTATTTGTTTTTATGTATGTAGTTGAGTCTGAAGCATTTCGGATTGAAGATATAGAATTACGCCCCCAAAATAGCCAAACACTTGCTTATAACGCTATGCTTCATTATAAAAGTACAGAAATTATGAGAATCCTTGCGGATAATCAAATCACTGAAACTGAGTATGATGATTTCATAGAAAAATATTGCCTGCGTGCTTCTGAAAAGAGTACTGTTGGATATCGAAATTCTGGTGCTTTAACTTGTCATCACTATAATTGTCCCAACAACACATTACCTTTTTTTAATAAACAGAGGGAAAACTGGGAAGCGCTTTTTAGAAACAGCCAAACGCCAAGCGCCACCCGTTATAAGCAACTAAGGCTTTTCTAAGCAAAAACTACGCATAATCCGCAGGGCGACGCAAAACCTTAAACGGATTGGCAGATATTACGTCATAACCCGTATATTGTTGCCTTGCCATTTCCTCAGCCGCTATCCACTCAGGATGCTCATCAGTCCACAATGGATGTCGCAAAATCAAGACCTTTGCTAAACGCCCACTGCGAACGTAACCACGTAAACTGCCAAACTGTATATGTGAAGTGTACCCCAGACGTGCCAAGGTAGCAGGGATTGGTGCTTTTGCTCCTATAATTAGATTCCTCCAAGGATTGGGACAGCCATTCCAAGATGATTCAAGGTCGATCGCACTGGCACTTGATGACGCTATCCGCGCCATATCTAACGCTAACCGCCAGTCTAAAAGACCATGATAGGACAAATTGTAAAAATCTCGCAGGCACAAATTGCAAGAGGTATCGCA
The DNA here is from genome assembly GCF_030382115.1 of Nostoc sp. GT001. Lineage (NCBI taxonomy): Bacteria > Bacillati > Cyanobacteriota > Cyanophyceae > Nostocales > Nostocaceae > Nostoc > Nostoc sp. GT001. Next base: position 1,769,494 of record NZ_JAUDRJ010000003.1, read on the forward strand.
CTCGCTTTCATGCTCTGGAGACATCCACTTTGCGGCGATACTATCGAGATGCATTGGTTCTGCCATCGCCATCAATCTGCTCAACTGGGCAGCATCATTAAAAAACTGGCAATATCCTGCACCATTTTCTAGCTTGTCACATAAAAATGCTTGACCGATAGGTTGTCCCGTCACTTCATCTGGCAAAACACGCAACCCCGCTTCCAACTCCAAGGCATCCACATCCAACAGCGCACCCGCCGCAATTCTCAGCCAAAACGCAAAAGAATACCAACCGGCACGCCCCTCAACCTTCGTGGGATCGGCAAACACCCCAGAAGGCCACCGTTCAATATTCACCAGCAAAATATCTGTTACCCGCCGCGAGATCAACGCCACACGGTAAGCAGCACCAGAGACGGAAACATAACCCTCCTCGCCAACAGCATAAGCCCCATTCTTCAATTCCCCGTAAATTTTGGCGGCTTGGAAATCAAATCCTCCCTTACCTTCATGATCATTCACTGAGAGAATTTGGTCAGTTAGCGCCACCACCGAACAGTTGTCCACACTGGCAGAGGCAACTCCTCTGGCATCCACACTCAAAGAAGGACGAGTCGATCGCGGTTGCCACTCGAACTGTCCATCAAAATCTTGCGGTTCCAGATCGCTAAAAAAGCCCTTCGGTTCGCGGACATCCAGAGGTATGAGAGAGGGTTCGGAGTATTGACAAACTGGACAGGTTTGCTTTTCAGGTTCCCGTTTTCCTAATGCAGGTTGTGGCATAGCAGGCAGGGACACAACCGCCTGACAATGTTCGCACACTCCGATGGGGTTGGTGTTTCCTTGAGGCAAAGGCGGGTAAAAACCATTTTCTGAACTGACAACCTTCCCTGCTGGCCTCAGCACCACCACACCAACTGCCGTGTGAACTGCCTTATCCTTAACTGTTTCCGAACCCGGTGCAAATTGACTGAGAGCAATATCCAAATTACGATCAACAAGACCATCTTCTGGGGGCCAGGGGAAAGACTGGCGAGGCCAGCGCGTGTAAAGCACTCGCACACGAGTCGGGAAACCAAACATTGGCAGCAAACCAGCATTGGCAAGGCGTTCACTCAAAGCATCCTGCGAGTAAGATTCATTGCTAGCAATCTCTCTGATTTCCTCAATCAGGCGATCGCGCAAATAGCTTCGCATTTCCTCTTGAAATTTCTCACCAGCCACACCCGCCCAAGGGGTTTCAATACTGAGAGATTCCATAATCGAATTGATAACCTCTTCATTCCTAGCATCTTGCAGCCACTCTCGAATTTCCGGCTCATAAGTTGCCCATTCTTCAGCCGTGCCAAATTCCCCATGTACATTATCAGTTTGACTGCCTTGACTCAAAATTGGTGTGTCGGTAAAAGCTTGGCGCAATACCTCTTTAATTAACACCCGTTTGTAGATTGTTTGGCTTCTCATATCCACATAGGGAGGCGGGGGCGGATCGCCTGTCATGCTTTCAGGACGTTGGTAGTAAAAATCATCGTGGCTTCTCCCCCGGCAAAATGTCACCGCCAGAGAAACCCCACTAGCGCGACGACCAGCCCGCCCAACTCGCTGCTGGTAATTAAAGCGTCGCGGCGGCATATTTGCCATCATTACCGCATTGAGAGCGCCGATATCAACCCCTGCTTCCATAGTGGTTGTCACGCTTAACAAATCGACCCCGTAAATCTTCTTTTTGGCAAGTTCATTAGCAATGAAAACTTCTTGAAACCAACGCTGTCTTTTCGGTCGTTCCGCTTTATCGGTTTGTCCTGTCAGTTCTTCACAATTCATGCGAAACAGCTTGGCATCTGGTCTATCTGTTAATTCCGTGTAATAGTCGAAATGTGAAGTCAATTGTGCCGATGCAACAGGTTGTAAAGATTCTGGGTCTATGACCACATTGTGTAAATAAAACGCATTGGTTTGCGGACACCTGTAGACTCCCTGACTCAGTTCTGGAGGGACTAGCGTTAATTTATCTGGGTTTAAAATCAGTCCATTAGACGAAGAAATTCCTGCCCCTGACTGTAACAATTGCTGTTGCACTTCAACGTCAGTCACACCCCAATTTCGTATTCCTGCAAGATAATCGAGCGAGTAACGCCGAAAGTGGTTTTCTGTGCCTTGATAAATCCAAGAGCAATATTTATATAAACTCCTAACGCCTAACTGACGGATAACAGCTTCTGTGGCATTAATTAAAGCTAGTGAAGCATTTTTGTCAGTTTGGTAACTCACCCAACCTTGACCCAAGGCTTCCAGCGTCCTGGCAATATGGGGGAATAAAGCATACATTAGCTCTGCCATCAACAGAGCGTCCAAGCGAGCAATATGCTGTCCTTGTTCTGCATCAGCGTTGACTAAAGGCAAGGGAACAGCGTTACTCCAGTCGTAGCAATTAAACCAAAAATCCCAGAATTTATCTGCGGTTTTGTATCGCTTGGCTTTGAATTCTGAGCCACCGTGACAGATACCTATTTCTAGTAATTGATCGCGAATTGTGCCGCGTAAATTTGCTAAGGGAATTCGCCCTGGATAACTTTCTAATAACTTTACCCAGTCTGCATGAGCTTGCCGATTATTAGGTGGCGCTCCCATGAACCACATCAGTGCTTCAGTCATCAGATGTGCATTGGCAGCAGCAAATCTTTTCTGTGCGATCGCATCTTCTGGTTGGGAGGGTTTTGTAACTTCAGCATAAAGAAGCGAATTTAACGTTTGTAACTGGGGAAGATTAGCAGGGTTAAAGGTAAACATTATCCGCAGGTAGGAAACCAAATCACCCCAATATTGCCGAAACGATTGAATCATAGTGAGGCGTACCATATCTCGATAATGATCTCGTTCCATTCCCGCAGCCAGTTTTGCCGCATCTTGGCGACTGTCAGAAAAAATCACAAGTTTTCGGGATGAAGATGTTCCTATCCCTTCATCGGTCATTTCTCGGAATAAAGCTCCCGCCAAGACTTGACAGGCTTTTTGAAACCCTGTCCGATGACTTCTTAAAGGTGTTCTGAATTTCTTGCGCTTTCCGTAGTCAGCATCGCACCGAGGACATTTGCTTGGCATGGAAGGCTCTGTTGCAGCTTTTTGTCCGGTGGAGGGTATTGAAGGCGGTACTGCTGCTTTTTTTCCGGCTTTTTTTTCGTGAACTTGATACAGCCATCCTGGAACCTCTTTGTCTAAGTTGAGCGGTACAATTTTTTGGGAAAGTAAACCTGTTGTTTTATCTAAATTCAGTGCATCCAAAACCTCTTCACGTTCTTCCTGTATCTTTTGCAAAATTTTACGGAGGCGATCGCGGCTTTGTTTTGTTTCTCTGCCGGAAACTGGAGTTAAGCCAGTATAGCGACCAAAAGTGATATAATTTCCTTGACGCTGTTGTTCCAACCACCTGTGAACGTCATTGTCATCTAATGCTATTCGCAGTCGTCGCAGTTGGTCTTCTACTAAAGCATTCAGAGGATAAAGAATAATCGCTCTCAAAGCGTGGGGACGAGTTGTGTGCGCCCACTGCGAAACTCTGATATCGTTATTATCATCTTTAGAATTATTCCACCACTGGCGGTTAGCAGATGGTGAGCCTGAAGTAGTCCAAGTTAACGACTCTCGTGCGAGTTGGGCAAAAAGTGGCAGCAAGAAACACTCAGTTTTTCCCGAACCTGTGCTTAGTGGTGACGACAATATCTTTACGGTTGACTAAAACTTCATCTAGACTTTGCCTTTGGTGTCGATACAGTTCGATATTGGAGGGAAAGAGCTTTTGCCCTAATGATGACAAACCACTATATTCTGATGGTAGCCGCTTTGTTGCAGCCGCTAGATTCAGACCGGAAGAGGGATAGATGGGTACGGTTTCGATTAAGGGCGGTTGACTTAAAACTCCGGTTTGATTGAGAACCCGAAAGCGTTCTTCGCCTAAAACTTGCGATCGCAAAGGAAAAGCACTTTTGATGTAAAGTCGATACAGGCGATCGAGCCTTTGATAAGCTCCTAGTAGGTCATGCACAGCTAAAACCCTCGTCGCAGTTTATATAAAGTTTTTTTGTCAATTTTTCTGCTAAATTTGGAGCAATATTTTCATAAATAAGCCATAGATTCTGTTCGGTTTTGTGATAGATTGGCACAAATCCAGAAGCTAGCACTAAAGCACGTTCGTATAATTCAGGCCATCGTTGAGAAAACGGAATTGCTAAACGTGCGGTTGTAGAATCGTAATGGGCGATAAGCAAGCGATCGCTGTAGTGCAGAGCGAGAAATCTTAACCCATACCAATCTCCTTGTAGCCAAGTATCGGTTTCTGCTTCATAAAAAAGGGTCATACGGGAAAAATCGCTGCCTTCTCTATTCCACATTTGGTACATTCCAGTTTCGTTCTGGAAAGTGCGCTCAACAAAATCATTGCCGTCAAATCGCATCCATTCGTAAAGAGATGGCACTATACCCGGTACGCTTCTAAGACTCTGCTGCCAAATTCTCATATCCGGTAAGATGTCAGCCAGTCGGCTCGATACATCACCCGTGTTAATAATAGGAAACTGCTCTGTAATTATATTACGTTCGTTTACTTTCAGACGAATACAAGGTGGTGCATTTCCTGTGGGTTGGGAAAGGGGTATTATCTCTGCATATTTTTCTAACTGGGTGAGCCAACTGATGCAACGCTGACCGCATAAAATAAATTCTTGTGAGTTTAACTGAGAGTTAATTTTCACAAGAGTCGCAGGAGCAGCAGACCATCGTTTACCATCTAATGAAGATTCAACATGACCGAGCAACCTAAGTCGGCGTAAGATGCGTTTAGGTTCTTCAAGTTGCAAGACTTCACACCCTTTCTTGAAAGATTCCCAAGTTCCACTACCAAGAGCGGATAGCCAGTAAAGAAGTTGCTCGGATCGACGGGATATATCAATATCAATGAATGAATTATTGATAGATGCTGATTCTATTAAGTCAAATGGATGATCGCAGGTTAATTCCTGTACGGGCTGATAGGGAATGTTGTTACTATACTCATAAACATCATGAGCGACCCCAACCATAGGTTTTATTTCTTCATAACTAAAGCTGGGATTACCTGGAATAGTAGATTTAAAAAAAGGTAGTTTAAGCAGATTTGATTGAACTTCCGTTGGTATGTCACCTTTTTGTAAACTTTCAAGCGCCAGAAAAAAGTAAAATGGTTTGCGTGATTTTACCCCTTTTTCCACTCGTAAAAGCGGAACGAAATTTCCCAAATTGTGACGTTGAACTTGCTTGGAAATTTGCTCAATAAGTTCTTGTGGATTTCCCCTATAAGAAAAACCTTTATACCAGCGCTGGATTTGTGGCATTATGCACCTGATTTGCTTTTACTCTTTTGCAGAAACAGTCTGAATGACGCTGCCACATATATAATTCCCAGAACTAATAGGTGTTATTTCATAACGTTGTGGTTTTTCTATACCAAGCCAACTCCAATCGACGATTTTGACCAAACGTTCTGTGGATTCTCCTGCACAAGTTGCCTTGACAACATAGTCTCCTGAACTTGGTAAATTTACCGAAATTGGCGTATTTGTACTTTGCGATCGCTCAATTATTGATAAATTATCCAATAATCGAGTTATTTGTAACGTCACAGTGGGATAAAAACCAAAGATGGTAACTTGAGGACTATGACCCTCCAACCATGCGCTCTGCTGCGGAACACGTAACCCCCCTGAAAAGCTAATAGATAAACAAACATTGGGCTGCAAAGCATCCTTAAGTTCTTGATTGCTAATAAATACTCCATTCCAAGCTAAGGAAATAACCATACACTGGTGAAGCTCTACCCAGTTTGAATTATTAAATACAGGCTGAGGTTCACCGCTCCACTCTATTAGCCGCTCATCTCGCAAGCGATTGATATCTGGAAGTAGTTCTTTTTTACATAGCAGGATAAATTTAGTGCCGAGTGATGGTTGACCCCAAGTTGCATAAACTCCTGTATCTGTATCATCTGGATCGGGAATTAACATCCAAAAATCACGAGAAGGTAAAACCAGAGAATCAAGGTCAGATTGCAGAATAATTGGGTATTTAGCACCGCGTTCCAATTCACTTAAACTTAGAGGAAATTCTAAGGGTAAATACCAGCCAGGGCGTTCATCTATTAACCGTTGATCTCTCTTACCATACTGAATTTTTATAGTGTTTAACTCCCATCCCCGCACTTTTTTTGGGTAAGGATAGTAATTAACATCACCAAAAAACGGATCTTCTGTGCGATATAAACCAGCAAATATGTTACGACTCCAATTACGTACTCCTGCTTTTACTACTGCTGGCCGTCCTTGTGCTTGCCACTGCTGGTAAACTTCATGAATAGATTCGGCTACTGCTTCATAGCGTTCCCTGTTATCAGTTAGCAATAGTTTGAGATGTGTAGAGAGTCGCTGCGCTTCTCGTCTCACACCAGCAAACAGAGTCATAGCATCCCACTGCGCTGTCCATTGTTTCTCATTAAACAGTTGTACAAGTCGGTTTTTATCTGTACGACGAAGTAACGATTGAGAAATTGGATAATTAATATAAGTGGTTGGGCCTCCACGACCTCGATGTGCTGAAGGCATGAATCCATTTACCATCAACCAAAGATTCCAGCCTTCCCATAAGGGTTCTTCTCCTTGTTTACCAAACTTCATACCTGGCGGACGACCATTTTCTGATGTTGGCAAACCTAATACTGCTTTTAGACGCTTAAAATAGTTCTCTTCTGAGATTTCCTCTTCATCTACCATTTCATTGGCAGCCAGAACCATTGCACCTAAAAAAGCAACTCCTTGCGGTAAGCTGTCTAAATTACATCCTTGCAATTTAACCAAATCAACTCGTCCTTGTGTGACAACTTTTTCTCTTACGGCTCTACGGAAGTCATCACTCCAATTGCCATCTTCAATTTTTTGGTTGAATTTCTGACCAATTTGCTCTAAAATTTCATTGTCAACACTCAGATAAACTCTTTTACCCCGTGGCAAGCCAGTGGTAAAATAAAATATAAGCGCTTGATTCCACTCTCTGTAATTTGCCATTGCAATTCTAAGTACTTTGATCTTGATGTGTGTATTTATGCGTTTATAGACAAAATATTAGATACACTCATGCTTTGGTCAGTACAATTTTTTATACCTTCATTATCACAATAAATTATACAATTATTATACTTAAAAGGCGAGGTGTGGTTATCGCTTTTATACCAAACTTCACTATTTACGGTAAGAAAATGTCATAGACCAACAAGTTTTCNNNAANGCGTACCAGTCCTTCATTTACACTTGGGAATACATGGAGCCGAAATCAGCTTGTAATATGCGTTCCAAGCAGTTTTGTTCTGGGNNNACTTCAGAGCGATCGCTGGTGATCATGATGGAAAGTCCCAACAAAGACGGCTGAAAACTTCATTTTCTCATCACCTTGCAAAAGTTTTTGGTCTACTGAACGTAATACATCGTAACTGGAAATACTTTTGGCAAATACTTGCTAAGGCTGGTGTGAGGAAAGGCTCAAAAGATTAGTTTGATCGCGCAGTGAAGACTTCCGTGCCGAACTATAGTATGTTCACCACTTTAGAAACAACTGCTCTGAATCTGGTAGGCACAAAACTGGTGCTATTATCCACCTGTGATACAGGTTTAGGAAATATCTCGGCTGATGAAGGGATTTATGGCTTATGTTGCGCTTTGGTAATTGCTGACGCTGAAAGTCAGCTGATTATCTTATGCAAAGCGGCAGATATTTATAGCAAATATTTGATGATAGCCTACTACAAAAAATTACTATACAATAAGGGACGAAGTGAGGTACTGCGCCAAACACAACTAGAAATGTTGGAGAGTGAAAAGCATCAACATTCTTACTATTGGACAGCAATCACAAATTTTAGAGTTAAGTGATCGCTCAATGCTACTGGCTATAGGTAAAGTGAAATAAAGTGCGATCGCATCCCTCGAAACTCAAGCTTTTGATTCAGCTTTGTACTTGGAATGCTTAGGCGCAGCCAGCCGTAGGCATCGTTACTAAATCTTGGAGCAAATATTCCCAAATCCTTACAGGGAAATCGGTTGCAAAATTGTACAACTTTTTTATCTGTTTTTATATGGTAGTATGATGAAATTGTAGAACTTTATTTTTTTAAATCTTCTCAGTAGCTCACGATATAATAGTGCTTGTAGCCGCGTAAATTGTACAACTTTTTTAGTTGTTGACAAAACTCTGCCATTATTTGGTTATTGGGGTGCTGGAATTAAATTTCCGAAATTTATGCAGCTATTTCCACACTTTTTTAAAGCTATCAACAACCTCTCCTTCTGTTCCCTGGATGTAAAATTGGTTAGGATTACATTCTCCTTGAGTTGCCCTCAACATGGCGTGAATTAATGCTTTGGCTTTCAGCATTGTTTCCTGAAATTCCATTTGGGGGTCAGACAGTGCTACAATACCACCGCCAACGCCAATTGAGGTTTGCTCGGTCGTCAGTACAGCGCTACGAATGACGATATTCAAATCAGCNNNTCCATTCAATCCCAAAAAGCCGATCGCTCCTGAATATACTCCCCGCGCTGACTGCTCTAATCGGTCAATAATTTCCATAGTTCTCAGTTTGGGAGCGCCTGTCATGGAACCACCGGGGAAAGCATTGCAAATGCATTCTATGGCGCTCATATCGGCGCGTAATTGACCGCGAATTGTCGTCACTAGTTGATGCACTGTGGCATATGTTTCCACATCCATTAATTTAGGAACATGGACAGTACCAACTGCACAAACCCGTCCCAAATCATTACGAAGCAAATCCACAATCATCAGATTTTCAGCCCGATCTTTTTCGCTGTTTTGCAATCGTTCACGCAGAATAAAATCTTCGTCGGGTGTCTTTCCTCGTGGTAGAGTCCCTTTGATCGGCTTTGTTTCTACCCAACCTTGGCGATCAATGCGTAGAAATCGCTCTGGGGATGAACAGGCGATCGCCACATCACCAAAGCGTAAAAATGCAGAGTACGGAGCAGGATTGATGTGGCGTAATGAACGATAAAATGCTAGTGGCTCAGGGGTCGCATCTGTGTGAATTTGGTTTGTCAAACAAACTTGATAGGTTTCTCCTTCGTGAATTTCCTGTAAACATTTCTCAATGTCATGAAAATAAGTCCTTTGCGATCGACTTAATCGGAAGATTACAGGTGTCTCTTTCTTCTCAGGAACCACAGGTGACAAGGGGGGGAGGTGGTCAATCTCCTGTCTAATTGATTCAAACCAGGCTTCGGCTGAAGCTTTTTGTCCCGGCTGAATTAAGCACAGTAAATAAAGGGTTTGCTCCTCGTGGTCAATTGCAATCATCCGATCAGCCAAGAGAAACATGGCATCGGGTAAGCTAGAGGGGTGGTTTAATTCAGAACCACATTCTGCTTTTAATTCATAGCCAAAGTAACCCACAAAGCCGCAGTTAAAATCAAAGGGTAGATCATCAGATGCACAGCGGCGTTGTTCCAGTTCCCGCTTGAGATACTCAAAAATCCCCTCTATCCTACGGATAATGGCATTAGAATTTGTGACTGTGAGTTCTTGGGATAGGGTCTGATAACGAATCAGCAGACTATTTTCCCCGCTGCTATCTCCCATGAAGGAAAAGCGAGCAAGACCGGGTTCAACACGGCTGCTGTCTAACCAGAAAGCATTCGGTGATTTACCAAACAAATGCACAAACATCTGCTCGGTATCAGGACATATATTCAGCTTGCGCGTACAAAGTTCAAATTTCTGCTGCTGTGTTTGGCAAGAATAACTTGCCGATAAAGGAGCAGTCTGGCTCTTTCTTGTCCAATACTGCTTTGTGGAACCTTTACCGCACTCTTGGACAAATTTAAGAGTAATTTCTTTAAAATTCTCAAATAAGGTGTGTCCATACTGAGTGCAGATTGACTCTGGATGGAACTGCACACCCCATAGTGGTAAAGACCGATGGCGCATTCCCATGATTAGATTGTCTTCTGTCCACGCCACTTTTTCTAAACAGTCCGGTAGGTCATCTGCAACTAGCAAGGAATGGTAGCGCACCACAGAGAAAGGTGAAGGGATGCCTAAAAACAAATTAGTTCCAGTATGATAAACCTGACTAAGCCGACCATGCCGCACCTCTGGGGCATGAATAACTTTTCCTCCAAACACATGACCAAGCCCCTGATGTCCCAGACAAACACCCAGAAGAGGTACTTGGGTATTTTGAATCGCTTGATAGCAAATGCCAAAATCTTTGGGATTTTCAGGACGACCAGGCCCTGGTGAAATTACAATGTTGTCAAATTCCCACTGCTGCACTTCTTCCCACGCAAATTGATCGTTGCAAATTACAGTGGGATACTCTCCATTGACTTCTGCAATTAATTGATAAAGATTAAAGGTATACGAGTCATAGTTGTCGATAATTAGTGTTTTCATGTGGTAATTATTAGTAAAATATAGAGAACTAGATTTTAAATTTTGAATCTTAGCTCGACTTTATCCAAAATTAAGAACTTGGTTCTCTTGATACGGCAAAAACCCTGGCTTTTTGGCAAATACTTTTTACACATCATAGATGAGCGATTCACTTCAAAAAGTAAAGCTACTGTCCCACAAAGGTTTTAACGATAGCGATCACGGTACGAAAAAAATGGATAAAGTCGTACCGGACTGTAGCTCACACCGACATTTGGGTAACTCGATAGCAAATCCCAGGTATGCCAAGGTAGTTTCCACACGATTGGTTCTTTGGCTTTGATGGCTAACCGCATGGTATCAGGCTGACTGGCTAGCTCTTTGCTTAACCTTTCTCGAATTTTTTGCCAGCCCAGTTCCCCCGATGGTTGCAGCCATTGGTTCAGGTTAGCCTCCACTTGTTGCATCCGTTGCCAACAGTCGGCTGCAATCTCGCTATTGGCGCGATTTGTTGGTAAGCTTTTCTCAATCTCCCAACCATGATTTCGGGCGATCGCAGTAAGATTGCGAAAAGATTGTTGGCACAAAAAATACAATCCTTCAATCTCTGTGTTAGCTCTTAGCCTACCTTCAATTTCCCCCGCGGGAAACCCACGCAAAGCTACAGCAGAAGTTAACTGATGCCCTCAGAGCAATTACACCTGAGATGATTGCTTCTCTTACTTCTTACGACTTTATCCTTGAAGCCTTATTTAGCGTAGCTTCATCAAGAATTAGTATTACAAATTTTTTAACACAAAAATAAGGATTCCAAGTTTTAAGAGCGGGCACTTTATGCTTGAAAAGCTGCCATCTTATCTTTTAAGTGACAACTGTGAGTGGAACGATAACTTTGCCGCTACTGGAACCATAACTTTGCCGCTAGCGAAACTGTAATGCTTATTTTCTCGTTAGGCGATCGCATTCATATTTTAGCCATTGGAAGCATAACTTTGCCGGAAACCAAATTTGGAAGCATAAGCTTGCCGCAAGTCATACTCGTTCTAGAGGCTTGCATCGCCTACAAATAGTTTGTACAAGACAATGCTTTCTAACATTTGGTAGTTTAGAGGTCAGAATTTTAAGGCTTCCTTTAACTTATAAAATGGCAGTAAGTAAAAATGAATACATTACTTTTTCAAGCTCAACTTATAATTCTCCATTTATCTCTGTTAGCTGCCGAAGGTGAAGTCAGAGAACTTGAACTCATCGCGCCATCAATAGCAAGTATGGCAGCATTACGCGGAGTTGCATTACATAAAAAGTTCGGCGGTGGTAAATATTTGACCTTAGCTGAAGCGATCGCACAGGAAAAACCTCTGACCCTTGAAGATATTAATACAATGGTGGATTTTTTTGAGAAATTCAAGCCAGACATGGACGATCCAGGGTGGTACAATCCTGAGAAACCCTCTGTAGGTTGGATTCGTTGGTCTCTGATGGGAGGCCAGTCTGGTAAAAACTGGTCATTAGACACCAAAAAGATGGTTGAAGAAGGTTTGAAAGATAAATCTATCAAAATAAAGACGCCGGAATAAATATACAGCAGGAGAAAAACTAAAGCTTCCAGTTTTTCTAAGTTGCTCTATTTGGCGATCGCACTTGGGAACACTAATATAAGTAAAGTTCTAAAATATACTTTAATGTCCTCAAGCGAAGCCTTCACCAGAACCGAATTAATAGACCCAGCTTTAGAACTAGCAGGATGGAACCTGAAAAACCCAAACCAGGTAGGGTTTGAAATTCCAGTGGATGGCTATGATGCAGAACTTTGGAACGGTATCACTGACTACTGGTTGTATCAGGCTAATGGTGAAGTAATAGCTGTAGTTGAGGCAAAACGACAAAGCCGCGATCCACGTATTGCTCAAGCACAGGTAGAACATTATGTAACAGAAATAGAGAAGCATCAAAGTTTTCGCTCTTTTGCATTTATGATAAATGGGCGAGAATTTTATTTTTGGGATCTAGGTAATTCTGCTAAGAGACAAGTTACAGATGTGAACTTTAATCAACCTTTTAGAATTTAGAAACAGTTTTATAGGAAAAGTAAGAAAGTAAAAAGCTTATGTTTAGCTTATAAACTTCCTGGTAAATCATTTAATTCTGTAATATTAAGAGAGGGGTTTTAACCGCATGGCTTCAGAATTAGAAAAGGCATTTCAAAAAGACCAAGATAAATCTGCTGAAAAAACAGCGAAAGATATATTTACAAAAATAATTCAAACAAAACAATATGTTGGAGAAATTTATTCCATTAGCTACGAAACTGCCTTGGTTCAAATACACGATCACTACCGTCAGCAAGTAGGGGGAATTCCTAGTCTAAGCTTTCTCATTGCTACTCGTATTAGCCCTGAAGAATCTATTGACTACAAAACTGAAGACGCATCTGTACTGCTGTTACGTGTTATGGATGCCGCTCCACTTCCTAATGCTCCGGAAGCTGAACGGGTTAGAGTAGAAGCTGGTCAGAGAGCGAGTGGAGAAGATATACACTGGGACAGCCCAGGTATGATGGATGGACAGACTCATAATCTCTTGTCTTTTGCTGGTGTTAAGTGCAAAGTCATTGGTACTTTCTTTTTAGACCAAGGATCTGAGGCGGAAGTAGTTGATTCTTTAGCCCTACGTTTTGGTAGTGACATTTCTAATTACTATCCAAATAGAGGTTTGAAAGTTTACAAACCTAATAGCAAAGCTTTATCGCTTATAGTCAATTATCGAGATCCAGAGCGCAAAAAGCAGCAAACTAATCAATCTGTTATTGTAGGTAAAATACGTTACGCATCAACTAATCGTTCATTTCAGGGTATTTCAGATGTAGAAGTTGAGCTTCTTCCAGAAGATTTACTTGGGCAAAAAACAGCTTTGTTTGGTATGACTAGAACTGGTAAATCGAATACTACAAAAATTATTATTCAGTCTGTTTTTAATTTGAGATTTTCAAATGAACATCCACTTCGTATAGGTCAGATAGTTTTTGACCCAAATGGTGAATATGCGAATGAAAATGAACAAGATACGAACCAACAGAAAAACCCTTCAGCGATAAAGAACGTTTGGAAGTCTCATCTTTTTGGCAAAGAAGAAGACGTTATAACATATGGAATTTTGCCGCATCCTAACGACCCAAAACGTAAGTTGATGCTTTTAAATTTTTTTGTTGAACAAAATCTTCAAATTGGAAAGGAAATTATTGATGCTACCTTAGTTGCTGATGGTTCAAAATATATTCAAAATTTTCGACAGGTAGTTTTTGAGCGACCTGATGAAAACGATCATAGTGCTATGACAAGATATAAACGTCGTGTACTAGTTTACCGGGCTTTACTCAAAAAAGCAGGTTTTGAAGCGCCTAAAAATATTCAACCAGAAACTAAAAAGTTATTTAATCAGGAACTAATATCAGCTTTAGAAGAAAGTGCAGTAATAGTAAGTGATACTGGTGAGAGACACATTTTAAATGCTAATTATGAGTCAGCTGCGAAAATTTTTCAGAAAGAAAAACCTACATGGTCAGAGTTGGCAACAGCATTTGAGTATCTTTACAATTTCATGACTGATAAGGGTAGTAGTTATCAGGAGTTTGAAAACTGGTATATTACGGAACGCCCCAAGGCATCTGGAGATCCTTGGGCAGATGAAGACTTGAAAAAACTCTTGGAAATGTTTGCGCGACCTAACGGTTCTAGACAAATTGGCAAAGTCCGCAATCAGCACACCAGTAATACAACGACTGATTATGCAGTGGAAATCTATCAAAATTTGAAAGATGGAAAGTTAGTGATTATTGACCAATCAAGTGGCGAACCTGATATTAATAAATCATCTGCTGATAGGTTAATGTGGCATATTTTTCGTGAAAACCAAAGTCTCTTTCGCAAAGCAGAAAAAAATATACCCGAAATAATTGTTTACTTGGAAGAAGCTCATAACCTTTTGCCAGCAGGTACAGATATGGATTTGAAAGATGTCTGGGTACGCACAGCAAAAGAGGGAGCGAAATATCACATAGGCATGGTATATGCTACTCAAGAAGTTAGTAGTATCCAAAAGAATATTCTCAAGAATACAGCAAACTGGTTTATTGGACATCTCAATAATACAGACGAGACTAGAGAACTCCGTAAATACTACGACTTTGAAGATTTTGAGTCATCAATACGTCGCGCTCAAGACAAAGGATTTCTTCGAGTTAAAACACTAAGTAATCTTTTTGTTATTCCAGTACAAATTAAAAAGTTTGAGGTATAGACAGTGCCATACGAAGGAGAATTTGCACAATATAAACCCTTGCGCCGTCTTGTAGAAAGTGAACGTGTTCAAAAGTTACTTGGTAGCTACAAAGTTAGAACTTCATTTGATAATGCAAACTCTTTACAAATACTACAGCCAATACAAATTCAACCAGGTGATTGGATACCGGAATTATTGATAGCAATTGATGGTAGTCATGCAGAAGTAGATATAAAAAATGGCTTTCCTGGTGCAGAAGCTTCCTATGTAACAGTAGCCTCAGTAATTTTGGATGTTGCCAAGATGCAAAAGCTTGACCAACAGCGTCCCGTAAATCCCAAAGAATTTAAAACTATAGAAAAAGCAGAGTCTATTGATTGTGCTTTACCAGGTTGTAATGTGATTTGTGAAGGAGAAAAATCAGCTAAAGACTCATTGAGAAAATCAATATTTGAAGTTTTAAATTCAGTCAAAATGTCCGAAGATGGGGAATCTTTGCTAGATACTTATGAAGCTCTTTTAAAGTATAAACCTATAACAGAGCAAACTCAAAAATGCCCTTACGAAGATTGTCCACAAAATAATGAGTATTTACGAGGGGATGGTCAATATACTTGCTCATGTGAACTAGCACGTTCTTTATATTCTACTGATGCTTTACGTATACATGAAAGGATGAATCCGGCAGGGACTAATGGTGCTATATTTGGTGAGATAATGCAAGTCTGGGAACGATTGTGGATGGTACATATTTTAAGAACCTTAGAGTCTAAAAAATGGCTTTCTAGTTTACGGAGATTAGCAATTATCTTAGATGGTCAATTAGCTGTGTTTGGACAACCAGCATGGATTAGTCAGGCTATATATCAAGAATTATGTCGGATTAATACTGTAGCCAAGCGATTTACAGAGGGAAAAGATATTCTTATCCTTGGAGTAGAAAAAACAGGAACTTTTGTAGAGCACTTTGAAAATTTAGACAGACAAGAAAATGGTGGTTTTGGAAAATTCCCACTTCAATCAGTAGGATTATTAACAGACTCATATATCAAACAAAATATTATTTTTTCTGATAGTACAAGACCTTATGGTGATGCCACTTACTTTGGACGCAAGTTTTTTTATAAAACTAAGTGTGGAGCGCGTCTTGTAGTGACTTTACCTTTTCTAGCTTCTCAACATAGAGATTTAAGTCAAGCTCAACAATCTCATTATCCACGTCTTGCAGATGCGGTAGGACTTTTAGATAAGTTGGTTTCTTCTCGTTTCCCTAATGCACTAGTTCCTTTAGTTTCAGCAAATGCAGAAGCTGCTATTCCTCTCCGTCTTGGCAATAAAGTTTTAGAAAAACTTGCAAAAGAACTTATGGCGGACAATGGAAAATGATTGATGAAGCCACCAATAAACTCAGCTTAAGTACAGCTATAGGTAGATGGTCGGGTTTAGGCCCATACTATGCTATGTTTCCTAAAGAGTTTGCATTTCATGTTGTTGAAAACTATTCAAAGCCTGGAGATGCAATTATAGATCCATTCGCAGGTCGTGCATCAAGTGTTTACGCAGCAGCAGCGATGGAACGCTTAGGTATTGGTATTGAAATCAATCCTGTTGGTTGGCTTTATGGTTTTGTAAAACTGAAACCTGCATTAAAAGTTAATGTCATTAAAAGAATTAAAAATATTGGTAGTTTAGCTAGTTCTATTGAAAAGCAACGATTAGAAGCTCTGCCGGAGTTTTTTCATTTTTGTTATTCGCCAAATGTACTGGGTTATTTATTGGCTGCTCGTGATGAACTTTGTTGGAAGAGTAGTATAGTTGACGCAACGCTCATGTCTATAATATTAGTCCATCTACATGGAAGGAGAGAGCAATCACTATCAAATCAGATGCGCCAAGGCAAATCTATGAGTCCAGATTATTCAATAAATTGGTGGAAAACAAAACAGCTAACACCTCCAGAACTAGACCCAGTTGAGTATTTACTAAAACGTGTTGAATGGCGTTATGCTAAAGGAATTCCTAACTTAAAAAATGGCAAAGTTATATTGGGAGATAGTACTTCTCTAATTAATAAATTAAAAAAGAAAGTTTCTTGCAGTATACAAAAACCCTTTAATCTTTTATTTACATCTCCTCCATATTACAGGCTAACCAATTACCACTATGACCAATGGCTACGTTTGTGGATGCTTGGTGGTCCAAATACACCTATTTGGATTAGTGATAAATGGCAAAATCGATTTGAGTCTAAAACTGCCTATCGTGAACTACTAGAACAAGTATTTAGCCAGTGTGCTGAAATCATGGATCATAAAGCAACTGTATATGTAAGAACTGATGCAAGAGAATTTACCAAACAAACTACATTGGAAGTATTGGGTAAAATATTTCCTGAAAAATCTATTGAAATAGTGTCTCAACCATATAAAAAGAATACCCAAACAGCATTATTTGGTGATAAATCAAAAAAACCTGGTGAAATTGATATTATTATGCAGTATTAAGATATTTTGTTAATTTTTACTGGTATAGAGGAAGCTTCAAGTGAAATTAGATTCTTGTAAGTAAAGAAAGTAGAAAATATTTTTCAACTGTTTAAACTAGCTACACTTCTACAAAACGATCAATCATACAAAGGTTGTCCTTGAATGCAATCCCTCTAATTATAATAGTCGTAAATCACGACTAATCATCTACAACCTCTGATCTAAGGTAATGGACAGCGATACGCTTTCAACTCAATATAGAATCGACGTACTCAGTAGACTACCTTTGGAGCCTCTAGAATACTGCCAACGTTGGGTTGAAGTATCCCCCGATGAACGGGGTTATCGAAAAGCCTGTCTAGCTGCTCTAGCCGAAGCCACAGGCTTAAGTCCGCGCACAATTAACGACTGGGGTTCTAATTTTGAAAAGCGTCCTGACCATGTTCTACACGTCCTCAGAATGGCGGATATGCTGAACCAGATCAGAAAAATCGTCTTACCCCCCGATTATCCGCAAAAATAATTTAATCGGAATTTCCGACTAAAAGACTAGTATTGTGGGCAGAGATTTCTTAATCTGTAGACTGTTGTATTAGACTGCCGCTTGAGTACAACAGCAGTTGCCTTCACTTTTGAATCAACAAATTAACAGTAGGCAATAGCCAACATCAAATTACTCAAGCCTTCATCTGGTACTTGCCCATCCATTACCAGCCCCAGATGTTTGTGAGACTTTCCCCTAATCCAGAAGAGCAGAGGATTGATGCTATCCGTCAGCTGCCTTTGGAGCCAATGGAATACTGTCGTAAGTGGGTAGATATTGACCCAGCCAGAGGTTATCGCAAAGCTTGTATTAATGCTCTGGCACAAGCCACAGGGTTAAGTCCTCACACCATCAAAGACTGGGGAACTAACTTCGACAGACGACCCCATTACATTCCTTTCCTGCTGCGACAGGCTGATTTACTCAATCAATTTAAACAACTAGTTATCAGCCAACAAATAATTTTGCCACCCAACTTTCTTACTAACTAACTGTTCGTGATTTACGAGTAACTCGTGATAAAACCTCTTGCTGACAATGTATGAGGCGCTTTATTGTGTCTTATATCTGTATTCATTATCGTGAAAATAAGTGACATTATCTCATCCTAAAATTGCTCGGAATTCACAAAATAAATCTAATTTATCTGCGCTAGCAACAGTAAGTGAGCAAAGAATAATAACCTCAGAACAGCAAATGCATTCTATTAGCACATTTGACATCACTAAATATCCTTTACTCGATATTTTAAAAGATATAAAAACCGGACGTATTCAACTGCCAGATTTTCAACGAGATTGGGTTTGGGATGATGCTCGTGTGCGTCGTCTACTTGCCAGCATCTCACTTGCATACCCGATTGGTGCAGTGATGATGCTTCAGCAAAGTAACCTGCAAGTGCAATTTAAACCTCGCCTTATCGATAATGTCAAAGAGCCAAAATACGATAATCCCAGCCTGTTAATTCTCGACGGTCAGCAACGCTTAACCACTTCATTCATGGTTTTGCTGTCAGAGCAACCCGTTGTCATTAAAGACCAAAAAAGTCAAAAGCTGATAAGAAAATGGTACTACCTCGATATTGCCAAATCTCTTGACGATAATATCGACCGCCGCAGTGCTATTATCGCTTTCCCGGAATCAAAACAACTCCGAACATTTGGTGGAGAAATTATAGACTGTTCCACCCCAGAAAATGAGTATGAAGCCGGACTATTCCCATTATCAAAAATCTTCTTCTTTTCGGAATGGAGAAGTAAATATTCCAAATATTGGCAATATGAACCTCAAAAACTAGAACTCATCGATACTTTAGAACTAGAAGTACTCAAAAAATTTGAGCATTATCAAATACCAGTAATCCAACTACGGGACTCCTTACCCAAAGAAGCAGTTTGCCAAGTGTTTGAAGATACTAACACCTCCGGCTGTGACCTCAACTACTTCGACTTGATGAGTTCTAGCTACTGCGCCAATGACTTCAGCCTAAGAGACGACTGGAAACTGCGGGAAGCTCGTTTTCAGCAATTTAAAGTATTACGTTTAGTTCGTAACACTGACTTTGTACAAGCCGTAACCTTGGTAGCTGGCTACGTGCGGAGAATAGAAGCAATAAAAAAAGGAGCTAATCTAGACAAATTGCCTGGTGTCTCCTGCGGTCGTGCAGATGTTTTAAAACTTTCCATCCCAGAATACTCAACCTGGTCTGATAAAGTTACCGCAGGATTTGAGGAAGCAGCGAGATTCCTGCATGGGCAGAAAATTTTTGACGCAATAGATTTGGCTTATCCCATTCAACTAGTAGCCTTGGCGGCAATTTTGACTGTTTTAGGAGAACAGTCGCGTTCTGTTAAATCTCGTTCCATGCTGGAACGTTGGTTTTGGTGTGGGCTGTTCAGCGAGATGTATACAGGTTGGCACGAAACCCGCACAGGAAGAGATGTTGTGGAAATACCACAGTGGCTGCAAGAAGGGGGTTCACTCCCATCCACGATTCGCGAAGCAAATTTCTCCCCAGAGCGATTGCTGACCGTAAGAAAGCGCTATGGAGCAGTTTACCAAGGTTTATCAGCACTGCTGCGACTATCTGGAGCCATTGATTTAATTACAGGTGAAGAAATCAATGATGTGCTTTATTTTGAAGAGCAGATTGACTCACATCATATTTTTCCCGTCGCCTGGTGCAGAAAGCAAGGCATCGATCCAAAAAAATATAACTGCTTAATTAACCGCACCCCTTTGAGCGCCAAAACAAACAAAAAGATTGGTAGCAAAGCACCTTCCATTTACCTTCAAGAACTTGAAATATCCGGTGTATCACCGCAGAGACTAAATGAAATATTGCGCTCTCATGCCATAGACCCAGAAACATTACGACAAGACAACTTTGAAGGATTTTTCCAAACACGCACAAAGGCGTTATTAGAGTTAATCGGCAAGGGAATGGGTATGCCTTTATACTGGGAATCTTTGGAAGATTTAGGGAGTAAGTATCAGAACGGATGTATAAACAAACTCAATTATAAAATTCTTTTCACTAACTATATATAGTATTTTTCTCTTTATTAGTTTCCAATTAAGTTAATTTCAATGGCTTAAATAACATTGTAAATTTTAATAATGTTTTGGTAAAAAACAGATTAATTGTATTTTGTCTAAACAGTATTAACTATATGAACACTATGAATAATATAAACAGTATTAACTATATATACAGTATAAATAATATCCACTAAACTTATTATTTGTATTATGCTTTAGAGCAAGTATTGCAAGCTTCTTAGGTGATCTTTTAAAGAATAAATTGTTTTGTAGTTTGCTGTAATTTTAAATGTAACCTTTTTTAAATCAGAAGTAAATTGTAATTTTATTTCATGCTAGTTTTTAGTTATAAATAAATAGGGCATTTATAAAATAAATAGTCTAGGTTTCAATGAGATGTGTCCAATTTATCTCATAGGTTTTAGCTTTTGATTTAAAGTAAGAACCTAAATCTAATTGGATGCATTAGCAAGTGGATCTATCACTCCTTTTATCTTTCCTAACAAGGAATACAAAATTCTAATAGACTTTATCTTTTATTTGGATTAGCTTATGAGGCTTTTATTTTCCCTATAAAAGCTTGATTTTAATGCCCTAGCATAACGTTAACGGTAGAACCTCGTAAATTTGTTTATAGAAACTTACTGATCGACAAAAGCACAATTTTCAAACAATAAACTAATAAGGTTTACAATGCTCACCCAAGAAGAGTTTGAACTTTGGCGCCACCGTCAAAATCTTACTGAGGCGGCCATAAAGGTTGTAGAACAAATTCGCTCATCCCAACCATCGCGCCTGGTAGGTGGAGGTAAAAAGAATGTTGCTGGGCGCTACCCCAGCCACAAGATGGGAGTGACTATACAGTTTGAGTCTCACAAAGTTGAACTTCCCTATATCTATCAATTGGAGTATGACGATGAGGTTTTAGAGTACTATGACCAACCACCTCCTATCAAGATTAGTTATCAAGCCAATAATGGGAGAAATTTAAGCTTCTTCTACACACCAGACTTTTTTGTACTCAAAAATAATTCAGTTGGATGGGTAGAGTGCAAAACTGAAAATAAACTGCAAAAACTTGCTGAAGAAAGCCGCAATCGTTACGCATTGGGTGAAGACAATCAGTGGCACACTCCGCCAGGAGAACATTATGCTGGACAATTCGGATTCTTTTTCCGCGTTTGGTCAGATGCAGAGATAAATTGGGTTTTACAACGTAATCTGAACTTTTTAGAAGACTATTATCATGCTGAGTGTCCTTTAGTAGAAAAGTCTGCTATTTTAGCTGTCTTATCGGTTATATCAGCGCAGCCAGGAATAACACTGGCTGCATTGCTTCATCTTGCTGAGGGAACTACTTCTGATGACATCTACTCTTTAATTGCCACCAATCAGATTTATGTAGATTTAACTGCTGCTCCCTTAGTTGAGCCAGAACGCTGCTTTGTTTTTCGGAATGAACAGACAGCTTTTGCTTACAGGTCAATAATCCTTACTAAGACAACCGCCAACGACATCAGTTCTCCAGTCATTAATATTGTTCCCGGCTCATCAGTAATTTATGACGGCAATATCTTGACAATAGTTTTGGTGGGAGAAACATCTATTTTACTGCATACAAAAGAGAGTCAAGCAGTTGAATTAGGATTAACTACTTTCGAGAATTTGGTTCGGGAAGGGAAGATAACAGATTTTAGGAATAAGGTCGAATGCAGTTTAAGCAATGAGATCAAGGAGATATTACTGAAAGCAAGTGAGCAGGATTTAAAAGATGCCAATCTCCGCTACAGCATTATCGAGCCGTGGCTAAGAGGACAACCAATAGAAGACAATAAAATACCTAAGCGTACCTTCCGATATTGGAAAGCTAAATATCTACAAGCTCAGCAAAAATATGGTTACGGTTACATTGGGCTTTTGTCTTTTAACAACCTGAAGGGTAACCAGAATCGCAAATTGCCTGAAGATATCATACAACAGATGCAAAACTTTATTAAGGAAAATTACGAAAACCATAAACAAAAGAGCAAGTTAGCGGTATATGACGCTTTTAAAACAGCTTTGTCTGCTGCTGGTGTTACAGATGATCTAATTCCTAGCTACAAAACGTTAATCAAAGAAATTAATAAGCGTTCGGGTTATGAGCAAACAGTGAAGCGCTCTGGTTCTCGATCTGCCTACTCGCAGGAAGCTTTTTATTGGGAGTTAGAGTTAACAACACCTCGACACGGCGATCGACCTTTTGAGATAGGCCATATTGATCACACATTAGTAGATATAGAACTACGCTGTTCACGTACAGCAAAGGTACTTGGTAGACCTTGGATAACTTTTCTAGTCGATGCATACACCAGAAGAATACTTGCTGTTTATATAACGTTTGATCCACCTTCCTATCGCTCTTGCATGATGGTTCTGCGGATTTGCGTGCAGCGTTACAGTCGCCTGCCACAGATTATTGTGAGTGACAACGGGCGGGAGTTTCACAGCACTTACTATCAGACTTTAATAGCCCTGTGTGACCATACTTTAAAGTATCGTTCGCCATCAAAAGCTCGGTTTAATGCTGTTGGGGAGCGTCTGTTTGGAACTGCAATGACACAGTTAGTCTATAACCTTGCAGGCAATACACAGATAACAAAGAAAGTCAGGCTGATGACTAAATCAGTTAATCCAAAAAACCTCGCGCTTTGGACACTTGATCTTTTTTACCATTATCTATGCGAATGGGCTTATGAAATATATGACACCAGAGAACATCCTGCACTAGGACAAACTCCACGGGAGGCATATACAGATGGAATGGCACAGTTCGGGATTCGTTCTCATCGCATGATCTCCTATGGAGAAAGCTTTAAACTTTTAACAATGCCAACTACAGATAAAGGAAAAGCCAAAGTAGATCCGAGTCAAGGCTTGCAAATCCGCCACATTCACTATTGGTCTAACGCCTTTCGTGACCCAGAAATCCAAAAGACATACGTCAATGTCAGATATGACCCATTTGATGTAGGCATTGCTTATGCCTATGTTCAGGGCCAATGGGTTGAATGTATTAGTGAACAATATTCAATCTTCAAGGGGCGCTCAGAAAAAGAGATTGAGATAGCTACTGCTGAATTACGTAAACGTCATCAGAACCATGCAAAGCAGTTCAACGTAAGAGGCAGACACTTAGCAAGTTTTTTATCAACCGTTGAAGCTGAGGAGGTGTTATTAGAACAGCGTTTGCGTGATTCCCAAGTGAAAAACGTGTTTCGCGTGATTGACGGTGGTTCACCCAATCACATTCCTTTTGCTCAATCGAAAGAAAATGAAAGTAGTCATACCAAAGAGTCAAAAGACTGGGAGCCTCCGTCACCGGAGAATATAAGCGTCAATGTGAACAAGCTTGAAATTTATTCGGAGTATTAATTATGTCAATTTCAGCTTCCTTTCCGCGATCGCTTCTTGAAAAAACGCAAGAATATAGGCTGGCGTATTTTCTATCTTACAGAGCGGCGCACCCACGCCTTATCGAAGCAACTGACATGGTTGTACGTACTATACAAGAGCCTGCGGGAGCGTCTTTCATCTTTGTTTACGGTCCAAGCCGTATTGGTAAAACAACAATGCGGCTAAGAGTTGAGCAAATGTTGATCCAGCAAGCATTACCTACGCTAGAAACTGACCGATGTCACATTCCAGTAGTTAGTGTTGAAGCTGTTGGCACAGAATCTGCCCAATTCAATTGGAAAGATTATTTCACCCGTTCTTTGATTTCACTAGAAGAACCACTTATTGATTACAAAGTGCATTATGGCTCACGGGGCGTTCGTCGCAATAATCAAGGGGAACTCACTATTGAGCCAAGAATTACTTCACCAGAACTACGCCGAGCTTTAGAGAATGCTTTAAAATACCGTCGCCCAAAAGCTTTTCTAATTGATGAGGCGCAGCATATGCAAAAAATGGCTAGCGGTCGTCGACTCCAAGACAACCTGGACTGTTTAAAGTCTCTTGCAAATTTAACAGGAGTCCAGCATGTACTATTTGGCACATATGAACTATTAATATTTCGCAATTTAAGTGCTCAGTTGAGCAGACGCACTGTAGACATTCATTTTCCACGATATCAAGCTGAAATTAGCGGTGATGTTGAAGTTTTCATGAGTGTTCTGCTGACTTTTCAGCGCCATCTACCAGTAGAAGAGGAGCCAGACTTATTGACAAATTGGGAATACTGCTATGCAGGTAGCCTTGGTTGTATAGGTATTCTTAAAGACTGGCTAGCGCGTGCCCTTAAAGTTTCATTAGATGAGGGAGCCAAGACATTAACTCTAAAACATTTGAAGCAAAGAGCTTGGTCAGTTGCTCAACTTCAAACAATGTTAAAAGAAATTCAAGAGGGTGAAAAACAACTCACAGAAAGTGCAGAAAAGCATAAACAACTTTATCAAGCTCTTGGACTTAGTGAAGAATTACCTATTCAGTTGAACAATTCTTTATCCAATGACGCAAATAATCTACAAGAGAAAGTTTCAAAATCACCGGGGCGAAAAAAGAATGTAGGTAAGCGTAACCCTAAACGAGATCCAGTAGGAGGAGTAAAGCCAAATGCTAGTTGACAAACTTATTACTTACAAGTCTTGGGATCTAGAAAAAGCAAGTATTCCATCTCACAGCCGTTTATACGCACTGGAACCGATTGGAGTCGGAACACCTTATGTGGAAAGCTTAACAGGCTATATTGCTCGATTAGCCCAAGAGCATTGTGTCCCTACAGGTATATTAGTCTTGAGCGAACTAGCACCATTTCTTAAGGAAGGATATATCTTTAAGAACAAAGAAAAAGGCTTGGATCAAATCTTTGGTCATAATAAGACAAAAGCTCTGAACGGAATGAGCAAATGGGTTGTAAGCGCGATTCAAGGGCTTGAATCATTAACTCTGCATAATGACCTGCGTTTTCTGACAATGCTCCCCTGGATGGAACTAATTCCTTTAAAAAATCTACTACGTTCTGTAAAGGCTTGGTGTCCAAGCTGCTATGAAAATTGGCGTGAAACTGAACAAATAATTTATGAGCCACTTCTCTGGTCACTGAATGATGTGACGATGTGTCCATATCATTATCAGCATCTCTGTACTCACTGCCCATACTGTCATAAAGAAAATAGACTATTGGCTTGGCATTCAAAACCAGGTTACTGTTCAAAATGTGGAGAGTGGCTTGGCATTTCTCCACATTGTAATTCAACAGCTAGTATCAAACTTACAGAAAGTGAATTGAAGTGGCAGATATGGGTTACAGAGAACCTTGGAAATTTAATTTCTGCTACACCAAATTTATCTGTACCGCCCAAAGAAAAAATTGCAAAAATGCTTTCTGCTTACGTCAATGTAGTTACAAATGGCAATATAAATGTATTTGCTCAAAATTTAGGTATGGGTAAGACTCAAACCCATAGATGGTGCATTGGAAAATGCCTACCCACAATTGGTACACTTTTGCAAATTTGTTTTCATTTAGGAATATCAATTCTCGATTTTCTCACTACAGATGCTATTAATACAGATAATTGCAGCATAATCATAGGAAATCCAAATCAAGCAAATAAAAAGACAAGAGATCAGTACGGGCAGCTACATAACTCAGGACACGTAAGGCTTGAGTTAAACGCTGCTCTCCTCGAAAACCCTCCACCATCTCTGACAGAAATCGCTGAACGTCTTGGCTATAAACGAACTACCGTTTTGTACTATCATGCTCCAGATTTATGCCCTGAGATAGTAGCACGGCATACTGATTATCAAATGGCTAAACGCCTAGAAATGATGCAGTGGGAATTGGAAGCAGTACTCAAAAGTCAAGAGTACCCACCACCATCAATGCAAGAGATTGCCAGGCGTTTGGGTAAAAAATCTATACATAGCCTAACCAATGATTTCCCAGAACTATGCAGCACAATTTCAGCACGATATGCTAGTTATATCCAAGAACGCCGAACAGAACGGGTAGAAAAATTGAGTCAGGAAGTTCGGCAGGTTGCGCTTCAGCTTCATTTGGAAGGGGTAGACCCCACTGCTAGCAGGATTTCAGAACTTCTAAAAAAGCCCGGCTCGATATTACAAAAAGAGGCCGTTGCAGCAGTATCCGAAGTGCGGCGCGAACTCGGCTGCAAAGAATGAAGTTATTGTTTGTAAAACAATAAGTGCAAGGAAACCGGGAAAATTACAAAACCCAGACATTTTTTAGATACAGTATGGCTGATTGTTAAATGCAGTCAGGATGAAGAAGTTTAGGAGCAAATTTGCTAACTATATACGAGTCTTTGGACTTGAGGCTACCTTTAATGCCACCGCGTAGTCGTCTATACCAAATAGAACCTGTTGGCATAGGGACACTATTAATAGAAAGTTTGACTAGCTACCTTGCTCGATTAGCTGAGGCTCACTGCCTATTCCCAGGAGTTTTGATGGAAAGAGAACTCGCGCCAATTCTTAATAAGACCTATGGAAGTACAAATTTACATAAAATCTCGAATTTTACGGGAGCGCTAAATGGCACAGGTGTCATGGCTGCTGACTTAGGTAAAACTATCCAAACCTTGACTCTACGCAATGATCTTCAGTTTTTAACATTGCTAACTTGGTCTGAGCTACTAACGTCTAGGAATCTACTCCGTTCTATTCGATTTTGGTGTCCAGCTTGTTATGAGGAATGGTACACAACTAGTCAAGTAGTTTACGAACCTTTACTTTGGTCACTGGATGTAGTGAAAGTCTGTCCACATCACAAGCAAAAGTTGAGCCAAAAGTGTTTTCATTGCTGCCAGACAAATTACACCCTGGCTTGGCGGTCACGACCAGGATACTGCTCCAAATGTGGGGAGTGGCTTGGGTTGCAAATAGACCTAGAACTCTGCGATCGCAAAGTTTCATCTGAAGCTAACCTAGAATTTGAAATTTGGATGGCATTTGCTATTGGAGAGTTGCTTGCCCATACTCCGTCTTTAAATTTTCCTTTATCAAAAGACAGCATTGCTAAAGCTCTATGTGCTTACGCAAACCAAGTCACTAAAGGTAATATAGCCGCGTTTGCCCGTCAGCTTCAAATTCCTAGAAATACATTATGGCTTTGGTGCAAAGGAGAGAGTATACCTTCAATCAAATCACTTTTACAAATTTGCTACTGCCTGAAAATATCAGTATTAGATTTTTTAACACAAGGAGTAGAGTCTGCAAGTTCTCTTGAGACCATGCGACTACCACCATCTCAAGTGGCAACCAAAGCAAGAGCAACGAGTAAGGTATTTGATACTAATCGAGTCGAACAAGACCTGAAAGAAATACTAATGAGTGAAGAGTCTCCACCACCATCAATGGAAGAGGTGGCTAGGCGTCTCAATTACGACAGAAGGACTATTTGCAAGCACTTTCGACATCTATGTACTGCTATTTCTACCAGATACCTTAATTATAGGAAAACTGACTATCTACAAACAATAGAGGAATGCTGCAAGGAAATACGACAAATTACGGTTAAGCTTCATAATCAGGATGAATATCCGACTGAGGCTCGTGTTTCAGCACTGATGTCTAGACCAGGGTTCTTCCGGTATAAAAAAGTGCGTGCTGCTCTAAATCAAATAAAGCAAGAACTTGGCCTTTAGAATCAAGAGGTAGAATTTGAGCAAAATTCATTGTCTTTCTCTACCTTTACTCCGTTTCAACTGAGTCGGAAAGGAAGCGAAAAAATTGGAAGCATAACTTTGCCGAATTAAATTGGAAGCATAAGCTTGCCATTGCGGCAAAGTTATCGTTCCACTCACAACAACAGTTTTGAGTAGCTAGATTTTAATAATGGAGCTAAGCGGATTCGAACCGCTGACCCCCTCAATGCCATTGAGGTGCGCTACCAACTGCGCTATAACCCCATAACCCTTAGTAGATAAGCTTTAAAAGCTTACTAATTAGTTTTATCAACTGTATTAGTTTAACTATTATGCAAGTTTATGCAAGTTAAGTCAAGAAAACTATATTAAGTTATATACCAGCTAGTATGTCTAATTAAGCTTGACGTGCCTTAATTTCAACAATCACCGTATTTTCAGCAGTGTCAGCTAAATTTTAAGATAAGTATTTATGATTACCATTGAACAAAAGTCTAGGAAATCTTAATCTTAAACGACCTTCCAAGGCTTCAATTCCAACTTTCATGACTATCACGCTGTTGAATAAGCATAGTCATTCCATAGTCAAAAAGAGCCTTATATAGCAATTCAGTTCCTTAGTACTACAGATGACTAGAAGCTGAAACCGTTATATAGATTAACTTTTAAAGTGGCTCAGGTCGGAGTTGAACCAACGACCCCAGGCTTATGAGTCCCGTGCTCTAACCAACTGAGCTACTGAGCCATGTCTTTCCAAATCATAAACTATGATAGCATACAAAACTGCATAAGACTAGCCCCTTTTGCAATTTTGTTATAAGTTCCATCCCTAGTGAGTCAATAGAAAGTAGAAGAGGGAGGGAAGCTCCCTCTTCTACCAAGATAATAATTTAGTTACAGACAGCCAATTATATGCGTTCCGGTAACATAGCTATTGGGTTAACAGCACCCTTGCCTGATGGATGGATTTCAAAGTGGGTGTGTGGCCCAGTACTGTGACCAGTGCTACCCATTAAAGCAATTGTTTCTCCCTGATTTACTTCCTGACCAGGTTGCACCAGAATTTTGCTGTTATGAGCATAGCGAGTAGTGCTGCCATCAGGATGGCGGATTTCGACGAGATTGCCGTAGCCACCATTGTTCCAGCCAGCTTTTAGTATTGTCCCCTCAGCTGAAGCGACAACTGGCGTGCCAGTGGAGTTAGCAACGTCAATTCCTTTGTGCATTCTACCCCAGCGCCAGCCATAGCCAGAAGTAAGAGTGCCCTTTGCTGGCCAAGTGTAAGCTAAGGTTGAGGAAGATGGAGGAGGTGTAAGTTCGTCAATGGGTCTGGGAAGATATTGATCCACTGCTGCCAAAGGCGGTAATACCTGTGGAGAAACTGTGGTTCCTCGCATTTTTCCTAAGGAGTCAGAGGCATTTACTCTTACAGAAGGTGTGGTAACTCTTGTGGCAGATTGAGTACGAGAGGGAGTCCACTGGCTAGCAGAACCTAGATTAGGCAAGAATTCTGGGTTTACTGCTTCGGTAGGGCGTACAGTCGTACGGAATTGGGGCTTAATTGGCTGAACGCTATAGTTAGCCCGAATCGGTGTCGGAACTGGAATTGGTATTGCTACACTATTCGGTCTAGATGCAGGTTTAGGTACACTGAAATTATTGGGCGTAGAAATAGGAGTGAGGATAGCAGCATTATTTGCTTCGATCGCTGCTGCTGGCACAACTAAATTACCAGACTGTTGAGCGCGATATTTCTGCTGTAACCTCTGAATTTCCGCTTGTAAGCCCCGCAAACGGTCATTATTGTTATTGTTTACCCTTGCTACCCTATTTGCTGGTGTCTTAGGCTGTTGCATTTCGGCAAAAGCTTGTGGCACTGGAATGTCACCACCGACGCCATAAGATTTAGCTGTAGGGGGGGCAGTTTCTAATTCGGTCGCACTATTTGCTTGAATCTGTACAGTTACCGGTGTAGGGACGGCAACGCTATTGTTGTCGGCAATAGTTGGCGATGATGAACTAGGTAGATATGAGTTAGCACTGCCAATATTCAAAGGGGAGGTAGCTACTTTTGGAGTTTTGCTAGGCTCTACAAAAGTGGACTGACTCGCTACAGTTGCCTCAACTTGAACAGCAGGAATTTGAACAGCAGGAATAACTAGTTTTTGACTAATTCGCAGTTCATTGGGATTATTGAGGTTATTTGCTTTAACTAGTTCTGATACTGAAGTGTTGTATCTGCTGGCGATCGCTGCTAGTGTATCTCCAGGCTTAACTTCGTAAGCTGTATGTGCCGAGGAGGCAATCACTATTGGCGCCGCTGGTACAGATGCACTTGTCTGTGCCTTCTGTTTTAACCTCGATATCAGGTTCGCTTGGCTTACATCGCTAGAAGTGTCTGACTGGGCTGGTAATGCAGTCTTCTCAACCACAGTTGTCGGCTGTGCCAATGCTATATCAGCTTGTGATAAATTTTTGGTCTCTCCAGACTGCAACTGCGCCAGACTCTTTCTTAAACGGTTCGATTTTTCTTGTAAGCGATTTAGTGCGAACTCTTGTTGCGCCTTAAGTTGTGCATTTATTTCACTGTTGACTGCGGTTGACGTTGCCACTGTTTGTGGCTGGGCAGTTAGTGATGCGTTTGTATTATCAACACTATCAGCACTATAGTCAGACAGATTATTGACTGTTGGAAAACTAGTTTCGGCTAAGGTATTGTTCAATCCCTGTGCCACTTGGGGCTTCAGGTAGGTGGAATTTTTATAACCTGCGTTTGTTTGAGAAAACGTGTTTGATGCAGGAACTTGCAAAGATATTCCACTTGCCGCGACTTGCCATTTAGCTTCAAGCCCAGGTACTTGTGAGACTGCCGTTGGTTCCACGATTACAGGATTTTCCGGCACGCTCGCTGCTGAGACTGCTTGGGACTCCAGCTTTGTGGAGGTGAATTTCACCTCGGTGTCAGGAACAGCAGGAATAGTTGAGGTTGCCTTTTGGCTGCCTACTGGCACCGCTGCTTGGGCTTGATCGCTTTGTCGAGTCACCAAAAGGCTGGTTGCTCCCATAGAGATTGCCAAGCCAATCATTGCCGCTTTTGTCCGCACCCGGCTGTTAACTTTTGGATTCATCACATTTAGCAGTTCTACCGGGGCATCATCGCTGCTGGGGGTATTGTTCAACACAGCTTTTACTCTCTTTTTCAATGCTCGTTTCAAAGACGACCTCCTATGATCACTAGCGCTTAACTGACCTCAATTTTTCTGTTGGATACTAGTAAATGATTTAGATCACAACAAACCATAGATTGAGATCACATTCACCAGAGATGCTTACGCAAGATTAACCTGCTTCTCTGATTTAGACAAGTTCACATCTGTTAGCAAAACTTAAATTTTGCTGTGTTTACTTGTCCGAACCACTCCTAACACCACTTAGGACGATTTTACTCTTTACCATTATCCGCCCTTGTCTTGCGTCAATTGCGGGAACTAGACAAACTTGTTTGCCAAGTTCAAGTCGCTGCTGAAAATTAAATTGCGGCGACTTCTGGAAAAGTTATGCCCCCTGCTGTAGATATCTTCAAGATATTTCTACCCCATCAGTCTTCTCAACACGAGACTTTACGTTGATTATTCCCTAAAAAACAACCGTATTAACTATCGGCTACTTTTGGGCTGATTTCTGTCCTTGATTGAGCCAGAATAGCTCAAATGTAAGACATGACTGGATTTTAGCAATTTCGTTCCTAGTTTAGGATGTTTTAAATTCATCAAAATCTATCATTCAAATTTGGCAATATCCCAAGTTTCATATACAAATTTCTTATAATAACCTTACTATACTTGTAAGTATCTTCCACTACATTTTGCGAATAAAACAATTTTCGGTATATTCTTTTACATATTCTTGCTGTCACCAAGAAAATTTTTGCAATCACAAATAAATCGTCTAATAGGTTTTTGGAAAGCTTATAAGTAAATACACTTATAATCATGAATGTAAGCAACTATTCTAAATAGCCTAACTGACGACGGGTTTCAAATAAGCCAATGGCCACACTTACTGACAGATTCAAGCTACGAACCCCCGGTTGGCTCATGGGAATATAGAGGGTAGCATCGCAATCTGACAGAATTTCAGGTGGTAAGCCCGTGGTTTCACTACCAAACAGTAGCCAATCATCAGGTTGAAACTGAAAGCTTACATAATTACACTTTCCACCAACCGTATAACCCAACCACCTGCCGCCACGCCCCTGATGTACGGTTTTAAAGGCTTCGATGGATTCGTGATAGTGTAGTTTGACATAAGGCCAGTAATCTAAGCTAGCTCTTTTGAGGTAGCGATCGCTAATTTCAAACCCCAAAGGCCCCACTAAATGCAACTCTGTACCCGTAGCTGCACAAGTACGGGCAATATTACCTGTATTAGGAGGTATCTGCGGGTTAACTAAAACTACCTGAGGCATTATCCGTATAATTTAAGTATTGTATAAAACAATTAATGGTCAATGTTAAATCTACCAAAAGATAGAGGCTATTCATAGGTTTTGTTAATAATAATCAAGCATCATCTATCTATTAGATTTTTTAAACGAAATACAAACCATCCCAGATCAATGCCTGAGAGGATATTTGGCTACAATCGGAAAATATTAAGTTTTGTGTAGAGAAAGTAAGTACTTGTATTTTTTGGGGCTGGTAGTGCCTGCAATAAAATCTACTATTTGTATGAAGATGAAAGTGGGGAAATGAGGGGATAAGGGGATAAACAAAGTGTTTTCTCAATGCCCAATCCCCAATGCCTTTTGAGTTAACCCAGCAGAGACAAACATAATTTGTCTTCGAGTTCGATTTCGCGCTCTTGGGTGGCGATAATAGCTTGAGTGATGACGCGCTGGGTGTCAACACCGACCGCGTGTAATTGCAACCACTGTTGAGCTTCATTGCCTTCGCGGAGGATTTTGTGCAAAGGGGAAAGGAAACAGCTAAAACCTTGTTGCTTGGCGATCGCCCAAACATCTTGGTACATTTGAGCAATCCAATCTCTGGCTACAATGCTTCTGCCATCTTGCCAATGCCTCAACTGAGCATCAAGACTACCAGCAGCAGCAGCAGCTTCGTTCTCAGCAGTCAGAGTAACAAGTTCTTCAGCAGAGAAAGTACTTTGGGTTAACGGATCGATGCTGGGATTTTCGATTATTTGCAATAAACGCGCTTCTAATAAGGCAGTAATGGCTAGTAAGGCAATAGGATCTGTGACTAAATCGCAAATTCGCAGTTCTAGGCGATTCAAGTCATAAGGACGGCGATCGCCATTTGGTCGCACCGATGCCCACAAGTGCCGCACATTCTGCATGGTTCCGGCAACGAGTTGATCTTCCACCCACTGGATATGATCGGCGTGGCTGGCAAATAAGGGCACATGGCTAGGCGTTTGTGGAAAGACGCCCCAACGGGTGGAGTGATAGCCAGTAGCTTTGCCATCCAAGAAGGGAGATGAGGCGCTGAGGGCGAGAAATAGGGGCGCTTCCATCCGGATGACTCGACACGCCCGCATTAATACTTCTGGGTCACTGATGCCGATATTGATGTGTACGCTAGCGGTAACTACTTTCGTGCCGTAGGTATTCTCAATGTAATCATGATAGGGGTTTGCTGGATCGGAACGGAGAAAGCGATCGCCCCCACCCAAAGATAAAGTACTCCCTGGTATTAGGGTGTAATCGCCCAAACGATTGAGGTAGTTTCGCAACTCCCGCCGGGGACGCAACAAAGCACACAATAAATTTTCGTAATTATGGGATGGTTGGGTTATGTACTCAACGTTGCGGCTATCTGGTTCGCGCATAAATCCATCCAAAGCCGCAACAATTTTGTCGGAGAGACCGACGATTTCACCTTGAGGCGTGCCAGTGTACATCTCAATCTCAAAGCCTTTTAATAAGACCACCTTGTTCTCCTCGGCTCTCTCTACCTATAAATTGTATCGAACAAGACGAATCTCTGGATCTATCTTTAAGTCAATCAAAGGTTAAGAATCATTTAATTGACAATCCCCGCGAAATGCAAGCTCGGTATATTTCTGGGCTGTCTTTGATAAATTATTACTATTGGAGTATGAAAAATATCCTACTGTGGGTTAAGTACGGTACAAAATAAAATCATTGCGTGAATCACTCTCTTGAACAATCTTGAGACGTATAAACTCCGCCCATAC
Organism: Nostoc sp. GT001; assembly: GCF_030382115.1. NCBI lineage: Bacteria > Bacillati > Cyanobacteriota > Cyanophyceae > Nostocales > Nostocaceae > Nostoc > Nostoc sp. GT001. The sequence continues at coordinate 1,803,666 of NZ_JAUDRJ010000003.1, forward strand.
TTCATCACTAAGTAAGTTTAAAGCAGTTTCGGGATTGTTAATTGCGATCGCGCCGATAACTTTCCGCCATCCCTGTTGCAATTGCTCAATAAAAGCCTCTTCAATAGAAACTTGACTCAGCAACGAAAGTGCAGTTTTAAAACTTGCTGAATCATCTGATAAATTTTTCGACTTTAATCCCTGTAGTGCTACATTCAACCATACAGGCAAAAGTTCAAACCAATTATTTTTCTGTATCTCTTTGATTGCAATATCTTCCATACCTAGCGCACCCCATAGACATAAAGACTCTATTGCAAGTTTAGAATCGCGGTTTTCTAGAGCATTTTGCCATAATTTTTGAGCGTGATTTTGGAAGCGATTAGCGATAAATTCATAAGTTTCCTGGACTTGAAGAGGAATTGTCACTTTATAAACTGACTCGCCTAGTGGTAGGTAATTGCCGCGATAAGATAGCCAGTTATAAGATCCGCAAAGATAGATTTCTCGATCAACTATTACTTCTTTGACATGGGAATCTCCCAACCAAAAAACCTGTACAGATGATAAACCATCATGTGTTTTTATCGCTCGAAGTTTTTTTTCTACTTCTGGTGAAATTGGTGTCTCTTCATCTTCTTGTCGCTGCGCAATTCCATGTCCAATTAAAATCCATACTCCGCGATTAGCTAATTTCTGTAATAGAGTAAGAAATTTTCCATTAAAAACTGCTTGATTCACCCAAGGAGAATAAATCATAACTTGGCTTTTAGCCGAATTTAACACTTCTAAAAAAGCTTGGCTAATTTGTCCATTTCGTAACTGAGTGGCTTCACATACTACTAATTTTTTATCAGATTTAGTAGTAGTTTTTATCGCCTTTGCACGAATATTTTCGAGTCTAGATTCTATTTCAGTATTTTTCTGCTTGAGAATAGTTTCACGTTCACAATTGAGGGTTTCGTTTGACAATTTACATAATTTTTGCAAAGAGATTTTACCTTCAGTGTGGAGAACTTCTAACCAATTTGATGCTGATTCTAAAATTTGTTTTCCATTTCTTATTTGAATAATCAATTTATCTTCAAGGGCATCAAAGATAATGAAAAGCGATATCTTTCTCCAAATTTTTTGAGTCGAAGCTAGTACCTTGGAGGAAGTGACAATTTTTCCCTCTTCTGGAACATGAAGTGCTAAACCTGAAGCTTGAATACTTTTTTGGATTTCCTCAAGCGGTAAGGAAGCAATATCGGCAATTGTATTATCAATAGTTATAAAGTCTGCCAAATCAGGCAAATTTATGACTGTCTCATTTAAGGATTCAGATTGAAAGGTTATCTTGTCACTTAAAGGGTCTGTAATAGCATAAATTTGTATAGGATATGGTGGCTGTGGTACAGATCCTTTTTCATAAAATGAACGTCCTTCAGGAGTAACTGTTAGTGGCGATGTTGCTGATAGAGTTTGTAATGAACGAAGAGTTGCAGTAGTAGTTTTAATAAATACAGAATCAAGCCCAAGTACAGAGGCTAATTCATCCTCTGTTGGCGGAGGTTGAAATTCAATAGCAGCGCGGATGATAAATTCTTCGAGTACATTAAACTGGCGGGGTTCCTTGATATTTACTTCTACCGAAGTTTGACGCAAACTATAACGGAATTCACGCGCTGCTAAAACTGAGAAACTAGGACTTTGCGCTTCTATTTCGGTTACAAAATTTTTGAGATTGTCGTCAATCGGTTTACCAGAAGAGGCGAAAAACATCAACAGAATAAGATTGGATAATTTAATTTGTACAAATACTTGTAACCCATAAGGTAAACTACCTTTATGCTTTCAACAAGCCTTGGCTGCGACTAGCCCACCAAGCAAATCCAGCACCAGTCACAAACATTAGCAGACTATAAATTGCCCCAGGAATCGCCATTGTGGGATTATTTAGCAGCGTAGGTGTAGAAGCGATCGCGATCGCTAGAGTTCCATTTTGAATTCCTACTTCTATGGTAATTGCCGTAACGCTTTTTTCTCCTAAGCGGGTTAAGGTTGCGATCGCAAAACCTAAAGCCATTGTTACCACATTCAAAACCAGAGTTGCCCAACCCACATCTATTACATAAGAAATAAAATTATTTCGTTCTCGCAGCAGCACTCCAGTAATTACCACTGCCAGGAAAAATAAAGACAGCCACTTCACAGGTTTATCTGCCTTGTCTGCCAGTGCGGGTGCATATCGCTTGGCTATCATCCCAATTGCTACAGGTAGAAGTGTAATCACCGCAATCTGCAAAACAGTACTTAAGAAAGGTAACTGTAGCGTTGTTCCTTGCCCCAAAAATGTCTGCATTGACAAATTTATGATCAGAGGAATCGTAAAAACCGTAATTAAACTACTAATAGCTGTTAGCGTCACAGAAAGAGCGACATCACCCCCAGCCAAAAACGTAATCATATTAGAAGTAGGACCACCAGGACACGCTGCTAAAATCATCACGCCTACTGCTAATGGTGGGCTAAGGGGAAACACTGATGCAATGCCAAAGCCCACAATCGGCAACACGACCAACTGCGCCACCAAGCCAATCACCACCGCTTTAGGATAGATTACAACTCGTTTGAAGTCCTCTAGGGTCAAGGTTAACCCCATACCTAACATGATAATAAATAGAGCCAAGGGCAGAAAAACAGCCGTCAGAAAATTTGCTTCCATCTTTAACCCGCGTTGGTAACAATAAAAGTTCCTCTGGATTTTACCGTATTCCCGTTAAAATTCTAGTTATTGCTTGTGACAAATCAATATAATTAACTACAAATAAATATAGATTCTCATAGAAGCGCACAGATGTACGCCCCTAAGCAAGCTTATATTTAATTCAAATGAGAATCGCTACCTGGAAGACGAGTGGTTTGTACCTCTTCTAAGGATGGTGGAGATTTAGAATAACTAGCGCTACTTTCTGGTGTTGAAAGCTCATCATTTACAACTCCATCCCATGAATAATTGCAGATTTTAGTGCGAAGTAATGTACCAAATGTCAGGTTAATTACTACAGCGAAGGAATCGATAAAAATTAGATTCAAAAAGCGATCAATCATTAGACCCCCTTGAGCTAAATTGAGCATCAAGTGATACTTGCTTTCTTACTACACATGCCACAATGTCTTTTCCAGAAATGCATGGTGTCTCATATCGTGTCCGGCTAAAGACTAGAGCGAACGCAGGGGGGCGGTTTGCGGAAATGTTTTTTCTAATCAGCACCTTAATGGTTCGATAGCTTTCTTGTCGATTCCCTCAACTCAAAATTGTTCGGAGTAATGCTCTCATATTGCCGCTCTTGCGTCTGCCCGTTAGATGTCAGACGGCAATCTCGATGCTAAGACTTGCTGTAGACGATACCACCAAATAGTCAACAACGGTTGCCCGTATTGCTCTAAATATTTAGTTGCGTTAGTTCGGATTGTCTCAGACTGAATATTCTTTAAAACCGTGTGGTAGTCAAGCTAGAACAACCGCAGACTTTTTATCGGTAGTATAGTAAATGATGTAATTATTATCTACATGAGACATGGAAGAAAATTCCTTAGCTTCAAGAACTTCAGACTCACTTACTCAGGAAGTGAAAATATTCGGTTCAGAGGAAGTAGAATTATCACTGAATGTTAATAATACATCTTACTCCTTGAAGATAGAACCTCGTGTTACATTACTAGATGCACTTCGAGAAAAGCTGGGTTTGATGGGCACTAAAAAAGCTTGCGATCGCGGTGAATGTGGTGCATGTACTGTATTAGTTAATAATCGGCGAATTAACTCTTGTATGACTCTAGCTGTAATGCACATCGGTGCTGAAATTACCACAATTGAGGGATTAGCACAAGATGGTAAACTCCATCCTATGCAAACAGCCTTTATTACCCATGATGCTTTTCAATGTGGCTACTGTACATCAGGTCAAATTATCTCAGCCGTAGGGATGATATTAGAAGAATCGCCAACATCTGAAGCAGAAATTCGAGAAAAGATGAGTGGAAACCTTTGCCGTTGTGGAGCATATCCAAATATTATTGCAGCGATTCGAGATGTGCTAGAGGAAAAGGAAGATGCAGCCATTTAGTTATGCTAAAGTCACCTCAGAAGAAGTGGCGATCGCCACAGTTGAGCAAGATAAAACTGCTGCATTTATTGCTGGTGGCACAGATTTACTGGGGTTAATGAAGGATGGAGTCCAAACAGCGGATATATTAATTGATATTAATAGTTTGCCCTTAGCAGATATTGAATCTCAAGCGAATGGAATCCGCATTGGTGCTATTTCTCGAATGAGCGATGTGGCTGTTCATCCCCAAATTCAGGAATGTTATCCCGTAATTAGCCAAGCTTTATTACAAAGCGCTTCACCGCAACTGCGAAATATGGCAACAGTGGGCGGTAATTTACTGCAACGAGTCCGCTGTGGTTATTTTCGCGATCCGGTTTTTCCTTGTAATAAACGCACTCCCGGTATAGGTTGTTCGGCAATTACAGGTTACAATCGAATGCATTCTATTTTCGGAGCAAGCGAACATTGTATTGCCGTTCATCCTTCCGATTTAGCTGTAGCTTTGACGGCATTAGATGCAGTGATTTGCATCCAAGGAATAGAAACATCACAGCGAATTTCAATTCATGATTTTTATCTCTTACCAGGTGAGACACCAATAAAAGAAACTCTATTACAGCCTGGAGAATTAATTGTTGCTATTGAAGTTCCAGGTTTTGCATATAAATCCCATTATTTAAAAGTAAGAGATCGAGCTTCTTACGAATTTGCTCTCGTTTCCGTAGCTGTTGCTTTAGATATAGAACAAGACACGATAAAATCAGCACGTATCGCTTTTGGGGGAGTAGCACCCAAACCTTGGCGTGCAAGGGAAGCAGAGGAATTTCTCAAAGGGAAAGCAATCAACGAAGATATCTTTACAGCCGCCGCAGTAGCAGCCGTCAAAGAAGCAAAACCGCAAACGCACAATGAATTCAAAATTGAATTAGTCAAACGCGCTTTGGTACGCGCACTCTCAGTTGTAGCAGAAAAATTATGAATAAAATTATTGGGAAACCACTCGATCGCGTTGATGGTAGGCTGAAAGTAACGGGAGAAGCGCCTTACACAGCCGATGTGCCAATCGAGAATTTAACTTATGGAGTGATTTTTCAAAGTGCGATCGCCAGCGGTAAAATTATCCAAATAGACACAACGGCAGCCGCAGTCGCCCCTGGTGTAATCGATATCATTACTTACCAACAAACTCCATCTCTGATCAAAATACCCTTCTTTGGTCCTCCACAACCTCAGTCAACTGAAAAAGACCATAATATCTACTACGATGGTCAACATCTGGGGGTTGTAATTGCCCAAACTTTAGAACAAGCCGAAACTGCTGCCTCTAGGATAAAAATTATCTACGAAGAAGCTATTCCGACAGTCACAATGGCACATGCAGAGATATTTGAACCCGAATCGATATTTTTGGGCATGATGCCAGGTAAAATCACTAGAGGGAATGTTGAATCGGGGAAAGTAAAGGCAGATGTCTTAGTAGAGCAAGTTTATACCACGCCAATAGAACATCATAATCCCCTAGAGCCTTCTGCAACGATCGCAATGTGGTCAGGGGATAACTTGACGCTGTATGAAACCACTCAAGGCGTTTCAGCAACCCAAAACCGAATCGCATCTATTCTGAATATTCCCGAAGAAAATGTCCGCGTCATCTCCAAATATTTAGGCGGCGGATTTGGTTGTAAAGCACTACTGCGATCGCACACGATTTTAGCAGCGATCGCAGCTCGTCAAGTAAAACGCCCTGTAAAAGTTGTGCTAACGCGATCGCAAATGTACACAGCTTGCGGCCACCGTTCTGAAACTCAGCAGCAGCTAACGTTAGGTGCAACCAAGGAAGGCAAACTAACTGTCATCGAGCAAATTGGGACATCTTTAACTTCCCTGTTTGATGACTTTGCCGAACCTGTGGGTGCAGCAACAACGATGATGTACGCCTGTGCCAATTTGGAAATTAAATACCGTTTGGGACGCATCAACGCTAGGCACACCAACCTTTATGCGTGGCCCAGGAGAAGCGCCGGGAATGTTTGCCTTAGAAACGGCAATGGATGAATTGGCATACACCTTAAATATCGATCCAATTGAACTAAGACTGAGAAATCATGCAGATATCGATCCGCACAAAGGATTACCTTGGTCAAGTAAATCCCTAAAAGAATGTTATCAAAAAGGGGCAGAAATTTTTGGGTGGGCACAACGCAATCAAGTTCCCCGTTCCATGCGAGATCGTCATTTCCTGATTGGTTGGGGAATGGCAAGTGCGACATTTCCCACCAATGCTAGAACTGCATCAGTCAAGGTAGAAATTTTTGCTACTGGAGAAGTAAAAGTACAAAGTGGTACTCAAGACATCGGTACTGGTACTTATACAGTGATGACGCAGGTAGCTGCTGAAGTCTTGGGATTACCAGTGCAGTTTGAATTAGGTGATAGCAATCTTCCTAAAGCCCCCATTACAGGGAACTCAATGACAGTTGCGAGTGTTTCCCCGGCGGTGCATCAAGTGGCGATCGCTGCACGGGATAAGATAATTAAAATGGCGATCGGAGATGCAAATTCTCTGCTTTATGGCTCGCAAGCAGAAGATATTGCCGTTGAGTCAGGGCAAGTATTCTTAAAACAAGACCCATCAAAGCGAGACAGCTACAGCGATATTCTCCGCCGTCATGGATTAGAAAGTTTAGAAGTTACAGAGGAATCGTCACTCAACCCGGAGAGTAAACAATATGCCAAACACTCATTTGGTGCGGTATTTATCGAAGTTGCAGTTGACGAGTTGTTAGGAGAAATCAAAGTTAGACGTTGCGTAGGCGTTTATGATGCTGGGCGAATTCTCAACTTCAAGACAGCGCGGAGTCAAGTTATCGGCGGGATTACCTGGGGAATTGGTATGGCGCTGATGGAGAAAACTGTAATGGATGCTAATCAGGGCAGGATAGTTGGTGCTAACCTTTCCGATTACCTGATTCCAGTTCATGCAGATATCCCTAATATGGAAGTGCAATTTGTTGAAGAACACGATCCTTATGTGAATGCACTAGGAACGAAAAGCCTGGGGGAACTTCCGATTGTTGGGGTAGCCGCTGCCATATCTAATGCAGTTTATCATGCCACAGGTAAGCGGATTCGCGATCTGCCAATTACACCAGATAAGTTGTTGTGAGTGAATATATTTGGAGTTTGGGCTTTAGTACTAAATGGCATTAATGAGGCGATTTGAACACATTGCTACAAATTAATAATACCTTCAGTTGGTCGATTTTTACTTTGGAAGAGTTAACCAATATTAACCAAGGTAACAGCTTCACCAGAATGAAAGATCATTAAAAGTATCACGCCTGTTACTTCAAAAGCCACATCATGCACTCTACCGACCCTATTTTATTACTCTCTTCAGATAAAATTTATTAGTCAGGGTAAACGGGCTTTTACTGTGTAGCTGCGACTTCTAGTCGCCTTGATTATTCTCTTTTCAGAGTCATTAAATAGCATTAACATGCTTGACAAAATGATGATAGTTTAAGACACTAACTATTAAGCTGAATTATTTTTGGAAAATCATCATGCTAAAAACAAATCCTAAAATAAGAAAAAATTCTTTTTCTATTAGGTTGAATGACCTTGAGGAAAATTATTTATCTGAATTAAGCTCAGATGAAGCCTATGAAATTATTGGAGGCTTTACAGTTAACAATGATTCAGGAAGTACAAAAAGTTTTTATACTTTTGGACAGTTTGTACAGCCGGAACGTCAAGTTTTACAACCTCAAGAAAGCGGTGATTATCAAGGAGAATATATTTTATATAGTTCTTCAAGAAGCCAATTTCAACCAACATTATCTAGTAAACTCTCTTCAACAGACGTAGTAAGTTTTCGTCTGGAAGGAGATACAGTAGTTATTGGTAGTGGAGCCATTTTTGCCTCCAAAATTAGTCCGGTGTCTTTCTAATAAATAAAATACTCATTGTAAAAGAATGATAATAATTTTATAGAGTGGGGAGTCAGTACTGCCAAAGGCAGCCTTGGCTCCCCTTTTTGTAATAAGCTAGATTTCCCATTCGTCATATTTCTACTTTTTTAAACTAGAACTCAATACCCTCGACTTACCTGCACAGTCTTGTTTGATACTTTCCTCGCAAATATTTCTCGGAGATGGCTGGATAATCTGCAAAATTAGGTAATGATATTTTTTGATATTTAATAATTTGCTTTAATTATCTCATATCAAGTTCGGTTAATTACTCATCATAAAATCTATTAATTAAGGTTAGGTGACAGCAGGTAAACCCAACTTTAACAATAATTAAATTTATGAAATTTTAATATTAAAAAACTATTAGTTTCCCAAAACAATTTGCTAAGGGACTTCCAACAAATAAATTATTCAATCTTGTGGGGTGGGCATCTTGCCATTGGTGTCAAGTTAAGCTCAAACTTACTATGTCAATAAGTATTTAGGCTTAAAAATTCGGTTTTCAAGGGACAAAAAACGAACTTTTTCAGGGACTATTAATGCTTTGTTTATTAGCATCACTCCCAGCTTGTGTATATAAGTCAGAAAAAGTTCCCCTTTATACTTCGTTCCTAACAAAACCTATCGTTGACAAATGGGTTTTAATCTTAAGTTGACACTAATGGCATCTTGCCCGCCCTCTTTAACTGGGCGGGCAAGATGCCCGCCCCAGAGGAAATAAATAGTTGAGTATTTTTTTATTTGGAAGTCCCTAAGTATCCAAAGACTTGGTAACACGATTTTTTTGCTCCCCATCCTCACCTAGCAATTTCTGGATTATCGAATGCTATAAATCAGTTAATGTAAGAGTGAATGTAGTCCATCCATTGCCACTTTCTACTTTAATGTTTCCTTGCAATTGTTCGACTAATTTCTGGACTATCGATAAACCTAAACCCGAACCACCTTGATTCCAGATATCTGCATTGGGGAGACGATAAAATTTATCAAATATCCGTGGTAACTCTGTCACCGCAATTTCTACTGAATTACTGACAGTAATAATTGTTTTTGCAGGTGCTTCCGAAGAATTGTGACTTACACTTAAGACAATTTCACCACCCGCAGGTGTGTATTTACAGGCATTATTGAGCAATTCTACTATAATGCGTTCCAAGCTAATGCCATCTGACAATAGCGGCGGGAGATTTGCAGGGAGATTCGGCTGTAGAGTTTGCTGATGTTGTTGAACACGAATTTGAAACGGCTCGATAACCCAAAGTAACCACTGTTGTAAGAGCAACGCATCAGGTGTAATAACTGGATAGGATGAGCTTTCTAGCCGTTGTAAGTCTAGTAGATCGTTAATTAATTCTAGTTCGCGATCGCACTCGCTTTCCATTAACTTTAGACAGCGTTTAGCTTCCTCAGTATTATTAGATAGTTGTATCATTTGAATCATCATCTTGATATTACTCAGAGGCGATCGCAGTTCATGAGAAACTAAATTCAAAAAGTCATTTTTGAGTTGATTTATCTCTTCCCATTGCTCCACAAGTTGTTCTTGCTCAATTTGCTTTTGATGCGCCTCAATCGCTCTTTTGCGCTCAGTAATATCTCGAAACACTAACACAGCCCCTGTAATATTATCTTTGTCATCTTTAATCGGTGCAGCGCTGTCATCAATTGGTATTTCTGCACCATCTTTATTAATCAGAATTGTTTCTGCGGGGAGATGAACGATAGTACCATCTTGAAGAACTTTTATAATCGGACTTTCAATAGGGTTATGAGTTTTGCCATTAGCAATATTAAATACTTCTGATGAATTTCTACCATAAGCTTCTTCCTGTTTCCATCCAGTCAGATTTTCCGCAACTGGATTCATAAAAGTGATTACATCTTGTAAATCGCTAGCAATCACACCATCGCTGATACTTTTTAAAAGTGCATCCAGCCATTTTTTATTAACTTTTAATTGCCTTTCAAAACCATGCTTAATCAAAGTTATTTCAATATTTGTTTGTAACTCTTTTTCTTTAAAAGGTTTTAATAGGTAGCCAAATGGCTCAGTTATCTTAGCTCGTTCTAATGTCTTATCATCTGCATAAGCAGTCAAATAAATTACTGGAATATCCAAACGCTTATAGATTTCTTCAGCAGCTTCTATGCCGTCCATTGAGCCTTTAAGCTTGATATCCATCAGTACTAAATCTGGAGATATTTCTATTGCTATATTAATTGCTTCTTCTCCTGAAGAAGCGATAGCAGGCACTGTGTAACCAAATTTCTTCAGCCGATATTGTAAGTCTTTAGCAACAATAGCTTCATCTTCCACAACTAAAATTTTTGCGTTTGTCATCTTTTATTGATTGTCTATTTATGGTAAAGGAAATGTCACCTGACACTCTACTCCAGTAGAACCTGTAATATTGATGTTTCCTGCTAACTGATGGGTTAAAGCATCTACTAACTCCCATCCTAATGATGCATTTTTTTGAAAATCAAAGTTTGGTGGTAAGCCAATCCCGTTATCACTAACTATCAGAATTAAATTATTATTAATTGTTTTCTTTATTTCAATATTAATTGCACCATTCCTATCTTTGGGAAATGCATATTTTAAAGAATTAGATACAAGCTCATGGATAATTAAGCTGCAAGGAATTGCTGTATCTAAACCGAAAAAAATACAATCTTCAGTACTTATTGTCAAAGCGATCGCATCTTCATTGACTTCATAAGCAGTAAATAAACTTGCTACCAAATCTCGAATGTATTCACCAAAATTAATCCTTGCTAAGTCTTGAGATTGATACAACTTTTCATGAACGAGAGCCATTGATGCAATCCGCTGCTGGCTTTGTTGAAATATTACCAAATCGTCTTTGTCTTTGATATAGGCAGATTGCAAGTTTAGCAGACTGGAAATAACCTGTAAATTATTTTTGACCCGATGATAAATTTCTTTTAATAACACCTCTTTCTCTAATAGTGATGCTTTAATTTGCTCCTCCCACTGCTTGCGTTCGCGCTGCGCGGCTTTCCGTTCGCTAATGTCTTCGACCACAGAAATAAAATATTTTGGCTCCCCATTAGATTCACGCATTAAAGACACAGTGAGATTAACCCAAACTATGGAATTATCTTTGCGAAAATAGCGCTTTTCCATCGAGTAAGTTTGAATATTATCTGCTAAAATCTGCTCAACATATTTCAGGTTAGTATTAAGATCGTCCGGGTGAGTAATATCTTGGAAAGTTAACAACTGTAGTTCTTTGAGTGTGTAACCGAGAATATCGCAAAGCTTCTGATTAACTAACAACCAGCTTCCATCGATTGCGACATGGGCAATGCCAACAGCAGCTTGATGGAATGCAGCCCGAAATCGCTGTTCGCTCTCTCGCAATGCTTCTTCTATTCGCTGGCGTTCAGTAATTTCTGTCTGTAATGATTCGTTGATTCTTGTTAACTCTGCTGTCCTTTCCTCAACCATACTTTCTAATTGGTTAAGTAGGCTATTTAGTCTCTCCTCTGCTTGCTTGCGATCGGTAATATCAGTATGTGAACCTGCCATTCGTACTACATTACCATCTTCATCCCACAGTGCTTGCCCTCGATCTAAAATCCATTTATGGGTGCCATCTTTACATAAAACTCGATACTCAGTAATGTAAAACGGTGTTTTCTGAGCAAAGTGATCTTGAACCGCTTGTTTCACCCACTCAATATCGTTCGGATGCACTCGTGTCAAGCATTCATCTAAATTGTTAGAAATTTCGTGGTTTTCATAACCGAGCATTTCTTTCCAGCGAGCCGAGAAGAAAACTTCATTGGTTTTAACATTCCAGTCCCAAATTCCATCATTATTGCCTCGCAAAGCTAATTGCCAGCGTTGTTCACTTTCCCTCAACACTTCCTCTGTCCGTATGCGTTCAGCAATTTCTTTTGCTAGTTGGTAGTTTGCAGCCTCTAGTTGGGCAGGACTTGGTATAGCTAGCACCTGTGGCATTAATGACACAAGCTCTATAGCCGTTAATACCGAGACAAAAGCAGTGATAGCTTTGATTAACCCTGATAGCCAATAGGTAGGATACCAAAGCGTCCATACATCCATTAAATGAGTTGTGCCACAAGCAACTATGAATGTACCAAACATTAGGAATATCCAGCCGAAAGGCATATCTCGCCGTTTACGAACAAAATAAACCAGCATCACTGGAATTGAATAATAAGCAAGTCCAGTTAACACATCTGAAATCAGATGCAACCACACCAATCCTGGTTTCCAGAGGTAGCAATGTCCGTGGGGAATAAACTGGCTAGTAGAGAAAAAATTATTTAAAAATTCCATTATAAAAACCTACAAACCTACATATTGCACAATTCTTCACCAAAGCCTGAAGTGCGAAAGAAGAGTTTTTAACCTCAGACCTCTTATAGATGCGTATACGCCTAGAGAGTGGCTCTCATATTTTAAAGGAGAACTAGGTTTGGCATTTCTCAGAGTTTTACTGTACTAATTTTAGACTAGATCGATTATTAGCTTGAGCTTCTATATTCTGTATTCGTCATCTTTTCTGAGTTTTTTAATCTGAATAATATAAGATTTATTAAAATTAAAGTACCGCGATCGCTTTGGTTATTGTTACCGGATATCCTCTGAAATCAACCATTTACATATATAAAAACCTTCAAAAACCACAGTCATATTTCAGTTATATAATAATCTAATTATAATCTAGCTGCATACGTGTATTTGCGGGGTAGTTTTGCCGCATCCTCTACAAAAGTTTCTCACTCTTGTAAAAAATCAAGTACAACATTTGTATCTATTAAGATTCGCATTATTTATATTTTTCAGTCAGATATCCCTCTTCTGCCACCCACCATGCAATTTGCAGATTTCTGGTACATTGTCGCACTCAGCGAAGAGTTACAACCTAACCAAGTATTATCACGCACCGTTTTAGGAGAATGGTTCGCGATATTTCGCGGTGAAGATGGACAACCCGTAGCTTTGCGCGATCGCTGTTTACACCGCAATAGCCGTCTATCAACAGGTAAAATCTGTAATGGTGCTTTACAATGTCCCTATCATGGTTGGGTATATGACGGCGTTGGAAACGTTATTGCTGTTCCAGCCGAAGGAGATGATTTCAAACCTTCTCCACAGCGTCGAGCCAAGTGTTACGCTACCAAAGAACAGGATGGCTATGTTTATGTGCGGTTAGCCGATACTCCAAAGGTTGATTTTGAACCCTTTTCTATGCCTCACTACGGACAAACCGGATGGGAGACGGTGCGGGTAATTAACCGTTTTGCTAACAACGTGACTAATTGTGCGGAGAACTTTATTGATATACCTCATACGGCTTTTGTTCATCCTGGTGTTTTCCGTACTTCCCGCCAACAAAAGTTAGAGATGACTGTTGAACGCTGCAATGGTTCAGTTTTGGTGGAGTATCGCAACGAAAACAGTAATTTGGGATGGTACAGCCGTTTTTTGAATTTGCAGGGTGCAGAGATTAAACATAGCGATCGCTTTTATATGCCAAATATTACCTCTGTAGAGTATAAAATAGCACATAATCGCCATTTATTCATTACCAGTCAATCTATTCCAGAAAATGATAATTCAACTCTGGTTTACACCGATGTCACCTATAACTATGGTATTTGGAATAAATTAGCGCGTCCCTTTGTGCGGTGGACTGCTCAACACATTATCCGCCAAGACGTGGAAATTTTGGGTATTCAGGGAGAAGCGATCGCTAAATACGGGACACAATTTTATAATACACCTGCGGACACAATTCATATATTTGTAGAGTCAATTATGGCAGCGATATCTCGTGGAGAAGATCCGCGTTTATTGCCAAATCAATCAGTAGAAGTTACATTTTGGGTTTGAAAAATAATATCATCTACGCATAAATTAGTCATGATTTCCACAGTCATTACACCCCACCCCTTAATCCCTTCCCCGCAAGCCTACGGTGTACACACATCTCTCTAAAAAACCAAAATGTTGTAGATCCTCCTAAATCCTCCTTAAAAAGGAGGACTTTGAGAGGTTTTTGCCCCCCTTTTTAAGGGGGGTTGGGGGGATCAAAAGCTTATGAGGCAACTCTTGAAGACTTGTGTGTACACCGTAGCCCCGCAAGCGGGGTGGGGTACTTCAGGTTTAATAAGTAATCAAGCAGACATGATGTAATTGGGAATTAATCAATATCAGTGTGAGTAATCATAAGTGGAAATACAAAATTTTTCACAACTACTAATTTTTGGCTCTTTTATCGGATTAGTTGGTTGGACTATTAGTAATCAGGCTGGACGAACTCAACTTAAAGTTAAAAGTTGTGAAGATTGGTTGCTAGATGCTACAGGACTAACGATTCAAGGAATTTTGATTCCCTTACTACAAGCTACCTTAGTTTATTGGCTTTATCAATATTTACTACCCACTCAACAAGGATATTTAGAAGTATCATTAGTTCCGGCTTTTATTATCAGTTTTGTCATGGTTGATTATTTATATTATTGGAATCATCGTTTATTACATAATAAATTGTTGTGGAAAGTTCATCAAATTCATCATACTGTTACTCAGATGGATGTATTAGGAACTTCTCGCAACACACTTTGGACAAGCTTGTTAATTATATATTTATGGATACACACTTTATTTGTATATCTGTTAGCCGATCCCACAGGTTATTTACTTGGAGTCAGTCTAACTTCTGCCTTAGATTTATGGCGACATAGCCGTTTAATCATTCCTGAAAATACCAGGCTATATCAACTTTTATCTACTTGGTTAATCTTACCACAGGATCATGCTTGGCATCATTGCCGCGAAATCCACAATTATAACTATGGGGCTAATCTGAAAATTTGGGATAAGTTACATGGAACATATTATGAAAGCGAAAAATTGCCATCTATAATTGGAATTCCTATCTCATTAAACTTGTTCCAAAAACTTTTCTTCCCATTTTCATGACAGTTATAAGTAAAATTCTTTCGTTTTTCCCCACCTTTATATTATTGCTAACTGGTGCAGCAATAATTTACCTTGCCTATTCACCCAATATCTTCAGCATTTTGGCGGTGTTCCTTTCTATTTATGGGCTACCAGTGCTAGTTTACCGCTTGCATGAATGGGTTTATCCTGTGCGCGAGGGGATTAGTTATCTACTAGGTGAAGAATATAGTCCCTGGTGGGGTACTCATCAAATCCAGGTAATTTATATTGCAATTCCGGTGTTGGAAGCAGTGTTGCGATTGATTCCGGGGGTATTTTCCTGTTGGTTGCGATTGTGGGGTGCTAAAGTGGGGCGAGATGTATACTGGACAACAAGATTGGAGATTGCCGATCGCAGTTTATTAGAAATTGGCGATCGCGTCGTTGTCGGGCATGGTGTCGGTATCTATTGCCACATCATTAAACCCCGCAAGCAAAATTTAATGTTGTATGTCAAAAAAGTCAAGATTGGCAGCAATGTTTTTGTCGGTGCTGGATCTAATCTTGCTCCCGGTGTAGTCGTTGCTGATGGTTCTTATTTACCAGCAGCTACCAAGCTTTATCCTAATCAAAAGGTGCAATAATGCGTCCGATTATTCAGCTTTTTGGGCAAATCCTCGCACCAACTGCGAGGCGATTTCATCAAGCTTTGGATAACCCAGAGTTAACGCAGACATCTATACAGAAGGAAATTTGCGATCGCCTAATCAAAAGTGAGTATGGTAAAACTTTGGGGATTCATTCTGTAGACGATTGGCAGCGTGTACCAATTGTAGATTATGATGCGCTCGAACTCTACTTAAATCAAAAAAATCAGCAAATTTCCCTCACACCAGAACCCATTTTGTTCTATGAAAAAACCTCTGGTAGTAGTGGAGCAGTAAAATGGATTCCTTATACTCAATCTTTGCGGCGATCGTTTAATCAAATGTTCTGTGTATGGGCGCATGATTTGATTGTACATGGCCCAAAATTTTCCACAGGGAAGCTTTATGCTTGTATCTCCCCGCAATTAAGTGTAGCGGAAAGCCAAACTTTACAAGATGATTTAGATTATTTAGATGACTGGTTGCGTTGGTTTTTGCGTCCTTGGTTGGTAATGCCAAATAAACTTAATCAACTGCATAACGCGAACTTGTTTAAACATCAACTGGCTTTGGCATTATTAGAGGCTGATAAACTAGAAATTATCTCTATTTGGAGTCCTAGTTTTCTACAAGTACATTTAAAATATATTCAAGAAAATCAGGATTTATTGCGAAAAGAATTATACAATCGAATTTCACATCATCGCTTGCAACTCCTTAGCAAAAGTAATATTCCCTGGATGCAACTTTGGCCAAATTTGAAACTGATTTCCTGCTGGGATAGCGCCAATGCAGCAGATCAAGCGCAAGGATTAAGATTAAAATTTCCTGGTGTATTAATTCAAGGTAAAGGACTACTAGCAACGGAAGCCCCAATAACGATTCCGTTGATTGTAGCTGGGGGATGTGTCTTAGTTCTTGATGAAATATTTTTCGAGTTCGAGGATGATACTGGTTCCTTGTATGGTTTACATGAACTCAACACTGGCAAGGAATACACGATTATTTTATCGCAGAAAGGCGGATTGTATCGTTATCGAATTGGCGATCGCATCCGGGTAACTCATTACTATCGCCACACTCCCTGTTTAGAGTTTCTCGGACGACATCAAGCTGTTAGCGATTTGGTGGGCGAAAAGTTGCAAGAAACTTTTGTAAAAAATGCTTTGACTCTCTTGAACTTGCAAGAAACTAATTTTAAAAGCTTAATGCCCATTGCCGATCCTCCACACTATATTCTATTACTAGATTCGGCAACACAAACCCCAGAAATTATTGCCGAACAGTTGGATCTGGCTTTATCAGAATCATATCATTACAAGAGAGCGCGATCGCTCGGTCAACTCGCACCACCACAGGTTTTAATTTCTAGTCAAATTCCTGAAATATTAGTTTCCCATCGTATCCGTACTGGAAGTGTCTGGGGAGGTATTAAACATCCAATTCTGGCAAAATCACCTATTAGCACTGAACTTTTACAAGAATTGAAGTTGAAAATTGCCGTCAAGACGAAAGACTGATTATTGTAGAGACGGCGATTCATCGCGTCTCTCGCCTTAATGTGTTCATTTTTAATTTTTAATTCCGCTTGCGGTACTACCCTTTTGAAATTTAATTAAATATTTACCGTGATTCTAATTTAGCAACTCGCTGCTCTAATTTGTTGACTTGTTGCTTCAATTCAACCACCAAAGTGGCAAGCCGATCAAACATCGGATCTTGCTGTGATAAGTTACCTCTAGAACGAGTTGATTGTCGTGGGGTAAGTGTTGTTCTTGAGGATGGAGACTGGCGAGTTTTACCTAGCTGAGACTCTAGCTGATTTAACCGCGACTCAACACGATTCAAATCCGCTTCCAGATTGTAGATGCGGGACTCTACTTGCTGCGATGAGGCAGTTTTAGAAAAAAAACTGCCCCAAATAATTGTTACTAAAATCCCGGCGATTACTAGCACCTTGATTTTTTTCATACCAATAGCTGACTTGTTAGAACAGTCTATCTAACCAGACTTGATTGAGATAATTTACAGACTAAAAATCTGTAGATATTTCATCTTTCATCAGGTTGTAAGTTAGAAAATAAACTCTGCCAATCGATATTGACAGTCTTTTCTCCCTGTTTAACCTCAAATGTGACGTTAGAAGCTTTTCCTAGTTTTAGCGCTTGCACGCAAAGTTCTGCCACATCTTCACGGCTGATTTTGCCTCTAATATTGTCACCTTGCTCAAATATTAATTCCTTACCCCCTGCCTCTTCAGTTAAAGCACAAGGTCTAATAATTGTATAAGGAATTCCGCTTTCTCTTAAACTATCTTCTCCCTTCAACTTCCAAGTTAAAATTCCTCCCAATTGGTCATTTAATTTCACTGCTGGCGGTTCTTCATCTAAATTAATGCCAGGGCGTCCGGGACGAGTAACACCTGCTGAACTGACTAGGATAAATTGTGGTAAAGCTGTCCCGCCATAAGCTTTAATTGATTCCAACTGGAAAGTAAAACCACCTGGGGAAAATTTGGGATTTAAAGCGCCATCGTATTCAAATTTGCTCAACATCAGTTGGAACGAACAAATTCTACTTTGCTCAATTGGCGGCGCATCTTTGACAACTTTTGCCCGAAAAACGGGAGTCAAATCTGCAAAGGGAATCTGAATATCTATCCAGGTATTAGCTACGGTATCGAAAGAATCGCTATATCCAATACCATCCCATTTTGTATCTGTCCGCAGAAAGATTTTATAACGCTGACCGTCACCTTTGACGCGCAATTTCACTCCTTCATAACCAGATAAGTTGAAGGGTGGATCAAAATTCTTCGTCCTGACAGAAGCAAATCCGCCAGAGTTAGCGGTGGAGACATTACCCGCAAATAAAGCTGTATTTTCTACTAATTGGATATTACTGGCACTGACGCCACCCATGACGACATCATCCAGCGCTCCCCAATTATCCTTTAATTCTGCTGATGGCTTGGTGAAATCAAATATTAGTTTTTCCTTTGGTTGGGGCAAATATTTTGCCGCCGCTTGGACTAAGTTTTTGACTCCTTGATATTCTACATTTTCGGGAGTGTCACCAACAATTTCTGGTTGGTAAAATTTGACACCTTGATAATATTTGGCTCTATCTGCTGTATCTCCCTCGACTGGTTGTACGCGCACTGCTGTGCAACAAATTACAGCTTGGATATCAGAAAGAACTAAAGGAGTTAAAGTTTCTGGTTGCGTAATATCCGCAACTACTAAATCGATATCATTACCAAGAATTGACCGCGCTTTGTCAATATCTCGAACTAGGGCGCGAACTTTATAACCTAGTTTACGCGATCGCTGCACTACTCGTTTACCGACACCACCTGTTGCACCTGCTACTAATATTACACCCACGTTGCTTCCTCCATTGGGTCTATATTGATTATCCTTAGGACGACCTTGGATTAATTGCTGTACCCAGTTAAGGAAAGGAATTACCTCAAAGTAAGTCAGGGTTTCGATAAACCTGCCTAAGTCCCATTGAGAACGATTTTTGTCAGCCATATTTGCGTCCTCATAACTTTATTTACTCTAACAATTTTGGGGAGAGTGGCGAATAATGTAGTTCAATTACTTGAAACGCGCTGCAATTTATTCAGAGCGCAAGAGTATCAAAAACAGGGTATGGGATGTAGAGGAAAGACGAAATGGTAAGCTGAGATTGTAGTTATTTCTGACAACAGGCATAAATTACTATCGCTACCAGAGCAGTAAAGCAGGCAGAATATAGCTTCCGGGCAACAATGCAAAAACTCCTTTTTAATGACAAAGATAAATTTAAAGCCCAGGCCCTATTCCTTGGTAAAAGTATTAACTTACAGACGCTAGATAATTACGTTTGCTTGGCGAGTATGCCAATACTGGTTAGAGTCGGTGAGGAAGGCTACGCAGTACTCCTGGGCTATGGTGCGGTTGTGCTGTTTAACCTTGAGCCTGTAGAAAAGGTAGCCTTTTTAACTAAACTATCCTCTCAAATTAGCGGCCCTTTTGCCGAGCCGGAAACAGAAGAGGTGGAAGTTCATCTCAGTATTAGTGAGAGTGAACGAGCTAAAGAAGGAAAAATTTTACTGCATGAATTGAGTATAGAACGCTTGCAAATAGTGGCTGATATCCTCGCTAAGAGTGTTGTACTGTCTCACTATGAAACCAGCCTAGCGACTGTATTCGATCAAATTGAACCATTTGCAGCTAGTCTCCAGCGTGAAAACAGGAGTAGACAACAAAGCCGGGAATTACTACGTCAACTTGGGACTACCCTATTAGTTCAACATAAGATTGTGGGTCAAGTAGAAATTATCGATAAGCCAGAGTTACTCTGGGAATCTCCACAGCTAGAAAACTTATATCTGCGCTTGGAAGATGAATACGAAATCCGTGAGCGTCATCATGCCCTGGAACGTAAACTAGAGCTAATTGCCCAAACCGCTCAAACGGTGCTGGAGTTTATGCAGCATAGCAGTAGTCAGCGAGTAGAGTGGTATGTGGTGATTCTGATTGTGGTAGAGGTTTTACTGTCACTGTACGATATCCTTTTCAAAGGCTAATGCTAAATTTGGGGTTGTGAGATAGCAAGGGAGCGATCGCAACTACTCAAAATTCAGTGCGAGAAATCGCTCCTCAGAGCCACACTATTAATAAGTTGCAAGCTCGGCTACGAACTGAAACTAGGTAGAAAAAAGCAGCGATCGCCTTGCTTGATAATGCTAACTTGAAGTATCAACTCCTTCTCAGGTCGTATATGTGAGATATGACTAAACAAAATGACCGTACCAAAATTAACTTTAAAAGCATCTTGTTACTTGTTGGACTTGGAGGATTACCGCTTGGGATTTTAACTATTTTTATTCAAGTTACACCAAGCTGTGGCTGTAGTAATAGCAGTAAAAATACAATTGGAAGTTTTATTAGGGCACAACAAGCATATTTTTCCGAAAAATCAGTTTTCGCTCAATCGTATAGCTTGTTAGAGCTTGGAGATGGAGATGTACCAGCAGCTACAACCTACTATCGATATTCTGTAGAAATGGGTAAGAATAAGTCATTTATATATGCAACGCCTAAAAAAGAGCTACCAACTGATTTATTGAAATTAGGTCTGGCAAAAAAGGGTTTTAACAGCCTTGTAGGTGCAGTTGCTTACGATACAAAAAACAAAACTAATGTTTCAATAATGTGCCGTTCTGAGAAACAGACTTTAGATGAACCTCCCAAACCTGTTTTCAAGCAAGATAAGTTTAGCTGCCCTATCGGTTTTAAAACTATCAACTAAGATGCGTTGATGGAAGAAGAGGGTAGTGGTAAATATGTAGTGAAAACTGATATTTACCACTAAGCTAAAACACATCTATTTGCAGATGAAAATTTTCTCAATATCTTGTGGGGTGGGCATCTTGCCCGCCCTGATTATGCAACTTGAATGCTGATATCATGTCCGCTTGATTGCTTATTAAACCCGAAGAACCCCACCCCGCCAAAGCTGTGCTTTGTCTCCCCTCTCCCCGCAGGCGGAGAGGGGGTTGGGGGTGGGGTTATTTTATTATGGGTAATTTGGCGGACATGATATGATTAGCTTACCCAGCAATGTTCTTGCGAACTTACTGGCAAACTGGAATACGGATTTGAAACTCCGCTCCCTCGCCGGGATCTGAAGTGCAAGAGAGTGAACCACCATGTTTTTCGGTAACAATTTGGTAGCTAATCGACAAGCCCATACCTGTTCCTTTACCCACAGGTTTTGTGGTAAAGAAAGGATCGAACAGGCGACGGCGAACAGGCTCTGGTATACTCATCCCATTGTCTGCAATCCGAATTTCGACTTGATGAGCATCAATTTGTGCAGTGTAAATAGTAATAGTTGGAATTTTTATTTGTCCTTGATTGTCCGTTAATGACTCTTCCAAAGCATCGATCGCATTACTCAACACATTCATAAATACTTGATTTAGCTGCCCTGCATAGCATTGCACTTGGGGCAAATTACCGTAATGTTTAACAAGCTCAATACCGGGACGATCTGACTTGGCTTTGAAGCGATGTTGCAGAATCATTATGGTACTGTCAATGCCCTCATGAATATTAACAGCTTTAATTTCGGCTTCGTCCATACGTGAGAAAGTTCGCAGAGAAGCGACAATTTGCCGAATTCGGTCTGCCCCAACCCACATAGAAGACAGTAGCTTCGGCAGGTCTTCTAGCACGAATTCTAGATCGATCGCCTCTGCTTCTGACTGAATCTCTGAATGGGGAGATGGGTAATGTTTCTGGTAAAGTTCCAGCAGTCTTAGTACATCTTGGGTGTAACTGTTGGCATGGGTCAGATTGCCAAAGATAAAATTGACTGGATTGTTGATTTCGTGAGCAACCCCAGCTACCAGTTGCCCCAAGCTCGACATTTTCTCGGTCTGCACAAGTTGAGCCTGGGTTTGTTGTAGTTTATACAGAGATTTTTCGATTTGTTCGGCTTTTTCTCGCTCTCGCGTTTCGGATGCTTGCAAAGCTGCATTTTTAGTTTCGAGTTCTTGTGATTTAGCTTCCAGTTGTTCTGAGTAAGCTTGCAGGTTGCTGTAAAGACGGGCGTTGTCGATCGCAATCGAAATTTGTGCTATCAATAAACTCAGCACATTTACCTGTTCTGAGGTAAATGCACCAGAAATGAGATTATTTTCCAGGTAAATAATACCAGTAAACTTGCCAGAATGAATCAACGGCAAACACAAAATTGACTTGGATTGGTAAGTGGTGATATAAGCATCAGCCACAAAACGTGAGTCTTTAACAGCATTGTCTAAAACCAGATTGTTTCTAGTTCTTTCGACATAATTTAATAAAGCAACCGGGAGTAAAGGGGAATTGCTTTTCTCCTCTGTGTTAACAACAACGCTAACCTCCTTACCTATAACTATTCCCGTCGCTTCTAACATCCATTGATTCTCGTGCTTGGCAATAAAGTAACCTTGTTGAGCGCCAGCATTTTCGACCACAATCTTCATCAATTTTTCGAGCAGCTGAGTTAGCACCATTTCTTCTGACAGCACTTGTGCAGCTTTCATCACTGTCATAAAGTCGAGAATCTGAGCGCCTCCTGTAGTCGTAGAGCTTGTTTGAAGAGTGTGCAGGTAATTCGTTTCTATTTTTTCTGTATTTGACCGCAAAATTAATTGCGGATAGCGTGCTTCTAAATCTTTGACTTTAGCAACAGCACCCCAATGACTATAAGCGTAGTAGGCATTGGTCATGTAGGCTTGAGCAATCGTTTCTTTACCCCATGACAAATAAAATTTGGCTGCGAGTTCGTGGGCGATCGCTTCTTCGTTGATATACTCGTTTTCTTTAGCAAGTGCGATCGCTTTTTCATACATCTCGATCGCTTCGATTTTCTCGCCTAAAACCCGATGCCGTTCTGCCTCCACCAAATAGAATTTGTGTAAATGATTCATTGGGGCATAATCCGCCCATTTTTGGCTTTTTTCTTGATTAGCTTGGACGCGATCGAGGATGGCCTTTTGCTCTGATTCTTGGGTATTGGGATAGACTGCTAGCCGTACTAAAGAATCGTAAAAATTGAATATAGGGACAAGGGGCATTCCTACTACTGCATCTAAATACTTCTCTGCTATAGTGAGATTCTCAATCGCTTCCGAGTAATTTTCAAACCAATAACAAAGCAAAAATTTGTTCAAATATATGTAGCCAACTCCCCCATTGTCGTTTGCTTGCTGGTGCAGTGGCAACCTTATCTGTTCATCGCAGGCTTCACCCTTGAGCAGGCAGGGATTTTCATTTTTTCCCAGTAGATTTAAGGTAGCCTGCCAATAGATTTCTATATAATAAAGCGCTGTTTCTTGCTTGGTTTTATGGATAGCATCTCTGCTTCTTGCTATCTCTCTTTCAAGGACAGTCAGTTCTTTACCGCTAAAGTAAGCTAAACAGGAGTACTGGAGTAGACTATAGCCTGCATATTCTAAATCTCCTGTCTCCATTCCGCTAGAGTGACCTGACAGCAAAGGCTCTAAGCTTTCTTTCAGATGCTCTTTCCAATGTCGGATAAATAGATTTACGATGAAAACTGTCTTGGCTTTGATTTCTTGAGCATTTAACTTTGACACTAGATTTAAAGCCAACTGACCAAATTTATAACCTGAATCAATATCTCCCACAATGGCACAAAGAAGAAAACCATAATTGGCATAAGCAAAGGGAGAAACGGTAGCATTACCATATTCGACGGATAATTGTACTTGTTTGCACACCGTCAAGGGCAACAGTGCAGGAGCAACAATATATGCGGGAGCAAAGATACTTGACAAAAGTCTAATGGCTGCTAATTTATAGCGATCGCTCATTTGAGGTAGCTCAATTAAATCTTCAATTCGCGTTCCACTCAAAATTGCCGCAGTGTCCGCCAATCCTTGCCCAATGTCTGACGCGTTCGGTTCTTGAGGAAACTCCACCCCTAACAGCTTTAAAACTTGTAGCGCTGTGTTAACCGCTTCTAGCAGCCTGTTCTGCCCCATATAAGCTTGCATCTGGACTTCATACACTTTAATTTTGTCCAGTAGCGTCACAGCACAGTTTTGGACGATCTCAAACAATCTCTGCATTTCTTCAAAATCACCGCTCAAAAAAGCTGCCTCTGCCGCTTCTGAGTGTAGTGTTAATGTCAGTTCATATTCACACTTCCAGCTTTCTTCTGCTAACAGTCCCAAACCAACTTGCAAATATTTGATGGCGGAATCATGGGCTGTGGCTGCTTTTGCTCTTTGACCAGCGATGAGATTTAGTTCTGCAAGTTGATATTTTTCTGTTTCAGATATCAGTAAATCAGTACCGTAATTGAGTTGATTAACTAAAGCAAATATATTTTCTTTGCGTTCTTCTGGTGTTGTATTTTGTAGCAGTAATTGACCAATTTTCAGATGCGTTGCTTGCTTGCGATCGTCGGGAATTAGAGAGTACGCCGCTTGCTGTACTCTGTCATGTAAAAACTTGTAATCAACCTTGACATCAGTTAAAGTAATTCCGTCAGATTCTTCCTGATTAAACGCTAAGGGAATTTTGTAGTCCTGACTTAACGGTAGAATTAACCCAGCTTGCAGGGCTGACCACAATTGCGCCGCAGTTGTAAGAGAAGATGCTTCGTTGACGATCGCTAATACATCTAAGTTAAAAGTATTACCAATACAAGCAGCCAGTTTCAGAACTTGTTGCGTTTCTAATGACAGTTTGCGAATATTTCTCGCTGTCAGTTCAACAACATTCAGGTCAGTAATACCAATCCCTTGAATATGTTGAATATCCCACTGCCACACCCCAGACTGGAAGTTGTATGTTAGTAAGTCTTCTTGGTGTAGGGTTTTCAGCAGTTGCGTTAAGAAGAAGGGGTTTCCTCCGGTTTTATGGAATAGTAATTCTGCTAGTGGCTGACTGTGTTCTATGTGATTCAATGTATCACTAATTAACGCTTCCACATCCCTTAACTGCAATGGTGACAAAACGATGTTATTCACCACCGCACCAGAGGATTGAATTTTGGACAAACTCATCATCAATGGATGGGTGGGCGACACTTCATTATCACGGTATGCCCCGATTAGCAATAAATATTTGCGATCAGTATCCGTCATCAATAGCTCAATTAAGTTCAGTGATGCCGAATCTGCCCACTGCAAGTCATCCAGAAAGACAACTAAGGGATGGTCTTGGTTCGTAAATACCCCAATGAATTGCCCAAAAACGCGATTGAAACGGTTTTGAGATTCTGTCGCTCCCAATTGTGTTACAGGTGGCACAGTTCCAATAATGAGTTCGACTTCGGGAATCACATCAATAATGACTTGCCCGTTTTCTCCCAACGCGGTTAACAATTTCTCTTTCCACTCTTGGATTTGGGCAACGCTTTCGGTGAGTAATTGCCCAATCAAAGATTGGAACGCCTGAATCAACGACGTGTATGGAATATTGCGTTTGAACTGATCGAACTTACCTGCAATGAAATAACCTCTGGCCCCGACAATCGGTTTATGAACTTCATTGACGACACTCGTCTTGCCAATGCCCGAATAACCAGAGACGAGCATGAGTTCGCTGCTACCACCTGCCACACACTCAAATCCAGTCATTAATGTTGCTACTTCTGCTTCACGTCCGTAGAGTTGTTGTCCAATCAAAAAATGCCCAGATTTGTCTTGTCTCCCTGGTACGAAGTTTTCAATCTTGCCAATTACTTGAAGTTGAAACAAGCATTCCTCTAAATCCGCTTTCAGTCCCCAAGCGCTTTGATACCGATCCTCTGCTGTTTTCGCTAACAGTTTCAAAATAATTGCACTAATCCCCTCTGGCACATCTTCCAGAACACGACACACGGTTTTGCTACAGGGTGCGACTGGCATTTTGGCGATGTGACAGTGGATCAACTCCATCGGATCGCTAGCATAAAACGGCAGCGTACCAGTTAGCATTTCATACAAGGTGACACCCAACGAATAAAAGTCGGTGCGATAGTCGCACACCCGGTTCATTCTGCCTGTTTGCTCAGGCGACATATAGGCAAGTGTACCTTCAAGCAAATTAGGATTGCTCAAGGTGTGATTTTCTCGATCGAGGCGGGAGGAAATACTGAAGTCAATCAGTTTGATTTCCCCTGATTCGGGATTAATTAAAATATTGTGCGGCTTAATATCTTTATGTATAATTTTTTGGGCGTGTAGTTCTCCTAAAGTCTGTGCCAAATTAATTGCCACCTTGAGAAAAGTAATCAAGGTAGTTTTTTGAGTTGTAATCATTTCTTTGAGCAAGCAACCTGGAATATCTTCTAATACCAAAGCCAAACCATGCTGATAATTCTTTAACTCGTAGGCTTTAACAATGCCAGGAATTCGCAGGGACTCAATGATTTGATATTCATGGCGCAGTCGAGCAATATCTTCCAGAGGTGGATGTTCGCACTGAAGAGTTTTGATCGCCACAGAGACATTATCGGTTTCTCGCCGTCCACGATAAATGACGGTTTTACTACCGGAGTGAAGGGTTTCGAGGAGTTGATAACCAGATAAAGTAGCTGTCATTGTTTTTTCTTGCAATATAAGCATTCTTAATATGCCCATGCAAATTTAGCTTTGTAACATCTGAGACGAAAATAAGCATATATTTACGAGATGTTACATAAATAAATTGGAATAAAAGTGTCTATTGTTACTTTATTTTCACGGTTTTTTGCATGTTTATTACCTGTGATGAAGTAACGCTTATCTTATTGCAGCCGCAAGTAAAGACATGACACCACAAATCAAAGCCAACGCCTATTTTCTCTTCAAATTGGATAATTTAGCATGGCTGCCATTTTTTGCAATTTTTTGCCTATCTCTTCTAACCCTCTTCTGTCACTCTCCGGGAGGGCGATCGCTAGAAGCCTCATGAGGCAATCAATACAAGCTATACTATTAGAAAAAAATAGGACTTGTATTTGTTATTAGAAAATAATCGCGCAATCGCTCGCTATACAAAAGCTCTAGATTATAGAAAAGGTAAATGTTTTCGGAGAGTGACAGAAGCGCCCAAGGAAAGCGATCACATTCCCAATGGATGTAAAGAAACATTTCTGTTTCTTGAAAGCACCGCACTGGCGGCGTTTTCCGCCCGTTATGGATGAAAGAAACAATAAGCATGGGCGCATGGGCGAAATACCAGATACATTTATAAGTATCCTGACAGTTAAAACCGTACCCACAATAGTGTATTAAAAAAAGCCTGATTGAAAGCATGGTTCTGGGTTGAATGGTTATGGCATTGGTGAAGGAAAATTTTCCTATCCCGTTTCAGAGATTATCTACATATAACCAACCCAGGTCAGGACATATTGGAATGATCAAACTGGGGTGCCAAGATGAAATTGCCAATAAACCAAGATCAAAATCCATTTAGTGGTCAAGAACAAAGGCTAGAGTCATCTAATGCTTCACATTTAGCGCAAATAAATGAGAATGCGGCAGGAATTGACTTGGGTAGTGCAGAACATTGGGTGTGTGTTCCGCCTCTGAGAGACGAGAAAAATGTGCGGCGATTTGGATGTTTTACCCCAGATTTGATGGCAATGGCTGATTGGTTGAGTCAATGTGGCGTAACATCTGTAGCAATGGAGGCAACAGGAGTATATTGGATTCCGGTGTTCCAAATTTTGGAAACCAGAGGGTTTGAGGTCAAACTGGTAAATGCTCACCATTTGAAAACAGTGCCAGGACGTAAAACAGATGTCAAAGACTGTCAATGGTTACAACAGTTACACACCTATGGGCTATTGTCTGGCTCTTTCCGCCCAGAAGATCAAGTTTGTATCTTACGTAGTTATATTCGCCAAAGAGAATGCTTGATTAAAAGTGCTGGAACTCATTTGCAAAGAATGCAAAAAGCACTGATTCAAATGAATCTACATTTACATCAAGTGATTAGCGATATTAGTGGTTTAACTGGAATGACAATTATTAAGGCAATTGTCGCTAGTGAACGAGACCCACAAAAGTTAGCTGCCCTCAAAGACCCTAGAATTAAAAGTAGTAAAACAGACATTGCTAAAGCCCTAACTGGAGACTATCGTCCAGAACATTTGTTTGTCCTCAATCAAGAGTTAACCCTTTATGAGGTTTATCAACAACAGATAGCTGCCATAGATAAAGAAATTGAAAAATGTTTAAATACGTTTGAAATTAAAGTACAGGATGAACCACCTCCCAGCAAGCGAAAACGCAGAAAAAAGCCCGTAGGCAATAATCCCAATTTTGATTTACGTAAATATCTTTATCACATTTCTGGCGTAGATTTTACCCTGATTGATGGCCTTGATGTTTTGACTGTGCAAACCATTTTCTCAGAAGTTGGATTAGACCCCAAACGATTTCCCACTGTTAAGCACTTTACCTCATGGTTGGGTTTATGCCCTGGTCAAAAAATTACTGGTGGTAAAGTCAAAAGTTCTCAGACTCGTCGAGTTGTTAATCGTGCAGCTTCGGCTTTTCGGATGGCTGCTTTTTCTCTAACTCAAAGCCGTTCTGCTTTGGGTGCTTTTTACAGGCGTTTACGATCGCGCTTGGGTGCTCCAAAAGCCATCACCGCTACTGCCCATAAATTGGCACGCTTGTTTTACCAAATGTGGGCGACTGCTGGGCAATATACCGACCCTGGTATGGACTACTATGAGCAAAAATATCAGGAACTGATTCTCAAAAATCTCAGGAACAAAGCTCATGCTCTTGGTCTTGAAATTGTCCCAATTTCTCCAGAGCAGCAAAATACTCTATCCTCTCCTACCCTTGCTACATAAGCTTTACGCAAAGTGTTTCTTCAGAGAGGGTTATATCATGTCCGCTTGATTACTTACTAAACCCCAAGAACCCCACCCCGCCAAAGCTGCGCTTTGTCTCCCCTCCCGAAGAGCGGGGAGGGGGGCTTTCAAGGGCAGGCTTTTAGGCTTTCGATAAATAGTTGAGAATGTTCTCAATTATTGAACGTAGTTTTAAGTTCTCAGACAATGGTTTTGGTTTTAAAATCCCAAAAATTTGTCTAATCAAAAAAACCTGCCCCAGAAAGGGGGCTGGGGGTGGGGTGCAATGACTCTGGGAATCATAACTAATTATGCGGACATGATATTAGTGGTGTTCAGATCTCCGACTTCTTGAAGAAGTCGGGGATCTAGCCGCCCCACAAAATTAATGAGACAGACCACTAGTGATGTAAAATCCCTCTTATTTGGCGACAAATCTATTGTTGTAACACCGAGAGAGTACCTTCTAGAATCACACTGAGCGGTGCAGTTAGTTCGCGAAGTAGACGTTCATCATTGGCATCAAAGGGGCTATCTCCTAGTTTATTAGTCAACACAACCACTGCAAACACTTGGTTTTTGCTATTAAACATAGGTAAGCAAAGGATATTACAAGTATGATATCCAGTTGCTCGATCAATTTCTCTATAGAACTGAGGATTTTGCTGAACATCAGTTATATTTACACTCTCACCAGTGGTGGCAACATAACCACTAATACTAGCATTCATCGGCAGGAAAATTTCTACCGCTTCTTCATTTTCACTCCGGGAAACCTTAGACCAAAGCTGGTTTTTTTCCCGATCGACCACAAAGATAGTTGCTCGATCCGCACCCATAATTTGGGCAATTTTCCAGGCTAAAGCCCTAATCACTTCCTCAATATTTGCTTTTAGCATTTGCTCGCTGAGAATATTCATTGCTTGCAAAACTTGTTCAAATTCTTCTTTGAGCTTCTGAAGCAAACTCAAAAACTGAGGGATTGTTAATTCTTCGAGCGTGCGGCTCAATTCCTCTTTCTTCGCTTTAACTAATGAGGTCGTTGTACTCTCAATGTCTAGAATTGCTTGTTCTGTAGGTGAGGCTAAACGACCATCTTCTAAATGAACGATGCGATCGGCAATATCTAAAATCCGGTTGTCATGGGTTACGAGCAAAATCGTACAATTTTGCTGCTTTGCCAGTTTTTGCATTAGTTCCACCACATCTCGACCGCTGGCTTTGTCTAGCGCTGCTGTTGGTTCATCTGCCAAAATCAGTTGGGGTCGGTTTACCAAAGCCCGCGCGATCGCTACTCGTTGTTTTTGTCCGCCTGATAACTGGTGTGGATAAGAATGAATCCGCTTTTGAAGCCCCACTTGCTCTAATATTGCTTGCGATCGCTCTTGCGCTTCTTCCATTGCGATCGCATCATTCAACACCAAAGACATTTGGACATTTTGGTTTGCGGTTAGGGAACCTAACAAATTATGAGCTTGAAAAATGAACCCGATCTGCTTGCGGACATTTTCCAATAACCGATTATTCACCCCGCTTAACTCGTGTCCTAATACTTGAAGGCTACCTTCCTGAACAGAACGCAATCCCCCAATTAAAGTCAGCAGTGTTGTCTTCCCAGACCCGGAGGGGCCGGACATAATCACAATTTCTCCAGGATAAATCTTCAAAGAAATATCAAATAATATTTGTTTGCGTAATTGACCCTTTCCATAGTAATGATTGATGTTTTTGATTTGAATAACTGGTTGGGTAGACATTAGTTTAAATCAACATCTATTCAAAATTTTTATTAATAAATATCAGCCGGATCTATCTTTTGCAGCTTTCTGGTTGCTATCAGTCCAGAAACAACACACATTAAAACCGTTAAACATAGCACAAAGCTGATAACGTGAAAATTCATCTCTAATTGCAGCCCTGTAGCCGTAGAAATTAACTGATAAAAAACAAAGCTTAAGCAAAAACCCGGAAAAAAACCAAAAAATGAAAGAATGATAGATTGGAGAAAAACAATACCGACAAGATAAAAATTAGAATGGCCAATGGCTTTCAAAGTGCCATATTGAGGTAGATTATCTGCAACATTACTATAGATAATGTTGTAAACTACGACAATACCAACCACAAAACCGATGATTGTTCCTAGTCCAAAAATAGCCCCAATTCCAGATGATTGCGTCCAATAATCTAGTTCTTTGGCAATAAAATGTTGTTTCGTGTAAACAACTATATCAGATGGTAAAGATTGATTTAAAAACTTTTCTAGGCGATCGCTATTCGTTCCTGGAGTCACTTTGATTAGACCAATATCAACGTCGTTGAGCGATGAACGAAACTTGGAATCAATTCCAGAAGGTCTAGTTGCAAAGATTCTCAGAAAATTAAGATCGCTAACAATTAAATTACCATCAGTTACAAAGTCAGCACCCAGTTCAAAGGTTCCAATTACTTTGACTTGGACACCAGAAAGCTCAGTTGTCACACCCGGTTGCATAGAACCATAATCTTTGCGAGACCTGCTATCGGCCAATAGAGTGTTGGGCATTTGGAGGGCAAATTCAGCCGCTTGAATCTCAGGTAAGAGAAAAACAGGATCGTCTAGATTAAATCCAAACACTCGGATAGACCTTTCCTCAGCAGTTCCATAACGTCTCCAGCTACCGAGAGTGATATAAAGTGGATAAGCTGCTGCAACGCCTTCAAATTGTCTAACTTGATATAATCGACTTCGATTAAAAGTTTCGTCAATAACGGTAACATAGCGCCGCTGACTGAGCATGATTAAATCAGCATTGAATGCCTGAATAAACGCAACGTTACTATTCAACATTGCATTCTGAAATCCAAGTTGGGAAAACATGAGAAAAACCGCAAATGCGATCGCAGCTAATGCTGTGAAAAACTGCGATCGTTGCTGGAGCAGATTGCGCCAGGCCAGGGAAAACTTAAAGAGGGCAACTCGAACCTTTTTGCTAGAAAACATCGGCGGGATCTGCAACTAAAACTTTGCGAGCAACAACAAATCCAGACGCACTACATGTCACAATCGTCAGAACAAACACGAATAACATCCGACTAACAGTCATGGCGACTGGTAGTCTTGTGGCAATAAAAATGGCATGGTACATCCCCAAAGCCAGAAGGCAACCAGGAATAAACCCCAGCGTCGCCAGCACAAGCGCTTCCTGGATAACGACCGACAACAAACGCAAATTAGTATATCCAATGGCTTTTAAGGTTGCATACTCATGCAAGCGTTCATTGACATCAGAACTCAGGACTTGATACACAATCACAGTCGCAACTAGAAAAGCCATGATCACAGCAACACCAATGATATAACCGAGCGAAGTAGACTTAACCCAATATTCCCGATCTCTAGACATCGCTTCTTGACGACTGAATACTTTAATCGTTGCTGGCATGATTTGGCGTAAGTTTTGCACCACTTCATCAACCTTTACACCAGGCTCAACTGTAATCAACCCCAGACTTACATCATCTAGCGATCGCCCCGGATTCAAACGAATAAAATTTTGATCGCTAACAATTGCAGTGCCATCAGCACGGATAGTATTATTTAAGCTAAACAGCCCTACAATCTCAACTTCTTGCCTGTTCAGTTCAGTTTTCAGACCCACTTCTCTCGGGCCAAATTCAGAGCGTGAGAGGCTATTCATTAACAAGGTATCTTGACGTTGTAGGGCTGGTAAAGACTGATAAACTTCTGGCACGCGCAACACAGGATCTCGGTAATTAAACCCCAAAAGCAAAAGCGCTCGTATTCGCTTTGTTTCTACATTACGCCACGAGCGAAACGCGAGGTAAAGTGGTCTGGCAGCAGCAACGCCATTCGTCCCTCCTGCCTGATATAAATAACGTCGGGAAAAGGGTGGAACATAGGTGGACTCCGGCGACTTGGATGAAATCAATACAATGTCAAAATTGAGGCTGTCATAGAGGAGCGTCGCTCCCTTCATCACTCCGCTAAAGAGTCCAAGTTGCATAAATACTAAGGAAACCGCAAAGCTGATGGCTGATACTCCCGCGCCTAAGCGAGCTTTACTCTGAATTAAGTTTTGCCATGCCAATGGGGGTCCTTTCCAGTGTTTGCGGTGCTGACGGTTAGTCACATTCCCTGACTCCTGATAATTTAGAGACCTTTAAAAATTGTGAAAGTCCAAGTTCCGAATGCCACTAAGTTAAGATACAGCCCTTGCCCTAACTTCCAGCCNTGGAGGCTCCGCCTCCATAACTTAACAAGAGGCAGAGCCTCNNNTTCCTCGTTCCCAGCCTCCAGGCTGGGAACGAGGATGAGGATACAATAAGTCTTTGGGCTTTTCTTAGTGCCATTCGCCCAAGTTCCCTATTCCCCTTTGAAAAACCTTTAGCGAATTAATTTAAATCAATCTCGGCATCTACTTGCAGATTACTTAGATCGGAGACAAGTTCGCTTCGATCTAGGCGGATTTTAACTTCTACCACTCGGACATCTGATTTTGCTGTCGGATCGTCCCCAATGATGTCGTTTTTAAACACCAATTGACCAATTTTTGTGACAGTGCCAGTCATTTTTTCTTCAAAAACCGGACTGGTAATTGTTGCTCGCTGTCCGACTTTAATCGACTTAACGTCTGTTTCAAACACCTCTGTTACTACATACATATTACGTGTGTTGCCCAGAGCCAGAAGTCCGCGATCGGAAATCACTTCCCCAGCCTGGGTATAAATCTTCAGGACTTGGCCGTTTTTGGGCGCACGGATCATAGTTTGCTCTAACTGTGCCTGAGCCAGTTTTAAATTTTGGATGGCTGAAATCAACCCACTATGGCTAGCGACTCGCTTTAAATTCATCTCTGAGCGTTTGAGGTTCTCTTGAGCTACTTTGATATCTGCTTGACGGGTGTTGGTTAATTGCTGTAACTTGGCTCTGACTTGACTTAAATTCTCCTGGGTTTGTACAACCAGTAACTTCCTAATCTCATAATCTTCTTTAGGAACTGCACCTTCAGCATAAAGTTTTGCATAGCGATCGCGTATGATAATTGCCTGTTGTAATTCTGCTTGCGATCGGCGAACAGCAGCCTCTTGAGAGCTAATTTCTTGCAAACGAGGAGTAGAAATCTGACTAATCTGTGCTTGTGCCTGACTAATCTCAATCTTATTGACGGAGCTATCTGTTTGTATCTGTTTTTGCACCTCTTCTACCTGGCTAGCAACCAAATTTCGTTTAGCCAGAACTTCTTGATGGCTTTTGAGATAAGCCAAGACTTGTCCGGCTTTAACCCAATCACCCTCAGAAACTTTTAATTTATCAATCTGCGCCCCCACTGGAACTGCAACCTTGGTAATCTCCCCCTCTGGTTCCAACCGCCCCAATGCTAGGACTTTTGTTTTTTCAGGGGGCAACGATAACGAAGATGATGAGGCGTTGTTGGCGGGTGACGGGCTAGATACTTTAAACAGGAAAACGTATCCAGCCCCGATACTTAATGCCAGTAGACCAGCAAAGATACTAAGATTGCGAGCAGTAACAGTATGGGTCATCATAAGTAGCAAAAGTTACTAGTTCTTATTCGTTCTTCAAGTTCAGCCCCGATCGCTGAATTTCGCTTTTAAGTTCGTCTAGAGATTGTTTGAGACTACGAATTTCTTCAGATGTCTGTTCTTGAACCCCCCGCATTTGTTCTTCGGTAGTCATCACAATCTCAGCTTCCTGTTCCTGGAGCATTTCTTGTAAAAAGATGCTGAGAATTCCTCTAATGGGTTGCCACAACTGATGCCACCGTTTTTTGTCTTCTTGCAGCAGTTGAATGTAGGTATCGAAGCTGTGAGGGAAAGGAATACCTCCCATAAATTCTGCCGCTCCCCCAAAATTCAGAGAGACACCGTGATTTCCCAGTCCAATTACGTGATGAACTTCTCCCACATGTTCGTAATTGCCTAAGTAAAGTTCGCCCAATCTCAAGCCATTGCCAGCAACCATACTTAAAGGGAAAGGAAGGCTAAAGGGTACTAGGGTAAACAGATCCAGTTGATTTTCGATGCGGTAACTAAATCCTTCTCCTAACTGTTCGTTGTAGTAATTGGCAAAATGGTGATTGCCAACCTTCACAGATCCAAAGGTGTATACTTTGACTCGTAAAGCTGACTCTCCTAAAGAACTAAAACGGCGTTTTAAGAACAGAGCGCCGAGTTGAGCTAAACCACCACCCAAACTATGTCCCCCTACAAAAACTTCAATCCGACTGGCGTTTTTAGGTATCTTAGGTCTAGAACTCAAGCTAGTACCAACCCTGCGACTATTCGATAACTCACTCATTTCTCTAGAGATGTCTTCAAAGTTCAAGAGTTCATCGCGGGCAAAACTCCAGGCTCGATTCAGGTTGCCGATCGCATCATAAGAGAAGACTTCCGAAATTAGTTTTTTTAATCGGCGCTCAAAGGCTAATCCGAATCGGATTCCTCCAGCTGCCGCAATGGCATGGGCAATAGCAATTTGTTTGGCAGGATTTAAGGTTTGAAATATCTCAAAATCTTGAGCATTAATTTGACCTAAGAGAACCTGAAAAAAGGCAGCTAGTTCATCTTTGACGGCTTCAAATCCTTCAAAAAATCCCCGTGCGACTTTGACTCGCGTATCTGGTAGAGAACCATAGTTAATTAATGACCAATTGAGATCGGTCAAAATATCCGTTAATTCAATTTGACCGCGATCGGTAACAATAGTGCCTCGAAAAATCACCGCCAATTGATTACTTCCTTCCCGTTTAAAAATGAAACCTCGGATATTATTTTCATTATTCTGCAAGCTATGAACTAATTTCCAGCCCTCATTCTTATACAGAGAGTTATAGATATCTTGGACTTCGGCATCCTCAACAGAGCCTCCTCCGACTTGAAATATTTCATAACTTCGTTTGGAGAACTTAGCCATTAAAATCGCTTCATCAAAGCTAAAACCACTGCGAAGCTTTAAAGGTATACTCATAAGAAGTAGGTCGGTGTGAATATTTATTATTGGAATCAAGCAGCAGCCAGCTACGCTGGAGGCAGAAGGAAAAAGGATTTAAGCTATTTCATTTTTCTTTACATAGTTTGGTTTTTTGAAGTCGTTCTACTGATGTTTGACTTTTATCCTCTGAATATAGATGGTGACTTGATAGGATAATATCAGTTAGTGCTGTTTTATAACTATCAGTAATCAAATTGGAAACTTTGGTTATTATTTATTTTTATAAATCTCCTGATAGTATTATCAAGCTAATAGAAGACTGCTAGGAAAGGCAAAATCTACAACACCTCCATCTTTTGAACCTGCACGCGATCGAGACAAGCTTTTAGCTTTTCGGCAAGTACCTCTACATGGGGCGGGAGGACTAAATTCAGATGGTTTCCCGGAATTTGATGAATCTCAACTCCGCCGATCGCTAGATCGCCCCAGCCAAGGGTTGCATCTTGGGGATTTTTTCCAGTTTGTTTGCTCGTCCGAAAGAGGGTAACTTTACCTGGATAAGGCTGTGGCTTGTATTTGAGGAGGGCTGAGTTGTTAGCTTGTATGACTTGAAATAGCCGTCGCGCAGCTGGTTGGAAAAGCTTACTCAGCTTGGACTGGTGGGCGACAACCTTAGCTATACTCCCTGGCTCAACCAAAAAATGCAATGGCTTCGAGGTCTTAGTTCCAATCTGTTGGGTAAGTTGTCGTTCTTCGACAGCAGTCAGAAAATGGTCTACTGTCTCATCCAGATAAGGGCCAAGATTGCGAAGCACGGAATTCACCAGAAATTTAGCCATTTGGAAGAAATTCTGAGTGCGATTGTCGCAAAAGGCAGGAGTATCAATCAGT
The DNA here is from genome assembly GCF_030382115.1 of Nostoc sp. GT001. NCBI lineage: Bacteria > Bacillati > Cyanobacteriota > Cyanophyceae > Nostocales > Nostocaceae > Nostoc > Nostoc sp. GT001. The sequence goes on from NZ_JAUDRJ010000003.1 coordinate 1,840,502, forward strand.
GCCAGTAAGACAATGGTCTGTCCTGCTTGCTGTAGCTGTTGGGCCATTTCAAATGCCACCAGCGCCCCAAAAGACCAACCTCCTAGACAATAGGGGCCTTCTGGCTGCACCTGTTGGATACCGTGGATATACTCAGCAGCAATGTCTTCTATACAATCTTTTGATTTGCCTTCGCCAGTAATCCCCGCAGATTGTAGCCCGTAGAAAGGTTGTTCTTGACCCAATAACTCTGCCAAGTCGGAGTAAACGGAAGCAACACCCATCACCGGATGAATGCAGAAAAAGGGTAGCTTTTCGCCTTGCTGCTGAGAATTGACTCCAGTCAATTGTCTGAGAATTTGAGCAGCGAGATTTGCGATCGTTACACCTTCGAGAAACTTGACTACAGGAACATTGACTCCTAGATCGACTTCGATTTGATGTTTAATCTCGATCGCAGTCAAGGAATCGAGGCCTAGCTGATGCAAGGGTTGTTGGGGATGGAGTTTTGCCAAGTCAACTTTCAATCCCCTGGCTAGTTTTGCTTGAATGTAAGACTCCAAGTGCTGCTGTCTTTGTGTAGGAGCGATCGCTAACAGTTCTGCTGCTGTGAGTTTATATTCGCTATCTGTGCCATCCCATTGGGGCAAGATGTCAGCAGCAATCATGTCTAAACTACCTGTTTGAAATCCATTGCGGCAAGCAGTACGGGAAATCTTACCACTTGAAGTTTTGGGAATGCTGGCAGTCTTGAGCAGCAACACTGCATAAACTGATAACTCATGAACCTGTGACACCGCTTGCCGAATTGCCGCGATCGCTTCATCTGCATTGAGCTTTCTTAAGTAAGTTCGCTCGATTTCTTGAGCCACGACGATTCTTTCTTCTCCTTCTACCTCAATGGCAAACACTGCTCCACAGCCTTGTCTGAGAGCCGAATGGCTTTCCTGCACCGTCAGTTCAATGTCTTGAGGATAGTAATTGCGACCTCGAATCACAATTAAATCCTTGAGTCGCCCGGTAACAAATAATTCACCATTATGCAGAAATCCCAGGTCGCCCGTTCGCAGAAACGAACCCCCGCCTGTATCGTCTAAACAGGCATAGAATGTTTCTTGCGTCTCTTGGGGTTTCTGCCAGTATCCTTGAGCAATACTCGCTCCTGTAACCCAAATTTCTCCAACTGTACCATCTGGACATCTCTGGAAAGATTGCGGATTGGCGATCGCAATTGTTTGACCTAACCCCGTTTTACCTTGCCCAACAATCTTTATACTATGCTGCTGTTGCTCTGCACACAGCACAACTTGGTTTTGTTCGAGAGCAGCACTTTCTAGATTACACACCGTTGGGTAGCACTCTTTTACCCCCCCGGAAATCAACAATGTGCCTTCAGCCATCCCATAGCAAGGATAAAAAGCTTCCGGGCGAAAGCCGTAAGGCTCAAACTTGTTAACAAATCGCTCTAGGGTCTGGGCACGAACTGGTTCGGCACCATTGAAAGCAACTTTCCAACTGCTCAGATCGAGACCCACTAATTGTTCTGGCTGAATCTTCTGTACACACAAATCATAAGCAAAATTCGGCCCGCCGCTAATTGTCGCTTGATAGCGGGAAATTGCTTCTAACCAACGGTATGGCTTCTGCAAAAAGGCAACGGGCGACATCAAAATTATTGAGGAACCGACGTAGAGGGGTTGGAGGATGCCGCCGATTAAGCCCATATCATGATAAGGGGGCAGCCAGGATACGTCTAATTGGTTGGGAGTGGTTTGGAAAAACTGATGAATCAGTTCTAAATTGTGTAGTAAGTTGCCATGACTGACCATAACCCCCTTGGGTGTCCCGGTTGAGCCAGAGGTGTATTGCAGAAATGCGATCGCGTTTGGATCGATAACGGGTTCGTGCCATAACTCTGCTTGCTGATTCGCGATGGTGTCTGTAGTTAAAATCTGTTTTGTAGCCAGTTCTGGATGATGCGTAAACTGAGTAGCGATGGTAGTGAGCAGAGAGGTTGTAGTCAGGGCAACACTAGCCTGGGCATCTGCCATAATTGCCATCAGCCTGGAGATGGACTGATTTTGTCGAGGTGGATAAGCAGGAACGGCGATCGCACCAGCATATAAGCAGCCAAAGAAGGCAGTAATGAAATCAAGACCAGGTGGGTAGAGAAGCAGGACACGCTCATGCTTGGCACTGACAGTTTGCAGTTGCACCGCGATCGCTCGTGCCGATAAATCTAGTTCTCCATAGGTGAGACTAATTACTTCCTTTTCTCCATCCAGCAAAAAACTATAGGCGAGGCGATCGGGTTGTTGTTCGGCGCGATAACGCGTCAACTCTACTAAATTTTTGACTGACAAACTGGATGTTAACAATTCATTGAATACCATATTTAGCCCTCTCCAAAACCCGATCTGCTGATGATTTTGCTAGTTTTGTGGGATGGGCCGAAAAGCCCGTCCCTTGTATTTCAAGACTCTCGTGTCGCCTACCCTACAAGAATCATCCCTTGATTCATCAACTGAGGCTAAAGAGTTAACTCCTCTATTTCCTCAACAAAATTAGCAATCTGAATAGTTGGTATCAAATTTTTCAAAATTAATTGTTCGTGGCAAGCTTGAGCTAATTCCGCAATGCTGGGACTAGCAATAAACTGTTCAATTGGCAGTTCAATCTTTAAATTGGTGACAATGTGATTTCTGAGACTCACAGCCATCAGAGAATCGATGCCCATACTATTAAGTGGCTTTTGGACATCAACTTGAACAGCTTCACACTCTAAGGCTTGGACAACTTGTGCTTGAATGTAAGTGCTTAATAAATCGGTGCGTTGGCTATTTGCCGCTACTGACCATTGCTTTATAATATCAATCTGAGAACCGTTGGATATAACCGCACTAGAGGCTTGGGCAGTATTAGATTCTCCTAATCTATCTTGCCGTGAGGCTTCTGATTCCTGCCAGTAACGCTGTCGTTGCCACGGATAGGATGGCAAACGCACAAAACAACCACCATGAGGATAAAGAGCGTTCCAATCAATTGAATCTTCTAGGGTATAGCGCTCTGCTAAGGAATTCAATATCTGAGCGCGTTCAGTAGCAAAATTTAGAATTTTGAATTGAGGACTTCTCCCCTGCCCCTCTGCTCCTCGGTCACTGAGCTTGTCCTGAGCGTAGCCGAAGGGCGTAGCCGTTGGCGTTCGCGTTAGCGTCTCTGAAAGAGAAGCCTCTCGTAGAGAAGTGCTGCCCCTCTGCTCCCCCTGTTGCTCTACATAGCCAGAAAACATCGAGGGGCGGCTTTCTTGTGCGAGAAAAGCCATTAAATGCTCGGTGAGTTGTTTCTTAGAATCAACCACCATTGCCAAACGGTAGGAGTGATGGCTACGGCGCAGACTAGTTGTATAGCAAATGTCTGCCAATAAAATTGCCGCGTCATCCTGGGCAGTAAAAAACTCAATATAAGCTTTAGCAAAGGCTTTCAAAGCCTCTGGAGTACGAGCTGACATTAAAAAAATTTGTGGTTGATTAGCGATCGCAGTATCAATTGGCAAGGATTCTACACCTTGCAGAATCACATGAACATTCGTGCCCCCCAGACCAAAACCATTCACACTCACGATCGGTGGTTGATTATCCTTATTTGTTAGTGGTTCGAGAGATTGTGCCACGCGCAACCGCAGTTCCTCCCAAGGAATTTTGGGATTGGGGGTTTGAAAATGCAGATTGGGTGGAATCTGACGATGGCTAACTGCTAGCGCTGCTTTAATGAGTCCACCAATGCCGGCAGCCGCTTCCATGTGTCCAATATTTGTTTTCACAGATCCGATGGCGCATTCATTGCCCAAAGAGCGATCACTGCCGATGACAGCCCCGATCGCTTTGGCTTCAATCTCATCCCCCATCGGTGAACCGGAGCCTTGAGTTTCTACATACTGCACCTGCTGAGGGAGAATTCCTGCCCGCTGATAGGCTTTTTCCATGACTACCTGCTGCGCCAAAGTTTCGGGGGCTGTAAAACTGCTGCCGCGACCATTCTGGTTGACAGCACTACTGCGGATCGTTGCATAAATAGCATCACCGTCAGCTAGGGCATGAGATAGCGGCTTCAGAACAACAACCCCCACCCCTTCAGCCCGGACAAAACCATCTGCTGCGGCATCAAAACTCTTGCAACGACCATCCGCAGACAGCAAAAATGCCTTACTCATGGCGATGCTGATTTCTGGTTTGAAGATGACATTGACCCCACCGAGCGAGGGCAAGGCTACATTCACCATTCCAGAGACTAGAGCAAGCAAAGTGAACGGCGACTAATGACGAGGCACAGCCAGCGTCAATCGGCAGACTGGGGCCTGTGAAGTCAAAGCAATAGGAAATGCGATTTGGTACCAAGTTGAGGTTTGAGCTAACTATGGTATGGGCATTGATCGCATCACGATTGCGCTCATCCATTTGAATGTAACTGTAATCTCGGTTAAGTACCCCAATAAAAACCCCGGTATCGCTGCCAGCCAGATGTTCCGGTGCTTGCCCAGCATCTTCTAGCGCCTCCCACGCCGTTTCTAACAAGAGTCGTTGTTGAGGGTCAATCCGAGCCGCCTCAGCGCTGGAAATCCCAAAGAATTTGGCATCAAACTGGTCTATTTGGTCGAGAAACCCACCCCAACGGCTGTACATTTTACCTGGTTCTACCGGATCGGGATGATAAAATTTGTTGACGTTCCAGCGATCGCTAGGAATTTCTGTAATTGCATCCCTGCCATTTTGCAACAGGTTCCAGAAGCCAGCTGGGCTTTGGACACCTCCAGGAAAGCGACAACCAATACCAACAATTGCAATGGGTTCTGGAATCATAAGCTATTAACTCTTGTGTGAATCTCAGGTAAAACCTGAACGCTCAGCTTCAAAGTCAATAGCTCTGGCAGTCAGGTAAAACATATACATTGTTGTCAGCCAGTTGGTAAACTCCTGCTTAGAACCTAAATGCCGCTCCATATTCAGCATAATCCAGCCAATCTGCGACCAGGTTTGATAACAGGTTGAGCAATCGGGATGTTCGCTGGTGCAGCATGTCCTGGTTGATTTGGCATCAGGATTGTAAGCACGAAAGTGGAGATTATAGGGTTTACCATTTTGGAATCGGGCTGCATTCTCTGGGCGATTTTCACTGATGCAAGGACAGACATCATAGCCCCAGGTTTCATCGTACATTTGCCCTGTAGTAAACACTTGATTCATGTATGAAGTCATCAAGATACGATCGGGATAGCGGGCAATCATCCGGTCGATTTCATGACGCACATCTGCAAACCCGCGATCGTCATCATAAACACCCCCTAACCCCGCTTTATCCCCGTAAAAGTTAAATATTACAAAGTTACCGTTCTCGACACATTGTTCAACAACTCGTTCGATTTCATGGGCATTACCAGCAGTGGTGGTGTAGTACCAAAAGACTCGGCGATCGTCTTTGTAATTTTTGAGAGCCTTGCTGAAAACATCTAATTTGCCTCCTCCGCGTAGCTTTTTATCGGTTTCGCGATCGCCCCAAAGAGAAACACTGATTGTTATATTTTCAAACCCCTCATAAGGGATTTTGATCATCCCGTTTGTGACGACAATCATCCAAAAATTTTGCGCCAGCTTTCGCAATCGATCTAGCATTAGGGTAGGCTCACCTCCAACTGCTGTAATGTAGTTAGTGCCTCTAGCTTTTTCTTGTGCAATTAAAGCCTCAAATTCAGCATCGTCTTTAGGTGCTGCATTTTGATCCAAGTCGTCGGTGAAAAAACAACAACCCTCACACCGCAGATTACATAGATGAGTTAAGTCTACAGAGATTCCTTTAATGGCACCCGCTTTTCTAACCTGGGTGAATAGGTGATGTAGAAAGGGGTCTTCTAAATACTCCATTAAGGGATCTTGTACCTCGGTTTCTATTACCTGAGTAGCCATAGCAATTTATTTCCTTTGCGAAAAACCGAGCAATGATGATTAACAATTTACTCGTTGATGAATTTCCGGCAAAAGTTGCACACCGGATTCAAAGTCAACCATGCGGCACATCAAGTAAAACAGGTATGTCGTAGTCAGCCAGTTAGTAAATTCTTGTTTGGAACCGAGGTGTCGTTCCAAATTGATCATGATCCAACCAACCTGCGCCCAAGTTTGGTAACAGGTTGAGCAATCTTGATTATCACCTGTGCAACAACGCCGAGTTGATTTCAGATCGGGATTGTAAGCGCGATAATGGGGGTTATAACGTTTACCATTTTTAATCCGGTTGTGATTAATTTCATGATCTACAGTGAGGCTGGTGCAAACTTCATAACCCCAGGTTTCATCGTAAAGTTGCCGAGTGGTAAACACTTTGCTCATGTACGAAGTCATTAAAATTTTGTCAGGGTAGCGAGCGATCGCTTTGTCAATTTCACCTCGTACATGTTCAAACCCCAGATTGTGATCGTAAACTCCTCCTAAGTCAATGCGATCGCTGTAAAAGTTAAACAAGACGCGATTACCGTTGGCTACGCACTGCTCGACAACGCTAGCGATTTCATGGGCGTTACCCGGTGTGGTAGTGTAATGCCAAATAGCACGCGGATCGTCTTTGTAATTTTTTAAAGCTTTGCTAAAAACATCGAGTTTACCACCCCCTCGGAGTGTTTTGTCAGTTTCGCGATCGCCCCAAAGAGAAATAGCGATCGGCATTGTTTCAAACCCCTCATAAGGAATTTTGATCAGAGCGTTGGTAACAACCATTAATCGAAAATTCTGGTAAAGCTTCTGCAATCGCTCTAGCATCAGGCTGGGTTCTCCTCCAACCACTGTAATAAAATTTGTTCCTCTGCTCTTTTCGTGGTCAATAAATGTATCAAATTCGGCTTCATTTTTGGGTGCTTTGAATTGATCCAATTCATCTAAAAAGAAATAGCATCCCTGACATCGAAGATTGCACGCATGGGTTAAATCAACTGATATTCCTCTAATTTGTTCAGCTTTTTTGATTTGTTTAAAAAGGTAATTTAAAAATGGATCTTCTAAGTATTCTATTAATGAATCTTGGACATCGGACTCGACAACTTGAGTAACCATTTCCACCTGCTTTTATAAAAAGGATTGGGGATTGTGTAAATAGCAGAAAATCCTCCTTGCTTCAATCCCACGTTTTTAAGCGTGGGTTCCTCCTGCTTTATGCCTGGTTGTTGAGCGACTTACCCTGACTTGTACTGAGCGTAGTCGAAGTAGCGGAATCGTTGGCGTGGTCACTGAGCGTAGTCGAAGTGCAGCCTCTCGTAGAGAAGGGAGTAGAAACACTGCTTCCTGCCTCCTTCACCGATCGCCCTTTTATTGCGTAACTTTAACTTCTTGAGAAGCTTCATCTTTAAACTTGGCAAACAATTCCACCAAGTCATTGATTGTCTTAAAGCTAGAAACTTCTGTTCTGGGAATTTTTATTTTGAGTTCTCGCATACAAGCAGAAACAATTTCTACGCCGTCAAGACTGCTGGCTCCATATTCTCCGATGGTTTTATGCGGATCTATTTCAACATTTTCTACTCCATCTACGTTGAGCTTGATATGTTTAATTACGACATTTAATACTTGCTCTCGATCCATGATGTTTTGTCTCCTATCTTGAAAATTTACAAACAAAATTTAGGCTAAATAGGCCGCTTCGATGTGTGCTAATGTCCCTGGAACCCCAAAACAGATTTTGTGCATTAGGTGTTCGCGGGACAATGCTGCTTGGAGCGCTTGACGCCGGGGTAATGACAGGGTGTCTTTTACCATCTCCAAAACATGTCTGGGTTTTTCGGCAATTCTCCGTGCCATATCCAAGGCTAAAGTCATAACTTCCTCAGACTGAACTATGTAGTTAAATAAACCTCGTCCCTTGAGTTCTTTGCCTTTGTAGAGCTTGGCGGTGAGGAGCATCTCGCTAGCGAAGTGATGCCCAACCATTGCAGGTAAGACAGATAAGATACCCATTCCGGGAGTAAATCCCAAATCTGTAAAATTAACTCCGTACCGACTGTTTTCGGATGCGATCGCCATATCGCAGTAGAGTGCTAACGCTAGTCCACCTCCCACAGCATGACCCTGCAAAGCTGCAATAATTGGTACGGGAAAGCTAAGTAGTTGGTTGGGCAGTGATAAATCTTTGACATCTGCATTGCCACTCACAACTTGTTTGATGGTGTCCAAGCTTGCTCCCGCACAAAAGACATCCGATCGCCCACTCAAAATCAAGACTTTCAGGCTCGGTTCTGTCGCTAGATGAGTCAGGGCTGTCATTAATTCATCACATAGTTCTTCGCTCAAACGATTTTCGTTTTCAGGGTCATCGATTTGCAGTTGCAAGATGCCGTCTTCTAAATTGGTGAGCAGAATTTTAGACATGGGTTTTTCCCCTGTACTTTTGAAACCAAGGTGGCGAGAATCCCTCGGTGAAACTTTGAATTCCTTCTAAGACCTCCGGTTGTGCTAACCATGAAACAAGTTGATTCAGGGCAATATTGGTTTGTCGTTGCAAATCTGATCCATAAAGTTGTTCAAAATATTGTTTACTGGCAGCGATCGCTTCTGGAGAAGAACGAAATAGCCGTTGTAATTGTCGGTTCAAGGTGGTAGCCATGCCTTCAGTTGCAACTTCATCCACTAACCCAAATGCCTTGGCTTCTAGGCTGTCAATTCCCCGACTGCTAAGGGTTAAATACTTGAGCTGTGCTATGGTCAGACGACGCAGTAAGAAGGGTGCAATCAGAGCCGGAATCATGCCAATGATGACTTCTGGCAACATAAATATTGCGTTCTCGTTGGCAATAACGAGATCGCAAGCCGCAACTAAACCTAGTCCTCCACCTGTAACATTACCTTCAACACAGGCGATTACGGGTAAGTGAGAATAGCAAATCAGTTGCAGACAATTTATAAAGGCTTGAAACAGTTCTATTTGAGGTCTTCCTCCCTGCTGTAATATCCATTCCAAGTCAAGTCCTTTGCAGAAGTCAGTTCCCTCAGCCCGAAGCACGATCGCCCGACAAGATGAATCAGCGATCGCAGCTTGTAACGCTTGACTAAGTTGATTAATTAAAGATGAATTGAGCGCATTACCTGTTTGGGGCTGCACCAAGGCAATCTGGGCAACTCCTGAATCGATTTTATAGCGGATGGTCTCTACTATTAACTCCATTTATATTGCCTATAGTAATTTTCAACATTGCTTAACACAAGTAAACTTTGGCCTCGATAGCGTTTTTCATAGCGTTCATCTAAATAGTTTTCTAAATTAAAGTCCCGGCGATCGCTATATTTTTCACGCGTCAATTCACTAGCTTCATAATCTGCAACAGATAAACGAAGTCGCTGATTGAGATGTTCGTCAATATTGAGCGATCGGACAATTTCAGTTGCAGCCTTTCCAATAGTGGCGCTGTAGAATTCTGCTTGGCAGCCACCACCATAAGCAAACAAAGAAATGCGATCGCCCGGATTAAGATCCTTGGCATAATTCAAAAGACTTAACAAACAAATAAAATTGGAACCTCCATAGGAACTACCAATTTGTTGAGCAAAATGTATACTCTCTGCAACTTTTGATTGAAAACTTAACTTAGCAGCCGCTTTCCCTACCGCCTCAAATCGGTTGAGTATGGTGCGATGTGCCTGAAACGTCATTGCTGGAAAGGGTGCATGATAAATGTGTTTTTTGAAATCAGCATCATAGTCTACAGAACCCGCGATTTGCTCGTAGTGACTGAATGCTCCCTCCAAAGCATCTAAATAAGAGTAAAGACTCGTTTCACTTTTGATCACTTCGGTGTTGAAAGTGGGGCGCAGATAGTCAGAAATCTCCTTTGTCCAGTAACCCGCCTTATCTAGTTCAATTTCGAGAATTTGTGGATTAGTACTAACGAGCATCGCCACTGCACCACCTCCGCAGATAAACTCCTGATCGCTATTGAGCGTGACGCTGCTGAAGTCCGTATTAATTACCAATGCCTTTTTTCCAGGTCTAGCCCCTGAAGCTACCCACGAAGCGGCCATTTTGAATGCCGCAGTGCCACCGTAACAAGCATGTTTCACCTCGAAGTTACGGCAATTAGGAGACAAATTACAAAACCGATGTACCCAGGTAGACAGGGATTTGCCACAATCAACCGCAGATTCGGTACCCACAATTAATAGTTCAATGTCTTCTAAGTCTTGAGGTGATAAGAGTTGTTTGGCTGCGTTCACCGCCAGAGTAATAGCATCTTCATAGACCGGATAAACCGATCGCGTTTTGCACATTAAACTATCGGCAATCTGCTGGAAGTTTTTACCACGCGCTTCGGCAAGATCGGCAATATCTAGATAGAACTGCCCTGAGTAAAGATTAAGTTTCTCAATTCCTATAGGCATAGAGCGTCAGTTATAAGCTGTGCATTACTATTTAACTTCTAAAATTTACGTAAAAATTCTCTAAAACTCTTATTCCTCCGTGCCCTCTGCGTCCTCTGTGGTTCGATTTTCCCTTACCTCTGCGTAAGCCTTAATTCCAAAAGAATCATTCCAACAGCGTTGGCGCTGGAAAGGATAAGTGGGCAGAGCAACTCGTTGTCTGGGAGAATCTCGATGAAATTCCGACCAATTAATGTTTATACCCTTCTTATATAAAGTAGCCAAACTGTCGAGCAGCGATCGCCAGTCATCGCGTTCTTGTCTTAAAGAAGACAACCAAGTGGCAGTGTTTTTCGGTAGACAGCGCTTACCCATACTTGCCAGAGTATCTGTTGGGCCAATTTCCAGAAAAATCTTATACCCCGCCTCTGCTAAAGTCTGGATACCTCCATCAAAACGCACCGAGCGATCGCAGTTGGGAGCGCCAGTAGTTAGCATCTAGTACCCCTGCCTCAAATTCTCCCGAAAGATGAGAGATAAACGGTAGACAAGGTGGATGAAACTGCATTTGCTTCAAAGTTTGCTCAAAGGCATTTTGAATGGGGTCTACTAAGGGTGAGTGAAAGGCGTGGGCAACATTCAACTCGCGAGTCATAATGAAATCGGATTCCAGACGGGCAATTGCTGCTGCAACCGCTTGTCTATCGCCCGCAATCACAGTTTGAGTAGAGGCCGTTAAAGGCCGCAATGGCAACAGCATCCTGGTAAGATGCGATCGCCTCTTCTACAATCTCCTTAGCTGCAAACACCGCCACCATTTGCCCTTCTCTGGGCTGCGTTGCCATCAGTCGTCCCGGTTCGGCGCTCAAGTACAGCCCTTCCTCCAAGCTGAATACACCTGTCACGCAAGCAGCTACATACTCTCCGACGCTATGACCCATCACCGCATCGGGTTCAATGCCCCATGACTGCCACAATTTCACTAAGGCATACTCTACGGCAAATAGAGCAGGTTGGGCATAGGCAGTTTCATCTAGAAGATGAGGCACTAAGTTTCTTTCCCTTTCCCCTTTCCCCTTTCCCCCTTCCCCTAATGGATACAGTACTTCCAGCAGTGGCCGATCCAAATAAGAGCGTAAGATGCGATCGCATTCGTCTAAGGCAGCACGGAAAATAGGTTGGCTGTTGTAAAGTTCCCATCCCATACCAACGTATTGCGAACCCTGTCCAGCGAACAGAAATGCAATCTTCGGTCTATTCTCCGGCTGTAGCCGTTCTGTCGTCTGTTGGCTAGTGGCGAATGTCCTCAGTTCGGAGATTAAATCAGGTAAATCGCCTGATGAAATGACGGCATGACGATGATTAAAATGCGATCGACCGATATTAGTTGTGAAACAGATATCGGGAATCGATTGAGCAGCATAGTTTAGAAAACTATCTGCATAGCAACTTGCTAGTTCCCGTAACGCTGTCTCAGTTTTTGCCGAAAGCGTCAACAGCGATTTAACCTGCTCCCCTGCCCCCCCGGTTACTGAGCGTAGTCGAAGTATGCTCCCCTGCTCCCCTGCTCCCCGGTCACTGAGCGTAGTCGAAGTGCTGCCCTCCTCTGCTGCTTCCAGTACTACATGAGCATTAGTACCGCCAAAACCAAAAGAATTAACGCCAGCAAACCGAGGCTTGATATCTATCGGGCGATCGATTGTAGGAATTAAAAATGGTGTTGACTTGATGTCAATATGGGGATTGATGGTTTTGAAATGGGGATGAGGGGGAATTTCTCCTTGTTGCAAACAGAGGATAGTTTTGATAAATGCGGCAATTCCACCAGCAGCTTCTAGGTTGCCAATATTAGTTTTCACAGAACCGAGTCCGCAGGGTTGGTCAAGGGTTCGTCCCTGTCCTAGTACCCCCAAGATTGCTTGTAGTTCAATGGCATCACCCATTGGAGTACCCGTACCATGTGCCTCAACATAGTCAATTTCATGGGATGCCACCTTGGCATTTGCCAGTGCTTGCCGAATCACTGCTTGTTGAGCCAACCCATTTGGTGCAGTTAGGCCAACACTGCGGCCGTTATGATTTACGGCGGTTCCCCGCAGTAACGCTAGAATGCGATCGCCATCTTTGACTGCATCTGAAAGACGCTTCAGGATAACTATCCCACATCCTTCTCCTCGAACGTAGCCATCGGCTGTAGCATCAAAGCTTTTGCAGCGTCCATCAGATGACATCATGCCAGCCTGGGAAAAGGTAATATTCACCTCCGGTAACAACATAATATTCACGCCGCCCACCAATGCGAGATTTGACTCTCGATGCCGCAGACTTTGGCAAGCGGTATGAATGGCAACCAGGGACGACGAACAAGCTGTATCGATTGTGACGCTAGGGCCTCGCACATCCAAAAAGTAGGACAGGCGATTTGCCGCCATACTATTGGCAATACCGGTACCGGCTCTCGTGGGAATTGCGGTCATGGCTTTGTAATAATCACAAGTGGCAATTCCCATAAACACACCAGTCTGAGAACCAGCCAATTGTAAGGGGTCGTATCCAGCGTTTTCTAATGCCTCCCAACTTACTTCTAATAGCAGCCGTTGTTGGGGGTCAATACTAGCTGCTTCGCTCGTGGAAATTCCGAAAAAGCCGGGATCGAATTGATTGATATTTGCTAAAAAGCCACCCCAACGGGTGTTAGTTTTGTCATAACTACTTAAATCAGGATCGTAGTAAGCATCTACATCCCAGCGATCGCTAGGAACTTCGGCGATCGCATCACCACCATTTTTGCATAACAGCCATAACTCCTCTGGAGAGTTAACTCCTCCAGGAAAGCGGCAACCAATACCGATGACTGCAATGGGTTCAGTTGCAGCATGTTCGAGAGTATTCAGCTTTGCTTGGAGGGCTGATAGCTCCAGCAATGCGTTCTGCATCAATTGTCCATAATCTCTGGTTTCGGAAGGACGACTCATAGCAGTTTTCCCTCTCTGATTGATGCTAGTTTTGCAGCCAGCAAATCTGCAATTTCGTCAAGCGATTGCTCCGGCGATGACAATCTCACTCTCTTTTCTTCTAATGATGATTCTTCCAGTAAGGCTTGTTGCTGGAAATTCTCTGAGTTAAAGGCAGCCTCCTGGGTTGATGCTTGTGGATCTAAGTGCGACAACACTTGCGTTTCCAGATAATTCGCCAACGCTGCCACCGTCGGGTAATCAAATAGTGTGGTTGGGGAAAGGGAACAGCCTAAACTATTTTGCAATTGCTCTTTCAACTCCGTAGCAGTTAATGAATCCATCCCTAATTCAAAGAAACCTTGCTGCAAACCGATGGACTGGGGTTGCTTTAAGCCTAAAACTTTGGCTACTAATGAGCGGAGATGAGTAATTAATTCCTCCTGTCGCACTCGTGGAGGCTTGGCTATTAGCGATTGGAGAAATATTGATTGTGCCGTGTTGATGGTGGCAGGAATGGGCGATGGAAGATGATTAGACTTCTCGCATAAGTCGGGAAAAGGGGAAGGTGGGGTCCCCTCTGGGGATAAGGGGCGGGGGGGAAAGGGTAAAGGTTTTGTATTGTCCCCTTCCCCTTCCCCTTTAACCTTTTCCCTTTTCCCAACTCTTGCAAAAGTGTTTTTTGCAAGAAGTCTATTGTGGTTAACTGGGTTATCGGTGCTGATGCTCTGAGCCAAGATGACAACCTGTTGGAATGAATCACCAATCGCCTCGCAATCAGGCGCAAGATGCACAGCCTCTTGAAACCCACAATCAGACAACAATTCCAGCCAGTCAGTCACCGCTAACAAAGGGTAGAATGGTCGCAACTCGTAGTCTGAGAATTTCCACCACCCTGGCGTTAATCCAAAGACCAAATCTAACCAACGTCGGGGACTTGTTCCCTCCAGCAACACTAATAATCCTCCTGGTGCTAATAAGCTGCGAACGTGTCGTAAGGTTTGCTGTAGATCCTCAGTTGCGTGCAGGACATTTGCTGCCACAATGATGTCGTATTGATGGTTAGTAAATCCCTGCGATTGGGGGTCTTGTTCGATGTCTAAAGACTGATAGCAAATAAATGGGTAATCTCGGAATTTCTCTTGAGCCTTAGCAGTGAACCATGTTCCTAAGTCTGTGAACACATATTCAGTCCGATCTGCTGGGAGATGAGGTAGGAGGTAAGCAGTTGTTCCGCCAGTTCCGGCTCCAATTTCCAAAATACGCACTGTATCAGTAGAAATCGCGGTTGAGATTGCCTTTTGGACTAGTGCGTTCATCACCTTTGCGCCGGGGGAATCCTGGTAAAGCTGGGTTAATGCTGTCAAATCGCCTTGGGGAAATAGCAACTCCAGTGGGCGAGTTTCACCTTGGAGTACTTGAGCCAGGTGCGAACCGCAACGCTCTAGCAGTGTCAGTTCTGCATTTGCTTGGGGATATTGCGATCGCAACTTATTTAGTTGCGCTTGTGGTGTCGGTAACTCTAGTATTCGAGTTACTTCCCACTGATTACCAATTCGCTGAAGAATCCCTTCTTCAACCAGCATTTCCAACAGGCGCAGTGCGAGTTTCTGATGTTGCTCGATGACTCCTAGTTTGGTGAGTTGGGGAATGGAATAGCGATCGCCTAGCTGCAAACTCCACCCCATCTGCCGGAATGCCGCTACCACATAAGGAATACTCAGTGATTCCAAAGTACTTAGAGCTTCCCCATAGTTTTTTAGACTCAGTTGGGCTGTCAATTCAGCCAACTGGGGTACGAGCAAATGCTTGATTTCTGCTGGCGAACAGAGCGATTCTCTAGCAGTCACGTTATTAGATGCAGTTTCCATCCAGAAGCGCGATCGCTCAAAGGGATAATTGGGCAATATTACCCGACGATGTTGAGAGCCATGATGAAAGCCTACCCAATCAACTGATATTCCAGACTCGTACAAAGTTGCCAAACTGGACAACATCTGCTGAGAATTCAATTCCTTTTTGAGGCTGGGAAGCCACACATACTCGTTACTCGGTAAGCATTGGCGACCCATTCCCAACAAAATCGGTTGCGGCCCTACTTCCAAATACGCTAAGGCTCCCAGTTCTGCTAGAGTTGCCATCCCATCAGCAAACCGGACTGGCTGGATCACATGTTGCACCCAATATTCAGGCGTGGCGATCTCTGCTTTTGCTAGTTGACTAGGTGAGATTAGAAATAAAGCGAATATCGGGGTTTGGCGGATAGTAGTTTATTTGCCGAACAATTTGTTCAAACTCCGCCAGCATGGGTTGCATCAATGGCGAATGAAAAGCATGGGAAACCTCAAGTGGTTTTGTCTTCACTCCCTTTGCTTCTAACCTGGCCACAGCCGATGTAATAGATTGATATCCACCTGAGATGATCAGATGTGCGCCGTTCATTGCTGCGATCGCCAAATCTGAATACTCATCAATAATGCTCGATACTTCTTGCAACTGGGCAAAAACCGCTACCATTGCTCCTACAGACGGTAACGCTTGCATCAGTCTTCCCCGTGCGGCAATCAACTTCAGTCCATCTTCTAGACTAAACACTCCTGCTACACAAGCAGCAACATACTCGCCGATGCTGTGTCCCATCACCACACTCGGTTTGATTCCCCAGGACTGCCATAGCTTAGACAATGCATATTCCAATGCAAATAAAGCAGGTTGAGTATAAGCAGTTTCATTAATAGAGGCTTGAGTTGTGTTGTCTAACTCACTTATAGGATATAGAACCTCTAATAGAGGTTGATTTAAGTATGGCTGCAAGATTTCAGCACAGCGTTCTATGGCTTGCCGGAAAACGGGTTGCGTGTTGTAAATTTCCCGCCCCATACCGATATATTGCGAACCTTGTCCAGTGAACAGGAAAGCAACTCCCTGACAACGATCGCCTGTTCTAGAAGGTGAATTATAAATGAACGCTGCGAGTTCCTCGCAAAATTCCTCAGAGGATTCTGCAACCAGAGCTAGTCGATGGTTAAAATGCGATCGCCCCACATTGCTCGTATAACAAATATCCCCCAGAGCTACTTCTGAATGAAACTCCAAAAACGCCACATACCGCCGAACTAATTCCCGTAACGCTATTTCACTTTTTGCCGAAATTGTCAATAGCAATTTGCCGTGAAAATCTACTCCCCAGCTTTCCAGCTCCCCAGCTCTCCCTGCTCCCTGCCCCCTGCCCCCTGCCCCCCTACTCTCCCTCGGCCCTTCCTCCAAAACAACATGGGCATTCGTACCGCCAAAGCCAAAGGAACTTACTCCTGCAAAACGTTGCTCCCCAAAACCAGTCCACTTCTGAGTGTCGCTAGGAATTGAAAAAGGCGTGTCTTGGATGGTAATCTTCGGATTTAGCTCCTTGAGATGAAGCGTACCGGGAATCTCTTCATGTTGCAAAGCCAGTACAACTTTTATTAACCCTGCAATTCCCGCTGCTGATTCTAAATGACCGATATTAGTCTTTACCGAACCGATCGCACAAGGTTGGTTTGGGGAACGACCTGACATCAACACTGATTGCAACGAGTTAACTTCAATCGGGTCGCCCAAAGCTGTACCTGTCCCATGAGCTTCCACATAGCTAATGGCTGCTAGGTGCGACTCCAGCATTCACAAGCGCCTGATGGATAACACCTTGTTGGGCAATTCCTCTAGGAGCAGTCAATCCATTACTGTGACCATCCTGATTGACTGCCGAGCCGCGAATCAGCGCCAGGATATTATCCCCGTCGTTGATCGCATCAGTCAAACGCTTCAGCACTACAATCCCACAACCTTCTCCCCGGACATAACCATCTGCATCCGCATCAAAGGTTTTACAGCGACCATCCCCCGACATGAATCTTGCTTGGGAGAGGGCGATTGTCATTTGGGGGGTGAGAATTAAATTAACACCACCTGCCAAAGCCAAGTCACATTCCCCTAAACGCAAACTCTGACAAGCCTGGTGAACTGCAACCAAAGATGAAGAACAGGCAGTATCGACAGCCCAACTGGGCCCGTGCCAATCGAACTGATAGGATAGGCGGTTAGCGGCAATACTCAGAGCGTTGCCTGTGCTGGCATAGATATCAATATCAGACAACCGCTCAAACTGGAATCGAGCATAGTCATTGGTACTGATGCCGATAAATACACCACTGTTGCTGCCTGTCAAGCGATCGCTTGCTAATCCAGCATTTTCTAAAGCTTGCCAACTCACTTCTAGTAATAGCCTTTGCTGCGGGTCCATCCGCTCGGCTTCACGAGGAGAAATGCCAAAAAATTGGGGATCGAATTGGTCAACTTGCTCGATAAATCCACCCCAACGAGTACTCATTTTCCCTGGTTGGGCAGGGATGGGGTTATAGAAAAGATGAGAATCCCAACGATTGGCGGGAATTTGCTCAATGGCACTTTTACCATTGCGTAGTAATTGCCAAAAGGCTTCTGGGTTATTAGCTCCGGGAAAGCGGCAGTCAAGGCCAATAATCGCGATCGCCTCGACAGATTTAAGATTACGTGTAGGTTGTGGAGATTCTCGCCGTTGGGATAAAGTTTCTGTGAGATAGGCTGATAGAGTTGCGATCGTCGGGTAATCGTAAGCCAAAGTAGGCAACAACTGACAACCTAACCAATCCTCTAAATCTGCCGACAGGCTGACTGCGGCAATAGAATCCAACCCATAGTAAGCAAACGATTCACGCGGATCTATTGATTGGGGTGCAATGTTTTGTCGCTGAGCAATCTTATTTACCAACCAATCTTGAATTTCCGCCGCTCCCTTTTCTCCAGACTTGCGACTTCTCAATTCCCCCTGCTCCCCTGCTCCCCCTACTCCTCGGTCACTGAGCGTAGCCGAAGTGCTACCCCCCTGCTCCCCTGCCTTCCTCCACTCTCCCACCACTTCCAAAGTCCCCGCCAAAAATCCTGCGCGAGTGGCATAGCGCTGAATCTTCCCACTAGAAGTCTTGGGGATACTGACTGGCTTCAACAGCAAGACGGCATAAACTTCTAATTCGTGCTGTGTTGTGACTGCTTGTCGGATGGAGCCAATTACTTCACTTGCATCAAGCTTCCGCATAGCAGTTCGCTCGACTTCACACGCCACAACGAGTTGCTCTTCACCGTCTACCTCGATCGTAAATGCGGCTACTCCCTGCGTTCCCAAAGCCGAATGACTATTTGTAACTGTGAGTTCAATGTCTTGAGGATAATGATTATGTCCTCGAATAATAATTAAATCCTTGAGTCTTCCGGTGATAAATAGCTCGTCATTTTGCAAAAAGCCTAAGTCTCCCGTGCGGAGAAACGGGCCTTCTCCTGTATCTGCTAAATAGGCTGCAAATGTATGTTTTGTTTCTTCAAGTCGCTGCCAATAGCCTTGGGTGATACTTGCTCCTGCGACCCAAATTTCGCCAACTTCATCGGGTAAACATCGCGTCAACAATTCAGGATGAACGATCGCTATTTGTGTATCGCCTTGCCTGTGATTGCCACATCCAACCAAAAGCCGCACATTGGGATGGTCTGCTGTTGCTGACACTACTCGATTTTGTGTCAGCGCGGTTGCCTCAACCTTGCTAATAATCGGCTCGGCTTGTGTTTGCACGGCAGTTACTTTCAATGTTGCCTCAGCGAGTCCGTAACCCGGACAGAAAGCTGTTGCTTGAAACCCACAAGAAGCAAATGCTTTGGCAAACTGTTCCAACGTTTCTGCTTTGACTGGTTCAGCAGCATTTAAAGCCATCTGCCAACAACTGAGATTCAGGCTGGCACGTTGTTCTGGGGTAATTTTACGAATGCACAGATCGTAGGCGAAGTTTGGCGCACTAGTATGTGTTGCTTGATAGTGAGAAATAGCTTGGAGCCAGCGAATGGGACGCGCAATAAAGGCTACAGGTGGCATGATGTAACAAGGGAATCCCTTGTACAAGGGTTGGAGTACTCCATAAATCAGCCCCATATCGTGAAAGAATGGAATCCACGTCACCATGACGCTATCGGATGTGTGTTCCCAACCGTGATCCAGATAGGCTAAATTGTGCAACAGATTACTGTGACTTACCATCACCCCTTTGGGCGTTCCCGTGGAACCGGAGGTGTATTGCAGAAACGCTAAAGTCTTTCCATTGATATTAGGTGCTTTCCATTCCTGTGCGATTGCCTCAGAAATCACATCGCTGGCTAAGACTTTTAGAGATGCTAGTTCTGGATTGTCTGCAAAGTAGTTCTTAACGATTGGCAATAGTGCTGTTGTTGTCAGGATAGCAGTTGCTTGGGCGTCGGAAACGATCGCACCCAACCTAGCAATCGACTGATTTTGCCGAGGCGGATAAGCAGGAATCGCGATCAAACCAGCATATAAGCAGCCGAAAAAGGCACTAATAAATTCTAAACCAGGTGGGTAGAGTAGGAGTACGCGATCGCCTGGCTTTGCAAATGTTTGCAAGTAGGTAGCGATCGCCCTTGCCAGTTTATCCAGTGCTCCATAGGTGAGTCTACTTCCCTCAGATTCACCATCTACCAAAAAGGTATAGCCTAGCGTCTGAGGTTGGTGAATAGCTCTGTAGCGCAATACGTCTACTAGCGTCTCACTAGTATGTTGTTTTTCCATGCATGGCTACTCCTATAAACCTGGAAATTGTTCAGATCGCTAATCTCTAGCACATTGACAAGCCAACATCTGCAATTAAATGAAGGTATTGAACATTCATCAGACTGATGAAGCCATCAGTTTGATAAATCTTGGTGTTCTCCGAAAAATCTTGGTGTTCTCCGAAAAATCTTGGTGTTCTCCGAAAAATCTTGGTATTCTCCGAGAAAATCTTGGTATTGTTCAGGATACCAAGATTTCACTCTTCACGCACAAATTTTATAAATTCTCAACTATTTAAGGGATGACTTTTACATGAAAATAACTTAATAGTTAGCGCCGGAGACTTGTAATATTTCTACCTATTAGCAGATACATTGAATCAGTTGAGGATTGCCATGCTAAATCTTACCCCTATAATAAAGCGACAGGTTCATTCATGATCCAACAATCTGATGAAGAGAATGGCATAGCAGAGAATCAACAGCTAATTGAGGAACTGAAGTCTCTGCGGCGAGAGGTAGCTGAATTAAAAACAGAAAAAGCTGCTTTCCAAGCTCAAAAAAAGCTGCTGGAGCATTCAGTAGCGACAATCATCCGTGCTTCACCCGAAGAAGAGATGTTGAAAGCTACTTTACAAGACACGTTAGATGTTTGTAGTCAGCTTACTGGTGCCCAAAAAGGCAGTCTGTTTTTACTCGATCGCCAGGGTGCTGTCACCGATAGTATTCTCACGCAAAGGGAGACAGCACTGAAGGAGCGCGATCGCCTGATTGGTTGCGTTTTAGCACAGGGGCTTGCTAGGTTGGGTATACAGACAGCGCCAGATCGGATTGATCGTAGACACTGAGACCGACGATCGTTGGTTGCAGTTGCCCAATCAGCCTTACACTGTACGTTCAGCATTAGCTGTTCCCATTCTCAGGAATGAAGAGGTCTTAGGTATTCTTACCTTGCTACACCAAGAACCGGGGCACTTTAGCCTAGAAATTGCCCATCTGATGCAGCTCACTGCTGACCAAATCGCGATAGTTTTAGAAAATGCCCAGCTCTATGGGAAAATTGAAACCTATTCCAAAGCGCTCAACTACGAATTAGAAAAAGGGCGGCAAATCCAAAGAGATTTTCTACCCAACGAAATCCCACAGCTACCTAATTTAGAGATTGCCACGTTTTTCTCTCCTGCGCGTCAAGTTGCTGGAGACTTCTACGACGTTTTTATGCTACCTGGTGACTACTTGGGGCTAGTTATTGCTGATGTCGCCGACAAAGGTGTAGGTGCTGCATTATTTATGGCTTTGTTTCGGAGCTTAATCCGTATTTTTTCTGGACAAATTAGTTTGGGCGGACTCTCTATTATTGCCAATGAGGAGGAATTATCGATTTTACTGGAGTCAGAGATGGCAACCAATTTATACCAAATTAACCCCCTGAAAGCAGTAGCGCTCACGAATAA
Source organism: Nostoc sp. GT001 (assembly GCF_030382115.1). Classification (NCBI taxonomy): domain Bacteria; kingdom Bacillati; phylum Cyanobacteriota; class Cyanophyceae; order Nostocales; family Nostocaceae; genus Nostoc; species Nostoc sp. GT001. Next base: position 1,861,901 of record NZ_JAUDRJ010000003.1, read on the forward strand.
CTACATCGCCCAACAGCACGCCCAGATGAGTATGTTTGCCACGCTGTTTTTTGGCGTGCTAGATCCGGCAACTGGCATTCTCACCTACATCAATGGTGGACACGAAACTCTGTTTGTTGTTGGTGAGGCTGGTATCAAAGCCAGTCTCAACTCAACCGGGCCAGCGGTAGGGATGATGCCTAATATGAAATTTAAAATTCAACAAGTACAGTTGGAACCAGGCGATATCTTAATTGGCTATACCGATGGGGTAACTGAGGCACGCAGCCCCAGCGGTAAGTTTTTTACTGAAAAGCGACTGCGATCGCTCCTAGATCAATCTGCACTTTTGCCATCTCCACTGCTAGAGCGCATTACAACTGATTTGTTCGCTCACATCAGCACTGCACCTCAGTTTGATGACATCACAATGCTGATTGTGCAGAGAAAGGCATCAGACTAAAATTTCAACCTTTCACTCACTCCCAATCCGTAAAATATGGAACCTTTAACTGTGCCTGGAACACTAGACTCTTTAAAGGCGATCGCAGAATATGTGATGGCAGCAGCAATGGTAGCAGGTTTGAATAAAAAAACCTCCTATAGACTGCGTTTGGCGGTCGATGAAATCGCTACAAACATCATTAATTACGGTTATCAGGCAGCAAATCGCCAAGGCATATTGATTTTAAAAGCCGATCTTGATGATCGCTCCTTGACCATTACGATTAAAGATACTGGTGTTCCCTTCAACCCTACCCAGAAGTTAACTCCAAATGATTTGAACAAGTCGCTACAGCAACGACAGATTGGCGGTTTGGGAGTTTATCTAGCTCTGAAGAGCGTAGATCGGTTTATTTACCAACAAGACGGAAACCAAAATTGTAATATTTTAATTGTGAATCGTGACGATGGATTGGGAATCAGTTAAGTAAGTTCGCAGGAATATTAATTATTAAAAACAAAGAATAATGAACTTAACAGGATACAAGGGACTTCCAAGAAATAAATTATCCATTTTGTGGGGTGGGCAACATGAGCGCCCTAAATCTGGGACGGGTGGGGACACCCATCCCACAAGAAAATTTGGGATGTTTTTTTATTTGCAAGTCCCCAACAACAAGAGTTACAAGTTAATTTATTTTTATTTACATAGTTTTGTTTTTCGATACCGTTGCACTTAAAACTGAGTGATTATTGTCCAAAAATCTTCCTAAAACTTGCTAGCAAATATTTACAAAGCTTTAAGCCCAATCCTTCCAGATTCTCTTTTAACGTCACTTGTTACAAATGGTCACGAAGTTAGTGACTACAAAAAAATTTCATGTATTCTCAATATTCACAAGGTAGCGAACTTGAACAGCAAATATGTCAAAAACGGCCGAAAAACGCATATATAGCAGTTGCCTTGGTAGGTTAGGACATCAACCGAACATGAAGATTACTCTAAGCCGAGGCACGGGCTAAACGCCCCGCTATCGCTAACATCACTCAGGACTGAGTGTTGTCAAACCCCGACACCAAGGACTTTTGAGCCTGTTGCCTATTACCTGTTGCCTATTATATAAAACCACCAACTAATAGGGTTGCTTGTAGAAGTGAAGACATCCCGCAACAGCAAACGTGTCTAAGTTAGTTTGGAGCTTATAGATGTTGGAGAAAATTAATACCCTCAATGGGTTTCAGGCAAACTTAGCAGACCAAGCAGCACTGGAAACTGCGCTCCTGACCCATCCAGAAATTGAAGAGTGTCGGGTATTAATCCGAGAAACAGAAACCGCAGATATGTGGTTAGTTGCCTACATAGTTGCATCAGGAAAATGTTCGTTGGCACAACTAAATGCATATTTGCGGGTTCATTTGCCAAACAATATCCTGCCTCAATCCTACGTTTGGTTATCCAGATTGCCGCTTACCAGTGAGGGACTGATTGACGATCGCCGACTAACTGATTTGGTGGCAATCGACATCGATTTGGTTAATCGATGGGAGTCGTCTTTGCGATCGCTCTCCTCGATTAACCAAGTCGCAGTTATCGTACAAGAGCAGAGGAAACAACTACCACCATTACACGTTTGGGATTTGCTAGGTAATCCACAAGGAACAAAGCCCAATTTTCAATTAGAGGATTCTGGAGAAAAACTAGAATTAGATGGCGTCAATCAACAATTTGAGCCTTCACAATCTCAGATTTCCCAGCCAAAAGCCAAAGCAATTAGTCATGGCGAACCTTTACAACTGGGAACAGACGCAACTACTAACTTACCAAAACTACTTCAAAGGGCAGCGTTACAAAGCTCAAAAGGAATTACTTACATCCAACCCGATGATACTTACCAAAATCAATCCTACGAAGATTTATTAGACGCAGCTCAACGCATTTTGGCGGGTTTAAGAAAGTTGGGGCTTGTGCCTCAAGATAGAATTCTCTTTCAATTTGACCAACCTCAAGATTTCATTCCTGCTTTCTGGGGCTGTATTTTGGGCGGATTCATCCCAATTCCTTTATCCGTTCCTCACGCCTACGATCGCTCTGATGGTTTCGTGAATAAATTAGCTCAAATCTGGCAAAGACTAAAACCAAGCTTGGTACTAACTAACGAGCGATTAGCACCTGAACTGAGACGTTCCCTGACAGATTTACCACTTGACAATTTGGCGATCGCTACCATCAATGAGTTGCAATCTCACCATCCCGATCCTAACTGGTATGTTCCGGCGACCGATGATTTGGCAGTGCTATTTTTAACTTCTGGCAGTACAGGTACGCCGAAAGCAGTTATGCAAAGCCATCGCAGTCTCATCTGTCGGTCGGCTGCGAGTGTCCAGATGAATGGGTTTACCCAAGAAGATGTTTCCTTGAACTGGATGCCACTCGATCACGTTGCCGGATTAGTGTATTTTCATATTCGGGATGTGTATGTGGGTTGTCAACAAATTCATGCTGTCACCGATTGGGTATTGCAACAACCCCTGAAATGGCTTGATTGGATATCTAACTATCGGGTGAGTGTGACCTTTGCACCCAATTTCGCTTATGGGCTAATCAACGCAGCTGAAGCAAAACTTTCTCAGGGGCATTGGGATTTATCATCAGTGCGATACATCTTTAACGGAGCAGAAGCCATTGTCGGCAAAACTGCAAGAAGATTTCTCGAATTGCTGACAGCCCACGGACTCCCGACTACGGCAATACATCCAGCTTGGGGAATGGCTGAAACTTGTTCGGGAGTGACTTACTCTCACAACTTTTCTGGAGAATCAACTACAGATGAAGATGCATTCGTAGAAGTTGGAGCGCCGATTCCCGGATTTTCTCTGCGGATAGTTGATGCTCAAGACCAGCTCGTTGAGGAAGGAGCCATCGGACGACTGCAAGTTAAAGGACTGACAGTCACATCAGGTTATTTTGGTCAACCGGAACTGAATTCAGAGGTTTTTACAGAAGATGGCTGGTTCAAGACGGGAGATTTAGGTTTATTACGACAAGGACGTTTAACAATTACAGGCAGAGAGAAAGACGTTATTATCGTCAATGGCCTGAATTACTATAGTCATGAAATCGAAGCAGTTGTTGAAGAAATTGCAGGTGTAGTTGTTTCCTACACTGCCGCAGTGGCCGTCCGCGATGGAGAAACTACAGAACAACTGGCTATCTTCTTCCATACAGGTGAAGCGAATGAAATGCAAATTTCAACGTTGATGCAAACCATTCGCCAAAAAGTTGTGCAACGTTGTGGGATCAATCCCAGCTATGTGATTCCAGTTGAAAAAGCTGCGATTCCCAAAACGGCCATTGGTAAGATCCAGCGATCGCAACTGGTTAAACGCTTTGAATCAGGTGAATTTAAACCTATCCTGCGTCAGTTTGATATCCTCAGTGGCAATGCCAACACAATACCTGACTGGTTTTATCGCCGAATTTGGTGTGTTAAGCAGTTAAGTCACAAGCATCTGGAGCCAGTTAAACTTCCGACTCAGAAATCCCTCGTGTTTCTCGATGGTTTAGGTTTAGGAAATTACCTGTGTACAGAACTCAAACGCCATAACCAATCTTATATCTGCGTTGCAGTAGGTACGGATTTTATCAAATCTGAGCAAGGCGATCGCTTTACCATCAATCCCGAAAATCCCGATCACTATCGGCGGTTGCTAGAGTCTTTGGCATCGGATATTCCCACTCAGATTTTGCATTTATGGACATATAACGAGTTTATGAGTCAGGTTTCTAGTCTAGAGGAACTAGAACGTGCCCAATACTTAGGACTATATAGCATTCTATTTTTAGTGCAAGCCTTAGCAAATGCCAAGGAAAAACACCAACTACTAGATGTAGACATTCAGTTACAAGTCATTTCTAACAACGTCCAGTTAACTAGCAGCGATGATGCGATCGCTTATGAAAAATCCACACTTATCGGATTATTGAAAACAATTCCTTTAGAACTATCTTGGTTGCACTGTCGCCACATTGACTTGGAAGTTGGGTCACTGGAAACAAATGCTAACTATGTGTTTAAAGAATTAAATATTACTAAATATGATAGTGAAATTGCTTACCGTCAAGGTCAACGGCTAGTCTCGTCACTTGCCAAAGTCGATATGCTTGCTAGTCCAACCCAAGAAATACCAATTAAACCAGGGCAGACTTATCTGGTAACAGGCGGATTGGGTGGAATTGGGGCTTCAGTTTGCCAATATTTACTTAAGCAATTTGGTGTGCGATTGCTGATTGTTGGCAGAACAAATTTGCCACCAGAAACAGAATGGTCGCAGCATCTCGAACAGAATACAGCGATCGCCAAACGACTGAAAAATTATCGATCTCTCTTAGCGATAAGTGGTGATTTATTATACAAATCTCTTGATGTCTGCGATTTAACTTGTTTGCAACAGGCTGTCACGGAGGCAGAGTTGAGATGGAATCAACCCTTGGCAGGAATTATTCATCTCGCAGGTGAAGGCGACCTCAAACACCACTGGACAGTGATGGAAAATCACTGGATAGCTGCGGCTACATTAGAAAGCTTTCGTACCATGCTGCGCCCGAAAGTTCAGGGCACTTGGACACTTTTTCAACTGATTCAGAATCGACCAGATGCCCTTTTCATCGGCTTTTCTTCCGTAAATAGTGTGTTTGGCGGAGCAACCTTTAGTGCCTATGCTGCTGCCAACAGTTTCTTAGATGGTTGTTGTCAGTATCAGCAATACCATTACCATCCTGAAACTTACTGCTTTAACTGGAGCCAGTGGGATGATGTTGGCATGAGCGAAGGAAACCCCATCCACAGCCGGGAAGCAGCTCATCGCTTGGGCTATCAAAGTATTACTCAAGAACAGGGTTGGCGTTCCTTGCTGGCAGGTTTATCGCGTCATCAACCGCAGCTGATTGTCGGTTTAGATGGCAGCAATCGCCATATTCGTCGATATCTGAAAACAGAAGTCGATAACGTCGAGAAATTAACCGCTTATGTCACCACTGTAGATGGTGCAGAGGTGCATGATTGGGAGCAAATGAGAGTTAGCGATCGCTTTGGGACTCCTAGCCATTGTGAAATTGTACAGCTTGCGGAAATGCCTTTGACACAAACGGGTACGATAGACATTGCCAAAATTATTGGCAGCAATCAGAAGCACAACCAACCTTGGCAAGTCGTTTTGCCCCAAACTGACATTCAACGCCAGATAGCTCAAATATGGCAAGACGTACTCGGCATTTCTTCGGTGAGTATCGATCGCAACTTTTTTGAACTCGGTGGCAGTTCGCTCACCTTGGTTCGGGTTCACGATCGGTTACAACAACAATTTGGGCAACATCTATCACTGATTGACTTGTTCCAATATCCAACGATTCAGACGCTAGCAGAGTTTCTGAATCAAGCTCAAATGCCATTGCCGGAGCGATCGCAATTATCGCCATCCCATCACCTGGGTGAAATGAAAAGTACCCAGCAATTAGAAATTGCCATCATCGGTATGTCTGGGCGTTTTCCAGGAGCCAAAACACTCGATGAATTCTGGCAAAACTGCTGTAATGGCGTGGAATCGATTTCATTCTTCAGTGATGAAGAACTGGAGTTAGCCGGAATCGATTCTTCATCCTTGAATGATGCCAATTATGTGAAAGCTAGTGGTATCTTATCTGACATAGATTTATTTGATGCCGCGTTTTTCGATATCTCGCCCAAAGAAGCTCAAATCCTCGATCCGCAACATCGCCTGTTTCTAGAGTGTGCTTGGGAAACACTCGAAAATGCTGGTTACGACCCCGCAACTTATACAGGATTAATCGGGGTTTATGCAGGTATGGGGATGAATCTTTATGCAGGTCGAACTTACTGGAATCACAATCTTTACCCAAATCGCGATCGCCTAGAACACGTTGATGACACACAACTGGCGATCGCTAATGGTGCGGATTTTCTCCCCACGCGGGTTTCATACAAATTCAACTTGCAAGGGCCGAGCGTCAACGTCCAAACTGCTTGCTCAACTTCCTTAGTTGCAGTTCATCAAGCCTGTCGGAGTTTGATTCAGGGAGAATGCGATATGGCTCTGGCTGGTGCTGCGGCGATCGCAGTACCCCAAAAATCTGGTTATCGGTATCAGCCAGGAATGATTCTTTCACCCGATGGTCACTGCCGAGCATTTGACGCTAACTCCCAAGGAACCGTTGGCGGCAATGGCGTTGGCATTGTGATGTTAAAACGATTGGCAGATGCGATCGCCGATGGAGATCATATTTACGCCGTCATTAAGGGTTCTGCGATTAATAACGATGGCTCCCAAAAAATCAGCTATACGGCTCCCAGCGTTCAGAGACAGGCAGCAATGATTGCCCAAGCCCAAGCGATCGCAGATATTAATCCAGAAACTATTACTTACATCGAAACCCACGGAACCGGAACGACTCTCGGCGATCCGATTGAAATTGCAGCCTTAACCCAGGCATTTCGTAGCAAAACACAGAAGCAACAATTTTGCGCCATCGGTTCTGTAAAGACTAACATCGGACATTTAGATACAGCTTCAGGCATAGCAGGATTGATTAAAACAGTTTTGGCACTCAAACACCGATTGCTACCGCCTAGCCTAAATTTTAAACATCCCAATCCCAAGATTGATTTTGCTAACAGTCCATTTTACGTAAATACAACTTTATCAGACTGGCAAACAGACCAAATGCCTCGGCGGGCTGGCGTAACTTCTTTAGGTGTTGGCGGTACGAATGTTCATGTGATTTTGGAGGAAGCACCGGGGGAGAGTAGGGGGGCAGGGGGCAGGGGGCAGGGGGCAGGGGAGCATGTCAAATCCCTGTTGACGCTTTCGGCAAAAAGTGAAACAGCGTTATGGGAATTAGCTGGGCGGTATGTGGGGTTTTTGGAGTCTTGCTCAGAAGTATCTTTGAGGGATATTTGTTATACGAGTAATGTGGGGCGATCGCATTTTGATTATCGGCTGGCTTTGGTTGCCGATTCACCCGCACAATTGAGAAATCAACTAACAACATTTATTGCCGAAAATTCGCGCACTCGCTCTCAGGCTTCAGGGGTAGCTTTCCTATTTACTGGACAAGGTTCGCAGTATATCGGTATGGGACGAGAACTTTACGAAACCCAACCTGTTTTTCGGCAAGCCCTCGAACGCTGTGCCCAAATCCTGGACTCGTTATTAGAGCAACCATTGTTAGAAGTGCTGTATCCATTAGGGGAAAGGGGAAAGGGGAAAGGGGAAAGGGAAAAGAACTTAGGGGGTCATATTCTGGATGAAACGGGCTATACCCAACCTGTCTTATTTGCTTTGGAATATGCATTGTCTGAGCTATGGCAATCTTGGGGTATCAAGCCTAGTGTTGTGATGGGTCATAGTGTGGGCGAATATGTTGCCGCAACTGTTGCAGGTGTATTCAGTCTAGAAGATGGATTGAAACTCATCGCCGCACGGGGTAAATTGATGCAAGCACTACCGCAGACAGGGGCAATGGTAGCGGTATTTACTGATTTGGCACAAGTATCTGCGGTAATTGATTCATTGCCGGAGGTGGCGATAGCTGGAATCAACGCACCAAGGCAAATCGTTATCTCTGGTGCGGCTGGGGCGATCGCATCGGCTGTGGCTATCTTAGAAGCCAGAGGAGTGCAAACAAAGTCACTGAAAGTTTCCCATGCTTTTCATTCGCCATTGATGCAACCAATGGTGGCAGAGTTTGGGCAGATTGCCCAGCAAGTGAGCTACCGGACACCAAACCCGAATATTCGATTTATTTCCAATATCACAGGGCAATTGGCAGGAGTGGAGATTAGCACGCCTGAATATTGGGTGCAGCATGTGTTGCAGCCAGTGCAATTTGCTAACAGCATTGTCAGCCTGTCAGCGTTAGGAAATTTGGCTTGTTTGGAAGTGGGGCCGCACCCAATTTTAGTAAGCATGGGTCGTCAGTGTATCCCAGAATCGGGACATCTGTGGCTGGCAAGCCTCAAATCGCAAGAATCGGATTGGCAGCAGATGTTGAGCAGTTTAGCGGCGTTGTATGAGCAGGGAATATCGGTGAATTGGTCGGAGTTTCATCGGGGATCTGAGCATCGGCGCGTGGTGTTGCCAAATTATCCCTTTGAGCGATCGCGTTTTTGGGTTGAACCAAACAAAGACAGCAGCCAAAAAAAGGTTCAACTCTCCTCTGCAAATCTTAAATCTTCTCATCCTCTGCTCGGTTCTAGATTGCACTTGGCAGACTCGAAAGAGATTCGTTTCCAGACGCAAATCAATTCTCATTTCCCCGCTTTTTTAGCTGACCATCGCGTTTACGGAAAAGTTATCGTGCCAGGAACAGCCTATCTAGAGATGGTTTTAGGGGCAGCAGCGAAGGTTTTGAAATGCAAAAATTTAATTTTAGAAAATGTCCTATATAAACGGGCATTAACTCTATCAGAAAATGAAGTTAAAACACTCCAGCTAATTCTTCACCCAACGGAACAACAGGGATATTCCTTTGAAATTTTTAGTTGTGAACTAGATGAAGAAGATTCTTCACCCTCTTGGATACTGCATGTTTCTGGAAATGTCAGCGCATCTGATCTCAAACCATCGATGGAACTCTCTGCAACGCCCTGGCTTCCCAAAGAAGTAGCTTCCCATCAGCAAGACGAACATTATCAACAGTTTCTTCAACGGGGAGTTGATTATGGTGCTAGTTTTCGGGGAGTTAAAAACTTGTGGTTGGATTTAGAAGTAGTGAGAGGGGAAATTGAGTTACCCCAAATATGCGTTTTAGAAACAGACGTTTATCAGTTTCATCCAGCATTCTTGGATGCCTGTTTTCAAGTTTTACAAGCTACGTTCCCACAAGATGGTAGCAAAGAGGCTTATGTACCGATCGCCATCAAGCGATTGCAAGTTTGCGATCGCCCCAACAACCGACTATGGAGTTTTGCCAAAGTACATCCTAGCCAGAACAGTGGCAAAACACTCATTAGCGATTTGCAATTAGTTACAGATGATGGTGAGACTCTAGCGGTTGTTGAAGGTCTGCAACTTCAAAGGGTCGCTTCGGCTACATTGACCTCTCCTCAAGTTCCCCCAGACTGGTTTTATCAAATCGAGTGGCGACCTCAAGCCCGAATGGGGCGATCGCTCTCACCGGACTACTTGCTCAATCCCAAGGACATCAGCCACAACCTGATTCCTCAATTGGCTGAACTTCTAACAACAATCTCATTAAACGAGGAATTTTTACCCCAACTCGAAGCCCTCAGTGTGTCTTATGTAATCAGTGCCTTACAACAACTAGGATGGGACTTTCAACTCGGATTGCAGTTCTCCTTTACAGAAATAGCAGAACAGTTGGGGGTGATTAGCCAGTATCACCAACTGCTACATCGGTTTCTGGATATTTTGACTGAAGCAGGGTGGCTCAGACCTCTTGATTGTGCCAACGGCAGATATCACTGGGAAGTAATTAGCACCCTCGATCGCCAAACGCCGCAACCAGACCAACTGTTAGTCCAATTCCCTACCGGAGATACTGAGATCGCCCTAGTAGAACGCTGTGGTGCCAGCTTACCAGAGGTACTTCAGGGAAAACTTGACCCGCTACAATTACTATTTCCCGATGGTGATTTCACCCTGCTGACGCAACTGTATCAAGATGCCCCAGCTGCTAGAGTGATGAATACATTGGTGCAAAAGGCAGTTTCCGCTGCACTGCTGCGAGTACCACAGGGAAGCAAGATCCGCTTGCTAGAAATTGGAGCGGGAACTGGCAGCACAACCGCTTACATTCTGCCGCAATTGAATAATTATCAAGCTGAATACACTTTCACAGACATTTCACCTCTGTTTGCAGCCAAAGCACGGGAGAAGTTTCGGGATTACCCATTTGTCCGCTATCAGGCTTTAGATATCAGCCGAGATCCAGCGACTCAAGGCTTGGAAGGGCAACAATACGATGTGATTCTGGCAGCCAATGTGTTACACGCGACACCAGATTTACAACAAACATTGGCCCACGTCCACAGCTTATTAGCACCAGGCGGAATTCTGGTGATGTTAGAAGTCACCGATCGCCATTGTTGGCTAGATTTGAGCTTCGGTTTGACCCCAGGTTGGTGGTTGTTTGCCGATCGCTGGTTACGACCGAATTACCCACTCTTAAGTAGTGCCGAGTGGCAAGATGTGTTGCAAGCGAATGGATTTACATCGGCGGTGGCGATCGCACCTAAAAATCAAGTCATCGGTTCCCTGGCTCAGGCTGTGATTGTTGCCCAAAAAGGAACCGAGAGCCATATACCACAAAACTGGCTAATTTTAGCAGATAGTCAAGGTATCAGTCAGAAACTTGCTCGACGGTTTCAAGAACGAGGAGATACTTGTACTCTAGTTTTTCCCGGACAGGAATACGAACTGTTGAGCGAGTTCGAGTTTAGGATTAATCCTCAGAAACCGGAAGATTTTCAGCGGTTGGTTTCGCACATACTTAGGAAGCGATCGCGTCTTTTAGGGGTGGTACATTTGTGGAGCCTGGAGACTTTAACCGTCGAAGATTTGCAAGCAGCAACCCGTATTGGCTGTGGCAGTACTCTGTACTTGGTGCAAGCCCTAGTTAAAAAGATGGGTATAACGCCACCTCAGTTATGGGTAATAACTAGAGGAGCAGTTGCCGATAAAGCTGGATTAGTTCAATCGCCCCTATGGGGAATGGGGAAGGCAATCGTCAAAGAACACCCAGAATTACAGCTTCGTTTGATAGATTTAGACCTCCAAGAAAATTATCGGCTAACTCAAAATCCCCTTGATGCATTATTTGCAGAGTTGACATCACCAGATCGAGAAAATCAAATTGCATTCCGTAATGGGATGCGTCAGGTGGCAAGACTGGTTCCTTACCGTAATCCCAATGAAAAAGTAGGGGAGCAGGGAGCAAGGGAGCAGGGGGAAAAATCACCCACAAGGGGTGAGTTTTCAACCAACGGGGAAAAAGAGCAAGGGAGCTTTCACCCACAAGGGGTGAGGTTTGTACCTTTAGTTCCCCCTGCCCCCTGCCCCCTGCCCCCTGCCTCTTATCAAGCAGATATCCCCATCCACCCAGATAGTACCTACTTAATTACTGGTGGATTAGGGGGACTGGGACTGCTAATTGCCCATTGGTTAGGAGAACGTGGGGCAAAGCACTTAGTTCTCATGGGACGCAGGGGAACAAACGAACAGAGCGATCGCCAGATTCAGCAACTTCAGGCACAAGGTGTATCGGTGATGGTAATGCAAGCTGACGTGTCTGTGCAGTCACAAGTGGCGGAGGTATTGGCAGAAATTGGCCGCAGCCACCCACCTCTACACGGCATTATCCATGCAGCCGGAGTGTTGGATGACGGTGTTTTACTCCAGCAAACTTGGGAGCGCTTTCATCGAGTCATGGCACCAAAAGTACAAGGTGCTTGGAATCTGCACGCATTAACCCAAGCCCTACCGCTCGATTTCTTCATCTTGTTTTCTTCGGCTGCTTCTGTTTTGGGTTCTGCTAGGTCAAGCTAATCACTGCGCTGCCAATGCCTTTTTAGACGCTTTAGCACATTATCGTCATCAATTGGGATTACCGGGATTGAGTATTAACTGGGGAGCTTGGGCTGAAATTGGTGCAGCCGCCGAGCGTCAGTTCGGTAAGCAACTCCAACATCAGGGAATGGAAATGATGTCGCCATCCCAAGGTTTACAGGCTTTGGAGCAGAGCTTTTCTTGGGAGGTTGCTCAAGTAGGTGTGATGCCACTCAATTGGCTGACATTTATGCAGCAATTCTCACCGGAGACTTGTCCGGCATATTTGGCAGAGTTTTCTCAGGTGGGGATTGCTCAATCGCTATCACCACCGCCGATGGAAATTCAGCAGCAATTGCAAACTCATGACTTTGGCGATCGCTTGCAGATTTTAACCATTTATCTGAAAGAAAAGATTGCCAAAGTGTTGGGTTGTTCTGTGGATCGAGTGGATGCCAATCAAGCACTGAGCAAAGCCGGACTAGATTCTTTGATGGCGATTGAAATCCGCAATCGCATCATCACAGAACTGGGAATTGACCTTTCTTTAGAAAAGTTTGTTGAAGGTTCCAGCATTAACCAACTAGCAGACCTGTTATTGAAACAGCTAGCTTTACAGGGACTCAACGAAAATTCGGCGATGGAAATTACTGAGGATGTGGAAGAAATAATACTATGAACCTAAATGCCCTTTTAGCCGAGCTTTCAGACCGGGGAGTGAAATTATTAGTTGATGGGGAACAACTCCGCATTCAAGCACCTAAAGGAGTTATTACTCCCGATTTACGGAATGCTTTAGCTAACAATAAAGTAGAGCTAATCCGGTTACTACATCAGAACAAAATCGGGGCTGCTTCCATTCCTTTGGTTCCGCTTTCACAAACGCAAAATGTGCTCGGTATCTTTCCAGCAGGAACGCCTGTGGATTTTGGCCCAGTTAGCTGCTGTAGAATCTGCTCATAATATTGCTCAAGCCTTGCGGCTGAATGGCGATTTAGATTTAAACTGCCTGGAAAAAAGTCTGAATGAAATTTTCCGTCGCCACGATGTCTTTGGGACAACATTTGGGGTGTGGGAAGGGAATCCCGTGCAAAATATCGCTGCACCAGAACCTTTTAAATTATCTGTTTTAAATCTTGAGCATTTAGATGCAACCGAACAATTAAAAACTTTCTGGCAAATTGCCGATGAAGCAGCCGAAGCTCCCTTTGATTTGGCGATCGCTCCTTTATGGCGGATTAAACTCATTCGCTTAAATGCACGCGAGCATATTCTTTTGCTCGTCATTCATCACATTATCAGCGATATGATCTCGATGGGTTTATGGATTCGAGAACTGGCGACAGTCTACAGTCATTTCTACAAGGGGCAACCTTCCCCACTGCCAGAACCTTCCATCCAATATCGAGACTTTGCCGTATGGCAACGCCAGTGGCTCAACAATGATGCACTCAAAAGCGAACTAGCTTACTGGAAACAGCAACTAGAGGGGGCATCATTTGAATTAAAATTGCCCATCGACCATCCCCGACCGCCACTCCAGAATTTCCAGGGTCGGCGAAAGTTTTTTAAACTTGATCCTGTTCTGTGGGCTGCAATCAAACAACGAAGTCACGAACAAATGGGAATTACTTCCTTTATGACTTTCGTAGCAGCGTTTAAGGCTTTGATTTACCTGTGTTCTCAGCAGGAAGATATTTTAATTGGCTTTACCGCCTCTGGTCGAGTTCATCCGCAAGTGGAGTCGCTGATTGGTTTTTTTGGCTATCCTTTGTTGCTGCGTACAGATTTGTCTGGCAATCCCACTTTTACCGAAGTACTCAGCCGAGTGCGATCGGTGTTGTTATCTGCATACGCTCACCAAAATGTCCCCTTTGGTAAAGTCGTTGAAGTCATGGGGTCGAGTCGGGTTGCACAAGATACTCCCTTTTTTCAAACATTCCGCACCGGATTAAGCTATGTCAATAGTCAACTGCCCAGCGACTTGACAAATTTACCCAATCTGACGTTTTCATTAATTGACGAGGGAATTTGGGGGCCTACTGATTTAGATTTATATACCTATATTTACGAAGTCGGTGCAGATTTACAAATAGGAATTGCATATAACACCGACATATTTGAAAGTGAAACAATCGACGCTTTTGGTAACGCTTTATTTCAAATTTTAGAACAATGGGTTGAGTCAAAAGATATTCGCCTCAATGAATTGAGTCTACCGACAGACCTTGAGAGAAAAGCAAAATTAGCCAGGAGTCGATACCAAAAGCAAAAGCTGGCGATCGCAGCTACTTTTACCGCCGATTCGGTTGGAGATTCTCTAAATTTCTGGACGCAGCAACTCAATTTACCCTCAGAAATTACCTTTGCTCCCTATAACCAGGTTTTCCAACAACTGCTGACTCCTGATAGTCTGTTATCGCAAAATGAAACGGGAGTCAATATTCTTCTAGTACGGTTAGAAGATTGGGTTAGGTCTGAGGATTCACAAGAGTTATCTAGTAAGGAACAAAAGAATTCCATTGAGCGCAATACTAAAGATTTAGTTATAGCATTACGTCAATCCTGTGAACGGACTCAAATTCCCCATTTCCTTTGTTTATTGCCAAGTAATTCAATAATTGCTGATGCAGAAATGGCAATTTTTTTGGAACAAATAGAAGCAAATTTATTAACAGAACTTGCCGATATTATTGGACTGCATATTATTAATTATCATGAGTTAGCAACAAGCTACCCAGTAACTAACTTCTATGATGCTTATAGCGATGAAATCGGACATATTCCATTTACGCCAGCATTTTTCACCGCGTTAGGAACAATGTTGGCGAGAAAAATTCACTGCCTACAGAGAACGCCTTATAAAGTAATTGTCTTGGACTGCGATCAAACCTTATGGCAAGGTGTTTGTGGCGAGGATGGAGTTGAGGGCATTGTCATAGATTCATCCTATCAAGCATTGCAAGAATTTATGATTCAGCAGTGCGATCGCGGGATGTTGCTATGTTTGTGCAGCAAAAATAATCAAGTAGATGTCTTTGCTGTATTAGATCAACGTTCCGATATGCGGCTAAAGCGTCACCATCTAGCAGCTTGGCAAATTAATTGGCAGACTAAATCAGAAAACTTAAAATTGCTGTCTCAAGAATTAGGGCTGAGTTTAGATAGCTTCATCTTTATTGATGACAACCCCATCGAATGCGCTGAAGTCCGGCATCACTGTCCAGAAGTTTTAACCCTGCAATTGCCCACAAATACCACTGAAATTCCCCAATTCCTGGCTCATATCTGGGCATTCGATCGTCTCAAGATCACTGTAGAGGATCGACAGCGAACGATTGTTTACCAGCAAAATCGCCAACGTCAGCAAGCAGCTAGCGAATCTCTTTCGTTGCGAGATTTCCTCAATAGCCTCAATCTGCAAGTGGATATTATGGAAATGCAGCCCTCCCAGGTAGATCGTGTTGCTCAACTAACGCAGCGAACAAATCAATTTAATACCACCACCTTACGCAGAACGTCGGCTGAAATCAAAACCTTTTGCCTGTTAGATACTCATACTTGCTATGTTGTGGATGTAAAAGACCGCTTTGGTAATTATGGTTTGGTGGGAATGATGATGGTACAGGCCACAGCGTCAGCCCTGGTGGTAGATACCCTATTACTCAGTTGTCGAGTGTTGGGCAGAGGAGTTGAATATCAAATGCTCAATTTCCTGGGTAAAATTGCCCTAGCACGCGGACTGAAGCAGATCGATATTATTTACAAGCCCAGTTCTAAAAATCAGCCTGTTGGGGATTTTCTAGAACAGTTGATAGCAATTAACAAGGAACGTTTAGCAGAAAGCTATTGTTATAAGTTATCAGCAGATGATTGTCGGGCGATCGCTATTGCTTCCGAACGATTAGACAAAGAAGCAAAACATTCGGCATCTGAAGGGAATTTAACCCAAAGCGATCGGGCAATACCCCAAAAATCCGCCAATTACACCGCCTTATACCAAAAAATTGCTTCAGATTGGCATACACCAGATCGGATTCTTCAATACATTGAGGAGTCTCAAGTTCAAAACCAACAGCAGCATCAGACATTTGTTGCACCCCGCACTGAAACCGAGAAACACTTAGCTGACCTGTGGCAAAACTTACTTCATAGATCCCCAATCGGCATCTACGATAACTTCTTCGATTTGGGAGGCAATTCTTTGTTGGCAGTGCAACTGCTGTCTCGGTTGCGAGAAAACTTCCATGTAACCATACCCATTCATCAATTATTGGAAGTTCCAACAATTGCGAGAGTGGCTCAAGTAATTGAAGCGATCGCTCAGACAGGAGTGGCTGCCAATTTAGCGATCGATCTGGCAGCAGAAGCTATCTTAGATCCGGCAATTCGTCCAAAGACAGCATTCAAGTTTATCGTCCAACCCCAGGCGATTTTCTTAACTGGAGCAATCGGTTTTCTTGGCGCGTATTTAGTAGACGAACTCCTGCAACAGACCACAGCTAATATTTATTGCTTAGTGCGAGCGCAGGATGTAGAACAGGGCATCCAACGTATCCAAAGGAATTTGCAAGCATACGGACTTTGGCAAGAAGAATTTCGCTCTCGCATCATTCCAGTCATTGGTGATTTGGCTTTGCCCAACTTAGGTTTGAACGAGTCACAATTCCATCAACTTAGCCATGAAATTGATGTCATCTATCACAATGGTGCTGTCGTCAATTTTCTTTATCCCTACAGCAAACTCAAAGCAGGCAATGTGCTGGGAACTCAGGCGATTTTGAGGCTAGCAACTCAAACAAAAGTCAAACCCGTGCATTTTGTTTCGACACTGGGCATCTTTTCTGCTCCTGCTTATGCAAATGCTAACTACATTCAAGAATCCGATGGATTGGCAGAATTTGAAGGGTTGCAAGGGGGTTATTTACAGAGTAAATGGGTGGCAGAAAAGCTGGTCATGCAAGCACGCGATCGCGGACTTCCTGTATGTATCTACAGACCTGGTGCAATTTCCGGGCACAGCCAAACGGGAATTGCCAATGTGGATGACTTCTTTTGCAGCCTGACTAAAGGCTGTATCGAACTAGGTATGGTGCCGGATCTAGAATTTCCGCTCGATTTGACCCCAGTCGATTATGGTAGCAGAGCGATCGTCCACCTCTCTCAAAACCCTGACTCCTTCGGCAAGGCATTTCACCTTGTTTCTCCCGATTGTCTGTCTTGGGGTAATTGGTGTGAGTTAGTTCGGTCTTTAGGCTATTCGCTAGAGCAAGTTTCTTACCATGAGTGGTATGCTAAATTGCTACACAATGCGAAACACAATATTCCAAATGCTTTACATACCTTCCTGCCATTGTTAGACGAACAATTATTAAAGAACGTACAACTACCTGCATTTGATTGCCAAAATACATTAACTGGACTTGCTGACACCAATATTATTTATCCAACAATCAACACCGAATTACTCAATATCTACTTTGCATACTTCAAGAAAAGTGGATTTTTCAGCGGAGTTTAGCTTTCTTTTGCCACCTTATAAGTAGGTGGTTGCAATTAAATATAAGATAAACAGAGGACTTTCAGATTCAAGGTGTAACTGAATGCCTGTTGGAAAGCAATTGTGGGCTGGGCGACACGATAGCCCATAGTCAAAGGCGGGCAAGATGCCCACCCCACAACATTGGATAATTTTTTTCTTGGAAGTCCCTTATATCATGTCCGCTTGATTGCTTATTAAACCCGAAGAACCCCACCCCGCCAAAGCTGTGCTTTGTCTCCCCTCCCGAAGAGCGGGGAGGGGGTTGGGGGTGGGGTTATTTTATTATGGGTAATTTGACGGACATAATATTACGCCCCAATACAGTTCAGTTAAGCATTGTTTTCCTCTCTCTGTTCCCTCTGTGCCTCTGCGGTTCGTTAAAAAAATTGACTTTGATAAAGAGTTTTAGCCTTAACTGAACCGTATTGCCTTACGCCCACCTACTTAAATCTTACTAAAAATCGCTTTTATCTCAGAACTTGTAGTAGTAAAACAGATATAAAATAGCCCATCTTCTATTGGTTTTTCTAAAACTTTAGCATAAATATCAACGCTTAATTCTTTTGTATATTTTGGTGATAAAACTAATTTAATATTACTGAATAAAGAAGGGATGACATCTTTTTCTATATCATTGGGACGTACCTCGGCTCCCTTCGTGGAAAGTTTAACTAAACTGCCTTGAAAAAGGTTTTTTTCAATGTGCTTTTCATCTAAGATTGTATATTCTATTGGTATTGCTTCAGCTAAGGGTAGTAATCTTTCTTCTTCTTGAGTTAGAAAGAGATTGTATTCTCCAATAATCCCCCTAACTTCATAAATATTTATCGGTAGTTTAATTCCTTTTACTTGTACTTGCTTTTGTCCACAGATTTTAACAATTGACTCTACTTCTCTAAATGTCGATTCTGAAATAACAATCTGTCCTCCAATTGTATAGGATTCAATACGATAGGTAAGATTCACCTGGCTACCGACTACACCATATTTGGTTCGGATATAAGAACCAATATTTCCAACAACAACTTCGCCTGTGTTGACAGCTATTCCCATTTCTAATGGCGGCAGATTCCACTGCTGCATCTTTTCATTTATACTCGTCATTGCTAACTGCATAGCAATGGCACAAGCAATAGCCCTTGTAGTGTCGTCTTCTTTGGCAGTAGGCGCACCAAACAACACTAAAATACCATCACCTGTAAACTCATCAATGGTTCCTTGATACTGGGTAATAATATCTGCCATTGATGATAAATAAAAGTTGAGAACTTGAACAACCTTTTCCGGGGGTAATTGTTCAGAAATACTGGTAAATCCTCTTAAATCGGAGACGAGTATGGTGATTTTGCACCGTTCGCCCCCAAGCTGTAAACCTTTGGGGCTTTCTAATAAGGTAGTGACTACTTCTTTGCTTAAGTAACGCCCAAATGTATAACGAATTTCTCCAGCAGTACGGGCGATGTGGACTGTAATAGCGATCGCAGATCCCAACAAAGCTAATAATGGTGGTACTACAGGTATCCACCAACTGGCGATAAAGGCTGTATATGTACTAGCAAATAGCACACCTGCTGCCAAAATTGGGCTAGCTATTTTCTGGAGGGATAAAAACTTTACCCCACCTGCATATCGCCATTGCCAAGTTAGACTTGCACCCACAAAAGACCAGAGAAAAATCCATCCTATTTCCACTGGCTGCGACCAACTCTTAATTAGTGGGCGATCTGCTGTAGCTGCACTGATAATTTGACTCGCAATATTCGCATGAATTTCTACCCCAGGCATAGGTTCTGGGGAAGTCAACAAACCACTACTATAGGGAGTGAAGAATAAATCCTCAAAACTTTCGCTGACGTTACCAATTAAGATAATGCGATCGCGTCCCCATTCTGGTGGTACCTTGTCTTCTAAAATATCTGTCATCGTGACTGTAGAAAAGCGTCTGGCTGGCCCCCTGTAATTAATTAAAATTTGGTAGCCACGGTCATCAGATCGCACATAGCCACCATCATTAGCGGCAAAGGGGATAAATCTTGTCTTTCCTAACTGCCAATTTTTTGTCTGTCCAAAAGTTTGGGGTGCAATACCTTCGGCATCAAGATAAAGTAAAGCTAAATATAATGCAAAACTATAAATAGTCTCCCCATTTTTATCTGTTAAGTAGAGCAAACCCCGTCTTACCTTTTTATCTGGATCTAAAACCAAATCATTTGCACCTACTTGCCCTTTATCTTTGAGTGCTGGTGGCGGGTCAATTGGTTCGCGTTGGTTATCCCCTACCACTCTTTGAATCCCGACTAAATTGGGGGTAGATGTAAATACTTTGGTTAATTCTTGATGTCCTGGTTCTACAGGTAAATCGCGGTAGATATCTAAACCAATAGCTCGTGGTTTCCTGGCTTTTAATTTTTGCAATAATTGAGCATACAGACCATCTGGAACGATTGGCTGACGAATTTTTTTCATGTCTGCAAGATTTACTCCCACAATGACAATCCGGTTATCTGGTGCTTCTTGGGGTCGCAGACGCATATATCCATCGAAAGCCTCCAACTCCCAAGGCTGCATTAAACCAGCAAAGCGTAATAAGATGACCACACTAGCCACACTAGGAGTAGTAATCAAAACACCGCGCCATTGCCACAGCAGCTTTTTCAACATCATCTTTTTTACACCAAAATTAATTTTTCAGGTTAGCAAAGTAGCCGTTTTAACCTTGCTAACATCAAAATGTACTGAGGTTAGCGATCGCTCGTGCAGCAGTCAAGGAAAGGTTCTTTGGCGATCGCCCCTAGACCGACTGATTGTAAAAGTTCTTCCCATTCAGTTGGCTTCTCGCGGCGCAATTGAGCAACGGTATTCAGTGCTTCCTGCCAAATTTGAGACTCTGCATAAATTTTTGCCTGTTCTAGAAGTCCTGCCCCAGCTAGCTGATTTTTCAGCGAGGAACTTACTTCAGTACGCTGGAGTAATCCCTTGACAGATTCATCCTGAGCGCGGTCTTGAAAATCGCAAATCATCGTGAAGTACCATCGATAATACTTACCAATTTGGAGAGGAACATTTGCTGGTAAGTCCAGTTTAATGATGCCAGGAGTACTAGGTAGTTTAAAAGTTGTCAGATAAACTTGATTTCCGGCTTCATCTGTCAAAGCCAATTCTCCAGATTGGGCAGTATTTTGAGGAATGTACCAATACAGTGTTGGATTGGCTGCAACCGTTTTCCCAAAATTATTTTTTGACGGCATCAAAGGCGTTATCGGTATTCCTCTCTCATCGATACAAGAAGAGCCACGCGTTCCTCCACCCAATGTTTGAGAGGGCGCTCCTCGGTCATCTACAGGTGGGAATTTGAGACTGACTTTCCACTCCAAGTTGGATAGCGATCGCCGTGATGGCAAGCTAGCAAAAGTGACAATGGTGGGAGAAAGTGCGCTAACAAGGATCGCTAAAAACAGAAAAGATTTTGGTAAATTCATGATCCGCGTAAGGACTTCTATTGAACGTAAATCTTTGAAGCAGTAAATTATACCAATTCAAAATTCAAAATTCAAAATTAAGAAAGTGAGAATTATAGCAACGGACAGGGAGCTTAGGACAGCAATAAAATCACAAAGTACGCTGTTGAAGACGCGTTTCCCGCAAACTGTCCTAACGGCTTTGGCGACTGCTATAGCATAGGTTTTATGGTTTGCATCTGTATCATATTTTTTGTGAATTGGTATCAGTCTTTTCAGAAGTATCTGAAAAATGCACTCCCTTAGGGACTTCCAATTAAAAAATATCTCGTTGCTGTGTAGGCAGAGTGCAGGCTACGGTGTACACACAAGTTATCCGAACCCCCTAAATCCCCCTTTTTAAGGGGGACTNNNAGAAAATTCCCCCCCTTTTTAAGGGGGGTTAGGAGGGGGGATCAAAACGCTACTAGACAACTTTATAAGACTTGTATGTACACGGTAGGTGCAGGGGGGAGACAGAAAAATACGATTCCAGTAAATTGGATCGTTCGATTGTTTATTTTCTGGAAGTCCCTTACCAGGGATTGCCGACGATCGTGAAACCGCTCCAATAGTAGGGATGAGCAAATTCTTTGTCTCCTATTTGTCCTAACTCTGGCGGTAAAGGAAAACTCTTACTCGCTGTTACCAACCGACCCTTCTCTAGTCGCACCTGACCCTTGAGCATTGCTACCTGTGCTTGCCGCAGAGCCTCGGCTTTAATCGGAGTTTCTTTCAATTTCTCGTAGAAACTTGTCATTAGTCCCATTGTGCTTTCATCGTTGACAGACCATAGACTGCCCATCGCTGATTTCACTCCTGCTAACACCGCCAAGCCTGCAAATCCCAACTCCGCTTCTGGGTTCCCTAATGCTGTACGACAGGCACTCAAAACCAATAGTTCCACTGGTGGCTGACTTAACTTCAACTGCCGCAATTGGCTAATTAGTAATTTGCTATACCAAAACTCAATATAGGATTTATTGATATTACCAGGCTGAAAGTTGGCATGGGTAGAGAAATGGACAATACCAAACGTCTGTAAAGCGCGGGCTTGTTTGAGCTTTTCCACGGTGAAGTTTTCGTTGAGGAAAGATTTGCCAGTCCACAATTGACTGACGATTAAAGACAACTCTAGTGACGCTGCTGGTAAGGGTTTTTGATCGGGGAAGCGATCGGCTCCCATTGCTAAGACTTGCTGATTTCTCACATCCGCATAGCGAGTATCAGTAAGTGATAGGCTGGGCATGAGACCAACGCTGTATCTTTCCACAATAAACCCTTGCCCGTCATGCAGGGCGGCGATGGGTAGGGAGCGTAAACCCGTGTCCATCAAAAAGCTAAGATTCGTGATTTTTTGAGCTTGTAAATCCTTCTCTAAAGGTTCAAGCAGCCACTTATAAAGCTTTTGAGCCAAAGGTAGGTAAGGGGGAGAGCGTTGAATGTTAGTGATAGCTGCTTGGAATTCTTGAGCGTTTTTGAGGACTTGCTCTCGTGTCGCTCCCTTAATCTGCCGCCTGATTGGTGTTCCAGAAGCAGTGACCATCACTAGTTCGAGCTGGTAGTTATCTTGAGCTTGTTGCGTAGTGGGTTGTACTTGCTGTCGGCGCTGCTCCAAACTTTGAGAATGGAACTCCCAAATAGGTTGCGGTTGCTTGGCAGTCTCGTCTTGTTGAGATTTGGAGTCTTGCTCGGTTTGGGGTTGAAACAAGACATAAATCAGGGCAGGTTTAATGCCAGTGGCTTGTTCAATTCGGCGCAATATAGCCTGGGCTTCTTTTAGGGTTTTGATGCGGACATTGCTGATACCCAAATGATTCTCAAAGGTCTTGGTGAAGACTTCCTCCAGTTCTGGCATGTTAGTGTCAGTTGCTTGTGTGGAGGCGAAGGTTGCTTCTGGTTGTTTGGTAAGAGCAAATGGATTGGTGAGATCGACGGGATTAAAATTAATAAGTGGAGGAGGGATAATAGAGATTTTCCCGCCAACGATCGCACCAGCTGTACCATTTACCGAGGCATTACCAATCTGAAACGGATTTAAGCTGCCTCCTCCATGCCGGATCGTGATGTCTCCCCCACCGTTACCGCCAAAGCTGGAAATGCTAGCCAGACTGCTGTTGCTGTCGGTGAAGGTGTCTGTGACTCGGAAAAATTGTCTAGCGGTGATATCTATGTCACCACCTCTACCGTTTTTCCCACCTTGGGCGTTAATCTGGGTAGCTTGAATGTCACGGCTGGAGTCAAGTGTGACATTGCCACCTTTGCCGAAACTACTGCCAGAATCAATTGCACCAGTGGTAATATTGGTGGCAGCTTTGGCGATGATGGCACCACCGTTAACTCCTGAACTGTTCAGGTTGCCCGTAGAAATGGCATCGCCGCTTTCGAGAGCGATCGCTCCCCCATTCCCAGTTGTAGAACTAGTGTTGAGAGTTCCCGCACTGGTATTGATATTGCCATTGGTACTGATTATTCTAATCTCTCGACCTCGATTTACCACATCGCCAGTGGTAATGTTTTGGTTGGCTTGTAGGTTAAGGGTGGCATTGTCGAGCTCCAGTGAGTTGAAATCCACTAGTGTTAATGGAACCTAAGCCAAAAGGCGATCGCAAAGTAACCGGATCATTGAAAGTCACATCACCAGCTAGGGTAATTGCACCACTGCTGTTATCTCGCCCGATAAATATTTGAGAAAAGCCATTTTGCCAGGTGTTTAATTTACTGGCATTTAGATTTAAACGGGCATCGTTAATGTTGCCACCCAAGGTAATGTCTAAGCTAGGAGTACGAGGCTGCAACTGAAGGATACCAGTACCTTTGATTTGGGTGGAGCCAAGGAAGTTCATTTCATCAGCAGTGAGGGCGATCGTACCACTACCTGTTCCAGTGGGGTTAATGGAACTGTTCTTAATGCTAATTCCTTCTGTACTGTTACTACTAGCGCCTTCTAAGCTTATATTTCCTGTTCCCGTCGATTCCACCTCTGCGCCGTCTTCAAGGAAAATGCCGAAGTTACGATTTCCCCCTCCATTACCGCCAGTACCCATGAGGCTGATATTTCCATTGGCTGAACGGACTTTGGAATTGCGACCGATATATATTCCCTCACTAATATCAGTCCCGACTCCGGCAATCCCCTCTAGAGTAATTGTCCCCGTTTTAGTCGCGGCGATCGTGCTACTGTTTACTTCAATGCCGTCGTTGTCCCTACCTCCCCTGGCGTTACTAGTACCTTGGAGTGTAATCCTCCCAGTTCCATTAGAGTTGACCAGGCTATTGTTAAGCTGAATCCCGTTGTTGTTGTTTCCATTCCCGTAGCCTATGCCAGTTAAGCTGATATCTCCATTTACGGCCATGATGCTGCTATTATTCAGCAAAATGCCTTTCTGCTCGCTAGCATCAGCATTGTTTCCCTGACCTTTAATCGAAATATTGCCAGTACCAGAATTGAGAGTAGCTCCATTAAGGCTGACTCCAATGGGATTCGCTGCTGTTCCTTGTGCTTAGCTCATTTAAAGGGTTACTACTACCGCCCAGAATTATATTGCCTCCATTAGAATCGATCGCAGCACCGTTTTTGAGGGCGATCGCTCCTCCATTGATACCGTCTCGATCTGCATTGAGGGTGACATCCAACTTCCCCGCGCCACTGGCTGTTAGCTTGGCATTTGAGTTGATAAAAATACTGTTATTAGCTTCTAGCGTTAGATTTGTATTGCCAGTACCCGTTGTGCCGATGTTGGCATTGATGTTGATATTGCGATCGGCAGCTAATTTTAAGTCAGAACCACTGCTCCATGAGATCGGATTGCTGACTGTAATATCTCCTTTACCAGCCAAACCCGATGTTGTCGAAACGGTAACATTACTCAAAGCTAGTTGATTTTGTAGCGTAGTCGAGTTGAGATTAGAAGAGGTTGTGGTGGTGTCAGCAAATATTCCACTACCAAAGGTCATACTGGCGGTATCCATCGCGCTGCTGATGTTAATATCAGTCGGATCTAGCAGGAGCGTGCCGACTTCCCCCCCAGGCGAACGCAAATCAACTAAGCCTTGAAATAAGAGCAATCCTTTGCTAGATACTTCTACTAACCCGCCATTCCCACTGTTAAGCCCCCCGATGGCGTCGATCTTACCAAAGAACTGAGTGTTATTATCTGACCAAACGATCGCCCGACCGCCATCACCGTTTAGCAGTGCGTTAGCATTAATTACCGAATCACTACTAACAAACGTCTGTAAGGCATTGGGCAAGATACCTTGACCTTTGTAATCTCCCCCAATCCGAACGATGCCGCCACCAGTTGTACCAGAGGCATTAATGTTAGCACCAATCAATCCGACGCGATCGCCCAAGACGTTTACTGTACCACCTGTCTGCATAACTCCTGTATTGGAAACATCTAGGGTTCCAGAAGCGATCGTAGTTCCTGCGGCAGTTGGGATAGTTGTACCAGATCGTGTTAACTGCACTGTACCCGCATCTAAATTCGCGATCGCACCAAGATTTAGTCCCTTAGCCCCTTGGGTTAACAGGGTTGGCAAATCCAGAGGGTTAATTGCTAGCTGTTGCTCTGTTGTATTTCTTGGCAGTTCTAGCTCTAAACTCAGCAGGTTTCCCGCTTGAGAGATCCGAATCAGGTTTGTCCCCGGCACTGCTGCAAGAGTGATATTGCCGCCGGGTGCGCTCAATGTCGCCGTATTGATAATACTCCCACCGATTAAAGCCAGATTGTGTTTTTCTAAAACTGACAAACTACCAGCATTGATAATAGTCCCAGGATTGGCGAAATCAAAGGCAAACCCAGAGGGATTGCCATTTAAATTTGAGTAATCATTTTTACCGACTGCATTAAACCAAAGGCGATTGTCAAAGCCAATTGCTGTAGCAGTCGTTACCGTAAAGTCAGCCGGAAGGTTAATTTGGGCATTCGGCCCAAAGATGACTCCAGCTGGATTCATGATGAATAAGTTGGGATTTCCTCCAGTTACCTGAATCAATCCATTGATGGTTGAAGGATCTCCGCCGACAACTCGTGTGAGAATGTTGTGAATATCGGGATTTGAGAGAAAATTGGCAATCTGCTCCTGATTGAGTCCAAATTTCTCCAAGCTGTGAAATAGGTTCGCCCGATCGCCAGAAAGCTGACCCCCTTGGATATCAATGCGATTTCCCTCTTGAGTCACAACTGTCCCTGTCCCATCATTAGCTGGAACGATGGATTGTCCAAGTACGGGTTTGGCAGCAATGCTCCCTAACCAAAAGCATAGGGTAAGCACAATCGGCAATGCAGCATCCTGACTTTTAAACACCAGTTGCTTCTGCTGGCAAAGACGCTGTAAGAAGAAGTGCGCAACTGCCTTGCCAATGTACTGCCTTGCCAACCTATTATTTCCTTTTGACTGTTGATTTTTTCTGTTCACTGCCAATTCCCCAAGCTTAAAGTTGATAATTCACTTGGAAATCAAAGCCATCATCTTGAGCGTTATTGCTATGTGCGATCGCCATAATTCTAGTGGTGCGCTACACAAACTTTGCCTCGTAGCGAGCAGAGGGGAAAGAACACTTGCGAACTATCTTCTTTTTGTTCAAAGTCCAAACAGTAGATATCTCTAAAATAGTATCATTCTGTTATAGAAGAAGATTATATAGCAATCCTATTTGATTCGTGAAAAATTATAAATAAGAAAACGAACCGCAAAGTACGCTTTCGCGCAGCGTCTCGTCAGAGAAGGGCGCAAAGGGAAGAAAGAAGAAAGAGATATATAACTTTCACAAATGATTTAGGACTGCTATAGAGTTTTTTTACACAGAAATATGAGCGGCATACTGAATTATATTGAAGACAATCCTAAAAAACAAAGCCTTTGATTAGTTTGGAGTATGAACAATTACAACAATTAATCTTAAATGCACAGTGATTGTATCATGAAAAACAAGCTTTATTAGAATTGAAAAAAGTGAAAATTATTGTTATGCGAGGAGGTCGTAAATCAAAACTATCTATTAAAGAACAAATCATTTTAAGAGGCTCGACCTTAACCTCTCACGAATACATACTGCGTCGTCTTGTAATCTAAAGATTTACTTGATAAATGGTCTCTAGGCAGAAATATAGAAGACTATTTAACCAATAATAGATTTCTAGCTCGAAAGTGACGATCACGTTTTAGGAACAGTTGATGGGGCGATCGCTCTCAGTCGTTGGTTCAACTATTTAAGCACTCAATTGCCCACATATTAACATTGTATTTGAGTAATTTATAATGCAGATAAATTCTTCCACTTTGAATGTAAATAGAATACTGTCTCCTGACGAACGCGTGTTTGAAATTGCAAATCAGCTTGGGGGCGCATTAACTAACGTTGTCATTAACCGTATTAGAGGACCCCTGAGTGCAGCCATTGTCAGACAGGCAATTGACTTGACCCAACGTCGCCACCCACGTCTAAATTGTCGGATCGTTGGTTCTACCGATTCCCCACGCTTTGAAGAGGGAGGCGTGACGATCCCGTTGCAACTAGTACATAGCGAAGATGATAATCAGTGGCAAAATATTGTTTTGCAAGAACTAAATCAAAAAATTGAAAGCGACAAATATCTCATGCGTGCTGTATTGGTTCAGCCTGTTGGCGAACCAAAGGAATCAACAGTCAGCTTTTTGATTGTCACCTTACATCATGGCGTTGCAGATGGCACATTCTGCATCCGACTGCAAGCAGATATCTTGACGTACTGTCAAAAGATAGCAGCGGGACAATCTGTTGAAACAGTGGCGCGTTTGCCTGTGCTGCCTGCATTGCCAAAGCTTTTCCCTGCCTCAATGCAAGGATACGGTGGTGTGGTAAATACGATTGATTGTCTGTTGCGGCTTGTCAGCCAATATATCGCCCATCGTCCCGAAACTTTAGGTTTTGAGCAGTATCAAACACCGGAATTACGTCGTGCTAACGTGGTTTATCGCCAGCTTGATGAAACTTTCACCCAACGGTTCAATGAAGTTTACAGAAAGGAGAAAGCGAGCGAACAGAGTGCTTTGTGTGCTGCCATGATGCTTGCAGCCGCGAATAAAATAACAGGTGGAAAAAAGCGAGATATCTGTTTGAGTTGTCAGTCATTTGCAGACCTGCGTCGCCGCATCCAACCAGTAATTAGTGATGAGCAGATGGGGTCTTTAGCTTCATCCACTTTGACATTTCACACCTTAAAACCAAGTATGTCCTTTTGGGATTTAGCACGCGATGTGAAACAGCAAATCGCTACGAATATCCAGCGCAACGATCTATTTAGTATGATGCTAGCATCTGGACTGGCAGTGGCAACGAAGGGAATGCTCCTAAATCAAGTACTGGCTACTGTTGGAGTCACTAAGCTTGGTTTAGTTAACATTTCTCATCACTATGGCGTATTTGAACTCGAAGAAATTAATGCTGTAGCTTCAGCATCAGTGTTTCCAGGTGTTTTTGTGGTTGAGGCATTAAGGTTTCAGAAAAATATGTTTTTGAATTTTCTATTTTCTGAGCCTTCACTCAGTCCAGAAACGATCGCGGCACTTGCAGACGATGCTATTGCCTACCTAGTTGATGCTTGTGCAGATTAGAGTTTCTACCAACGTAAATTTGTTTTTTTGGTAGTGACTAGTTGAGTTTCTCAGGAAGCAGCATCATATTCATCCACTATAAGCAGGCTTTGGTCAAGTCCAGTTTTTTTGAGTGTTTCCAAGACCATTTCTTGTGGAGCAACTATGTAAATATTTGCATTAGCATCTATTGTTTGTTTAGCAAAAATGAGTACCCGCAGACCCGCACTGGCCATATATTCTAAGTCTTGCATCAACAACACGAGGTGTTTTGGATTCTCAACTGCTGCTTTCTCTACCTCTGTCTTGAAAACGGATGCAGTCATTGCATCTAATTCTCCAGACAAAGTGATTTTAGCAACATCATTGCCGATCTCTAGTGTGACGCTCAAAGCCATAACTTTTTCCTCTATGCTGATTTATTTGAACCTATTCGTAAGATTTTAATGTCGGAGATAATTTATCAATAAGCAATTATACTTAAAATGTTGCTGAAAATTGGCATTGGAAACATAATTTTTGAACAGGTGATACTTACTTTGGGCTATGCCTACGCATAAGGGACTTCCATCAAAAAAGATCCCATCGCTGTGTAGGCAGAGGGGCAGGGAACTCTTAACAGTCTATACTTTGACGACGCATTCAGGAGCTTGTTGGCGGATAGGCACTTGAAGTATGAAATTAGTAAATCACCCCCAGTCAACCCGCTAGTACAGTTAAACAAACCGTAGTCCGAATTATTGGTTCTCTGTGGGTACTGATTGCCAAGCAAGACGATGTTTCCAGTGCGATGTGAAATTAACTTGAACTACTTGGTTAAAGTCCTCCAAAGCTGCTGAAAAAGTTTTCTCTTTTAGCTTTGCTGCACCTTGGTTGTTCAACTGTTTAGGGAATTGTGGATTCCATACATATTTTTGACAAGTTTTGTGGGCAATTTCTACATCACTGCCATTTTCAGGATTTTGAAAGACGGGATGATAATGTAACCTGTTGCAGCAAACTTGCAACCATTCTTGCCACCCACATTGCCACAAGCGGACTGTTCCATCAAGACTACCACTGACAATCAATTTACCATCAGGGCTAAAAGCTGCGGAATTTACCCAATACTCATGTCCGTGCCAAGGTTGACCAATGGGGTTGCCGTGAATATCCCATAAGCGCACTGTCAAATCATTGCTGGCACTGACAATCCACTGACCATCAGGGCTAAAAGCGACAGAATTAACTTCTTTTTCATGCCCGTGCCAAGGTTGACCAATGGGGTTGCCGTGAATATCCCACAAGCGGATTGTCGAATCATTGCTGGCACTAATAATCCACTGACCATCAGGGCTAAAGGCGACAGAATTGACTTCTTTTTCATGCCCGTGCCAAGGTTGACCAATGGGGTTGCCTTTCATATCCCATAAGCGCACTGTCGAATCATTGCTAGCACTGATAATCCACTGACCATCAGGGCTAAAGGCAACAGAATTGACTTCTTTTTCATGCCCGTGCCAAGGTTGACCAATGGGGTTGCCTTTCACATCCCATAAGCGCACTGTCGAATCATTGCTAGCACTGATAATCCACTGACCATCAGGACTAAAGGCGACAGAATTAACTTCTTTTTCATGTCCCTGCCAAGGTTGACCAATGGGGTTGCCTTTCATATCCCACAAGCGCACTGTCAAATCATTGCTGGCACTGACAATCCACTTACCATCAGGGCTAAAGGCGACAGAATTAACTTCTTTTTCATGTCCGCGCCAAGGTTGACCAATGGGGTTGCCTTTCATATCCCACAAGCGCACTGTAGAATCATTGCTGGCACTGACAATCCACTGACCATCAGGGCTAAAGGCAACAGAATTGACCCAATTCTCATATTTGCGCTGCGATCGCGCGATGACCCGATCTTGTAGTATTTGATCTAGCTCCCACAAACGCACTGTGCGATCGCCACCACTGATAATCAACTTGCCATCGGGGCTAAAGGCTAGGGAATTAACCTGTCCTTCATGTCCGCGCCAAGGTTGAGTCATGGGGTTGCCATTGATATTCCATAAGCGGATTGTGCGATCGCAGCTACCACTAATAATAAAATTGCCATCAGGGCTAAACGCTACAGAATTTACATGTCCTTCATGTCCATGCCAAGGTTGACCGATGGGATTACCTTGGATGTCCCATAACCGCACTGTACAATCACTGCTACCACTGACAATCAACTTGCGATCGGGGCTAAAGGCGACGCAAATAATTTTCGCCTCATGTTTGTGCCAGGGTTGAGTAATGGCGTTACCTTGTAAATCCCACAAACACACCGTTCCGTCAAAACCAACACTGATAATGCGATTGCCATTTGGGCTAAAGGCGACAGAAATAACTCCTTCCTTATGTCCGCGCCAAGGTTGAGTAATGGCGTTACCTTGTAAATCCCACAAACACACTGTTCCGTCAAAACCAACACTGATAATATGCTCGCTATTTGGGCTAAAGGCGACAGAAATAACTCCTTCCTCATGTCCCTGCCACGGTTGATTAATGAGATTACCTTCTAGATCCCATAAACACAAAATTCCGTCAATACTGCCACTAACAAGAAACTTGCCATCACGACTAAAGGCTAGACAATTCACCTCTTGCTTGTGTCCCAACAAAAATTTAGCAGTAGGATTGCCCATGATATTCCACAAGCACACCGTAGAATCGCTACTGCCACTAGCAATAAACTTGCCATCAGGACTAAAGGCTACACAATTAACCTCTTGCTCGTGTTCGCG
This sequence comes from Nostoc sp. GT001, assembly GCF_030382115.1. Lineage (NCBI taxonomy): Bacteria > Bacillati > Cyanobacteriota > Cyanophyceae > Nostocales > Nostocaceae > Nostoc > Nostoc sp. GT001. Next base: position 1,893,295 of record NZ_JAUDRJ010000003.1, read on the forward strand.
TAAGCTATTCGTCTCTGTCGGTGTGTTCATTGCTTGCTTTAAGCTTCCCAAAACAGGAGCTAGAAGCTGGTTTGGGTATTTTTCTAGATTCTCACCCATTGTTTGAATTGCCAGCACCAAACCTTCTAGCGGTTGAACAGGAAGTAAATTCAAAACCCTGGCGGATTGTTCGCGCAGTTTTAATTCAGTCAGTGCAAGGTGTAACTTTTGAATCTCTTGTTCCTTTTCTCTCAAATGGCGATCGTGCCATCCAACACTAGCATTAATAAATTGATTAGCTTGTTCGTCTAAATAACCAAACGTTTGCTCTTTTAGTTCTTGATAAGTCTTTATCTTCAAAACCCCGTTTGCAATATCTTCTCTTGCCCACAGCATATCTAAGGTGTATGCCAGAAGTGGTAAATAATCATTTTGTTGGTGAAAATCATGAATAATTTGCTCAACTAATCCTTGTTCAAAGGTAACGCCATGTCTAGCAGCAGGTTCAGCGATCGCTAACTTTAATTCTCCATCGCTCATTCTAGTGAGTATACGACTATAGCGATCGTGGATCTTTGCAAGTTGGGGATACTCACTAAATTTATCCAAAAAATCAGACCGCATTGTTAAAACAATTTTGACAGAGCTATCCTGCTGCTGGAACAGTTGAAAGAGACTAGCAACAAATTTATCACGTTCCGGCTTTTGAGTTTTCGTAAACAGTTCTTCAAATCGGTCAATAAAAATCAGAATGCACTGATAATCTTGTTTGAGGAATGTGACAATTTTAATTAGGGTATTTTCTCTTATTTCTTTAGCAATATCCGCTAGTGGCGATTTTTTGCCATAAGTAGAAGCAAGACACTGATAAAGAGATTTAAAAGGATTTTCATTTGGGTGAAAACTTATATTAATTAATGATTTTTTATAAAATCCCAAATAAGGAATTAAACCTGCCCGAATCAATGATGATTTGCCACTCTCTGATGCTCCTAAAAGCAAGAGTACATTATCTTTTTTTAAGCGATCGCCTAGATTAGCAATCCACTTCTCCCGACCAAAAAATTTATCTTTATCTTTAATTTCAAAAGTTTTTAATCCTAAGTAAGGAGAGTCTGTTTTAAGTGGACGACAATGAATTTCCTCAAAATTACTGTCAGAAAAAAAGTCGTATTCAGAAATACCTTGGACATTACACCCAATATTTATATCGCCTTGAGAACTGTTAACCATCTTATCTCCTTACCTTTGGACATCTCTGGCTAAATCTTTACCTCAGTTATAGTTCCTCGGCTAATCTTTGTAAGTAACTCAACAAAATTAATTAGCGAAGAAATGCAGAAGGCAGGTGGTCACTGAGCGTAGTCGAAGTGAGGCAGGAGGAAGAAAATACAATTCTTGCTCTCTGCCAAAAGGGTCTAAAGTCCCTAAATTCGGTTTTAAATACCTTTATTCCGGGAAATTACTTAAACAAACTTTAAAAATATGTAGTAACTTTATCCTAAAACGCCGGAAATGACAAACGGGATGGAACTTTTTGATAACCTACACCTTGCTATGTTTAGCGGCAAAGGTGGAGTCGGAAAAACGACAATCTCCTGCACCTTTGCATGTCGTTGGGCGCAGAAATTTGCCAATGAGCAAATTCTTTTAATCTCAACCGATCCGGCTCACTCTCTTGGAGATGTCTTACAAGTTAGCGTTGATGACATTCCTCGTCCCATAGCAGAACTACCCAATCTACGAGTAAGGGCGTTGGATGCAAAGCGTCTGCTACAAGACTTTAAAGAACGTTATGGTCAGGTGTTAGAACTGTTAGTGGAGCGGGGTAGTTTTGTTGAAGGAGAAGACTTGCTGCCAGTTTGGGATTTAAATTGGCCTGGACTGGACGAGTTGATGGGCTTGTTAGAAATCCAACGCCTTTTTCAGGAGCAGCAGGTAGATCGAGTAGTAGTAGATATGGCTCCTAGCGGTCATACTCTCAACTTGTTTGGATTGATGGATTTTTTAGACACTTTCCTTCATTCTCTGGAACTGTTTCAAGAAAAGCATCGGTATATTAGCAAGACCTTTGCTGGGAGTTACACACCCGATCGCGCTGACGAATTTTTGCAAACCCTGAAAGCTGAACTTTCCCAAGGTCGCCGTCTCCTTCAAGATCCTAAGCATACAGCTTGTTTGTTAGTTGCGATCGCCGAACCAATGAGTTGGTTGGAGTCAAAACGATTTCTAGAAGCCTTACAAACCATGCAGGTTCCTTGCGGAGGATTGTTTGTTAACCAAGTCCTTGCCAGTGCGACTGACCGCGATCGTTACCAAGAACAACAACCGCTTATCAGCCAGTATACGGATCTTGCTAACGAAAAGCCGATGTTTATTGTGCCACAGCAAGATGAGGAGCCTTTGGGAATTGTAGCCCTCTGCCATCTCATCAACCAAATCCATATTCCTCAGCTGGAACCGCTATCTCTTTTCGATCTACTCCCAATTCAATGGCCTGAAAAAATTCCTCCTAGCTTTGGAGATTTTCTCACCCAAGGTCGTCGCCTGTTACTAATTGGCGGTAAGGGTGGAGTAGGCAAGACCACAGTAGCAGCTGCCATTGGTTGGGCGATGGCTCAAAAACATTGCGATCGCAAAATTCGCATGGTTTCCATCGATCCAGCACACTCCTTGGGTGATGCCTTTGGTCTGAGTTTTGGACACGAACCATATCAAATAACTGCCAATCTTCGAGGTCAGGAAGTGGATAGCGATCGCATTGTCGATCAATTCAGAGCCGATTACCTGTGGGAACTGGCCGAAATGATGAGTGGCGAAACCCAAACAAGCGAAACTATTGAAATGGCTTATGCTCCTGCTGCTTGGCGCAAAATAGTCGGTCAAGCTTTACCAGGGATTGATGAAATGCTTTCTCTGTTAACAGTAATGGAATTGCTAGAGCAACAAGAAGAAGACTTGATTATTTTAGACACTGCTCCTACAGGTCATCTTCTACGTTTTCTAGAAATGCCAAATGCACTAGCAGACTGGCTAGCTTGGATTTTCAAACTCTGGATCAAGTATCAGAATGTCCTTGGTCGTACAGAGTTTATGGGGCGTTTACGAACTTTGCGACAGCGCGTAGTCAAAGCCCAAAAAGTGCTAAAAGACCCACAGCAAGCAGAGTTCATTGGGGTTACGCTTAACCAGGCTAGTGTACTTGCCGAACAACAACGCCTGTTCAAATCTATGCAAGAAATAGGTGTGAGCCAGAATTACCTTGTTCTAAACCGCTTTACTTCTACAGCAACCATTACCATTAATTGCGATTTTCCAGGTTTGACAATGGTTCGCTTACCAATGCTTCCTCGCTCAGTTCAGCCTTTAGAACGCATCCAAGCAGCAGTCGGCTGTTTATTTTAACAGCTAATTAAACTAAATACTTTCATACCCAAAGAGAAATTTATTATGCACCGCACTCCAAAACGTGGACAAATTCAAGCCAAACTTAGCACCATGCCTCCTCAACGTTCGCAAGCAACAGTTTACTTAAATGCTTACAAAATAATGCTTGAAAAAGAGCGTTTAGAGGAGGAACTAAAGAAACTCGAAGCACGCCAATCTCAGATTCAGCAGCGTCTTGCTATTTTAAACAGTCAAATAATTGCTGAAGAGGACATTACCCATCAGCAAGCAAAGACTGACTTGGAGGACAAGACACCAAAATTCAAAACCTTAACATTGGAATACTAGTAAGTCGGTACAAATAAAGTTAACTAGTAAGGGTCATCATTAGTTAATAGTCTCTAATCCGAATAGCACTAAGCTAACGGCAAACCCATTATCTATAACGCTTTTGGGTGTTGGGTGTAGCGAGGAAGAGATTTATTTGTGTCGGTACTCATATTTACTTTTCTTGATTTTTCCTTACACCCCACACCCTAACCCCATCTTGCCAAAATAGTACTTTAATTTAGACTGATAGACCATCTTTAAAGTTAGTCTCGTTTTTTACTAATTCAAAAAATTCTGAGATTTCTTGAGGCGAGCGTAGGTGGTAGACATTTTTAGTGCTTTGAGCTTGCGCGACATATTCACGATATCTTGGAGTCAAATATTTGTGGCATAACCAAAGCACGCGGTAACTATTGAGGGAACTCTTCAATATTGGGCTGTCTTGAGGCCAGCCGTCTGGCGGTTTTAAGTAACCTGTGATGAATCGTTTAGTTACCCACCATCCATGCAGATATAGTGGTAGATCCACATAAACTAGAGTATCTGCCTCGTTCAGTCGTAGCCAAAGAGTTTCCATGCAACCAAACCCGTCAATAATCCATCGGTCAGTTGATAAGATTTGCTGATGAGTGCGCTTATAGTCTTCCTGGGGAACCTCTACACCTCCTGATTGATATTTAATTTTATCCAGGACGTGAAGTGGTAAACCAGTGATTTGGGATAATCTTTTGCTCAAAGTTGATTTACCGCCTCCAGCATTGCCAAACACCGCTACTTTTTTCATCATTACTCTCCTTTTGTTGCAATTAACTCACCTCTAATTAGAAATGATAAGTTCTTCCATACCCTACTACGATTATCATTTTCATTAATAGCTTTGCTATCGTAGTAACAGAAGTACGATCGCTCTTATGAATATTATGGAACGGCTAGTTATATAGAGTGGTAGTGTAGGTTAATCTACAATGCTTGCTCGAATATCTTTTAAAGTCATCATTAGTGTTAATGGTTCTATTGGTGATGCTTGAAAACCACGTTTTAAATAAAATTTTTGGGCTTCTTCATCTTTAGCGTGAACCAAAATACATCTAACACCAGCTATTTGAGATACTGATAAAATGCGTTTAATAGCATCTTTTAATAAACCAGACCCTATACCTTGTCCTTCCCATTTGGTATCTACAGCTAGCCTACCAATAAGCATACACGGTATAGAGTCTGGTGCATTCCGTTTAGCTTTGCTAACAGCTGCTAAATGAGTTACAGAAGCCGTTGCTAAACAGTAATAGCCTATTACTTTATTTTCAACTGTTACTACAAATGTTCTGGCTGCATCTCCCTCACTTTTCAAAGCTCTCTCCTTCAGCCAGCTATTCAAGGCTTCTGATTTAGATTCAAACTCTGATACATCATGGTCTTTAGTAACAGGCTGAGGAGCATTAATCATTTTCGTTTGGTTTGTCATCAATCCCAAGGCGATTTAGTAGTTAAGAGTTTACGAATTTCTTCATTCGCTTTAGGTGGTGACTCCAAAATAGCAAGGAATTCTTGATATTTTTCCTCATCTAATGCAAAGAAGGTTTTGTCACAGATGACTTTTTCAGCTTCTCTACAGGCTACCTCTAACATAAAGTCAGAACGGCTTTTACCAAGAATCGAAGCCGCATTGTCAATTAAATCCCGTTGTTGTTCTTGAACTCTAATATTAATTACTTGGTTACGACCAAGATTATCCATTTTAGAACGGGCAACCATTAGGTATCTTCCATGTATATGTGTCATATAAGCATTACCGAAGTAAGCTTGCAACCTTACTTCGGTAATGCTTAATATCTAATATAGAACATTGTATATACAACGTCAATACAATTTATGTATCAGTGAAAATATCGGGAAATGACTCTTTTCCTGGCGTTCTAGGGATGAAATTGTACGTATTGAAATTTAAAACTCCTTATCCTAAGCTGTCGCGCCTACAAGTTGCCTCATAATCTTTTAGGTAAAACCTGTAAACCCTCTCCTCTGCCCCTCTGCTCCCCTGCTGTCTCAATGTGCAAATTAAAAACACAACAGCTTATCTGCGTCTGGAGCGCTTCTGCGTGAGACAAATCATCCTGCATTTATGCAACACCTTATTCCCTATCCTCTGTTTCCTGCTTTTCTGCTTCCAGAATTGCTAATAAAAGAGCTTCTTCCTGAATTTCAAACTCTTCTTCAGAAAGTTCTCCCATATCAAAAGCAAGTTGGAGTGTAAGAAGCTGCTTGCTGAGATTTTCTTTATCATCAATTTCAGTATTGGCTTGTTCTAAAATTTTTTCCCCAAGCCACGTTACCCCCATTAATGGGCCAGTAATCGGTAGTAGTAAGAAGCGCAGAACCATATTAATTTACACTTGTGTAGATTTGTTACAGCTGTCTCACAAGACCGTAATCTTGCTGATGACATTATATAAAACATTACTTAGTCTTATGTTGATGCCAAAATGGGTTGGATTTGAGTTCAGTTAAGGCTTCTTGACATCTGTATTTTATATTTCCGATGTGCAAAAAATTACTTTTACATAAAATTATTACTTACGAGGTACTTAGAGCTTGACAACAGTATTAAATGCATCTCCCCAACGATTTGTCAATACCCCTGCTGTTCAACGCATCGCTCAACGTGCTTTGCGCTATCTACAGTCGGGTTTTTCAGTACATTTACGTGGTGCGGCCGGAGTCGGAAAAACTACTCTGGCAATGCATCTAGCTGATTTGCTCAACCAGCCGATCATCCTCTTATTTGGAGATGATGAGTTTAAAACCTCAGACTTGATTGGTAATCAATTAGGTTATACCCGCAAAAAGGTTGTTGATAACTTCATCCACAGCGTTGTGAAAGTTGAAGATGAACTTCGACAACACTGGGTTGATGCCCGATTAACCCTAGCTTGTAAAGAAGGATTTACGCTGGTTTACGACGAATTCAATCGATCGCACCCGGAGGTAAATAACGTTTTACTCTCGGTACTTGAGGAGAGGTTGTTGGTATTGCCAACAAACCAACAGCGAGCCGAGTATATCCGGGTTCATCCTAAGTTTCGGGCAATTTTAACATCAAATCCTCAAGAGTATTGTGGAGTTCATGCAACTCAGGATGCTTTGATGGATCGTGTTATTACCATCGATATGCCTACACCTGATGAACTGAGTCAGCAGGAAATTGTAGTTCATAAAACAGGTATAGATTCTGAGAAAGCAGAAGTAATTGTCCGCTTAGTACGGACGTTTTGGAGTCGATCTGGTTCTGGACAGGGCGGTGGATTGCGTTCCTGTCTGATGATTGCCAAAATCTGCCACGAACACGAAATTTCCGTAAACCCTGGAGATCCTAGCTTCCAAGATATTTGTGCCGATATCCTGCTTTCTCGCACGAATCAACCTCTTATGGAAGCAACTCGCCTACTGGAAGAGGTTTTAAGTGAATTTTATCATCGTATAAAAACTCAATCTCAGCCAACTGAGACAATACCAGACAGCCAAAATCAGATTGTATTGGAACAACGAGTACCTTACGAGCATGAGGTCTACAACTACCTGTGCAATTCTCCAGGAAGGCGTTTCTCTGAATTGGCAGTAGAGTTAGGGATCGATCGCAGTCAAATTGTGGCTGCACTCAAGTCTCTCAGAGAACAGGGAGTATTAGTACAAATGCAGGGCAATGCCGAGTCGCCTAACATCTCACAAACAGTTGCTTTTGATTCTGGTCATTTAATAAACAAATGAGTACTAATACTAACCGGGGAGCTATCACCACATCAACTCAGGGTTCTACTTTGGCAGATATTCTCGAACGGGTTCTGGATAAAGGCATTGTGATAGCAGGAGATATTTCTATTTCCGTAGGCTCCACAGAACTGCTAAACATTCGGATTCGTTTGTTGATTTCTTCTGTTGATAAAGCCAAAGAAATTGGAATTAACTGGTGGGAGAGCGACCCCTATCTTAATAGTCAAGCTCGTTCCTTATTAACAACTAATCAACAACTTCAAGAGCGTGTTGCCAGTCTAGAAACAGAACTGCGATCGCTCAAAGCACTCAATCCTATTAATCATCAGAATGCAGGCGATTAGCAAATCAAAAGGTTCCGATTCAGGTTTAGCGCCGTTATTACTGACGGTTGTTGAACTGATACGCCAACTCATGGAAGCTCAAGTTATTCGGCGAATGGATGCTGGCAACCTCAGCGACAATGAGTTAGATCGAGCTGCCGAAAGCCTGCAAAAGCTTGAACAGCAGGTTGTTCAGCTTTGCGAGATATTTGATATTGATCCAGCCGATCTAAATATTAACTTGGGTGAAATGGGAAATTTACTTCCCCAATCTGGAGGATACTACCCCGGTGAAACCTCTAGTCAGCCTTCTATTTTAGAACTTCTCGATCGCCTATTAAATACGGGTGTTGTGGTTGAAGGTGACTTGGACTTAGGACTGGCTCAGTTAAGCTTAGTTCATGCCAAGTTAAGACTAGTACTCACTTCTAAACCCCTGTAACTTTTTTATCTAAATTATTCTTGGTAAGACATTCTTATGAGTTATGGCTTTTACATTTATGGAATTTTGACCTTGCCTGCTCCACAAAATTTAAATTTACAGGGCATAGATCGGCAACCTGTACAAATTAAAATTTTGGATGGTTTTGCAGTCATCTACTCCGAAGCACAGCAAGAGCGTTATTTGGCAAGCCGTCGTAACCTGCTAAGTCATGAGAAAGTCCTTGAGGAGATCATGCAAGGAGGCGATCGCAATTTACTACCCATGCAATTTGGACTTTTGATTTCAAGCTGGGAAACGGTTTCAGAGCAATTAATTCGTCCTCATCAAGAAGAATTGACGCAATTGCTTGCGAAGTTATCGGGTTGTCGAGAAGTTAGTGTCAAAGTTTTTTGGGATACTGAGGCAGAAATTCAGGGATTGTTAGCAGAAAATCCAAATCTCAAAACTCAAAGGGATAAGCTAGTGGGTCAACCCTTGAGTATGGAGCAAGCTATCCAAATAGGGCAAGCCATCGAACAGGGAATGAGCGATCGCAAGCAAGGCATCATAGATGTATTTCAAGGCACGCTCAACTCCATTGCTGTCGATATGGTGGAAAATACTCCCCAAATGGACACAATGATCTACAATGCAGCCTACTTAATTCCTTGGGAAGCAGAATCGCAATTTAGCGAACACGTTGAAGCACTCGATCGTCAATTTGAAAACCGTTTGCGAATTCGGTACAACAATTTCACTGCCCCGTATAACTTTGCTCGTCTTCGATTATTGATTTCCAACTGAACAGCAATATAAACTGAAAATCAAAGATTCTTAGACCTCTTGCATGGATCAGATTATGGCTATTATAGTGATTCCAAGTTAAGTGAGGTACAAAAGGAATGTTTTTAAACGCAAAGGGGCGCAGAGTCTAGCGCAAAGTTACGCAGAGGTTTACCCAATTTAGAAAGTGCAGTACTCATTACTTCAGTAGATTACGAAAGTGATTTCTCTTTAATTTGCGCCTTTGCATGAGGCATAAGATTCTTATTTTCCAACATTCATTCGTGCAAGAAGTCTATTGAAATTTTTATTTTTGTTGAAATTAAATTGTAAATTAATTTTTTCTCTACCTTTTATTTAAGTAAAATCAATGGACGACATATTTAAAGGATTTGAACAGCTATTAGAACTTGCCAAAGCTTTAGAAGAAAAAGTAGAGAAAGGGGAGTTAAAAACTTCTATTGAAATTCGGTCTCATAATCTCAGTAGTATTCCCCGGCAAGGCAATATTCCGAGAAAAACTAGTTCCAGCCGAGTCAGATCCAATTCCACCGATGCAGCTACACCAATGGATAATGTTGATGATGTCACCACCCCATCAGCTAACAAGAACTCAAAAGCTTCTTGGCAAGGTATCGGCGGCTTGGGTGATGTTCTCAAGGAAATCAGAGAATTAGTTGAAATTCCCCTTAAACGTCCAGATTTATTGGCAAAATTAGGTTTAGAGCCTCCGCGTGGGGTTTTGCTAGTTGGCCCGCCCGGTACAGGAAAAACTTTAACAGCCCGTGTTTTGGCAGAAGAGTTAGAGTTAAACTACATTGCCATCAATGGCCCAGAGGTGATGAGCAAGTATTACGGGGAAGCAGAAGCTCGTTTGCGAAGTATTTTTGAGAAAGCAACTCGTTCTGCTCCCTGCTTGATATTTATTGACGAAATTGACAGTCTCGCCCCAGATCGCAGCCAAGTGGAAGGCGAAGTTGAAAAAAGACTAGTGGCGCAGTTGCTTGGGTTAATGGATGGGTTTGCCAAAACCGAGGGTGTAATTGTATTAGCGGCAACAAATCGTCCCGATTATCTCGATCCGGCGTTGCGTCGTCCGGGACGCTTCGATCGCGAAGTTCATTTTCGGGTTCCCGATCGCGATGGACGATTGGAAATTCTGACGATTTTGACAAGTGCTATGCCCTTGGAGACTTCGGTTAATTTAGGAGCGATCGCCGATTTGGCTGTCGGTTTTGTCGGTGCTGATATCAAAGCTCTTTGTCAGAAAGCAGCCTACATTGCCCTGCGTCGTCAAGTCCCCTCGCTCAACAGTGCCATTCCTGAGAACATGACTATCATCCAGCAGGATTTTCTGGAAGCAATTAAGGAGATAAAACCCTCAGTTCTCAGGGATGTAGCAATTGAAGTACCGAGTGTCAGTTGGGATGACATTGGTGGTTTGGATAATGTTAAACAAAAACTTCAAGAATCTGTTGAAGGCGCACTCCTTTATCCCGAACTATACGAGCAAACCAAAGCCAAGCCTCCTCGTGGAATTCTGTTGTGGGGGCCGCCGGGAACGGGAAAAACATTACTTGCAAAAGCGATCGCTTCCCAAGCAAGAGCCAACTTTATAGCTGTGAATGGCCCGGAATTACTCAGCCGATGGGTAGGAGCAGCAGAACAAGCAGTCAGAGAACTCTTTCGCAAAGCTCGGCAAGCAGCTCCTTGCGTTGTGTTTATAGATGAAATTGATACCTTAGCACCAGCAAGGGGAAGATTCACTGGTGATTCTGGAGTTAGCGATCGCGTTGTCGGTCAACTGCTCACCGAACTAGATGGGTTGCATGAATGCCCGAAAGTATTGTTAGTAGGAGCAACCAATCGTCCAGAAGCGATCGATCCTGCCTTGCTCAGAGCCGGAAGATTGGACTTACAAATCAAAATCGATCTACCAGATCGAGCCAGTCGATTAGCTATTTTACAAGTTCACAATCTAGATCGTCCCTTGGTTGATGTCGATTTAGAAACCTGGGCAACAGTTACCGAGGGTTGGAATGGTGCAGACTTGGCTTTATTGAGCAATCAAGCTGCTTTAAGCGCAATTCGTCGATACCGCGCCCAGGGATTGAGTGACTCCAGCTTGATTCAGATTACAAATGATGATTTCCAAGTTACATATCAAATGCTTGCCAACCAGCATCAATCTCAATAGAAGGCAGGAGGCAGAGGGCAGGAGGGACAAGAGAAGAGGGTTTTAGTTAAATTTACTTTTAGTTACATAGTTCTGTTTATTTGCATCGTTCTACTTAAGTAGCTTCCGCTCTGAACTTCTACGTTTTTTGTAGTAAATATTAATACTTATTTTTGGCACAATTAAGCATAAAAATTCTTACCTCTTCCTCCTGCCCCCTGCCCCCTGCCTCCTGCCTCCTGCCTCATCCCAACTACAAATATTTACGCCGTTTTACTTATGTCAATATACGCCTATGCTCTTTTAGTCCCCACCGCATCACCACTTGTTCTACCTTTAGGGATGGAAAGGAATATTGAACTAGTTTACTCTTCTGGTTTAGGTGCGATCGTAGAGTCGGAAATCTCACTGGAGGCAATACAGGCAACGGATGAGCGTTTACTTCAAGCTGTATTAAACCACGATCGCGTGATTCGAGAACTTTTTCAACAAACTCCCCTTCTTCCCCTACGCTTTGGGAGGGGTTTTACCTCGCAAGAAAAACTGCTAAATCATCTAGAAAAGCACCAAGAGCAATATCTAGAAGCCCTAACTCAGCTAGCAGACAAAGTTGAGTACACTTTAAAAATGACACCCTGTAATTTGGTTGACGATTCTGAAACTATTGATGCTAAGGGAAAAGCCTATTTATTGGCTAAAAAACAACGCTACCAAACACAGCAAGCATTTCAAACACAACAATGCCAACAGTGGGAACTCTTGAGCCAGTTAATTCTCAAAACATATACAAATGTTATCTGTGAAACTCGACAGTCAGATGTGCGGCAAATCCACTTTTTGGCACAGCGTAACGATTCAACGCTCAGTACGCAGCAGTTTTCACTCTGGCAGGTACAATGCTCACACTGGCAATTGGCACTGAGCGAACCTCTGCCACCCTATCATTTTCTAGAAAATACTCTCATATAAATTCATAAAAAATAATATTTAAAACTTTCCCAGAAAAAATAAAGATGAGATAATTTTTTCTTTATTTTTTTTATTTTCTTATATTTATCTTATATTTTTGGGAACACTAAACCCAGGAAGAATAAAACACATTGTGTAAGTTTTACCTACTGCTCAATCAGAGCAGGATGAAATCAATAATTAGAGTTGTGAGAGTAAAAGAAAATGGCTGTTGAAAAAGTTAACTCATCTTCAAGTCTGGCTGAAGTTATTGACCGCATTTTGGACAAAGGAATTGTAGTTGATGCTTGGGTACGTGTTTCTTTAGTTGGTATTGAACTGCTATCAATAGAAGCTCGGATTGTGATTGCTTCAGTTGAAACTTACTTAAGATATGCCGAGGCAGTTGGTTTAACATCTCAGGCTGCTGTTCCATCTGCTGCTTAACACCACATTAGAAAAAGCGAGTCTTTATGGCTTCTAAGCTGATGCGCGTCTAAAGTATATAAACACTCTTGATGGTCGTTGACTGATGATTGTTGACAGTTAACTCTTAACGGTTAACAATCATTAGTTAAATGTACAAATTAAATGCGTAACAGCCTATTTAATATAGGACTCATATTTGATTTTTGAACAAAACTCAGTACACCTTTATTCCTTCTTTCCAGTAAAGAGTCTCTTACCTTTACGAGTGATTCAGAAATTAAATCTGATTGCTATATTTCTAGTTAACAAAATAGGAGATATCATCTGATGGCTCTCAAGAATTTATGGGAACAAGAGCGATCGCAGCGATTGCAAATAACTGCTGAACGCCGTCAACAAGTTAAGCAGTGGAAACAGCTAACTCAACAAGAATTTCAGCTGCAAGCAGATGTGCTTCATCAAGAATTGAGCAGTTTTGTTACCACGCTTGACAACAACAGAAAGTTACAACAGCAGCAATTTCAGCAAGAGATCGTCGAGCGGCAATTGGAAATATTGCAAATAAAAACAGATGTCTCGCAACGCCAGCAAGAATACCGCCAACAGCGTTCAGCAAAGGCTCAGGCATTATTCCAAAACTTGCAAAATTTCCGAGAAATCTTACATAACAGTGTTTGGGGCGATTACAGTCAAGAACAAGCAGTTTCNCCCCCTCCTGCTAAAGAAGAGAAATTAGTTGCAACAGTTCCAAAATGGTCAATCTCCCGTTCTGCAATTAAAGGCGCTGGTTTTCGTCCTTCCGCCAATACGATGACTAAGAAAGTGCCTGCCTTGAATGCGGATACTGTTAAATCTAAAGTGCAGCAATACATTCAGCAAGCTGAAGGAGCTACTCTGATAGAAATTGAAGAAGTGATAGGCTTAAGCCGGGTGCAAACGATAGATATCCTGCGCTCCTTGATTAAGCAAGGGGTACTAGAACAACGCGATCGCCAATACTTTATTCGGCAACAAGCAATTTCTTGACAAACTTACATTCAAGCTGATTTTTTGTATTTGCAGACTACCTAGCGATCGCTTGTATCTGTCGCCTTAAGCAGCAGAGTAGACAACCGATAAGCATTAAAGCTGGTCTATGCTTTGTAGTATTCAACATTTCCATCTTTTTCCGGTCTGTATTGACAAGCAATTTGCTCAGTAGCAGTAGATGTAATATGGCAAAAAGTTAACCTATTAATAATTAGAAAAAGAGCTTAAATCTTTGTTCAAGTTTCCGGCTTTTAACTTTAAAAATATCCAGATTAAAAAGGGATATAACAAGTTTGTGTAGCTCAATCAAGGTTTTAAACTGTGCTATTGGCAATTGCACGATGAAGTTAGTAAGCTGGATTGTTTGAGGAATTCTAATGTAAATNGCAAAACTCAAGATATATAAGGAGGTGCGATCCATTGTGAATCAATTGATCAACCAACTTCAAACTAAATTATTTACAGGTAGGCTGAATCTTGAAGCAAGAGATGGGCCGACTTGGACGCTATATTTTCGTTTAGGACGATTAATTTGGCAGGCTGGCGGTTCTAATGCCGATGAGCGATGGCGACGACACTTGTTGCGGTACTGTTCTAATCTGGATGTGACACAGTTGGAGCAGCTTGTCTCTCCCCAGGAAAATTATCGCGAGTATTCCATTCTTGTTAAGTTGCGAGAACAAAAATTAATCGAACAACAACAACTCGTTAGCCTGATTACAAGCTCAATAGCTGAAGTTCTGTTTGATATAATGCAGTACATTGAAGCCAAAAGAAATGGCGACAATCCAGCAGGGCAGTTGTCACATACTACCGTTGTTGGTGAAGTTCCTGGGGTTCTTTTAGCTGTAATACCAACTGAGGAAGTCTTGAAAAAGGCTACACAAGCCTGGCAAGAATGGCGAGATGCAGGACTGGCAACCTACTCGCCCAATTTATTTCCGATCATTCAAAAAATTGAGCTACTTCAAGGACAAGCATCCTCTAAACAGATTATTGCTCTAGTTGATGGCACAAAAACTTTACGAGGTCTAGGGCAAAAAAGCGGTCGGGATGTCTTAGCTTTAACTCGGTTATTGATGACATTGGTAAAAACAGGGGCGATCGCTTTTTCACCCACCCCAAAACTCAGGCAGGTTGGGATTACTAAAGAAACTGGCAACCCCTCCAGTGCAGTTAATAATTCCAATTCTTCACTAAAGGCAGAAGAGGACACTGTTTTACAAGTTGCACCCAATTTCAACAAAGTTGCTCCCCCAGCAACTAGTAAAGAAATTGTCAGCCCATCCAGTGCAGTTAATAATTTCAATTCTTCACTGAAGAAAGAAGAGAACACTGTTATACAAGTTGCTCCCCCAGCAGCCGGAAACAAAAATCAACCCACAATCAAAGTCGAAGAAAAGACTATTTTACAAGTTGCCCCCCCAGCAGCTAGTAAAGCAATTATTGATGTCTCAAGACCTTTAGTTGCCTGTGTGGATGATAGTCCGATGATCTGTCGCAGTTTGGAGGAAATTCTCACCCATCAAGGTTATCGCTTTGTTGGCATTCAAGATTCCTTGACGGCAGTTTTAAACCTAATTAAAAGCAAGCCAGACTTCATTTTTTTGGATCTTTTGATGCCAAAAGTAAATGGCTATGAAATTTGTTCTCAAATCCGTAAAACTCCAAGTCTCAAAAATGTGCTTAGTTGTTATCTTAACGGGCAAAGATGGAATAGTAGATCGGATGCGAGCAAAATTAGTAGGGGCAACTGACTTTATGGGTAAACCTGTAGAAGCAGACAAAGTACTCAATGTGCTTCACAAGTATTTAAGCGTTTAGGTTGAAGCGACAGTCATGCCAGTAGCTTCCCTACATCCATTTTCAAAACAGATTTTGGATTGTAAATTGCTTTCTATATCTGGCTTGGTGTTAATTCATTTGTCGCAATAATTTGTCAAATTCTAAATTAAATAGTTAGGAAAAAATGAAAAAAGTTCTTTTAGTTGAAGATAGCCTCACAGAATCCGAAAAGATGACACGTTACCTAGAGCAAGGAGGATATTCAGTTTATGAAGTTCGCAGTGGTGAAGAGGCTCAACTCAGGTTGAAACAACAAAAACCCGACTTGATCTTACTGGATTTGATTTTGCCAGGTCAAAGTGGATTTGAGTTCTGCCGCAAGTTGAAAGCCGATCCGACAACAAAAGGAATCCCGGTAGTGATTTGCTCAACTAAAAATACAGATGTTGATAGAACTTGGGGCAATATGAGTGGTGCCGATGGCTATTTAGTCAAACCTGTAGATGAAAATACCTTGCTCCAGACTGTTAATAAATTTATTCGCTAAAGGAAACTAGGGCAATGGTACAGGGCAATGATAGCTTTTCTTCGTTACCCATAAATAGCCAATTTCGACTTGAAAACTCTCCTCAAGGAAACAACCAGAGGTTTTTAAGATTTCCGTTGAATGGAAAGGTAAATGGGTTACTCCCATTAGCTGATTTGCGGGGAGTAATTCAAGTTGCGCTGACCGAGATTTTGCCAGTACCGCAAGTAGCAGAATTCTTGTTAGGCGTAATGAATTGGCGGGGAGAAGCGATCTGGATTCTTGATTTAGCAGCTTTGTTGGGAGCAACACACTGGTGTCGGCGAGAAGGTGTGCGTAACTCTGGCATGGCGATGCTTGTTCAAGTCCAGAATCAAACCGTCGGGCTGTTGGTGGAGCAAGTCAATACCATTGAAGTTCACGATCCCCAAGAGCGGTTAGAGATTTCGACATCAATGTTACCTGGCCGACTAGGCTCATTTTTACAGGGTTACTTTGTGGATTCTCAAGGTAGCCCTTTGATGTTACTTGACACCCAGGTTGTGATTCAAGCCCTTCAGCCTCTTTAACACTAGACCTCTTGCAAAAATAGTTTTGCACTCTTGGGGGAAAGGGTAAAGGTAAAAGGGCAAGGGTTTTTTCTTATCCCTTTACCCTTTACCCTTTCCCCCTTACCCTTNTTCCCTACTTCTGCAAGAAGTTTACTCTGCATTCTACTCCTTAATTCCGACAACCTTCATAGCAAGAAAGATCATGGTAGCGCAACACAATCTTAGATCCAGCCAACCTCACTCAAATCCCAGTAACGGTTATAAGGAAATCGATAACGGGCATACCGTTGATGTACCAGCAAAACAGCAAATCACCTCCGCTCTAGAAGAATTGCGAACTGAACTGGATCAAGCTGATTGGGTGGAAACAGGGCCATTGCGAGAGAGAATCCGCAAGTTAAAAGAACTGCTAAGTGTGTTGCCATATCAAGACGGAGGAGATGGATTAGAGGTTGAGCAAGTACAGGCGATCGCTAGCAAAATCCGCCAATTTTCCGATCTAGATACTTTGCTCGCCACTGCTGTCATAGAGATACAAAGCGCCCTGCAAGCCGATCGCGTCGTGCTGTATCAGTTTACGAATCCGACGCTGGGGATAGCTGTTGCGGAGGCGATGAGGGATGGTTTTACCCCAATGCTGAAGGAAAAACTGCCCGCCGTCACTTTTGGATTGGGTTCTGGCAAGGTTTATCAACAAGAAAAATTAGTCGCGATCGCAGATACCTACACTGCAAACTTGTCTCCTTACCAAAAGCAACTCATGGAGCGGTTTCAGGTTAGAGCTTGTGTGAGTTTGCCAATCTTAGTAAAAGATGAGGTTTGGGGTTTGTTGGTAGTGCAGCAATGCACTGCTACTCGCCAGTGGCAAAATGCTGAAATTCAGTTACTAAAATTGATCGAGCAGGAATTAGAAGCGCAACTGCAAGTTGCCGTGATTCAGGCTACGTTGCAACAAGAAGTGGAAAAAGACCAAATCCTGGTGGGTGTAGCGAATAAAATTCTCCAGTCCAAAGATTTGGATACCATCTTTCGCGTTACCACCCAAGAAGTAAGACAGTCACTAAAATGCGATCGCGTCGCAATTTATCGTTTCCAGCCAGATTGGAGTGGGGAATTTATTGCTGAATCGGTTGGATCTGAGTGGGTTTCTCTATTAGAAGAACAGCGAAACAACCCAGCAATTGTCAATAACGTTAACTATTGCAGTGTGAGGAACCTTGCAGACGAAGGCGGATTGGCTGGGACAACCGGGCGATCGCAAAATGCAGATAGCTACATTCAGCATAGCCAAGGCAAAAATTTCCATCGCGGACAGATTTATCGAGTCAATAATGATATTTACAGTGCTGGTTTTTCTGACTGCTATATCAAAGTTTTAGAAACCTATCAAGCCAAAGCATACATTATTGTTGCCATCTTCCAGGGAGAAAAGTTGTGGGGCTTGCTCGCTGCCTATCAAAATTCTCAGCCTCGTCAGTGGAAAGATAGTGAAGTTCGCCTAATGGTGCAGGTTGCAACTCTGTCTAGTATTGCGATTCAACAGGTGCAATATCAGCAACAACTTTATCACCGCTCTGAAGAGTCAGCCAAACTTGTTGAACGAGAACGTACAGTTTTCGGCATCATTGAAAAGATTGGGCAAGCAACGGATCTTCGCACCCTTTTCCGCACTACAACCCAAGAGTTGCGGCGATTTTTAAAATGCGATCGCGTTGTCGTTTATCAATTTCATCCAGATTGGAGTGGAGAAGTTATCGCTGAATCTGTGGCTGCTGGTGAGTCGTCACTGGTGGAGATGCAGGAACAAGAAAGCATTTTAAAAACAGGCATGGTATCTTCAGAGCGTTGCCATGTTAAGGACTATGGCTCCCCTGTTAAACCTGACGCTGATACCTATCTTAAGGAAACGCAGGGTGGAATGTACGCCAAAGAAAAGCGCTTCCGCAAAGTCAACGATATTTATGCTGCTGGTTTTTCACCTTGCTATTTAGAAGCATTAGAGAAGTTCCAAGCCAAAGCGTACATCATTGTTCCCATTTTCCGCGCTGGTAATCTCTGGGGTTTGTTAGCAGCCTATCAGAATTCTGATGTGCGGAAATGGACTGAAGAAGAAATCGGTGCTTTGTTGCAGATCGGCGAACCGTTGAGCATTGCCCTCCAGCAAGCTGAATATATCGAACAGCTACGGTTAAAAAATATCGAAATGACCCAAGTAGCTGAAGTAGAACACGCCATCGCCCGAATGACGGAGAGAATGCTTCATTCCCAACACCCAGAAACAATTTACCGCACTACCTTGGCAGAATTGCGGCAGTTGTTCAAATGCGATCGCCTAGCAATATATCGCTTCAACTCTGACTGGAGTGGTGAATTTATGGCTGAATCTGTAGGCAGTGACTGGGTGCCTCTGGTTGGCCCCGATATCAAGACCGTATGGGAAGACGAACACCTACAGCAAACCCAAGGCGGACGCTATCGCAATAATGAAACTTTTGTCGTCAATGATATCTATACTGTTGGTCATGCCCAGTGCCACATCGACCTGTTAGAGCAGTTCCAGGCTAAAGCCTACACCATCGCCCCAATTTTTGCTGGAAACAAACTTTGGGGTTTGTTAGGAGCTTACCAAAATAGCAGCCCGCGCCAGTGGAATTCTGAGGAGGTGCGATTGCTGACCAAATTGGGCATTCAGTTGGGTTTAAGCGTGCAGCAAGCCGAGTACGTCGGAGAACTGAAAACGAAAAATGCAGAGTTGGCGCAGGCAGCAGAAGAGGAACAAGTGCTGACAGGGATGGTGGAAAAAATTCGCCAAGCTCAAGAGGCAGATACAATTTTCCTGAACGTGCTGCCAAGTTTACGCAAACAACTACAGTGCGATCGCCTAGCAGTATTTCGCTTTGGTTCCGACTGGAGTGTAGAGTTTGTTGCCGAAGCCGTAAAAGATCAATGGCTGTCTTTAGCTGGTTCCGACATCAAAACGATTTGGATGGACGATCACTTACAAGAAACTCAGGGCGGACGCTATCGCAATCATGAAACCTTTGTTGTCGATGATATCTCCACTGCTGGTCACGTTCAGTGCTACGTCGAGATATTAGAAAAAATCCAGGCCAAAGCTTACGCGATTGCTCCGATATTTACTGGAAGCAAACTCTGGGGCTTTATAGGAGCATACCAAAATACTGGCCCTCGGCAGTGGAAATCTAAGGATGTGCAACTGTTGCGAAAAATAGCTGTGCAAATGGGTATAGGCTTGCAGCAGATTAAGTATATCGAACAACTTAAGAAGAAGAATGCAGAATTAGCGCGAACCGCAGAAGGGGAACGAGCGCTAACACGGCTGTCAGAAAAAATCCGCCAAGTTCAAGAGCTAGATACGATTTTCCGCAATGCCTTACCAGAATTGCGATCGCATTTGGAATGCGATCGTTTAGCAGTGTATCGCTTCAATCCAGATTGGGGTGGCGAGTTTATTGCCGAATCCGTCAGTCGGGAATGGGTGGCTTTGGTTGGCCCCGATATCAGGACTGTATGGGAAGACGAACACCTCCAACAAACCCAAGGTGGACGCTATCGCCACAACGAGACGTTTGTGATAAATGACATTTACACTTCTGGTCATGCCCAGTGCCACATAAAAATTCTAGAGCAATTCCAGATGAGAGCCTATATCATCACCCCGATTATTGCTGGAAACAAGCTCTGGGGTTTGTTAGGAGCTTACCAAAATAGCGGGCCGCGACACTGGCAAGAGAATGAAGTCAACTTGGTAGCGAAAATCGGCACGCAGTTTGGGGTTGCCGTCCAACAATCGCAATACTTACAGCAAACCTTAAGCAAGAATGAGGAATTAATCAAACTGGCAGAACGGGAAGTAGCAAACGCCCGATTTTCCTATCGCCTGCCAAGTCGGTTAACAGAGATGGCACAAAGTCATGGTAATGTTCTGGAATTTGTCCAGTTTGCCACCCACGAACTTCGTCAACTACTGAAAGTAGATCGAGTTGGAGTTTACCGGTTTGAGCCTGATTGGTCTGGAGAATTTGTAGTTGAGTCTGTGACTGGGGATTGGCCTAAGTTGGTGGGAACAAGTCTTGCCAAAGTTAGAGATACCTATCTCCAGTACAACCAAGGAGGGCGTTATGTCCGCAAAGAAAGTTTGCGGGTTGACAATATATATAGTGTCGGTCATGACGAATGTCACATCCAATTGTTAGAGATGTGGGGAACTAAAGCCTACATGATTTCTCCGATTTTTCAAGAGAATCGGCTCTGGGGACTGATGGGAGTTTATCAAAATAGTACAGCGCGCCAGTGGGAGCAATCCGAGGAGGATGTTCTCAACCAAGCCAGCGTCCAGATTGGTATTGCCCTGAATCTTGCAGATTACCTAACACAAGTGCGTATTCAAGAGCAGCAACTAGCAGAAGCAGCAGAGCGCGAACGTACCGCCCGCGAAAAACTCCAACAAGGAGCTATACGCGTTCTCATGGCTTTGGAACCATCCTTCAGAGGCGATCTTACCGTTCGAGCGCCCCTATCTGAAGATGAAATTGGGACGATCGCCGATGGTTACAATACTACGATCCAAAGTTTGCGAGATTTAGTGCGACAAGTGCAGATTGCTGCCAGCAAGGTGAGTGAAAATTCCAGCAATAACACTACCTCAGTAGTACAACTATCTAACCAAGCTCAACAGCAAGCAGAACGGCTCGAACGCGCTTTGGAACAATTACAAATGATGGTAACTTCCACCCAGGTAGTTGCTGTTGATGCCCAAAGAGTAGGACAGGCGGTTCAACAAGCTAATAAAACCGTCCAAGCTGGCGATTCGCTGATGGAAAGAACCGTAGATGGGATTTTGGAGATTCGGGAAACTGTATCCGAAACAGCGAAGAAAATTAAGCGCCTCGGTGAAGCTTCTCAGAAAATCTCGAAAGTAGTGAGTTTGATTGAAAACTTTGCTACTCAAACTAACTTGCTGGCGCTCAATGCGGCGATTGAGGCTACCCGTGCCGGAGAGTACGGTAAAGGCTTTGCGGTGGTTGCAGATGAAGTTCGTTCCCTGGCTTATCAATCAGCGAGTGCCACCACAGAAATTGAGCGACTCGTGCAAGAAATTCAAAGTGGAACCAACGAAGTTACCGAAGCAATGGAAGTCGGGATTACCCAAGTTGTCCAAGGCTCGAACTTGATCGATGAGACTCGTCATTCCCTGAGTGCGATCGTGGCAGCTACCAACGAAATTGGTGGACTGGTGCAAGGAATTACTCAAGCAGTTTCCACTCAAAGTCAGCAATCTCAGATGTTGACAGAAGCGATGATGGATGTATCGGCGATCGCCCGCAAGACTTCAGAAAGTGCCATCCACATTTCCGAGTCTTTTGAGGAACTACGGATGACTTCACAACAACTGGAAACCAGCGTTAGCCAGTTCAAAGTTGACTAGCCCGTTCCGGGAGGGGAAAGGGAAAGGGGGAAAGGGGAAAGGGAAAGAAAAAACCTTNNNCCCTTACCCTTTAACCCCTTCGGGGTGACGCTCGCAAGCTCGCTACGCCAGTCGCTCATGGGGGAAACCCCCAAGACCGCGCTGGCTCACCTTTTCCCCAAACCCAATTCTGAGTTGAAAATGCTTATCCTAACCGTATTGCCCTCCTGCCTTAACAGATAAATCTCCTTAACACCAAGCGCATTGTGTTATGAATCCCGATCCCAGTAATCAAGAGCAGGCTTTTCTTGCGGAAGCGGCAGAGTTATTGCAAACCATTGAGCAGAATTTGATCGGTCTACTTGATGAAAAAACAATAGAAAAAGTTCATGCCTTGATGCGAAGCGCCCATACTATCAAAGGGAGTGCTGCCAGTGTTGGGCAAGAAACTATTCAGACAATTGCCCATCATTTGGAAGATGTATTCCAAGCGTTATACGCTCCAGAATTAGAAATCGATCCAGAATTGGGTGCTTTGCTTCTAGATGCTTATGAGTGCCTGCGAACTCCATTGAGTGCAGCCTTGATGGGCTTATCCTGCAATGAGGCAGAAATACTCGATCGCACTGCCTCAATCTTTGCCCAACTCCAACATAAACTAGGCGACTTTTTTGGTCGTGAGGCTCCGCTTCCCAGTTCGGAAGAACTTGGCTTTGATGTCGTAGAGTCAATCTTTTCCGGGAGTGTACTCCAGGATTTGCAACAGCTGGAAACTGACATTCAAAGCCAAGATCCGCAACAAATTCAAACAACACTCAACTCCCAAGCAGAATTTTTTGTCGAACTAGCAGCATCTTATGGCTTATCTGGATTGGAAGAAATTGCCCAGGCGACCCTAAACGCGCTCAAAGCACATCCAGATAAAGTATTGGAAATCGCTCAGGCGGCTTTAGAAAATTTTAAAGCAGCTCAAACAGCAGTACTTGCAGGCGATCGCACTCAAGGGGGAGAGATATCTCTACAATTGCGAGAATGGACAGAACTAACTACTCCTGTCCCAGAACCGCCTGGGCAACCAGTTGCGATCGCTGCCCCACCCACACCAACGACTACAACTGAGAATCAGCCATCCCCTCTCCTCAGTGCCAGCGAAGCAGAATCAATTTGGTCGTTTTTCCCGAAGCGGACTGATAACTCCGTAGCGAAAGCACCAGAGGTACTGGAACCTATTTCTCATTCTCAGGATTCGGTAGTAGTTCCCTCTGCCATAGATCGGATTTTACAGTCAATCTGGATCGGAGATCCACAGACATCTTGCCGATACTCAGACTCAGATCGGCCAGCCTCTCCACCACCAGCGCCAAGCCTCCAGGCTCAATCATCGGCATCACTTCCCAGTATCCGAGTCGCGATCGAACAGCTCGATCGCCTCAGCCATACAATTGGGGAATTGCTAATCAGCGAAAACCAACAAAACCTGCAATCTAACCACATCCAGAAAGCAGCCCAAGACACTCTACTCCAGTTTTTGTACTGTCAACAACAACTTAGTAAAGTTTTTACTTGGTCGGATCGACATCTGCTGCTTCCCGAACGCAAGCAGCGACATATACATGGATCTCCACGAGTTATCTCTGCTACCGAGGCACAATCCAATTTTGATGCCTTAGAAATGGATAACTATAGCGAGTTGCACATTCTCCTGCAAAATCTGACAGAAGACATGGTGCAATTAGGAGAACAGATTGAGGCTGTTAATGGCTTAGTGCAGCAATCTCGCTTCAGTCTCGGAAAGCGCAAGCAACTGCTTTCAGGAGCGCAGGAAGATTTGCTGCAAGCCAGAATGGTTCCACTGGGAACAGTGTTGAATCGATTACCCCGCCTCCTGCAACAGATGGTAGCAACTTATCATAAGCCTGTTGAACTCAAGCTTGGCGGTACGAAGGTACTGGTGGATAAAGCCATTTCTGAGCAGTTGTACGATCCCTTGCTGCACATGATTCGCAATGCCTTCGATCATGGCATTGAACCGGTAGAAACCCGCCGCCAGCAGGGTAAACCAGAAACCGGAACAATTACAATTCAAGCCTATCATCAAGGCAACCGCACTACTATTGAGGTACGGGATGATGGTCGAGGCTTAAATTGGGAAGCCATTCGTCAACGAGGTATAGAAAAACACCTGCTGACTCCCGAACAAGCCGCCTACGCCTCAGAAGACCAACTGGCAGAGTTATTATTTGAACCAGGCTTTTCTACCGCCAAGCAGGTTGGTGAGTTATCTGGCCGTGGTATCGGCTTAGATGTGGTTCGCACTCAATTGCAAGCTTTACAAGGTTCGATTGTGGTGCGATCGCTTTTAGGGCAGGGAACCACCTTCATCCTGCAATTGCCCCTGAGCTTGACAACAGCACGCTTGCTCGTTTGTCAATCTCAAGGTATTACTTATGGCTTGCTGTCTGAAGGAGTTAGCCAGGTTTTATTACCGCAGCCAGAGCAGATTCAAGTCCAGCAATCTTTACATGGGCAAGGCAGCCAAAAATTCTGGCAGTGGGGAGAAGGGCAAAGTCAGCAACTAGTTCCCATCCGCTCACTTGCCAATTTGCTGGATTACAAATATCCTTTATTCACCCAAGACCACAATTTAAACCTAAGTCCTTTTCCAGTCAAACAACGGAACACCGTTGAACCTCTGCTGCTGTTGGAAACAGAGCATCAATATCTGTGTTTGCAAGTCGATCAAATTTTAGTCGAGCAGGAATTAGTAATTAAGTCCCTCGGTAGAGTCCTGACTTTACCTAGTTACATCCAAGGCTACAGCGTGTTGGGAAATGGTAGTCTTACCCTAATCGTTGACCCGTTGGAGTTAGTTCGGCAAACTTGGGAGACAGATATGATGCCAACTTCCCCGGCATCAAGTCTTGCAACTAAACTATTGCCCGCGCCTGAGCCTGTTCTGACTCTAGAGGGACAGCAAACCTTAACGATAACGCAACCACAGCAACAGCCGATGGAAGTCAATACAGCCGTTGCTCAACCTAACCGACTGACAGTTTTAGTGGTGGAAGATTCGGTTGTACAAAGGCAAAGTTTGGTGCAGACGCTCCAGAAAGCCGATTATCAAGTGTTGCAAGCAGGTGATGGTCGAGAGGCGATCGCGCAAATGCTGCAACACGGTGATGTTGATTTAGTGATTTGTGACATTGAAATGCCACAGATGAATGGATTTGAATTCTTAGAACACCGTCGCCAAGACGAGCGTTTGTCCGGGATTCCTGTGGTGATGCTGACTACCCGTAGCGGACAAAAGCACCGCCAATTAGCTTTAGCTCTAGGGGCGAAAGCTTACATGACCAAACCCTATTCCGAACAGAGCTTTCTAGCCGCGATCGCTGAATTGGTTAATGGGTAAAGGGTAAAGGGAAAAGGGGAAAGGGAAAAGGGGAAAGGGGAAAGGGAAGGAATGGAAAGGAAAAAAATTGAAGCTTTTGAGGATTTAAAAGTATGGCAAAAAGGTATTGACTTAGTTAAGCAAATATATTTGAGGACTAAGGAAGGTGAACTTAGTAGAGACTTTGGTTTAAGAGATCAGTTAAGACGTGCATCCGTATCAATACCTACAAATATTGCAGAAGGATTTGAACGATATTCTCGCAAAGAATACTTAAACTTTCTAAATATTGCTAAAGGGTCTGCTAGGTGAAGTTCGCAGTCTTTTAAGAGTAGCGTTAGAAGTGGGCTATCTAGACCAACCAACTTATACACAACTTTCTAATCAAGCTATAGAGTTGAGCCGTATGCTATCTAATCAAATTCAATCTATAAATCAGTCAATGCCCTTCGGGCAGGGAAAAGGTTAAAGGGTAAAGGGTAAAGGGGAAAGGGGAAGGGGGAAAGGGAACCCCATAACTAAAGTTAGCGGCTTGAAGTAAGGATACCTCAATTCTTCCGCAATAGTCTGGAATTGAATCTTTTTCCCCTCCATAAATAAAGTTTAGGGGCTTGCACCCTTTCCCCTTCCCCTTTACCCCTTCCCTTTTCCCCTTCCCCCTTCCCCCTTCCCCCTTCCCCCTTCCCCTTTCCCCTTTACCCCTTCCCCTTACTATGCTCAACACTCCCTTTCCGTTTAAGCGATTATCTGGCGCTGTAACCGATCGCGACTCCCTACGAGTCGTTGTTTTTGCGATCGCAGACTATTTATTTGCCCTGCCAGTTGGTGCAGTTCTCAAGGTGATGGCTTGTCCCCCGATTCGCAGTACAGTTGAAAGTGGTATCGGGATGGTTGATTTGGGAGCGCAAACCATCACAATTGTGGACTTGCGCCAAAAGTTCATTCAGCAAGTACAAGCCCAACAGCCGCATCAAGTTCCCTCTGCGGTTGACACTTCAGGGCGCTTCTTACTTCTGACTCAAACCCGGACTGGGGAAATTTGTGGCATTCCTGTAGACAAGCCCCCTGCCTTAATTGATATTCCTTTGTCAGCAGTGCGTCCGGTGCCGTGGTCTTATCGGCAAGTGGCGGAGTTAAGCTGTGTTAGCCACATGGCTGTTTTGCCTGTAGCACCGAACGAGGAACCACTGAAAGTACTTCTTTTTGGTATGAGCCAGATATTGGCTAATAAGTTGGGGTTGCCCGGAACAACCGCAACCTTGCCTCCTGGGCTGGCATCAGGCGAACAACGGCAAAGATTTCTCCGTTTTTCCTTGAGCGATGGAGGAAGTGGATTGCTACCATTCCACTCATTACAGGACATTATTCATCTCGCTAGCCAAGAAATTTCCCCAGCCCCGGCCTTACCAAGTTGGATTTTAGGTTTCTATAATTGGCAAGGACAGATGCTACGGGTGGTTGACTTGGAACATTTGCTTGGTTATGCGCCGCTTTTGAAACGGCAGTCACGACCAGAAAAGCCAATGGTTCTGGTTATCGAGTTGCAAAATCAGGTAATCGGGTTTTTGGTGGCTCATGTCTACGATGTAGAGTGGCAGGATTTACAGCAAGCACAATCGGCACCAACCGACTTTTCCCCAAACAAACTGCTAAATTTTGTTCAAGGTATTCTGCCAGGCGATCGCTGGATTTTAGACACCAGAGCGATCGCCCAAACATTGCAATGGCAAACCCACTGATAAGAGGCAGGGGGCAGAGGGGCGGAGGGGAAAGAACTTGGTATTTGAACTCTCCTTTGCTCCCCTGCTCCCTGCTCCCCTGCTCCCCTGCTTTTTATATTTGACTTGATGCTGCCAAGGAGTTTTCTGTGACGATCGCAACTTTAGATCCTAATTCTGAAACCCAGCCTGTTGAAAATGAAATCCAAATAGAAGAAATTTTAGCTAATGTGGCTCTAATCAAAGCAGTCTTTCAATCTGCTAAGGGGCCAAAGGTCGCTCAATTGCAGCAGAAGGTGAGTCAAATCGAAGCTTTTGTCCAAGCTTTGGCTAAGGATTCACCCAAGGACAACGATGAAAATGTTCGAGGGGCTTTTCAACTCCAGCGAGAACAACTTGCGGCCATCGATCGCCAAATGCAGCAGGCAAAAGGCCAAACTGCACTTTTGGAGGTTACAGTCACCGTCCTTCGAGATATTCTCAACGCCGATCGCGTTTTGATTTATCGTTTTGAAGAAGATAATCGCTCTCGTGCGATCGCTGAAGCTATACAAGCAGGTTGGACATCCTTGCTCAACCAATCCCTACCGATAAATTTGTTTGTTAATAAACCCGATGTTAGTGACGGACAAAACTTACTCAACAACCTAACTGAAGTATTAGAATTAACTCCCCGCCAACAGCAATTTTGGCAACGCTTTCAGGTGCAAGCTAGCCTCTGCTTACCCTTGATTGTCAAACAACAACCTTGGGGTTTTTTAGTTATTCATCATTGCCTCCAACCCCGACTATGGCAGGAAGCAGAGCGCAGTTTGCTACAACAAGTAGGAATGATGTTGACAATTAACTTGCGCTGGGCTGAAATAGTAGCTCCACCTGCTCAACATCTGTCACAGCCTCCCCAAAAGGCTGATCGCTCTGAGTTACTAGTGCCATTTCAGCAGGTGAGTCAAGCTGTACAAGCAGGAGTAAGAATCGCCGAGCTTGCTGACGAGCATTTAATGTCTATTCAAGATACTGTTGCTATTACTAATAAACAAGCTGCAATATCTTGGTGAATTTTGCCAGCAAGCTTCTGACTTTATTCGCCTTGTGGAAGGCTTGAGTACCAAAATTCAGGTTTTATCCCTGAATACAGCCATCGAAGCCACAAAAGCTAACGATCAAGAACTAGGTTTGTTAGCTGCTGCCGAACAGGTGGAAATTCTCGCCCGTCAAGCCCGCGATAGCACCCTAAATATAGAGGAATGGTTCCAAGAACTCCAAGTGGCAGCAGCAGACGTTGCTTCTGCGATCGAACCGTGCGATCGCCAAATCAGTGCGGGGCTGGAGTCAATCGCCCAAATTCAGGAGCAATTCAAAGCGATCGCCGACATCGCTGCTTATACCCTCAAATCAATAGACCTATGAGCAAAAGTAACTTTTGCNNNTAGGGGGAAAGGAAAAGGNTTAAAGGGAAAAGGGTTTTTATTAGCCCTTTCCCCTTTACCCCTTACCCTTTTCCCCACTTCTGCAAGAAGTCTAATGTCGAAGCCATAGAATTGTCACAAACCCCATAGAAACGAGAGTTGTTTTCATGAGTACCGATTTTGTCCCCCAACCGCAGAACGACGATCGCTTCCTAGAAGAAGCGATCGATTTGTTACTGTTCTTGGAGCAGGAGTTGCCTAACTATACAAAAGACAGTAACCCTGGTACAGCTTTGGCTCTCATGGAAGCTGCTAGCTCTCTGCATTCGATTGCCATAGCAGCTGAGTTAGATGCCATTGCTATAGTTGCGGCTGCACTAGAAGAGATTTTTCAGCTTCTACATCAGTATCGGGCAACTGTCAACGCCCCGATCGCCTCCCTGTTGTCGGAAGGATTAGATTGTCTACAGATGCTATTGATGGCATTTTTAACAGCCTCGCAAATTGACGAAGTAGAAATTCTGGAGCGGATGTCTGCCATTGTTGCTCATCTACAAGCAGAGTTTGGCGATCACCAGGAAACAAACTTTGAGACATTGATAGAGCGATCGCAAGAATGTGAAAAAGCAGGCGAACAGGGAGTAGGGAGCTTTCCCCTGCCCCCTGCCCCCTGCCCCCTGCCCCCTGCCTCTTGTGAAACTAGCCCCCAGTCTGGCAGCCTTGTTTACGTAGATACCGAGCAGCTTCCCATCAATGTAGGGGAACTAGCAAATCCGAAGGAGTATGATGAAGGAGATTTTCATGCTTGGTTGGGGGATTTTTCCTTACCTACTGAAGCATCCCTAGTTAAATCTGTTCGCGATCGCCATCCACTCTCTTTACAAGAATCCATTTCTACCATTGTTGCAACAAGTATTCCAACCGCCACACCGATCAATATTCAGCATCTCGAACAACTAAATGCGCTAGTTGCAACATTATTAACTACATATAATCAGCAAGCCTGTCAGGAAGAACAACAACAACATACGATCGGGCGGTTGCTCCGACAAGTTAAACGATTACAACACCTGCTGGATAATCTACAGGAATGGTCAGGACGTTTAGCAGCAATTTCAGATACCCTTTCTCCTCTAGCTGCTTCTCGCTCTCAGCAATTATACAGTACTCTGCAATCTGTTTTGGCTGAAGCGTCTCAGGTGGCATCAACTGTTGATTCGCTGAATAACAATCATCATCAACTCAAACAAGAACTTATACAGCAGGAAAAGTTACTTAAGCATTCTGCCAATTTAGTCAAAAAAGTTACAACTATTCCTTTAAAAGTAGCCTTAGAACCGTTGCATCGGCTTTGGTCTCAGTTACAAGCTCTACAAGATAAGTCTGCTAGACTACATTTACAAGTTAGCGATATCCAAGTCAATCGGGCATTTAGCGATCGCCTCCATGCTCTCCTGTTACATATAAGTTGCTATTTACTAGAGCAAAGTATTGAGTCTGGCCAAACACGCCAACAGCTAGGTAAAAATAGCAACGGTATTATTGAAATTCAAGTTTACCAGCAAGGAAATCAACTGATTATTGATGGCTGTGATGATGGCGCAGGACTTAACTTATCTCAAATCTATCAACAAGCTTTAGCCCAAGGACTCGCCCTGACAAAACCAGGGGATATCTTACAAGAACTGGTAATTGAACCAGAGGTTTCATCTGTTTTATGCGATCGCGCTGCCTTAGAGTTAGGAGTAGAATTAACTGAAGTTTGCAAGCAATTAACAGCTATTCAGGGAAGAATAGTATTGAAGTCTAAAGCTGGACATGGTACAGCTTTCTCGCTCCAAATTCCCCTCGATCAAAAAATTGCTCAACTTATCGTCTGTCAAGCTAACTCCAGAGTCTATGCATTTATTGCCGATTCTGTAGAGCAGATTTGTCTATCCCAGTCCGAACAAATTATCCAAACTCAAGCGGGACGGATGTTATTTTTGCAGTCTTCTAGCACCAGTGGCTTCCTTGGTTGCGATCGTGAGGATTTAACAACAGAAATGCTCGTCCCTATCCACTTATTGACTGATGTGCTGATTTTTCCTAACCAGCTTCCTACCTCAGTTACTACTTACAACACAGATACACTAAATGCTTTCAAGCAGGATAAGCCTTTATTAGTATTTCGTTACTTAGACAAACGATGTGCTTTAGAAGTAGATTGCATCATCGGCAAGCAATCCGCTGCGATCCATCCTTTGGGGGAAGCAATCCCAGTTGCTGCCTATATCCAAGGAACTAGCATTCTTGCCAATGGGCAACTTAGCCTGGTTTTAGATGGTCATCTTCTCACAAAATCTCTAACTTGAATCAATACCTGTGTCATTCTTGTTAAGAAGGTGTTATGAATTTCAGACAAAACTGGCTGACTTATAAAGGGTTTTAGCGATAACGTATTTGCCCTAGGTGGGTTTCCAAAAAGTGCTAACACCCCCTAGAAAATTCAACTTTTTCTACAAGCTTGCTTCATCAAGATACGCTTGTTTTTATACACCTCTAAAGTTCCAGACTGCGGGTTATCTAACGTGCCATCCCACACCCAATATTCATAAATTCCATTCCGAAACTTATACACTCGAACCCCTTCTGTCGCTTGGCTAGTTCCTTTACCCAAACTTAAATTACCGTTGGGATTGGTCGCGCGATAGAGCAGTTCACCATTCGTATAATTCTGCCAAATATTGATGTTATAACCACCCTGGCATTTTGTACTCAGGATGATGCCAGCAGTAGAATCAGCAGAAGCAGGTAAGGAAAAATTAGCTAATATACTGATTGGCAAAGCAAGGAGTAACGCCGATCTTTTCAGGAGTGTTTTCATTATTTTCAAGAGTGTTGTGAAATTAATTTTTGTTTAGCATTCCAGCAAGCCTTTATTTCACATCCTGACGACGACTTTGCTCCTGAAAGTAGTCGCGCCAGCTTTCGGGTAAGGCTTCAAGTTGAGCAGCTTGGTGAAGTAACTCTGGATTGTTCTGCTCACGAGTATAAAGCTGAGTGATATTAGCAACAGTAATATTATTGTCATCCCGGCTCACCAATTCTAAAGTGTCTCCGGCTCCAACTTCGCCCTCTTGCAAAACACGAAAGTAAAATCCGGTGCGGCGACTTGCGAGAAACCGTTTTACCATATCAGGTCGTCCAAACCGAATGCCCAGTTTGTAGCAGGGTAGGCGAGGT
Organism: Nostoc sp. GT001; assembly: GCF_030382115.1. Taxonomy (NCBI): domain Bacteria; kingdom Bacillati; phylum Cyanobacteriota; class Cyanophyceae; order Nostocales; family Nostocaceae; genus Nostoc; species Nostoc sp. GT001. The sequence goes on from NZ_JAUDRJ010000003.1 coordinate 1,924,904, forward strand.
TGTGTCACCATCAGTTTTACAGTGCCGATACGAAAGCGATCGCCAATATTCACGTCTTCTTCTCTGAGTCCAGCGATCGTTAAATTTTCACCAAAGATGCCTAGCGGTAACTCTGTGTCAGGCAATTCATTTCGCCAATAATCGTAATGCTCGAATGGGTATACATAAACTGCTTTATCTACTCCGCCATGAACGGTGAGATCGGCTTGTCCATCACCGTCTAAATTGAGTACGCGCACCATGACGCGATCGCTAACTGGCTCTTTGAAAATTCCAGTGCTAACTGTTTTCCCTTTCCAGGTAACTTCACGCGGTAGTCCCACGTTTACAGAAATAAGTTTCATCTTTGCAGTATGAGTCTTCGTTAATGTTAGGTTTACTAAGTATAACTGTTTTAATGGTTATCAAAAAAATAAACGGTAGGTTCGCTCATTTACAACACTCGATAATCCCAATTTTTGTGTTGCTGATTAAGTTTAAATACTATAGACAATTAATCAGTAATAACATCACCTAAATTAAGTAAATCAGCCAGATAGCAAACAAACTTTAGAGGCTATTTCGTATAGCAATTATTTAGAAGTTTAAAATATCTAATGATTCTTCTATTTCTAAATCTAATATTATTTCTCGTGTATCCTTGAGTGCTTCAAGCTTACCTTCTTTACGATAAATATCTGCCGCTTTTTGAAAATCTTCAATTGCTCCCTGTTTATCTGCAATTTCTAAACGAATATTGCCACGATTATAATAAGCATCAGCATAACTAGGATTAATCTGGATTGCCTGAGTATAATCTTCAATTGCGCCCTCAAAGTCTCCTAAATCTGAACGAGCATTACCACGGTTGTAATAAGCATCAGCATAACTAGGATTAATCTGGATTGCCTGAGTATAATCTTCAATTGCACCCTCAAAGTCTCCTAAATCTGAACGAGCATTACCGCGTTTTTTATAGGCTATTGCATCTTGAGGATTAATCTTGATTGCTTGAGGAAATCCTGCCTGAGAGCCTAATAAATAACGAGTAATCCCACGGTTTTTATAAGCATCAGCATAATGAGGATTAATTTTAATCGCCTGGGTATAATCCTCAATTGCTCCTTGGTTATCTCCAACATGAGAACGAGCTTCAGCACGATTTTTATAGGTTACGGCAACATTAGGATTTATTCTAATAGCTTGAGTATAATCATTAATTGCTTCCTCTAATCGCCCAAGTTGATAGAGAGCTAAACCTCTTTTATTGTAAGATTTAGCATCATGAAGGTTTATTTGGATTGCCTGAGAATAATCTGCGATCGCAGCTTCGTAATCTCCTATTTGATAGTGAGCTAAACCTCGTTTATAATATAAAACGTCAATATCGCTTTGATTAAGTTGTAGTGCTTGATTATAGTTAGTAATTGCATTTATATATTCTCCTTTTTGAAAGCATTCATCACCCAGCTTTACATAAAATATATTTAAATCTTCATTATGATATTCAGGTTGAAAAGAAGATTTGAGTACCTGATGATTAGTTGGCTTAGATAGAATTTCTTGTTTCGGGAGATATTTATAAATAGATGGTTGTTGCCGAGAAGAATTATTTATAGAAGATTGTAACTGTTCTAGATAGCACCATAAACCACCACCATATAGTAATTGTTCTATCCCAAAAGAAATTTTACCAGTCTTCAACTTAATCATCCGGGTTGGGAGAAAGCCAGCCAAAAAAAGGTGATACTCCGATTGTGCTTCACTCACATCTTCTTGAATTAAAATGCAAACTACAACTGCATTTTTTTCAACTTCTTCAGAACTAATTGACCATCTAACTCTGTCAATGCGACCATGACGAGATTTAACTTCGATACCAATAGATGGGTCAGAAGTCAACGTAAAATCTATATTACCATCGCCGCCAAATCGCTTTTCATAATCGACTTCGGTAATAAAATCAGCTAAACGTTCTTTGACAACTTCTTCACCCAACTTCCCTTTGAGATAGCTAAGAAAAACATCACGCACTGGTAAAACACGCTTATATTTTTCAGCCATCTGCCAGCAAAACTCCCGTAGTGCCTTTAATCTCTCTCCATAAATTATAGTTAATTCACTATATTGACCTTCTGTTTCACAATGAAGCAGACAACCAGATGCTAACCTTTTAATAAAATCAGACTGTAGCGATCGCAGTAGTGTAATCCAGTCCATTTATATTTCTGCGAATCTTTTGATGAGATTATTCTATTAAAATATCCATTCGGCGTAAACCTTTTAATTAGCTTGCAGGATTTACATCAGTTTTAAAGGTGCAGCCATGTCTGATTATGCCAGAGTTTTGAGGAGTTGGGAGAGTGCGATCGCTGGGAATAATACATGAAATATTAATTAACTCCAAGAGTGTCAAATGACCCAAAATCAAAACCCCAAGCCTTTCACCGACTCCAGTCCCCCCTCCTCGCTTGCGGGGAGCAGGGTGGATTAATTGTCGGGCGAGAAAAAGTTTTCTCACTCGACCATTGGACTCACAGGCATTGGGCAAAAGGAGTCGGAGTGGTCAAATAGCGCATCAAAAATCATTTGAAGTTGGTTAGCCATCAGCCTTAACGCTTCGGGAAGAGTCCGACAATTTAACTGACGAGCCAGGGAAACTAAAAACTGTCTGACTCATCGCCCAATTAGCTGGTGAAAAACCGCCAGTATGAATACAGTTATCTTCATTTAAAGTTACATCCTTGACCCAATGAAGTTGATTTTCAATTGACCAATGACCACGAATAATCTCCGCGAATTCTGAAGCTGAATAATTTCAGCTACTTAAATAAAAGTGTTGTTCATGATAGTCAACAATCTGGCGACGACAATTCTATCCTTGAGGTCGAGTTCCATATCTGTTAACCTCAATTAAACTTTTAGCGCCAACCCAATCAGGTAGTGACTCAAATGGAATTGGATAGACTTTGACTTGACGAGTAGTCTTTCGTCCATGTAAATTTTCATCATGGTAATTGGTATCGATAGCGATTGAGGATTCAGCTAGCTCAGTAGCTACTTTCAGGAGATTTGGCTGGTTTCTTTTAATAGTAATAATGTAGTCATTTTCTCCCTCGATAATCAGCTCAACAGTTTTTTTTGGCAATGTAGTGCATCGGCTGTAATCACGATATGATGCCCATAAAGCTTTTTAATTAGCTCTTCTACCACACTAATCTCACTGTTTTTGTTATTTTCCATAGCTTGATGTCTGATTACCCATCCTTGCTGATGACTATAAACTGAAACGATACTCACAAAGTTTTGATAGGATTGATTTCCCCCGGTTACAGTACTTTTAATACATTTCCCATCGATGGCAAATAATTCTTTGAAATTAATTGGCAAACTCTTTTCTGCCCAGACGTTAAACAGTTCAGCTAATATCTGAAAATCAATTGACATCATAATATTTCTGAATGTTGATGCTGACGGAAATTGAATATCTGGAGATAAATCTAATAATTTGATTAGAGATAATCGATGATTTTTTGTGAACTCAGCTAAAGGTTTATACCCCCAATATCCTGTACAACTACCTAACAAAACTATAGTTAGTATTATCCAAAGTCTATGTCTAATACCTCTAGCATGTCGATAATCGGGAACCCCTTGGATTGCTTCGATTAAATTCATTCCTAACTTTCCTCTGGGAGAACCGTGTTTTTCTTAAGGAATCATCCTTCTATGTTATATTTTCTCTCTCGACAATTAATCCACCCTGCCTCCCCGCAAGCGAGGAGGGGGCTAATTATGTGGTTTTTGATGAGGAAGTGCGATCGCTTTGCGTCATAATTTGACGATTTATTTCATAGGATGGTGATTTTGAGCGCATGAGACAAGTGAGGGAGTTGACTTCTCACTTTTGCTTTGATGAGAGTAAATAAATAAAATTGTACTGTCCTAGTTAGAGGTAGTGATTTACTAAAGGCAAATGGTTAGCATCAACGCATGATATATATAAGTTTTTAAGGAAGGTATCAGTAATGACTAAGACTTCCAGTAATCCAGAACAACAGCAAGATGATTTTTTTGATAAATGCTATGAGTTACTAGAAGAAATAGAAAGTTTTTTACAAGAAGATATTAAAGATTTAAATGAACTCAAACCAATTTTAGAAAAAAAAGTAAATGGTAAAGGTTTATGTACAAAAATTAGCCAGTTTATGCGTTCTGAACATTCTTTAGATAAACTCATTAACAAGATGGAAGATGCTAAAAAATACACATCTGAGCTACGTACTAAGCTAGACAAAGAAGTAGGCGAACGTGAAGCTAGAGATGTCCGTAATTTAATAGACAGGCGCAATAAACGTTTGTCACAGCGTAAAGGGTCAGTAGCAAAAAAAACTTAGAATATGAATTAGTATAAACTAAGCTATTGTATAGACTTAAATAGTCAAACTGCTAAGAGATTTTTTAAATAGAGAATAATCATTTTTTGCGGTGAGATTTATTAATAAAACTGTGTTTGAAAATGTCTAGTATAGACCAATAGCCAAGGTTTATAAATATCTAGTACGAAATTTATATTCTAGGTATTTCAGATAACGTTCGATTTCTTTGGTAGGTTCAGTACCAAGCTCTTTACGAGCTTGTTTTCTGATTGCATCGAATACCTTAATATAAAGTAATGGTGGTACAAATAAGGGAGTATCTAATTGATCTATATAAGCACTTAGACTTTTATATCTACCATAATCATATAGACAATTGTGTATTAATTCCAGAAAATCCTTAATATCATCGTGTAGTTGTTCTTGAATTTCTAGTTCTTGTATTTTATTTGAATCAAAAAAAGTTGAGTTACACACTGTGTTGACTAATTTTTCTCTCTTAATATCATTATCCAACCACTGTGCTGCAAGCTTTCGAGTTTTATAAAGTATTTGCAGTTCCCTTATTTTGTTTTGTAGCTGCTTATTTCTACCACAAATATTCTCTAGGGCATCTTGAATAATCTGTGAATTGGGTACAAAAAATAGCAATTTTATAAGAAACGAAATTTGTAATTTCTCTAAAAGACATTGAACCTTTTTCAACACTCTTATAGGAGTTATTTTTGCAACATTACCCTTAATTTTTTCATCTATGAGGTCAAAAACAGTAGCTACAACAGGAAGAGCGGCAATTGCCTGAATTATACTAGTCATTGCTTGAACAACGTCAGGCCAATTTGTAGACTCAGGAGCAGCAAGCGTAGTATTTAACAATATATTGATAAAATTCATATATTAACAATCTCCACAAGTTTTTTAAGCAATTCTACTTCCTCAGTTATTGCTTTACGAATACGCTCTATCATGTAGCAAGCCGTGTTCTTATTAACCCCAATCTCTTTGGCAAGCTGACGCACACTAATACCCCCTGGAGAATTTAGCACAAGGTGAATCGCTACAAACCATTTTTGTAATTCTACATGAGTCTTGTGAAAAAGTGTACCCACTGTAACACTGTATGAAGTAAAGCATTCATTACAGTGATATCTACGCTCATTCTTGTATGCAGTAGCGTTGGTTGATTCACAATATGGACACTTTGGCTTTCCACCCCAGCGAATTTGCTCAAGTAGGGCAAGGCATTCTTCGTGATTTCGTGACATTGTTATTCTCAGAGTTCTGAGAATAACAATGTCAAAAATTACTCTTTAATTTTCTAGCAATATGTATCAATCGTTAAGGAAAAACCGAAGTAATATTGCGATCGCAATTTTTATTTTTTCGTATAAAATCCCTTGCTCTTTACTTGTGAGTTAGGAGTCGGGTTCTAAGAACAACTGGTGAGGGCTGCACCACATTGATCTTCCCTTGTCAACCAACCCTTAACACCTTGATATTCTACCTGCGCCCAATCTCCCTGACAGCCTAACAATTTGACAGCCGTATTAGCAGGAATTCTTCTCAGTTTTTGGCTTTTTTGACTGCTACTAGCATATAAATCCACACCGTTAGTACCGTAGCCCCGCGTTGTTAAGGCTAACTTTGGCACGAATACCCATCCAGTTCCTTGAAAACCATTGCTAGCATTAGTAATCTGCACCCAATTTCCAGCAGCACCAATAACCTGAACTGTTTCCTTAATGGGTATTTGTCCTATGATTACATTATTTGTACTTGCACCACTCCGTACATTTAACCCTTGGGAATCTGTATCGGTGACGTAGGCAAAAATATCGCACTTTTGAGAATCACTTGATTTCGCTAAACTTATTTCACTAGCTATACCAGTATTGAGTATCACACTAATACAACTGAATGCCAATCCGATCGCTAAATTTGATGCTGGCTTTTTCACTTTTTTTGTCATCATTTCTTTAAGTTTCTGGCATCAGTACCCAAGGCTGAAATCTTATTGATATCTCCGAATCTACATAAACTTCAAGACGCGATTTATCGCGTCTCTACATTAAGGTTTTGTTGCTCTATCTAAACTGTATTGAGCTATAGTAGGTTACTTCATATCATAGCCAAACAAATTTGGGTCTACTTCTCCTAACTGCAACTCTGCCAAACCATACTCAGCCCATCGTCTCTCTACCATCGCCGCCACATCTGGGTCGGATTCTAAAGGCGAACCCCATTCATGATTTGTTTCCGGCGGAATCTTTGTAGTTGCATCAATTCCCATCCGTCCACCTAAGCCAATCTTCTCACTGGCAAAATCCAACGTATCAAAAGGTGTATTCGGCAAAATAAACACATCCCGCACTGGGTCAACTTTAGAACTAATCGCCCACACAACTTGACGCGGATCGCGAATATTTATGTCTTTATCCACAACAATTACAAATTTTGTGTATGTAAATTGTGGTAAAGCACTCCAAAACGCTAAAGCTGCTCGTCGCGCTTGTCCCGGATATGCTTTATCAATGGAAATAATCGCTGCTTTGTAACTCAAAGCTTCCATTGGGAGGAAGAAATCGACAATTTCTGATACTTGTTGCCGCAGTATGGGCGTATAAATGCGATTTAGTGCGATCGCCATCATCGCTTCTTCTTTAGGTGGACGACCGCTAAATGTTGTTAAGTAAATCGGATTTTTCCGGTGCGTCATACACTCGAAGCGAATTAACGGCGAATCTTCCACGCCGCCGTAATAACCCATGTGGTCGCCAAAAGGCCCATCTGGTAAAACTTCTCCTGGTGTAATCGTTCCTTCCAAGACAAATTCGGAATCTGCGGGAACTTCCAAATCTACAGTTTTACACTTCGCCAACTGCACACCAGAACCGCCGTAAAGTCCTGCAAACAGCCATTCTGATAAATCTACAGGGATGGGTGTAGCTGCTGCCATAATAATTAGAGGATCTACACCAAGTGCGATCGCAACTTCTAATTTTTTCCCACGTTCGGCCGCTTTTCGCAAATGCCTCGCCCCACCTCGCACCGATAACCAGTGAACCGTCATCGTATTCTTAGATTGCAGTTGCAAGCGATACACACCTACATTTGGAGTACCCGTCTCACAATCCTTGGTAATTACGAGTCCCAGCGTGATAATCTTGCCAGCATCACCAATATAAGGACGTATCAAAGGCAACTTATTTAAATCTAAATCATTACCTTGAAGCACAACTTGCTGACAAGGGGGGAAAAAGTCTCGTCCTGGTTTTGCCTTCACCACATCAAACAGCACTTTCCCAAAATCTATCGCCTGGGAAATCTTCTTCGGCGGTTTTGGCTGTTGCAGCATACTCAATTTTTTCCCCAGAGTTTCCAACTCCTCTGGATGCTGCATATTCATCGCCCAGCAAATCCTTTCCACAGTTCCCATCAAATTCACCGCCACCGGGAAGGAAGCGCCTTTGACGTTTTCAAACAACAATCCTGGCCCACCTTTTTGCAGCATCCGGTTGGAAATCTCAGCAATTTCCAGTTCTGGGTCAACTAAAGCAGAAATTCGCCGTAATTGTCCTCTTTCTTCCAAAATTTTAATGAATCCCCGCAAGTCTCTCGCCATTGTTCTAATAAAGCTGATTATTTAAGAAGTGTGAAGCGCTTTCTTATATTATGGGGCATTGGGGATTGGGCATTGAGGAAGAGGCAAAGAAGAAATTTGTTCAATCATTCTCCCTTGTCTTCCCTCCCTCCCCATTCGGGAAATTGTTGGTTTTAATTCAATACAGTTCAGATATAGCAGTCCTAAATCATTTGTGAAAATTATATATCTCTTTCTTCTTTCTTCCCTTTGCGCCCTTCTCTGACGAGACGCTGCGCGAAAGCGTACTTTGCGGTTCGTTTTCTGATTTATAATTTTTCACGAATCAAATAGGATTGCTATAGAGCAACAAGACCTTTATGTAGAGACGCGATAAATCGCGTCTTGATTTATCTCTTAACCCAAGCCTATTGGGTTTTAATTGGAAATTAACCTATTTAGTAACTTTTCTTAACTGTGTTTTCCGAAGCATTTAGTTATTGTATTTAGGGATATGCAATTATTTTTTACAAATAAGCGCTAACCAATCAAACATGGCCAGAATATACTATACCTTCCTGGCAGGCGGCCTTGTTATATAGTCCCTGCTGGGTTTATTTGTTACAAGCTTTAAGTTTATTTCTAAATTTTCGTGAGTTTGCGTTAGCGTAGATCAACTAAAACATTTTTCCCACATCATTGAACTAAGAATCCTACACTTAAAAGGTGTGAAATATTCAATTAATAATATTGACTTTACCAGTGTCAATATCGTAACAAGCACCAACAATTTTTAGTTTACCTTCACCGAGCAATTTAGCTAAAATAGTTGAGCTTTCCTGCAATTTTTCAGTCTGATACTGAATGTTGGCTATAACTGCATCTTGCATATTATCACCAGTTCGGAACTTTATCCTTTCTACAGATGGTTTAATACCCTCAATAATTAAACCAATTCTCCCAGGAAGTGGTTCGTTTTTGATTGCTTCTGCTACTGCACCGCATCTTCTGTGACCCAAAACCATAATTAACTGCGAACCCAATACTGCTGTAGAATATTCCAGACTACCTATAACCGTGTCACTGACAACATTACCCGCAACTCGCACGACAAATAAATCTCCAAGTCCTTGATCGAAGACAATTTCCGCAGGTACTCTAGAATCTGCACAGCCTAATATGGCAGCGAAGGGATACTGAGCTTTCGCAACTAATCGTAAGCGTTCTAGTGATTGATCGGGATATTGGCGTTTTTGATGGATAAATCTTTGATTACCATCAAGCAATCGTTTGATGGCTTCATTCGGACTGATTGAATTAGGGTTAATTGGGTGAATATCAGCAACAGCAGTTTGCTCTGCATTCCAAAAGCTATCACCAAAAGTAGTAGCTGCAATACCTACGACACTGGCGAATTTCAAGAAATTACGTCGCCCAACAAATCCATTAATTCGACTCATCAATCTACCTGACAACAATAAAGCTGTTCTCAAGAAGATATCAGACTTAACTAAAATGCAAGAGTACTTAATTACACGGTTTAAGAGTCATTTAATATTCGGGTGATTGAGAGTGGTTATAATCCAGTCTCCCTTAGCGATGAAAGCAGATGAACAAGCGATAGAAGATAGTCGTTGAAGCCGCTTTATTGCTCCTTATCTAAATTCTAATAATCAATAAGATCGTAATTTTTTTTAAATCTTTATATGAATAAATTTGAGATAGAGTAGAATTCATAATCCATGAGGTAAAATGGGCTTGTGCCTCGCTGCGGCAACAGAAGCACAACAGTCTTTATAGTTGGTTTTAAGACTTAGGTTGTGTATTTAACTCACTGAAAATATTCTGTAAATATAGAGATATTATCTTTTAATTTATTAATCAGTATTGAGACGATACATCTAGCTATTTTAGAGGATATTTAAAAAGTATTGGGCGAATAGGATTCGGTAATAAGCTGTTCCACATTTAAATTGCATAATTACGGCGGGCAAGATGCCCACCCCACAAGAGTTATATAAATTTTAGATATGCAAACTAGATGTGGTTTAGCTTCCACAAACTCTCTTCCACTTCCGTAGACTAATACAAAAAAGGGTTTTGCCTGTGTAGCCAAGATTTCCAATTGCCAGTTAATAATAAATTAGACTTTTCAAACATCCTCTAAAAGCGTAAGCGTAGCTCGTTTGGTGTTTGCTTCCTGATTTACTCAGGCACAAAGCTCTGTTCTGACGTTCATTTTCAAAAGTTTGTGGTTGACTGAAATTGGTTCTCTGGCTAATAATGTGTTTTTTCTAGTCAAATTTAAAGTACTTCTATCTAAATTCAGGTTAGGCATCTCTTGCCAGCAGTGGCGGCAGAACCAGTAGGTTTCTTGTAAACGAATGTGACGAAGCATTTGGTTAGAACAGCAAGGGCAGTTTGTCATAGTATTGTTGTTTTATTAAAAAAGTTAAACACAAATAAGTAGTTTGCTCTTGGCTTAACTACCAACAGCTTTAATTTATAAACAGAAAATAAAGAACTAATAAAGAAATGACGGTAGTTAAAAAACTTTAGAAAATATTAACAATTACTTGATTAGCTTAGGGTAGCAAGAACCGCAGGTATCGCTCACTCTCTAAGACAGTCTATTTATACAAGAACGATTACGCCCGTTTGCTTTGGCTTGATAAAGGGCTTGATCTGCTGCCTCAATCAAATCCAAAGGAACCATATTAGATGTGGGAATCACTGTGGCAATTCCGATACTCAAGGTGACGTGGTGCTTCACAGGCGATGCAGCATGGGGAATATTTAGTTGTTGGATAGCTTTATGAATTTCTTGGGCAACGTGAAAAGCCCCATCACTAGGAGTGTTAGGCAAGATAACAACAAACTCTTCTCCGCCATAACGAGCAGCTAAATCCTTAGAACGTTTGACACTTTGTTTGATAGCTTGGGCAATAAAGCGCAAACAATCATCCCCGGTCGCATGACCATAAGTATCGTTATATTGTTTAAAATAATCAATGTCGCATAAAAGTAGTGAGATAAAACCTTGTTCTCGTAAAAGATATTGCCAGACAGAATTAAGCTTAATATCAAAACATCGGCGATTGGCGATTTGAGTTAATTCATCCACCATTACCATATTTTCAAGCTGCTGGTTGGCACGCTGCAATTGTTGATAAAGTTCAGATTGCTGAATAGCGATCGCTACCTGTGTTGCCAATTGCTGAAGCAGTTCGCTTGCCCAAGGTTGCCACTGACGCGGGGCGCTGCAATGATGAGCAACCAAAAGACCCCACAGGCGATCGCCCTGTAAAATTGGTACAACTAGCTTGGCTCTGACTTGCAACTGTTCTAATAACTCTACATGACAAGGGGCAAGTCCGGCGGTGTAGATGTCTGGAGTAACTCTGAGCGTACTTTCTTGATAAGACTGTCCCTGTATTTTGACAAAATAGTTGTCTGTAATTTCCATATTCAAAATCGATTGCCAACCTGCTGCTACAGACTCCGTGACAACCACACCACTCCAATCACGGTTAAAGCGATAGATGATGACGCGATCAGTTTGCAGAAAATGTCTAACTTCAGCAACAGTTGTGTTTAAGATTTCATCTAAGTCTAAAGACCTACGGATATGTTGAGCGATCGCATAAACCATGCGTTCCCGTTCTGTTTGCTGTTGCAGGGCAATTTGTGCTTGTTTGCGGTCTGTGATATCTGTAAATGATGTCACCACCGCAGATGGTTTTGATTCATCGGATTCAAACAGTGGTTGAGAATTGATTGAAATCCAAGTCAAACTGCCATCAGGTTTATGAACTCCCATAATCACATGAAATTGAGGTTTTCCGGTGCGTAAGGTGACTATGGCGGGGTGAGTTTCGCCTGGAAAAGAAGTACCATCTTCATGAATCGCTCGCCATAGCAAAGCGATGGAAGTTCGCCCCATCATTTGATCGGCTGTTAACCCTAAAATTCTTTCGGCACTGTCATTACAGGTGGTAATGCGTCCATCGGCTTGCTGTAGGACAATACCTTCTGCCATCGCTGTAATTACGGAACGATAGCGTTGTTCGCTTTCTCGCAGCGCTTCTTCAATACGCTTGCGTTCAGTAATATCAGTATGAGTTCCTAGCATCCGTAGGGGAAAACCATTCTTGGAGCGACTCGAAACTTGACCCCGATCTAGAATCCACTTATAGGTTCCATTCTTGCACTTAATCCGATATTCACTGACATATTGTTGGGTTTCACCGGACAAATGCTTGCTAATCTCCTCGTAAACCCTCGCTTTATCATCTAAGTAAACCCGCTGTTCCCATTCACTGAGGGTATTTCCAATTTCATGCTCTGCAAACCCTAACATTTCTTTCCATCGTCGGGAAAAAAAGACTTCGTTAGTTTCAGCATTTAAATCCCAAACTCCATCGCCATTTCCTTCCAAGGCATACTGCCATCTTTCTTCACTGGTTTTGAGTGCGGCTTCGATTTGTTTACGAGGAGTGATGTCTTCAAAAATGTATAACCGCCCAAAGTATCGATCCTGAGTATCCCGAATTTGACTGGAAAAGCGGCGAATCGTTCGCCCATCGACAAATAAAATTTCATCCTCAATCGTGCAACGATTTTCTTCAGACTGCAACGGTTTATAGGATTCGACAAATGCCGATGCATCGACAATTGAAGATATGCAATCAGGAATGATGTCATTATTTTTTAAAGCACCCAAACGCATTTGGTCTTCTAGATGTTCTATGCCCCAAATTTTACAGAAGTGGTGATTGAAATAAAGGATTTCATCGGTGTGATTGTCAACAACAAAAAATCCCAGCAAAGAAGTTTCAGTCATGGAACGCAGTAAAGCTTCCCGCCAGCGCAATTCTGATTCTGCACGCTGGTGTTCTTGTAGTGCAGCTTGTTGCTTGGTAATATTCTTTTCGTTGACGAGGATGATGGAGTTACCCGTTACCGGATCGCGGGTGCATCGTATATCCACCCCATGCCATTGAATCCCTTCAGTGGTGAACACCTGAGCCTCTATGCTGAACATCTCACTGAAATTAATCGCTTTCATAGCTTGTTGTCCAACACTCTTGTCAACAAAGTGACTCAGGAAAATATTCTCATCTGACGAGTTAGGGTACAGGGTATCCCGATAACAGCGCAGGGCTGCCGGATTTTGCATCAAAGGTACACCATCCATCGTGTAAAGCGAGATCATTACTGTGGTGTGACGTAGGGCTTCAATTGATCTGAGTGTTTCTCGATCGATCTGATTGATAATTTCTGTTGATCCTTCAACCAACATCGCCATTCGCCCTTCTTCAATTTGAATTCCAGAAAAGATGCAGCGCAGAGAAATAGGTTTTCCTTCTGGGTAAAATGTCCAGTTTTCAGTGATGGTTTTCCCTTGCTGAAATTCTTGCAAATAGCTTTGCATTCGAGTGTGAGTAAACTGAGAAACATCACTGAAGTTGCGACTGAGCAATTCTTCTCGACTTTCAGCATTCCAAATATGCAGAGCGGATTGATTAGCCCACCACATCTGCAAGTTTTGAATATCATAAATCCAAACTGGAGTTTGTAATCGGTCAAATGCAATCAAGTCTGCAACTGATATATTCTTTGGCAATGCTGTTTTTGTGATAATGGAACCTCTAAAATTCTGATACAGAGTTCTTTTGATTGACTTCAACTTTGGCTGAACTGTCAAATTTTTCAGGTTTTGATTGAGTTGCAGCGTTAGTTGTTGGGAGGATGTAGCCTTTTGCTGATGGCGTTCTGCTTCCCCAAGAGCGATTCCTAACTCTGCGGCTATCAGTTGGAAATACTCAATTTCTAAAGAACTCCATTTACGTGAGCTACTGCACTGGTGAGCAATTACCAAACCCCATAAATGAGGATATGTACTAGAAACTCCATCAAGTTCTTGATTGTTTACTAAAATTGGTACTACTAAATTAGCTCGAATCTGTAAGTCTATTAATAGTTTTTTGTAACAAGGGTCAAGGGTTGTAGTATGAATATCTTCAATAACACCAACGCTTCCATCTTGATATCGCTCTACCCATGTCGCATTGAAGCAAGGATCGTAAATTAATTGCCCTAGAATCGATTTCCATCCATTACTTACAGATTCTTCTGCGATGATTCCATCTCCATCCGGCAAAAAACGATAGATAATGGCGCGATCGCTTTCTAATGTTGTTCTAACTTCGCTGACAATAATCTTGAGAATTTCACTCACTTCAAGTGACTGATGAATTTGATCGGCCAGCATCCTAATTTGAGCGAGGATTTGCTTTAAATCAATTTCAGAACCCGATAGACGATTGAAGAGCATAGTAATAATCTATGTATATGCACTTAGCTAGATGTAAAATTTTTCTCTAGTATTTAATTTTATGCCAAATTACCTAAAACGTTAAGTTAAATTTAAGCTTAAACTTGATATACAGCAGAATTCAGAATGGGCTAAACGCCCCGCTACCGCTAACAGGAGTCAGAATGGGCTGCGCTAACAGAAGTAAAACAGGCTTTATACATGGCTTTGAGACTTAGCTTGTGTACTTCACTTTCCTTGAAATCCGCTGTAGCAATCCAAATTGAAACGTGATAAAATGTATAGGCAAAAAATAATTATCTATAAGTGTTGCAGCGATTTTATTTATTACTAATAATTTAAGATTGCTATTATTAGTAATAACTATTCTTGTTTAATTTTTTAGTCAAGTAAAATTCCAACCCAGCAATTGAGCAACTTGAGCCGGGAGGGTAACTGGATTAAAGGGTTTAAGAATTACACCTGCAACTTGATACTGTCGCAAAATTTGCGAATCCAACCATCGCGCTTTCGCACTGAGCAACACTACAGGAATAGCTTGAGTTTCTGGATGACTTCTTAGTTTATTCATAAACTCAAAACTAGCCAGATCGCGGATTGAGATATCTAATACAATCGCATCAGGAGTATGGTGTACTGCATTCTGCAATCCTTCTAATGGAGAATCTGCTGTCACCACATTCCAACCAGCTAAATCTTGGAGGCAAAATTTTACTGTCTCACGGACATGCAGTTCATCATCAATGAGCAATATCGTTTTGCCGATTATATTTACCTCCTCTAGCATGTTCATTTGATTTCATATACCTTTCTTAGTTACAGATAAAAATCTTTTATCTGTAATCAAAAAAAATACATTACAAAAATAAAAAACTAATAAAGATATAGATTTTGTTACCAAACTTCACTATTAATCGTTCCACCCCAGAATCTCACTAACTTCGTTGCAAATAGAGGTGGGTTCAAAAGGTTTGGTGATAATCCCGGCAATTCCCATCTGCGCAAAACGGGCGCGATCGCTTCCTTGGACTTTCGCTGTTAATAGAATCACTGGAATCCCTTGGGTTGCTGAATTTGCCTGAAGTTTTTCGTAGACTGCAAAGCCATCCATGTCAGGCATAGAGACATCAAGTAGAATGGCATCAATGGTTTCTGTCTGGGCGATTTTTAGTCCTTCTGACCCTGATACAGCAGTCAGGGTGTCCCATCCTCCCAAGTCTTCTAAACAAGCTTGTACTAATTCGCGGATTCGTTCTTCATCATCCACAATTAAAAATTTTTTAGTCATTTGTCATTTGTCATTTGTCATTTATTATTCTCCCCTGCTCCTCGGTCACTGAGCATTGGTCATTGAGCGTAGCCGAAATGAGCCGTTCGCGCAGCGTCTCGCAGAGAAGTGCTGCCCCCCTGCCTAACTTCCCGGCAATGGTAGAGTGAAGAAAAACGTGCTGCCAGCACCAAGAGTACTTTCAGCCCAGATTTGCCCACCGTGCCGATCAATAATACTACGACAGATAGCCAATCCCAAGCCTGTGCCGCCTTTGGTGCGAGAATCAGAGGCATCTACTTGCTGAAATCTTCCAAAGATTGCTTCTAACTTATCTGCTGGAATACCTCGGCCTTGATCCGTTATTTGGAATAGTACGCGGTCTGTTTGCTGTTGGACACTGAGAGTAATAGTAGAATCGGCAGGTGAGAATTTAATTGCATTACCTAACAAATTGGTGAGTGTTTGCACAATAGCATCAGCAGCCGCCCAAACTTGAGCATTGGTAGGGTGGATCTGAAAAGTAATATTTTGCTGATTAGCGATCGCTTGCACTACGGCTACTGCTTGTTGAATTAAATCAGCCGCATTGCAGGTGGTTTTTTCTAAGACGAGCTCGATCCGATTCTAAGCGTTCCAAATCGAGAATATCGTTGACTAGACGCACTAAGCGATCGCTATCGATGGCTGCAATCTCAATCATCCGCTTAAATTTGTCTGGTTTTTTGTCGTAGATACCAGTTTGTAGTAAGCCTAGTGCTGCACGAATTGCAGTTAAGGGAGTGCGGAGTTCATGACTAACGATGCCAATAAACTCACTCTTGATCAAATTAATCTGTTCTAGTTCAGTGATATCTTCGGCAATCCCAGCAATCCGAACTAACTCGCCGAGTTCATTTTTGATCGGAAATGCGCGATCGCGAATCCAACGAATTGAACCATCAGGGCGAATAATGCGATATTTGTTATCATAGTGCCCTGTTCTGAACTTTTCAATGAATTCAATTTCGACCCGCTGACGATCTTCTGGGTGAATTGCATCTAACCAATTTGAATGGTTATGATACAAGTTTTCACAACTGTTTTGCCAGATCGTTTCATAGGCATTACTCACGTATAGAACTTGTTGATTGCGAATATCTTTGATCCAAAATATTGCTTGGATGTTTTCTGCCATCTGACGAAACTTTTCTTGGCTCTCGCGTAAAGCTTCTTCGATGCCTTTGCGCTCAGTGATATCTTGGTGAACCGCAACCAGAACGTCGCCGTAATCGGGATGCCTGAATACAGAAGCCGTCACACTACACCAAAATGGCGTACCATCTTTTTTAAGATTCTGGGCTTCATAGGTAGCTTCTGTATTTTGTAAAACGGTAGACAGAGTGGCTTGATTTACATTTTCATTAGTTACCGATCTGGTGACATAGTTGATAATCGAAACGTGTTGGCCGTTGAGTTCACCAGAGTCATAGCCAAACATCTGCTCAAATTTCGGATTGGCATAGACAATGATTGCATTATCAATTCTCACCAAGCAAATGCCTTCCCCCATATTTCGGGTGATTACAGCCTGAAGCTCCAGCATTTGCGCTTGTTCTAAAAGTGTGAGTTGAGTTTGTTGCTGCTGTATGACTGTTTTTTGTAGGCGATCGTTCGTTTCTGTCAGTTGGGCAGTGCGTTCTTGCACCCGTTGCTCAAGTTCGGCATTCAGTCGTTGTAGGTCAATTTCTGCCTGTTTGCGCTCTATTAGTTCTGTCTGTAACTGTTTGAACAAATCTGCTTGCTGGATAGCAATGCTTACCTGCGCTCCTAATTGCCGCAACAGAGCAATTTCTGAAGATTGCCACTCACGAGGACCCCTACATTGATGAGCTGCCAATAATCCCCACAATTCATCTCCCAAGGAAACGGGAACGACCAGATTTGCCCTCACCTGGAGACTTTCTAAAAATGCAACGTGACAGGGACTAATTCCAGCAGTATAAATATCAGTTTTCGCAGTGACTAAGCCTTGTTTAAAGGGTTCGACGTTCTCTTCACCAATGCAAGGGTCATGAATTTGGAGTGGTAAAAGAGCCATCCATTCTGGTGCAACAGACTCAACAATAATCGTTCCACCCCAACCTGGATAAAATTGGAAGATAGTGACGCGATCGCACTCCAGAAATTGCCGCACTTCATCGACAGTAGTTTGCAAGATATCTTGTAAATTTAGCGATCGCCGGATACGCTGGGTCATCTCCATCACTAAGCGCTGTTGCTCAAATTGCTGTTGCAGCGTTTCTTGTGCTTGTTTGCGCTCGTTAAGAGCCATCCGCAGTTGTTCGGCATTTTCTTGAGACAATTGTTGATTGAGTTGTTGAATCTTCCGTCTGCTGTACTGAAGATTGCTAGTGATTAGGTTAATCACCAAGGCAACCAGTAAAAAGATACTTAGCCGCAATAATTTTTCTGGTTGACCGAGCCAGATTTGGGATCGCGGATGCATCAATAAATAATCAATTGCTACTGTCGAAAGGACAAGTGTAACGATCCCTGGCCGAAAGCCACCATACCAAGTACTGACAATAATAGCTATATAGAAAAAAGCACCAATGGTTCGGGAAATAAGCGGTTCTAACCAGAGTGACAGCAGCAGGGCGATCGCAGGCTGAACCAATAGCCACACTGTAGGCTAATAATTGCTGATAATTTCTCATCATGCTTTACTTCTCCCTGCCTGAGAGCGCCAACGCGTTCTTTGAATGCGGCTCAGTACCCGTGTCACAAGTTCTGGCCCTAGCACTGGCTTGCTGATAAAATCATCGGCTCCGGCAGCAAAAGCTTGCTGAAGAAATTCTGCTTCGGTATGGGCTGTAACTACTAAAATCGGTAAATCTCCCCACTGGACATCCTGGCGCACGACTTTGCACAACTCTAACCCGTTCACTATCGGCATTTCTAAATCTAGCACCACCAAATCAGGAGATGTTGCAATCAGCACCTTCCAAAATTGTTGTGATTGGGAGAGGGTGATTACTTCCAGCCCCCAAGGAGTTAACAACGCCGATAATCCAGCCAGTATTACAGGGTCATCGTCTACGATTAAAACTTTGGCTTCGGAAGTTTTCGGTTGAGGTAAGACACGAGCGATCGCTTGAAAAATCTCCTCGGTTGTCGCCGGTTTATGCAAAAATTGTCTAGCTCCTAAACGCGATACTTTCAGTCGATCTGCTAGGGTATCTCGTCCGGTAAAAACAATTACTGGGATATTTGGCGATCGCTCTACGATCTCGCTCAATAATATTAATCCGTCTTCCTCTATTTCTGTAAAACTCAAATCCAGTAAAACAGCGTCAGGATTTGCTAGCGAAAAAAGCGATCGGGCGGTTGCTAAGTTTGGTGCAACCTTCATCCTGATTCCCCATGAATCGGCTTCTGCCTGCAACTGCTGTGTCAGCATAGTATCATTATCGATTACTAACAGCCGATGAGTTTGCTTCATCGGGACGTTTGGAGCAGTGGAAGTGACAGCAGGCTTGGTTAACTCTTGCTGTAATGCTGTTACCAGTTGCGAGAAATTAGAGATTTGCTCTGGAGATAGGGAGGAATTTTCAAGCAGCAAATGTTCTATTTTCCGTCCGAGCCGGGAACCCTCTGGATAACCGAACGACCCCATTGAACCTGCTAGCTTATGGGCTTCACGCAATGCCCTCTGCTGTAAATCTTCATGTAAATTCCCTGCCAAGAGTGCGGTTTTTGCTTGCTCCAGCACTGCAACCTGTCCAACAAAGGAATTACGAAATCGCTCCAGCACCCGATTTACAGAAGTCATATCTTTGGGGCTGGGTTTTTTCTTGCCATCTTGATTCTTTTCCCCAACAGAGATGGAGCAACTAGGTGGAGGCTTGATGCGATAGCCCATACCATATACCGTTTCTAGAAATTCTTCTGCTATACCTGCTGTTTTCAGTTTCTTTCGCAAGTCTTTAATATGAGTCGTAACTGCATTTTCAGTCGGTGCATCCCCAAATCCCCAAAGCCGATCTAGAATTACTGCACGACTAAAGATCCGGTCTGGGTTTTGCAAAAACAACTCTAGCAATTTGTATTCTGTGGCTGTGAGGAGAATTTCCTGCTCATTACAAGTTACTCTGCTAAGCACTTGGATCTAAAGAGAGATTTCCCCAGGTTAATGTGGATGATGAGATCGCCCCATTGCGTCGTAATAAAGAGCGAATTCTGGCTAGTAATGCTTCTGGGTCGAAGGGTTTTATGACGTAATCATCTGCTCCGGCATCTAACCCCGCCACAATATCTGCATTAGAATTTTTCCCTGTTAACAACAGAATAGATTTACAGTAGCCTTGCGATCGCAGTTGCCGACACAAGGTAATCCCATCCAGTTTCGGAATTAGCCAGTCCAGCAAAATCAACTCATATTCAGTCGATAGCGCTAGTTCTAATCCCGCTTGTCCATTGCTTGCGATGTCGATAGTATAACGATTTGCACTCAACAACTCGAAGAGTGCTGTACTCAGTAATACGTCATCCTCTACCAACAAAATTTTCATAAGTCGTATCAAAAGAAGATGCTTATGGCATCTTCGCGATCGCAGGATACACCCTCTGCGTGGTCAAACTTTTGTATAATTTTAATATATTGTTACAAACAACACAACAAGTTAATTTATATTTTGTAATCTGACATATTTCTTTGCAAACCTTAATAGATAAAGTAGTATTTCCCTTTACTTGGATTATGAGAAATTTATCTAATTATTTTGTCTGTAAAAAATTATAATCCTCATTAAATCTTTAGATTTATAGATTATTTTTTGAAAGTCTCAATTCTGCTCTAGAAATTATGCAATACCTATACTATTTGGCCAATGCTAGTCTGACACTGCGGGTTGTGGAATATTTTAGTAGGAATGACTTTTATGTGGAATTTATTACTGTACTTAATCAATTTCATGGTTGGGTAATCAACGTCAAAATTAAATCTTTTGTACCGGAACAAAAAGATAAAGATATTAAAGCTTTCTTGAGCGAAGTGGGAATTATTTACTCACCACCCGAATTCATAAGTAATGTTCTGAGCAGTTTGGAAGCTGGAGAATCAGCAATTAATGTTATGGAACGCTATAAGGTAGCAGTAGTTTCTCATGGTAGACCGCAACCCAATGAAATTGAAATATTCCGACAAAGTTATATCCGTGGATTGGGCTACTGTCCGCAAAACTTAGCTTGACATAAACTTAGACAATTACAGACTGGAGTTTAGACTAAAAGCGATATGAGAGAACGCAAATCAAAAGGAATTAGAGGTTAAAAATATTATCTTGTCAGCCTCAAAGCATCCGCGACCTTGAACAATTTTTGTGTAGTATGCTTGCCGAGAAAATAATACAATAATGATAATCATGAAAATGGTGGGAGAGAAACGAGCATCGCTCGTTTCTCTCCCACCCCCTTATTCGATTATCATTATCAGATAATGAGCAAGAAAAAAGGGGTGTCTAATTGAATACAGCCCCCCTTTTGGCAGAAAGTGAGAAAAGAACTACCATTACTCACCTGCCAACATGAAAAATGCCAGACTTGAAGAGTTTCGTCAAGTAGCTTACAAATATTTAGGTAGAGCTAAAGATGCGACGTTTGAATTAACAGATGCCATATTGCTGACTCGCAATGTTTATTCCTTAGCAGATTTATCCTTATCACCAGTATTTAGACGCAAGTGGCCAAGCATCTATGAAGCCTTACAAGATAGCAGACCACAAAGACAAAAATTGATGCAGCTATACATCAAACAGATCCCAGCAGAGGGACGACCATTGTTAGCAGGAGACCATACAAACTGGTCACGCCCAGATGCAGTAACGTTACAAGAGAGAACTTATGAACATAGTGGCACATCCATAGCTGGAAATAAACCGATTACCATTGGTCAAGGATATAGCACAATTGCCTGGATACCTGAAAAATCAGGCAGTTGGGCATTACCTTTGAGACATGAGCGGATCACAAGTGGGGAAAGTCCAATAGGGAAAGCGGTTTGGCAACTTAAACAGGTGTGTAAATATTTACCTGTTAGACCGATTTCAGTTTGGGATAGTGAATATGGATGCGCCCCTTTTGTCTTAAAAACTGCCAGTATTCCCGCAGATATTCTCGTTCGGTTGCGCTCAAATTTGTGTTTATGGGGTGAACCAGGAGCTTATCCAGGGATTGAGCCGTCCCAAGAAGCATGGTGATAAATTTAAGCTCAATGAACCAATAACATGGAGTGAAGCCACATCTGTGTTGGAAATGAATGACCCAAAATTAGGGCGTGTGCGTGTTAGCTTGTGGAAAGATTTACACTTCCGTCAGGCTGCTACACGCCCAATGTTACTCCTGCGGGTTGAACGTCTCGACGCACAAGGCAATGAACGAGTATCCAAACCTTTGTGGTTAGCTTGGGTAGGAGAAGAAATCCCACCATTAGAGGAAGTTTGGTGTCTCTACTTGCGTCGCTTTACCATTGACCATTGGTATCGCTTTTTAAAGCAACGTCTACATTGGACAGTGCCACAGTTCAGTACTCCAATAGCATTGTGAAAGATGGAGTGACCTCATGCCTCTGATGACTTGGGAATTGTGGTTAGCCCGTGATATTGTAACTGACAATCCTTTACCTTGGCAGAAGTCTCAGGGTAATTTGACCCCTGGAAGAGTTGCTCAAGCTATGGGTGGAGTTTTCGCGGCCATTGGTACTCCCACCTCTGCACCCAAACCTCGTGGAAAGTCCCCTGGTTGGCAACCAGGAAAAAAGCGTCACCGTAAAAACCGATGTCCGATTGTTAAAAAAACTGTAACACGACCACGCAAAGAACCATCAATTGCAGTTTAATACTCAAGATTATTGATAATTTCACTAAGTCTCTGATTAACTCAGCCCTGCTGGGTCATTTTGCATGGCTTAGTCTAAACTCCAGTACAGAATCAAACACTGCCATCCCCAACTTATACCAATTCAATTAATGATTGCAACACATCCTTGGGTGAAGACGCGACGCCAGTCGCTACAACGGGGAGGCAGCGCGGTCTTGGGGGTTCCCCCCATGAGCGACTGCCGTGGGAACCCCCGCAACGCGCTGGCTCATGAATCGCGTCTCTACAAATGGTCTATTTGTCGCATTCTTTTTTTTTAACTGGTATTAAATCTGTGCCAGTGTATTTGTACTATATATATATTTTCTGTTTGATTTCTAGCCAGTTGTGGTGTTCGTGCAGCGTCTCGTAGAGAAGCGGTGACGCTTGTGCTGCATCCACCTTAAGGTGGTTCGGAGAGCGTAAACGTCAACAACTGGCCATTGGGTGGGATTTTGAGACGGGAATTAATCCCTTGGAGAATTTTCTCAATGTCCCTGTAACCCTGTTGATATATAAATTAAAACTGCAACAGAAAAACTTTGGATGCCAAATTGCCAAAAGCACTAAACACAAATAGACATCTTGCAAAAGTAACTGCAAGATGTTGGGGCAAGGTTAAAGATTAAAGGGGAAAAATTTCATACCTTTACCCTTTACCCTTTACCCTTTACCCTTTTCCCCACAATGCCAAGAAGTCTAATAGACTTCTTACATAAACGCTATATATATTTAGAAGGATCGGCTAGATTTGCAATCATACCTTGTATGGTAGTTCTGCACCCACTTTCAGATTTCATCGACTGCGATTTTGCGATCGCCAACTCATCTTGTAGCTATTGGTACGAAGGGCGTTGTCCGCAAAGTGGCGATCGCCTAAAATTACCCCGCACTTCAATGTCCGAAGCGATCGCCCACGGACTAATGCAACATCTTGCCAAGAATGACTGTTATTCTCGTGAAGGGAAGATGTATGGAATACTATTAGTTGAACTGCCTAATGGCGAACAACGAGTACTAAAAGCTTTTTCTGGTCTTTTGAATGGTTGCAGTGTGGTTGAAGGCTGGGTGCCGCCAATTCCTGGACGAGATGAAGTTGCTTTTGAGGAAAACCGGACTTTGGCACAGTTGGACGCGATTAAGCAAGAAATTATTACCTTGAAGCAACTAACCGAACGCCAGCAGTATGAAATCCTGTTTAATGGCTTTGAGCAGCAGTTACAAGCAATGAGCGATCGCCATCGCTATTGCAAACATCAACGACAAGAAAAACGTCAGCTAATCTGCAATACACTCACTCCCGAAGCGCTTACTATTGCCCTTGAACAACTTGACGAAGAGAGTCGTCAGCAGGGAATTGAGCGACGACAACTTAAACGCCAGCAAAATGCTGTATTACAGCCCCTACAAAAGGTAATTGCAGCGGCGGATGCGCAAATTAGCGAATTGAAACAACGGCGCAAAGCACTTTCTGGTCAATTGCAAGCTCAAATGCACGCTAGCTACAGTCTGACTAATTTTTCCGGGCGATCGCAATCATTGCAACAATTGATGCCAGGAGGTTCGCCCACTGGTACAGGAGACTGTTGTGCCCCAAAGCTGCTGCATTATGCAGCAACACATAATCTCAAACCATTGGCAATGGCAGAATTTTGGTGGGGTGAGTCGTCCGTAAATCAGGATAAAGTTCAAGGAGAGTTTTATGGAGCCTGTGCCGAGCGATGTCAGCCATTAATGGGGTTTTTACTTTCAGGGTTAAGACCTAACCCCCCAGCCCCCTTCCCTCGCAGGGAAGGGGGAGGGAGAAGCCCCTCCCCTGATAGGGTGGGGGTTTGGGGAGAGGTCACTTTACCGATTATTTATGAAGATGAATGGCTGATTGCTGTCAACAAACCTGCTGGATTACTTTCAGTACCCGGTCGTTATCGCGATCGCCAAGATAGTGTTTTGAGTCGCTTACGTAATTTGTTACCTGATGGTATGGTGCTTATATCTCTGCATCGCCTAGATCAAGAAACTTCTGGGATTTTGTTGTTAGCACGCGATCGTCAAACCCATCGGCAACTCAGCCAGCAGTTTCAGCAACGGCGGATTCACAAGGTTTATGAAGCCATACTTTCGGGTGTTTTGACAATTGAGCAAGGTAAAATTGAACTGCCATTATGGGGAGATCCTGAAAATCGCCCTGAGCAAAAAGTTGATTGGCAACACGGTAAGCCCAGCTTGACACACTTTCAGGTAATGGCGAGAGAAGGAGATTATACCCGCGTAGAATTTACACCACTAACAGGACGCACTCATCAGTTGAGGGTTCATGCTGCTGATACACGAGGACTTGGGATAACTATTTTAGGCGATCGCCTTTATGGATGCTGTGCAGTTACTAGTAGGTTACATCTACACGCCAGAGAACTTCGCTTCGAGCATCCGCAGTTAGAAAAAACCTTGCATTTACAAGCAATTACGCCATTTTGACTAGTCATATTACCCCTCTTCTGTCACTTTCCGAGTAATCTAAATAAAAGGATTAAAAGAAAAAACTCTGGAAGGTAAGCAGGGCAATGGATGTAGAATTACAAATCCTGAAACATTTGGCAAGAGACGCTCACCCAACAGTTGCCACGATAGATGAATATTGTGCAGAGTATGAAGACCTATTTAAAGAAGTAAGAAATTATGAGTGCTTCAAATATTTACATCTGGGAATAATGTCCCAAATTCAAAGAAAATCATTACCAGAGATAGCGAAAGTAGTAAGTATAAACTCTGCACAGTCGTTACATCATTTTCTAGCCAATTCAGATTGGTCAGTAAATAAGTTAAAACAACGAAGATTAAATAAATTAAAGAAAGAATTAGATGGTCAGGCAATTACAGTAGTAATAGATGAAACAGGAGATAGGAAAAAAGGTAAAAAGACTGATTATGTGGCTAGGCAATATTTAGGAAGTGTGGGTAAGGTAGATAATGGGATAGTTTCAGTCAATGCTTATGGAATTTGCTCTAACATAACTTTTCCATTAATTGTAAAAGTATTCAAACCCAAAGGAACCCTAAAGGAGTCAGATAAATATAAAACTAAAATAGAGTTGGCATCAGAAATTATTACTGAATTAATCGAATTAGGCTTTAATATTGAATTAGTATTAGCAGATAGTTTATATGGTGAAAGTAGCCAATTTATTAGAAAAATAGCTGAGTATAAATTAGATTATGTCGTAGCGATAAGAAGTAATCATGGAGTCTGGTTGCCAGCAGGACAGAGGGTTAGGGCGAATAAGTGGTGTAAATTTGAGAGAACATTTAGCAATCAGAAATCAGAAATTAGATACATTAGGGAAATAATTTATGGTAAAAAAAGAGCCATAACTTACTGGGAAATAACTACTGACCCAGAAACTATGCCAGAAAATTCTACCTCCTTCGTGATGACGAATCTTCAAGGGAATTTGAAGAAGACTTTAGGCGATTTATATGGATTAAGAACCTGGGTAGAATATGGGTTTCGACAGTGTAAACAGGAACTAGGCTGGACAGATTACCGTTTCACTAATTTCCAACATATTGAGAGATGGTGGGAGATTATTTTTTGTGTTTACACGATGATTAGTTTAAATTCTCCAGTCTTCTTAGGCTTCAATCAATCTCGTCAACTTGAGACTGAAGCACAAGAAAATAGTGATGTTGATTTTTCTAATCATCCGCAATGGAATCATGAATCAGGATGGAAGAATACTTTAAATAATCTGCGTCTCATTATCCAACCACTTTTACTATTTTGGTTAATTTATCCCTGGTTAAGTATTTTCCCTAATTCACAGTTGTTACTGGGATTCAATCATTTAATTGCAGCCATGAATCAATTTAAACCCTTTTATGCTTCTGGATGATTTAGCTCCTGAACTACTTGCTTATTCCGGAGAGTGACAGAAGAGGGTTACAGCAGATTTCAAGTCGGTGAGGTACACAAGCTAAGTCTGTTACCCGTTTTACTCCTGAATTCTGCTGTATATCAGCTTGATTCCTTGAAATCCCAAGAACCCCAAAGAGATAAAGCTACGCTTTATCTCCCCTAACAGCTAGCCTATTGCTTTTTAAATTTGTATGTGATAGTTTCTGCTTGTAGTTAATTCAACGGTTATCCGACCGACTTACAGTACTTATAGAAATTAATATAGCTAAGAGGCTTCCCAATAAAAACTCCTGTGCCCAGTCCCCAATTATCAATCTGGCGATCGCAAATCTAAAATTTAAAATTGTATGACTAAAGTATTCATTCTCGATGCCAACAGACAACCGTTATATCCAGTACGCATCAGCCATGCTAGGCTGCTATTGTCACAAGGTAAAGCTACTGTCTTCCAGCGATATCCTTTTACTATCATTCTGAAGGAGTCCCTTTCTCATCTAAAACTTGAGCAACTTGGCTTTAAAATTCATCCTAGTATTAAAATAAATCGTAATTGAATTCTTAATTACGAACTTGTACTGAGTTTCGACTGCGCTCAACTACCGCGTAGCCGTAAAGCTTGCGGCATAGCTACGCTTCGGGCGCAGCCTCTCCAAGAGTTGTATTACGAATTACGAATTAGTAATTAGTTAATCTTAGTCGCCTCCTAAACAGAGGAATATAGATGACGAACCACACTATTTTAAAACCGTTACCAGAAGACCAATGGTTTATTGAGAGCCAAGAACTACGATCCTTTGTCGCAACAGTGCGGGAAATTAGCGCTAGCACTGTTGACGATCGCACCCAAACTCTCGCTAGACTAGAACCCTATTTTCAAGAACTGCTTGCTCAACAGGAATGGCTACCGAAAGAGTTTGCCCAAGTCAATCCCGAAAGCCGTATGGGTGGCGGTATTGGTCAGTGGCTGCTTTATCGTGCTAAAGACCGTTCCCTGTCAGTATTCAGTTTGGTGATTCCCCCAGGTTCAACGACTCCCGTCCACGATCATTTAGCTTGGGGATTGATTGGTTTATACAAGGGTAATCAAGAAGAAACAGTCTATCGCCGTGTAGATAGCGGTAATGACGAAGGACACGCACAATTACAAGTAACTGAAGTGCGTAGCCTTCAACCAGGGGATATCTACCGTCTCTTACCCCCAGATGGTGATATCCACGCCGTCAAAACCACATCTCAGAGTGCATCTGTATCCATTCATACCTTGGGTAATGATACTGGTTGCGTCTTGCGTCACCAGTTCATCCCAGCATCTCACAGCGTCAAATCCTTTCGCTCTGGATATTCCAACGCTCCCTGTAAAGAAGAGGAGGAAAAAGAACATGGCCAATTATATTAGACCAAAACCCCCAGTTTTCGAGCGAGTTGAAGACGAACGCCTGCACCGTAAGCAACGCCTCGCCGCTGCCTTTCGCCTGTTTGGTAAGTTTGGCTTCAGCGAGGGAATCGCAGGCCATATTACGGCTCGCGATCCTGAGTTTACAGACCATTTTTGGGTCAATCCATTCGGGGCATACTTCGGTCATATCCGAGTTTCTGACCTGATTCTAGTTAACAAAGAAGGTGAGGTGGTTAAAGGCGATGCTGAGGTAAATCAAGCTGCTTTCGCCATCCATTCTCAGATTCATGAAGCTCGACCTGATGTCATCGCAGCAGCTCACGCCCATTCACTTTATGGTAAAGCCTGGTCTAGTTTGGGGCGTCTTCTTGACCCCTTGACTCAAGATTCTTGTGCTTTTTACGAAGACCATGCCCTGTTTGACGATTTTACAGGTGTTGTTTTAGAAACTTCTGAAGGTCAGCGATTGGCGCAAACTTTGGGGCCAAAGAAAGCCATAATCCTACGTAACCATAGTATTTTAACTGTGGGACATACAGTCGATGAAGCTGCCTTCTGGTACATTAGCTTAGAGCGATCGTGCCAAGGTCAACTGTTGGCAGAAGCTGCGGGTAGACCTACTGCTATCAAACACGAAACAGCCCGTTTAACACAAACTCAAGTGGGGTCACATGTAAGTGGATGGTTCAGTTTCCAGCCCCTTTACGACCGGATTGTGCGCGAAGAACCCGATTTACTAAATTAGTACTGTGTTTTTTGGCATTGGGATAATAGGCGGGGAAGTATCAAGTTAACCCACTTCCCGCTATTGTGATGTCATTTATATCTACTAAATTATCTAATTTTATTTATATACTCCGGTAAACCTATAAGTTTATAGTATTGCTATAGTTCAGAGAAATCATTTTGATGATTAACCAAATCTTTCGCCGCTTAATTCCCAAGTGGATATTGTTGATAGAATTCAGGAATATCCCGTTTAACAACCAACAGAAATTATTCTTTTCTTTTCCTTTGCCAATAGTGGGGGCTTTTGTTACAGGTCTTTGTCTGAGCTTGCTATTTGCTGCTTGTTCATCGACACCGACTGTTAATGCACCTAATCTCAGTGCTACATCTCAGGGTAATTCTACTTCCAGTAAAGCAACAGTAGTCAGATTTGGCTATCAAAAAACGACCGTTTTGCTTAGAACTAAGGGTGTTTTAGAAAAGCGTTTAGCGCCAGAAGGTATCACTGTACAGTGGACTGAATTTCAAGCGGGGCCACAACTACTAGAAGCCATGAATGTGGGTAGTATTGACATTGGCCCTGTGGGAGAATCACCGCCAATATTTGCCCAAGCAGCGGGGACATCACTAACTTATGTTGTTGGTACTGCCGCTACTCCGGCTAGTTCAGCAATTCTTGTTCCTCAAAATTCACAAATTCAAAAAGTTACTGACTTGAAGGGCAAAAGAGTCGCTTTTCAAAAAGGATCTAGTGCCCACTTATTATTAGTCCAAGCTTTAGAAAAATCTGGATTGAAATATACAGATATTGAACCTAAATATTTGGCTCCGGCTGATGCCCGTGCTGCATTTGTAAAAGGGAGTGTAGATGCTTGGGTAATTTGGGACCCATTTTATGCAGCGGCTCAAGAGGCGACTAAAGCCAGAGTCCTAATTGATGGCACAGGAATTAATAAACAGGGAGGATATTATTTGATGACTCGCAAATTTGTCACTGAAAATCCTCAAACTGTCAAGGCAATACTGGAGGAAATTAAAAATCTTGAAGAATGGTCTAAACAGAATCGAGAAGAGGTAGCAAAAACTCTTGCACCTGTGTTAGGAATTGACTTGGAAACGATGAAAAAAGCAACTAACAGGCGGACTTTTGGGATTGTACCAATTGACGACAATTTGATAAATCTACAACAAGGTGTTGCAGATACATATTACAAATTGAAGTTAATTCCCAAAGAGGTAAATGTAAAGGATGCAATGTTGACAAAAGAAGAATATGCAGCATTTTCACCAAAAACTTAAACTAGTACAATAGACCTCTTGCAAAAATATATTTTTGCAAGAGGGGGAAAAGGGAAAAGGTTTTTTATTCCTTTTCCCTACAATGCCAAGAAGTACAATGAATCGGGTGTAAGTATGTTGGCAGAATAAAACCAAACGATACTAATAAAAATGAAATTGGTGTTAGCAATAAAACAACTGACAATTTTTGAATTTTGAATCCTGGAATTGATTATGACTAATCCTACAGAACTACTGCGATCGCGTTACGGTGAAATTCCCTTCAACCCCGAAATTGCATGGAATGATTCTTTAACAGCACTACTATCTCACCGTTCAATTCGGTCTTATCTAGCCGAGCCTTTACCACCGGAAACTCTGGAGTTGCTAATTGCAGCCGCCCAATCTGCATCTACTTCCTCGAATTTGCAAACCTGGAGTGTGGTAGCAGTCGAAGATCAACAGCGCAAAGAGGAGTTATCCAAGCTGGCGGGAAACCAAGCACATATTAAGCAGGTTCCTTTATTCTTGGTTTGGTTAGCAGATTTGGCGCGTCTAAGTCATGTTGCTGACAGTCGCGGCATATCTCATGATGCACTGGAATATTTGGAAATGTTTGTGATGGCGACAATTGATGCAACGTTAGCGGCGCAAAATGCAGCAGTTGCAGCTGAGTCACTTGGTTTAGGAACAGTATATATCGGTGGAATCAGGAACCGCCCACAAGAGGTAGCGGAGATTTTAAATTTGCCCTCCTCTGTGTATGCTGTATTTGGGCTGTGTGTAGGCTATCCAAATCCTGAAGTAGAAGCGGCAATTAAGCCAAGGTTGCCCCAGTCAGCTGTGCTGCATCGTGAAACCTATAAATTGGCAGAACAAGAAGAAGCGATCGCTCACTACAACGACATCATCAAAGAATTCTATACTGAACAAAAGATGAATGTTGCTGGCGATTGGTCAGAACACTCAGCCCAGCGCATCGCCACTGTAGAATCATTGAGAGGACGCGATCGCTTGCGTGAAGCTCTCAATAACCTTGGCTTCAAATTGCTGTAAACAAGAAAAATCAAGATTATGGATTTGCAACTCCGTGGCAAAGTCGCCTTAGTGACAGCTGCTAGTAAAGGTTTGGGCAAAGCTACAGCGAGGCAATTTGCCCGTGAGGGTGCAAAAGTTGTCATCTGCGCCCGCAGTGAGTTAATTGACAAAATTGCTGCGGAGATTGCAAGCGAAACAGGTACAGAAGTGCTATCTCTGCGTGCGGACGTTACTAGTCAAGAAGATATTGAACGAGTAATTAACGCCACAGTAGAAAAATTCGGCGGGTTGGATATCCTCGTTACCAACGCCGGAGGACCACCTGCTGGCACTTTTGATGATATTGATTTGGCAACTTGGGAAACTTCGCTCGATTTGACTTTGCTGAGTGCGGTACGTCTGGTAAAGTACGCTTTACCTCACTTACGCCAATCTACCGCACCAGCAATTCTGACCATCACCTCAACCTCAACTAAACAACCAGTCCAAAATCTGGTTTTATCTAATTCCATTCGATTAGCAGTGATTGGTTTAACGAAAACTCTCAGCCAAGAACTGGGTAGCGATAAAATTCGCGTCAACAGTATTCTACCAGGCTGGACATATACAGAACGGGTGGAAGAATTGATCGATGCCCGCATTGCTAAAAGTGGTGAAACGAAAGAAGCAGAAATTGCTAGAATCAATGGGACAGTCCCTTTGGGTCGTATGGGGACACCAGAAGAGTTTGCCAATGTTGCGGTATTTCTGAGTTCACCAGCAGCCTCATTTGTGAACGGAGTCATGCTGCAAGTAGATGGCGGAATTATTCAAAGCACATTTTGAGCGGCTCGATCCACCCCACCCCCGCCAAAGCTATGCTTTGTCTCCCCTCCCCGCAAGCCTACGGTGTACACACAAGTCGAAAAATTCTCTACAGTGAAACTGTCACGCCCACCCATATCCCGCCCAGAACTTCAGTTCTGGGCTGATAGCGAAACTCCACTGAAAGTGGACTAAATAATTAATTCAGTCCACTTTCAGTGGACTTGGGCTATGAGACTCGGAATTCATTCCGAGGCGGGATCAAAACACAGTGCGAGATTCATTAATAAAGAAAGATATAGACTTGTGTGTACACCGTAGCCCCGCAAGCGGGGAGGGGTTGGGGGTGGGGTGCGATGACTGTGGGAATCATAACTAAATTAGCCGGACTTGATATAAAAACTAACTTTGACTACTTTCATCATTTTTTCAAATGTTCTAAATAGACAGCAACCAATATCATAATGCTGTTACATCTTTGTTAAGAATAGTTACAAGTTCTTAACACAAGGAAATATCTCTTATGGAAGTCTCACTTGAAAAGAATGCACCACATCGGGTTGTTATCGTTGGTGGCGGCTTTGGTGGACTATATACAGCAAAAGCTTTGAAGAAAGCAAATGTAAATGTTACTCTCATTGATAAACGTAACTTTCACCTATTTCAGCCGCTTTTATATCAAGTTGCCACAGGTACGCTATCACCTGCTGATATTTCTGCACCATTGCGATCTGTATTCAGCAAAAGCAAGAATACAAAAGTGCTGTTGGGAGAGGTAAATGATATTGATCCAAAAGCGCAACAAGTTATTCTGGGTGATGAAGTAGTACCTTATGACACATTAATTGTCGCCACAGGTGTTAACCATTCCTATTTTGGTAAAGATAACTGGAAAGAATTTGCTCCTGGCTTGAAAACTGTTGAAGATGCTATAGAAATGCGTCGCCAGATATTTTCGGCATTTGAAGCAGCAGAAAAAGAAACCGATCCAGAAATTCGCCGTGCTTTGTTGACTTTTGTGATTGTCGGGGGTGGCTCTACCGGTGTAGAATTATCCGGCGCGATCGCAGAATTAGCATACCAAACTCTCACAGAAGATTTCCGCAGTATCAATACCTCAGAAGCGAGAATTTTACTATTGCAAGGTGGCGATCGCATCCTCCCACACATTTCACCAGAATTATCGAAAGTAGCAGCAGAATCTTTGCAAAAGTTGGGTGTGGCTGTCTATACCAACACCAGAGTGACAAATATTGAAGGTAACATCGTTACTTTCAAACAAGGCGATGAATTGACAGAAATTACCTCAAAAACTATCTTGTGGGCAGCAGGTGTTCAAGGTTCGCCGATGGGGAAAGCCCTAGCAAAAAGTACAGGTGTAGAGTGCGATCGCTCTGGACGTGTGATTGTAGAACCAGACTTGTCTATCAGGGGTTATAACAACATTTTTGTAGTGGGAGATTTAGGCAACTTTTCCCATCAAAATGGTAAACCCTTACCTGGTGTTGCACCTGTAGCCAAACAACAAGGAGAGTATGTAGCAAAACTCATTAAACGTAGGCTTAAAGGTGAGACTTTGCCAGAGTTTCGTTACAATGACGTAGGTACATTGGCAATGATTGGGCAAAATTTAGCTGTTGTAGATTTAGGCTTAGTCAAACTCAAAGGTTTCATTGCTTGGCTCTTTTGGCTAGTAATTCACATCTACTTCTTAATCGAGTTTGACACTAAAGTAGTAGTAGCAATTCAGTGGGGATGGAATTATATTACTCGTAATCGTCGCTCCAGATTGATTACAGGTCGAGATGGTTTTGTAGAAGGAAAAACTGTTAACAATAGGCTGAAAGAGCCTTCGGGGACACCTCTTTAACTTCAGGGTTCGCAACCGATAGTACTTGTATCGTGTCCTGCTAAAGACTTTAGGGGGCAGGAGGGCAGATGAGTAATGAGTAATGAGTAATGAGTAATGAGTAATGAGTAATGAGTAATGAGTAATGAGTTGGGGCAGGGGAGCAGGGGGAAAGAGGCTGTGTAGCAAACGCTGTGAACCCTTTAAATTATTTACTGTCGTAGCTGGCGATCGCCACAATCGTAGATAAGGGAACTTCTGCAAAATACTGTTGCTGAAATTGCTCTTCTCGGACAGCGGCTAAAAATCTTGCAACTGCTTCGTCAGCAAGGTTTTCTACACTATCGTTTGGATTCCAGGTAATTTGTAAAGAACGGTCTTGTCGTTGAACTGTGAACCCTAAGTATTTTAAGGCTTTGATGCCGACAAGTAAGGTTTGGTCGCTGATGCCGATTTTCTCTAAAAGTTGTCCGCGGGTAACTAGTTGATTTGTGCGACTGAGATATTTGGCAATTCCGACAAGAGTCAGCCAAATTTGATTAGGTGGTTGGTGCTTAGGTTTAGACCAAGCGATCGCTAATTGTTGCTGATTCTCAAGCCCAGACGTAGAGCGGCTACTCGCCAAACATCGCCGCAACCACATACGTAAATCATCCCAATTTGTGGGACAATCTTCAATAATCAGTGCTGAGTGCTGAGTTGCTGAGTGTTCCTGATTCCGTAAGTCTAGGATGAAGGGTGTTAGCGATAGCTGAGTGTTGAGTGCTGAATTAGCAGAAGAACGCACGGCAATCAATCTGATTTCATAACGTTTTTTGAAGGTGTTATAGTCTAGTTCTGCTATGCAATCACACCTTCCTATAGGCAATTCATCTTTGTAATGTCCCCACCATAAGCCAGGAAAAGCACTTCTGCTAGAATCATCTCGAATATCAAACTCAGCTTTAATGTACTGTACCTTTTTCCCTTGCCAATCCTGCTGATTACGATGCCAAGAATTTTCAAACCAGCAGTTTTGAATTAGCAATTTCGGAACAGGATTACCCATTCCACAAGGTTCTAAGAGTTTGAGTTCCAAAAATAACTCTTTCCCCAAATCTGCTACCGTTACCGTCAAGTCTGCTTGCACAGTTGGCGTTAGAGTTGTACTACCCAAAGATTGCCGCAACTGCTGATTAATCGCCGCTGTAAATAAAGGAATATTCTCCACCAACAAACTCAAACCCGCTGCAAAGGGATGTCCCCCAAAGCGATGTAACAAATGTGCTTGCTCTTTCACCAGTTGGTATAAATCGACAGAATTCACCGAACGAGCAGAACCCCTTGCAAGCAGAGGGGCGGAGGGGCGGAGGGGCAGAGGAGAAGAATTGCCCCCCTGCTCCCCTGCGCCTTCCGTACTCAACAAAATCGTCGGGCGTCCAGTTTCTTGTGCTATCTGTCCCGCAACTAAGCCCAATACACCCGCAGGCCATTGGGCATCTTCTAAGACAATAACGCTGGTGGTTGATAAATCTAATTGAGTAAGTTTTTGCGCCACTTGTGCTTGCACATCTTTTTGTAAAGATTTGCGGCGGGCGTTAGCGAGTTCTGTAACTTCGGCGAGTTCGTTACAACGTTTGACATCCCGACTAGTTAGTAATTCCACGCAGAAACTAGCATCACCTTGGATACGACTAACGGCGTTAATTCTTGGCCCCAAACCAAAAGAAATATCTGTGGGGCGATCGCCACTTTTCTGGCACAATTCTAATAATCGCCCCACCCCTGGCCGCCGCCGCGCTGCTGCTGGCTGTTTAAAATCTTCTTGTAGTCGTTGAATTCCCATCTGTGCCAAGTAACGGCAATCTCCACTTAACTGCACCAAATCGGCAATTAATCCAACTGCAACTAAATCTAATAAATCCTCTAACGGATATTTTGCAACATTGGGCAAGCTTTGATATAGTGCTTCCACCAACTTATAAGCTACCGCCACCCCAGAAAGATTAAATAACTGATGTTCTTTTGGAAAATAGCGAGGATTGATAATCGCTGCAACAGGTGGGCGTTCGGCTGGTAAGGTATGATGGTCTGTAACTATTACATCTATACCTAGCTGTTTAGCATAAATAATTTCTTCAACATTTGTGCTACCTGTATCGCAAGTAACAATTAATTTGCAACCTTCTTTTGCTAAGTTATCAATCCCTTGATTATTAAGTCCGTGGGATTCTTTCAGACGATTGGGAATGTAGTAAACTAACTGAGTATTTTGAGCAAAAAACTGCCCCAATCCATCCCAAAGTACAGATGTGGCGGTAATGCCATCAGCATCGAAGTCTCCCCAGATGGCAATCTTTTCTTTAGTATTATATGCTTGTTGCAACCGTGCGATCGCCAGATGCATTTCTTGCCCAAACTCAAAGGGACTTGCTGGTTGATAAACTTTATAGTTGATAAAAGCTGTTAATTGTTGACGATCTTTAATACCCCGTTGCCACAACAACTGCGCTGCATACAGTCCATTTGATGCAGGTGTATACTGTTTCACTGCTTGGATAAACCACTCTGGTGGTTGTTCAGTTGCTGTTATAGTCCACTGCTGTTGTTCTGGCATACAAACAAAGTTAGGATTTAGAAGTTAAAACTTTTAAAATCACAGAATTAAAAATATCTCCAGCAAGTCAAGCAATTAAAATCCTACGACTTAAATCTGATCGTATTATAAAACTTCTTCCTTTCTATTCCCTAGTCTCTACTCCCTGCCTCCACATTAGATTCAGGAATCAAATCGGGGGTTGCATATTTGCGGGATGATTTTACTATTTTTGTGGGGTGGGCATCTTGCCATTGGTGTCAACTTAACGCAAAAACTATGTCCCGCAAGGAACTTCAGTTCCAAGAATCAGAGCGAAAGTCATCTGAAGATGACTAGATATCCCCAAAAATATTCAGTCTACTTCAGTAGACTTTAACTATGAGCCAGAGAATAAATTCTCTGGCGGGTTATGAAGCCCGCAGCGAAGCTATTTCTAGCTTAAGTTGACACCAATGGCAGGATGCCCACCCCACAAGAATCATCCCTTAATTCAGCAACGCCTCAAATCGAATTGCTATAACTGCGAAGGTTCAGCAGAAGGGGGAATAATTTCAAGACCATATTTTGAAGCAGCAGCCAAAGCTTTTTCGATATCTGCGGGATTAACGCGAGGTAATTGCGTCCTTTCCGAGACTGGCACACCTACTTCCATAAAAAACTTCTCTAACCCTGCTGGTGTGAACCAGCAAAGTAATTTTGCTGGCTTTGTACTGATATTTGTAAACCTGTGGAGTTGACCTTTAGGAGAATGAAGGAAGGTTCCAGGAATTGCTAAGATAATCTGGTTATCAAGCTGAAATTCTAATTCTCCCTCTTGAATATAAAAAGCTTCATCTTCGTGACTATGAATGTGAGGAGGTGTACCGTTTTGTGGTTGAACAGCGATCTCAATTAGAGCATAAGCTTGACCAGTTTCTTCACCTACCGCTTTAAAGGTATACAAATCTCCAAGCACCCAATATGAAGAACCTTGTCCTGGTTGCTGTAATATTCCTTGTAAATTGACTGTCATAGCGATTTCCTTGTGGGATGTTTTTTAGGAATTAGATAATTTGTTGCTCACTAGTACCGCAAGGCGGGAGTCAAAAGTTGACCCTGAGCACAGTCGAAGGGTCAAAAAATCAACAAAAATATATTCCGAGCTTCTGGCGCAATTTTAAATAGTATGTTTATTTACGCCATGCTGTACTAGCTAGATTAACGAAGAATTACTAATTCATAATTTATGTATATTTTATCAAGTAATTCACTATACTTTTCCTTACTTTGTATGACTTTTTAGTTAATTATTAACTACTCAACTTAGCAGCACCAAAAGTAGCATTGAACTTGCGACACCAGATAGCAGCAGATTTGTAATCTGCTAAATTTATATTGTTAGGAATAGAATATGTTTGAGCGCCACTATATTTTTTTAAGGGAGCAAGAATGATATAGTCCCCATTTTTTAAAGAATAATTTGGCGGCTTCGTTGAACCAATTACATTATCTGAACGGTGCAAAATTACGACTAAATCCGGGCCTGATTCCGAGGTTTTAAACGATTCTCCAAGCTCTAGAAATGATTTACTGTCTTTGTTAAGAATACTGACTGTTCCTTGAGTTGTATGTTCTCCAGAAACAAAAGTACCTGACTTCTGAGATTGTACCGAAGGGGTTAAAGACTTTGCCGGAGTTGAAGATTTGGGAATAGATGTATTCACTGCGATCGCAACTTCTTTAGACTCATTATTTGATACTTCTCGGACACAACTAATCATGACAATAGAAGACAAAATTAGTATTAATAAATTTCTGATTTTCATAAACAACAATATAGGTTTTGAATTGAGATTTGAACTAATTATTGCTTATATAATTAGTCATAAAATTATGGATATCTAAGGATTAATCTCTAAAAAGCTGAGATTTTGTTTAAAAAGTTCTTATAGATTTCTCAGCAAAATCTAAACTTATCGCAAGTGGTTAGGTATAAATAAACACAATTGAATTATCAAAAACGTAACAGACTGAAGTCAACCAAGCATAATTTTCTAAAATTATTTAACTTTGCTTACAATGATACCGCTTATTTTTACTTATTTAATTCTTGTATAATTTTAAATTTAGTTAAGTAAAATTTCATAATTTTGTTGTATACAAATAGCAGATGTCTTTAGTAGAATCTTTCTATCAACTTAGAGTGTTCCAAAAAATAAATGAGCCAAAACCCATCATTGCGTTCGCTCGCAATGACAATTGGGTATTTTTTTACTTGGAGTACTCTTACACTTAACGATTAAAATCGCCGCTACCCAAATCAAACTTGCGGAAACAGGCTTCAAAACCCATGCAATAGGCATCCATGAGCAAAACCAGTGATGACGAAATGTTGTTGCACAAGCAAACTTGGCATCGTGAGCGGCAAATAATAGCACGTTTATCTTCTTTGAACTATCGAACTGGCGAACTGGGTAGCTATTTGCACAACATTGCTTGCGGAGTCAGCGAACTCATTGGAGTTGATTGGACAGTTGTTACCTTTTGCCAAGAGGGGTTTGAAACGGTTCTAGCCAGTACCCTTGAAATGGGCGAAGGCGAACATGTTTATTCACTACATGGTTTACTAACTGGTACTGTTATCAAAATGGGTCAATCATTAGCAGTAAAAGATGCTCAAAAACACCCAGAAGATGGACAGGCTCCAGAAGGTTATTGTGCATATTTAGGGATACCATTGCAGACTGCTGAAAGTGAAGTGATTGGTACTATCTGTTCTTTTAATCGTCTACCACGTGATTTTATAAAAGAAGACATCCAAATTGTGGAATTGTTTGCTGAAAGAGCTGCAACAGCTATTGATAATTATCATCTCTATCAACAACAGTGCAAATTTAATCATATTCTAGAAGCTTAAATGAAATTTTGATTCATATAAACGCCATATTTTGCCACTGATAATATTTTTTACTTTTGTTTTTATTTACAACTTGTGAGCTAAATCACACTAGTAACCTAAGCACCGAAATAAAATTCTATGTGTGCATAAAATATTACATATAAAATGATGGAATTACTTCAACTAATGTTGGTGTTAGGTACAGTCGTTGGTGTTACAGATGGGAACACAATTTTGGTTAAAGATAATGCAGGACAAACAACTATAGTCAAGTTAGCGTGTATTAATGCACCAGAGGCAACTGACAAGCGCTATGGTTTAGCAGCAACACAAAGGCTAAAACAGCTATTACCACCTCAAACTCCTGTCGTGATTAGAAGCACAGAACAAATTAAAAGTGGTCGTCCAGCGGGTGAAGTATTTGTAGATAATCGGTCAGTAAATTTACTTTTAGTAGAGTCAGGTAATGCCGTCGTTGACCAAGAATCTTTACAAAATTGCTATGAGAGCAAAACCCAATTTTTAATTGCAGAAGCTAATGCTAAAAATAAGCATTTGGGTTTGTGGCAACAATCAAAATTACAATTGAAGTTACATACCAAGTAAGCGCTGACACGATCAGTTATAATAAGCAGAAGCAATTTTAAAACAATACAGTTGAGAATGAGCAACAAAACCCTCATGTAGAGACGCTATAAATCGCGTCTTGAAAGACCAATTATCTACACCAATAACCCTTAACTAAATAGTATTAAATTTTAGGATTGCTGCACTTATTTGATTGTTGCATTTTTAATATCACCAATCAACTCATCAATCCTTGATTGAGTAGTGTTCCAAGAACACATAAAACGTACTCCTCCCACACCAATAAATGTATAAAACTGCCAGTTTTTGGCTTTTAAGCTGTGAATGACTTCTTCAGGTAATTTCACAAATACGGCGTTGGCTTCTCTAGGAAACATCAAGTCAACACCTTCTATGTTTAATAATTGATTTTCTAAGTATTCAGCACATTGATTGGCATGTCTGGCATTTTTTAACCAAGCACCAGTTTCTAACAAACCCAACCAAGGAGCCGAAATAAATCGCATTTTTGAAGCTAGCTGGCCTGCTTGCTTGCATCGATAATCAAAATCTTCTGCTAGCGCTTTATTGAAGAAAAGAATGGCTTCACCTAATGCCATTCCATTCTTAGTACCACAAAAACACAATACATCCACTCCACTTTTCCAAGTAATTTCAGCAGGGCTTTTATTCATAGCGGCAACTGCATTTGCAAAACGAGCGCCATCCATGTGAATCTTTAAGTTATATTTGTTTGCAACTTCTTTAATACTTAAAAGTTCTTCAATAGAATATAAAGTTCCTAATTCAGTTGATTGTGTAATGCTAATAACTTTAGGTTTGGGATAATGAATGTCAGTACGTTTAGTAACAATCGACTCTATAGACTCTGATGTTAATTTGCCATTTTTACCGTGAGCAAGTAGCAGTTTAGAGCCATTAGATGCAAATTCAGGTGCGCCACATTCGTCTGTTTCTATGTGAGATGTCTCATGACAAATGACGCTGTGATATGACTGGCAAAGAGCAGCTAAAGATAAAGAATTTGCAGCTGTGCCGTTAAAGGTAAAAAATACTTCACAATCAATTTCAAAGAGTTCCCGAAAATAATCTGCCGCTTTTTGAGTCCATTCATCATTTCCATAAGCTGGAACACTACCTTGATTTGCCCTAATCATATATTCCAGTGCTTCAGGACAAATACCAGAGGAATTATCACTTGCAAACTGCTCTAATTGGCTACTCATAATTTCTACTTTGATTTTTAACAGTATTTTTTACAATACTAGTAAATAATTTTTGACTTTGCCAATTCTCAGATTGGCGGATAATGCTATTAACCTCTACAATTATCTAATAATTGTGATTAGCCATACTTCATCATTTATGAAAAACAGGTTTTTGGCTTACATAAAAATTTGGAAGTCTGGATTTTTTGATTTTTACAACTTAAACCTGATTTTTATATCTTGTATCAACCTACTTAATTAGCTTTTTTTGCTGTAAGTTTTCTCTGAATTAGTTATAACCTTAAGTAGTATAGTAATACTATTAAATGACTTTGCTTATGTCTACAGAAAACTGGAATCTTATTTTCACGTTACTGAGATGTTTAATTACTACGGTGTTTTCGTCAACCTTGCGTTGAGCGTATTTGGAGACGTTAAACATCGCAAATAACTAAATATTATGCTAAAAAAATAAAGTTTGTTAATCAGAATGCTAATTATGTACTTATAATATACTATACAATAATAATTTCCTACCAAGTAAGTATGAAATCATTATTGGGCATATTTGTCCATTGTTAGTTCTCAGTGGTCATTTGTTTATTTTCTACTGACTAATGACCAATGACCAGTGACCAATGACTAATAACTAATGACTGAACCATTGATTGAACTGAAAGGTGTTTCTAAGTCCTTTGGTAGCAATAAAGTTCTAGATAATGTAGACTTGACCATTTACCGGGGAGAAGCACTGGGAATTATTGGGCCATCAGGGACTGGGAAATCAACTATCTTACGAGTAATAGCGGGGTTACTTAGTCCTGATGAAGGAGAAATTTATGTGCAAGGAGAGCGGCGAGACGGTTTGATTGAGGATGGTGGCCAGCAGGTTGGCATTGGTATGGTGTTTCAGCAGGCGGCCCTATTTGATTCGCTGACAGTGGAGGAAAATGTGGGATTTTTACTTTATCAAAATTCAAAGCTGCCGCGATCGCGCATCCGAGATTTGGTAGAAGAAAAATTGGAGATGGTAGGTTTGCCAGCAATAGGCCACCTCTACCCAGCCGAACTTTCCGGGGGAATGCGCAAACGGGTAAGTTTTGCCCGGGCGATTATGTCTAACCCTGATAATCCCAGTGAAGGGCCAGAAGTTTTACTATACGACGAACCAACAGCCGGACTCGATCCCATTGCCTCAACAGTCATCGAAGATTTAATCCGCCACTTGCAATGTTTACATGGAGTTTGTAGTACTTATGCTGTTGTTACTCACCAGGACAGCACTATCCGCCGTACATCTGATAGACTTATATTTCTCTATGAAGGTAAAGTGCAGTGGCAAGGTACAGTTAGTGAAATATACAACACAGAACATCCCTTGATCAGACAATTTATCAGTGGAAGTGTTAAAGGCCTGATTAAAGTCGCTAGGTTAAAAACTTAAAAGTGAGGAGTGAGGAGTTAAATTTAACTACTAACTCCTAATTTTTAACACCTAATTGATTATTGGTTGTTGGTGGAGGCAAAAAAATGCGAGGTCTTATGACAAGCCGCTTCGCGTCTGGGCGAACATTTAGAGAAGGTTCTGTGGGGTTATTACTCCTGCTAGGACTAGGG
Organism: Nostoc sp. GT001; assembly: GCF_030382115.1. Lineage (NCBI taxonomy): Bacteria > Bacillati > Cyanobacteriota > Cyanophyceae > Nostocales > Nostocaceae > Nostoc > Nostoc sp. GT001. The sequence goes on from NZ_JAUDRJ010000003.1 coordinate 1,967,219, forward strand.
GTATTTGGATTACTCTTTCTGTGGTTAAATAGATTCACCGCTGCTGGCCGTTCATACAAAATTATTGTAGAATTTGCTAACGCTGGCGGAATGCAAAAGGGAGCAGCAGTTCGCTATCGTGGTGTTAAAGTAGGAACTATTTCCCATGTTCGACCAGGTGCGAATGCCATTGATGTAGAGATTGAAATTGCCCAAACTGACCTCATTATTCCCCGTAATGTTGTAGTGGAAGCTAATCAAAGCGGATTAATTAGCGAAAGTATTATCGATATCACGCCAAGAACAACCTTGCCTGCTGGGGTTGTTGCTAAACCCCTAGATAAAAGTTGTGATACCAGCCTCATAGTCTGTAATGGCTCTCGCTTAAAAGGTCAGGTTGGCATCAGTGTTGATGCCCTAATTCGTAGTTCAACTGAGCTAGCTGGCGCATACAACGATCCAAAATTTTATAGAAATGTCAATAGGGTTCTAGAAACTACCACAGGCGCAGCATCCAGTTTTAGTGAGCTAAGTCAGGATTTACAAGGTTTGACCAAAAGCTTACAACTACAACTTAATACATTTTCCGCTACGGCTAATTCAGTGCAACGGGCGACAAACCAACTTAATGCATCTGCAAATCAAACAGTAAATAAATTCGGTGCAACTGCAACTCAAGCAAATCGGTTGCTAAACAACCTGGATAATTTGTTGACAACAAATCGTTCGACGCTGGTTGGTGCGTTGAACAATATCACCGAAACCAGCAACCAATTGCGTGTTACAGTCAGTAGTTTATCACCATCTGTCAATCGATTGACTCAAGGAGAATTACTCAACAATTTAGAAACGCTTTCAGCAAATGCAGCCCAAGCCTCAGCTAATTTACGTGATGCTTCTAAAACCTTAAACGATCCAAAGAATGCGGTGTTGCTGCAACAAACTTTAGATTCAGCACGAGTAACCTTTGAAAATACCCAAAAAATTACATCTGATTTAGATGAATTGACAGGCGATCCTAATTTCCGTAAAAATCTGCGGCAATTGGTGAATGGTTTAAGTGGTTTAGTATCTTCTACACAACAGATGCAGCAACAAGTGCAAGTTGCTACTACTATAGATTCGGTAAAAGCTGCTGTGAGCAAACCAAAGAATCTAATTCCTATCCCAGCACCAACCCAACAGGCGATGTTTAATGACAAGTCGCTACCAGTCTACGAAAATAATCCCTCAGCGGCTAATTTTGCAAGTACCGATACCGACTTTCAACCAAGTCCTAGTCCGTCTATCCCGAACTCATCCCAAGAAAACCTTTTGAAGCAGCTGCGGGAATATGGCAAGCAACGGGAGCAACTGGAGACGGAGAAAGAGGCAATACAGCTTGACCCTTCAGCTTCGCTTACTGCTGACCCTGAGCAAAGCCAAACTGTTGAAAATTTTAAGTAAGATATTTTACTGTCAGGTGAATGTGTTGAAGCTCATCGACACCACTCGCTATAACCTTGAAAGGTGTGGATTGTTTGCATAGTATAGTTTTCAGGCTGCAAAACCCATTGCTTAGTCATAGAGCAGATTTAAAGGAAAGTGAGATACACAAGCTAAGTCTGTTACCCAGATATAAAGCGTGTTTTACTCCAATATACTTGGGTTAAAGGTTACGGACTTGCGTGAAAATAAAGTACCAATAAACCGAGTTTCGACTGCGCTCAACTCTCGACATCTGAGGGTTGAGCGCAGCGATGCACTGAGCGCAGTCGAAGTGTCGAAACCCTCCTGGCTGGGACACTATTAACCTGCAGATCCCTTATTGGTGTAGATAATTGGTCTTTCAAGACGCGATAAATCGCGTCTCTACATCTGGGTTTTGTTGCTCATTCTGGACTGTATTGTGTTTTACTCCTGAATTCTGCTGTATCTTCCACAATTCAAATAAGTTTGCTCCCATTAATAACAGCACCCGCTTTTAAGAACGAATTAACATTGGGTCATAAATTTGAGACTCTTGAACCCCATAATTACACAGAATAGACCTAGCTATATCTTGCTCATGATCTGTGCCGCTAACGATAAGTATGTAATTGCCTTGCTCTATTTGCTCATTATAAAATCGTGCCCACTCATCTGCTATTCCTAACCTCATAGCGTCAAAGCGTTCACTTAAATTCATGCCTGTTGACCCAACCAATTGAGAAAAGTCTTTGCAAATTAAGGAAATTTGGTTTACTGAAAAACCTGCGATACACATATTTTTAATTGCCGCTTCAGCATTATCTATGCTATTAAAGCAACTAACACTATACTTAGACATCATCCCACTTTTATTAGGAATGGCAGTAGCAGAAGTTGTTGTGGTCAAATAATTTGTAGTTTCAGATTCACTGTTGAGATGCTCGTAAATACCAAACTCTTCAATACCCCAACGCTGTAGTATTTCTTGTACTTTAGCAATTTCAAAAGATGTACAATCTACGATTATTAAATAGTGTCCATCCTCTACTCGCTCGTTATATGCTCTAGCTTGCTCTGACGACATTCCCCAACCAACTAATGCACCAGCAAAAGTCCCAGTGGCAGCACCAATACTTGCCCCAACAAGGGTTGTAACCAAAGCAGTTGCCGCTGCCCCAGCCAGCATTATGGGGCCAACTCCAGGGATTGCTAAAGTCCCAAGACCCACTAATAAACCAGTTAATCCACCAACAGCTCCCCCTGAAAGTCCTCCTACTGTTGCACCTTCGTCAGCTTTATCACCAGTGCCCTCTGTCACTTCATTACTGGCAATCTCATGATTGCGATCTGAATTTTGCACAAGTATAGATACTTTCTCCATCGCCAAGCCAGAATCTCTCAACTCATGTATTGCCCGCTCTGCATCTATCCGATGAGTAAATACGCCTACAGCACGTTGATATTGACTTAAAACCATAATTACTCCTTGCTCGCAGGGGAAAGATTAATCACTGACAAAGTTGATTCTTCAGTACTTGTTATATTAAATACGAGTTGGTTCAACTCAAAACTATCCTTAGTAATAAAATACATTCTCTCGCTCATGAGGTAAGCAATAATACCCTCAACGGTGCAAGTCAAAAAGTGAATACACCAAGATGGAAGATCCCTAACTGATTTAGTGAGTGACACGGGACAGCACCAACTACATGTGTATATCCAACGCAGACATAACGACATTTTCCTGTGTTGATATCCCAAATTCTCGGAGCTTAGTCATGGAATGCAAATTATGTCTTTAAAATTTCGCTTCTGTACTTACTGTGATTTTCCCTCTAAGGAGTCCCAATATTTCTCGGTTAGGCATTTTTAATTGGGAATCGGGTTTTGGGAAAAGGAAAAAGAGCAAGGGTTAAAGGTTTTTTCTTTCCCCTTTTCCCCAAAACCCGAAAAGTATGTAAGGAGTCCGGGAATTTTGTGTGATTTAATGGACAACCTGTTTAACAAAACCTTCCTAATTCAGGAGTAAAACACGCTTTATACTTCTGAGAAGACTTGTCTAAACTCATCTAATTCTGAAAACGAGCTAGCGATCGCAAGGTTTATTTTAATATTTAAAAAATATTAGACTATTTATCACTAAATAAGTAAGTAAAGGTACTGATTTAGGATTAGCCACTTACCGGTAGATTATAGAAGAAAAACATGGTGTCCAATTCACAGTGACATTTGAATTAAGCAAAGACACAGAATTAGCCATGCCTACGGCGAGCTTTGCCAACGCGATTCCAGCGCGAAGTCAGGAGTTAGGAATGGAAAAGAATAACTAATTCCAATCCTGTTCATCTTTCTTGCCACGGCTTTTGTAAATTCCACCCAAATCGTGAATTTGACGAGTTTTCTCAAAAAGCTCGGCTTCGGTCAAACCCCACTGTTGCAAGACTTTATCTAGGTCTTTTTGGATGTCTCTCGCCCCTGGAAACCCTTGATAGCGCATTCGCAGTCTAGCCAATTCTGCTAAGTTATAGTCTGTCGCCTCTTGAGCGAGTAAAATATCAATAAGGGGGCGATCGCGGTTATAAAGTGGATGTTGTTGATCTTTACCGGCCGTTGCTTCAGTCATTGTCAGTCCTGAGTTAGGAGTTATAAGTTAAGAATGATGAGTCTTGGTTTTTAAGTTTAGCCGAGAGCAGAGGAGCAAAAAGGCAAAAGAAAATAATCTTCTGCACGCAAGAGGTAATTGTAAAATTGATAACTCCTTACTTAATCATCACTCCTAACTCATTACTCCTAACTCACATTAGACGGCAAGTACACCTGATGTCTTACGGCTCTCACCACTGCCACTTAACTTTAAATAAAGTTACATTAGTCCTTAAGAAAATACAAAAAACTTTAGATGAGGGTGAATTTTATCTCACCCAAAGTCCAAGCAGCGAGGGAGCAATAACCCATTATGTTTGAACACTTCACTTCCGAAGCCATTAGAGTAATTATGTTAGCTCAGGAGGAAGCACGTCGCCTGGGACATAACTTCGTAGGAACTGAGCAAATTCTCCTGGGTTTGATGGGAGAAGGAACTGGGGTTGCTGCTAAAGTGCTAGCTGAATTAGGCGTTACCCTCAAAGATGCACGTCGCGAGGTAGAAAAAATTATTGGTAGGGGTTCTGGCTTTGTACCACCAGAAATTCCTTTTACTCCTAAAGTAAAAAGCCTCTTCGAGCAATCGTTTAAAGAAGCTCATAGTTTGGGACAGAATTACATTAACACTGAACACTTACTCTTAGGATTAACCGAGGCTGGTGAAGGTGTCGCCGCCAAAGTACTGCAAAATCTAGGGGTTGACTTCAAGAGTGTCCGCAGTGCCATAGTTCGCCGTTTGGGTGAAAATGCACCAGCTTTTGCTGGTAGTGGTAATCAAAAGCGCACCCAACCGCTAACAATGGAAGAATTTGGCAGAAATTTGACCAAATTAGCCCAAGAAGGCAGACTCGACCCCGTAGTTGGTCGCCAGAAGGAAATTGAGCGGGCGATCCAAATTCTCGGTCGCCGTACTAAGAATAACCCAGTATTGATTGGGGAACCAGGAGTTGGTAAAACTGCGATCGCCGAAGGTCTAGCTCAACGTATTATCAATCAGGATGTTCCTGAAAGCTTACAAGACAAGCAAGTTATCAGCCTCGATATGGGGTCATTGGTAGCTGGAACTCGCTTCCGTGGCGATTTTGAAGAACGCATCAAAAAAGTTGTGGAAGAAGTCCGCACTGTCGGCAATATCATCCTGGTGATTGACGAAATTCACACCTTGGTTGGCGCTGGTGGTACAGAAGGTGGCTTGGATGCAGCCAACATCCTTAAACCTGCCTTAGCACGGGGTGAACTCCAGTGCATCGGCGCAACTACTCTCGATGAGTATCGTAAGCATATCGAGCGTGATGCCGCCCTAGAACGTCGTTTCCAACCGATTAAGGTTGGGGAACCATCGGTAGAGGAAACCGTACAAATTCTCTACGGCTTGCGCGGTGCTTACGAACAGCACCACAAAGTCACAATTTTAGATGCGGCACTTGTGGCAGCCGCAGAATTATCAGACCGCTATATTAGCGATCGCTTCTTGCCAGATAAGGCAATAGACTTGATTGATGAAGCTGGTTCTCGCGTTCGTCTGCGGAACTCCCAAAGTTCTCCCAATAAAGAACTTAAGCGTGAACTCGCTGGCGTTACCAAAGAAAAAGAAGCAGCAGTCAGAGTCCAAGATTTTGACAAAGCTACAGAACTGCGCGACCAAGAGTTAAAACTCGCAGAACAACTGCAAGCAACTTTTACACCAAACGATCAACCTGTCAACTCGACTGTAGTTGATGAAGAAGACATCGCTCAAATTGTTGCCTCTTGGACTGGTGTACCAGTTAATAAGCTCACTGAATCTGAGTCAGAGTTGCTTTTACACCTAGAAGATACTCTGCATCAGCGCCTCATCGGACAAGAGCAAGCAGTCACTGCTGTTTCTCGCGGTATCCGTCGCGCCCGCGTTGGCTTGAAAAATCCCAATCGTCCCATTGCTAGCTTTATCTTCTCTGGCCCCACTGGAGTTGGTAAAACAGAATTGGCGAAGGCACTAGCGGGCTACTTCTTCGGTTCGGAAGACTCGATGATTCGGCTAGATATGTCCGAATACATGGAAAGCCACACCGTCGCCAAGCTAATTGGTTCGCCTCCTGGTTATGTAGGATACGACGAAGGCGGACAACTTACAGAAGCCGTGCGACGGAAACCCTACTCAGTGCTGCTATTCGACGAAATCGAAAAAGCACACCCCGATGTATTCAATATGTTGCTGCAACTCTTGGATGACGGTCATCTTACCGATGCCAAAGGTCGGAAAGTGGACTTCAAGAATACGCTGATCATTTTGACTTCTAACATCGGTTCCAAGGTGATTGAAAAAGGTGGTAGTGGTTTAGGCTTTGACTTCGACACTCAAGCCGACGCTAGTTATAACCGCATCCGCACCTTGGTAAATGAAGAATTGAAAGCTTACTTCCGTCCAGAGTTCCTTAACCGTCTTGATGAAATTATCGTCTTCACCCAGCTTTCTAGGGATGAAGTGAAGCAAATCGCCGAAATTATGCTTCGTGAAGTTGCTGGTCGGTTGACGGAAAAGGGAATTATCTTAGAAGTTAGCGATCGCTTCAAAGAGCTTGTGGTACAAGAAGGTTATAACCCCAGCTACGGCGCTAGGCCATTACGTCGGGCAATTATGCGCCTCCTAGAAGATTCTCTCGCCGAAGCAATGCTGTCTGGTGAAATTACAGATGGAGACACAGCCCTTATCGATGTTGATGATGACTCTCAAGTGAGAGTACAAAAATCAGAAAAACGAGAATTGCTCTTGGCAAATGTTGGCTAATTTTATACCCGATCGCTTTTTACTGTAATATTTGAGAAACACTCCAGCCTCTTGCGTAGAGCAGAGGCACAAACAGGGTCATCTCAGACAAACATCAAGTGAAATGGTATTATTTCTCACCCCTAGTAGAAATGCTAGGGGTTTTTTTATGCGATTTATAAGAAGAATTCAGAACTCAGTATTGAATTCTGTACGAGTAGGTGATAGCGAGTCTGCGAGCGTCTGAAGATTGATTAAAACCGGACTTCTCTACGAGACGCTACCGCGAACGTCCCGCTGCGCTAACGCCCGAAGTTAAGCGAAACTAAAATAAATATTTTTCGTAATCAAAACTCTATCCCGCAAGTGGCGTAGAGTATTCTGAATTCTGAATTCTGAATTCTGACTCCTACTTTATAGTCTTCGCGGTTGACTTATGACTCCTGACTCCTGCCCAAACAGTGAGTGGCTGCCCAACTTGCTTATACAGTAAGCTTTCCAGAATTACACCATTATTGTTAGCGGTGAGAGTTTTATTCGGCTGACGCAGAGACTCATAAAAGCCGTTGTACCAGCCTTCTTGAGACTTAAGATTGCCTTGAACGAAATCAAATAACTGACGGGTATAAGCAGTGTTATAAAGCACATGCCAGCCGATCGCAGCCTTGGCACTGAGGAATCGCAAATTGTTGTGCTGTTCTCTAGTATCGGCGATGGTTGCCCAAGGTTGCCCGTTGACAAATAGGCTGCTGTAAACAAAGTATGGCGGGCGATCTAAGTTGTCTTCGGTGACGGCGGTTAATTGTTTTGTCGCTTCATAACGCGCTGCTTGAGCAGCTAAAATCCGATCGGCATAAGCTTTAGGCAAAGCTTGAAACCCAGTTTCGATGCCATCTAAGATATAGGGTTCGCTAAGAACGTAGTTATTGGCTCCAGAGTTTTTATAGTCCCGTTTGTCGTAAGGAATTCCCTGTCCGTAAAGATCGACAAAGGCAGCATTGGACTGATAATCTAAGGCTTTATTAACATCCAAGCCCCAAAGCTTCAAACCATAAGCAGCATAATTCTCATAGCCCAAGCGACCTTCTTGGTTGTATTGTTCTTTGCCTTTGATGACAGCAGTACCGTACATTTGTCCTCTTTTGGTCAGACGCTTGACTTGCCAATGTTTCCAAACTGCTGCTGTTTGCGATCGCATTTCTGGATACTTTGCCTCGACAATCTTCAACCAGATTGCCATTCTTCCTAAATCAATGGCTGACCAACCAATTTCTTCCCGTTTTTCTAGTTGACCATAATTAACGGGTACGAGAGTTTTCGCATTATAAACTTTGTTGGGTAGTTCTCCTTTATACAATGGCATTGACGCCAGTGTATTCAACATTTTGCTCATTTTGGCTTCAAATTCAGCCACAGGCACGATATTGAGTTCTCTAGCACTGACTAAGGCTGCGATCGCTGCTGCCTGATCCCACATACTTACAGCAGCAAAGCCATCAACGGAATTGATTAAGCCAGTTTCATCGTTCCAGTTGCGTTGGAAGTATGACCAAGCTTGACGGGCCGTTGTCATTTCTTCTGGGGTAAGTTTTCCAACTCCAGGAGCAACGTATGGAATTATAGCTACTGTTAATTGATTTTTAGGAATCGGTTGACCTGGCAAAACTACGGATTTAGCATCAAGGCTGGCAACTATTTCAGCTTCTTTTGCACTAGAGACAGGGTTTTGGGGTTTCTCTGGTTGGGAAGCAATTGGGGATGTTGATATTTCAGGTTTTTTTATAGAAGTATTAGAAAGTTGCTTAGACCAACCATTTAAAAGTGCGATCGCGATCGCAGCGGTAACGACTCCTCCTACAGTAGCTAGTATAGACAAGCTCTTAGGTGGCGGTTGAAAGTCAGAACTCATACTGATTAAAGCCTTATTTTGTAAGTCAGTGTTATTTGCGTAGTTTCATCAAATACATTCTTCCCAACTTTGAAATCTAACTAACATCCAGAGTTCACCCGATGGGAACTATTAAAATTTACATTCCGCCCACTACAATAAAATAGTCACGCACCCGATCTCTGGAGTTCTAGCAGTGGGCTTATTTGATGATTTGAGTCGGTTTCTAGAAAACCGTTTAGAAGAATTCTTGCGTAACAATCCACATTTGGAGTTAGAGGCGCTGCTAGAACAGCTGCGTGAGCAAGAAGAAGACACATTAAAGCTAATCGCAGATTTAAAATTACAAGAAAAGCAATCGGAAGAAGAAATTCTCTCCACCGCGCAAGAAATTCAGCGTTGGCATATCCGCATTCAAAAAGCCAAAAACGCCAAGAGAGAGGATTTGGCAGCGGCGGCAGGTGAGCGAGAAGCAGCCCTGTTGCGCGAAGGAAATCAGCGCTGGGGACACATGCAAGGACTGAAAGAACGCATTAACCAATCTCAGGAACTACTGCAAAAAATTCAGCAACGGCGACAGGAGGTACAAGCTAAAGCAGCCGAAGCACAGACAGTCCGTGCTAAAGCGCAAACCCAGCAGCGTTTTGAAACCAGTGGTTGGTCGAATCAAACTAGCAATTTTTCTAGTGGGTTTGATGACTTAGAAGAGAAGTTCCGTAGCTGGGAAACTCAGGATGAGTTAGAGCAAATGAAGCGGAATATGCAGAAGTAGCGCCTATTTGCTAAAATACGCCGAAGTAACAAATGCGATCGCTGAAATAGCAAATGCGTAGGCGCAGCCAGCCGTAGGCATCCCCAGAAATAGCTTACTCACTTGAATTTTCGCGTCAGTTTTACCCCACCCTAACCCTCCCCTTATAAAGGCTACGGTGTACACACATCTCTAAAAATCCTACCCACCCAATATTTCTGTTCAAGTGAAAGTCGCACACTGAGCAAATATCCCGCCCAGAACTAAAGTTCCGGGCTGATAGCGAAAGTCCTCTTTTAGAGGACTGAACTAAATTTCTTCTTTAGTCCTCTTTTAGAGGACTTTCGCTATGAGACTCGGAATTTATTCCGAGGCGGGATAGAACACTGCACCAACACTTGTGTGTACACCGTAGAGGGTTGGGGAGGGGTGATTCAAGGATTTTTGCAAGAGACTTCATGAGCTCGCGCTCACAAGAAACAATGAAAATGTCTTTTCCTCCTGCCTCCTGCCTTCTGCCTTATTTTCAAGGCAGAGTCTATTCAGTTAAAAATCAAAGGTTGTGCGAAGCACACCCACATACTGCGTATCATTTCTGCTGTCGTTTTCCGGGTTGAGAATCACCCAAAAACCAGGAGTCACTGAGATGTTGTCATTTAGTCGGTAACGATAAAATGCTTCGATATGGTAAGCGTTGTCTCCTTCTTGACGGACATCGCTGTTGGAGACACGCGGCGGTAAACCAAAGAGAATTCCCGGCAGATTGCCTCTACCACCCACATCGGGAAACGACATCCCAATCGCCCCAAACCAGACATTGGCATTGTCACCACTGTTCACAAACAGAGAATCTGTTCCACCCCTGCCATTGGAAACATCACTAAAACCAGAGTTTTTGGCATTTGCCCAAATATATCCACCCCAAGCGTGGACTTGGAAATTCGGGGAGAAGCGATAGTATCCCTGTGCGCCGACAATATCGTTGGAAGTCGCAATGTTGTTGCCAAAAGGAGCGTTTGACAGGACGCTACCCGTCCCAGCGGAGAGATCGATTACTCCAGCAGGGGTATAGCCATGAGAGTAAGCAACACCGATCGCTCCTTGCTTACCATAATAGGCTAAGTGCGCTAAGGCGTTATAGCCACCATCAAACAAGCCGTTGCTCCCCGATGGCACATTGGGACTGTTTGCTAAATAGCCCAAGGTAAGAACCAAATCTTTAGTGATGTTCCAGTTAGCGGCTGCACCACCACCACCTCGCCGGAATAAGGGACTGTATGACCCAAAAAGTGAGGGAACCCCATTGCCGTCATCAGCGATTGTGGGGGGAGTGACGGTGGTTGTAATGTCGGTGTAACCAATGCCTGTAGGCCCAACAACGAAGTTAAGGGATTCACTGACTGGGAAGTAATAACGGATGTGGGGGACAAGAAGTGTATTGTTGCTGTCATAATCGAAGTTCAGGCGTGTCATCCCTGTGCCTGTGGCTGCGGCAATTTGGCTTGCACCATTGGAATTCGCAAAGTTGCCAAATTCTAATCGGACTCGCAACAAGTCTTTGCCAGTAAAACTGCTCTCAAAGTTGAGACGACCCCGATTTGAAAAGTAGAGATTGGATTCATCATCGTCACCACCTACCCTATCGCCAAAGGTATCACTAATAGCGGTAATAATTTGAGCATTCAACCTAGTAGTTGTGGAAAACTGCTGCGCCTCCAATGTTGCTGTATGTGCCTCTAAGGTATCTACTCGTCCGCGCAGAGTTGTCAGTTCAGCGGCAAAGTCTTGCTGCAACTTTTGCATCACTGCCAAATCTTGCTTATTAACTAAATCGCTAGTAGCTGTAGAAATTAACTCATTAATCCGATCCAAACAAGCATTTAAACCTGCGGCAAATTCATAACGAGTTAAAGCACGGTTCCCGCGATAGGTAGAATTGGGATAACCTGCAATACAACCGTAGCGTTCCACCAGTGATTGCAATGCACCAAACGCCCAATCGGTTGGTTGGACATCAGAAAACTGGGAAACAGAAGTGACTTGTCCCTGCAAACTCCTATTAGCATCTGCTGCATTCGGATCATCTTCTGGAGGTGCTGCCCAAACTGCTGGAATTGCCAAAAATAGAAGAAAAAAACTATAAAAAAGAGTTTTGATCATTGACTTATTAGTTGAAGATGGTTGAATTTTGAGTTTAGGTTTTAGGTTACTTAAAGCAACGCTATGACTTTCTGCTCATTGCTGCTTTTAATAGCCGCTTCTATAATTCGCATTACATTAATTCCGTCTTCGGCGGTAACAGCAATTGGCTGATTATTAACAATAGATTTATACACGGCATCGTAATAGCCTAAATAGCTCCCCTGTGAACTTTTGACTTTTTCTCGAATTACTTTTGTGTCTTTTTCTGTATGCAGCAAGCCATATTCACTTTCCGGCTCTGTATACCAATCAAGTGTGTTGGGCTTCATCCCCGCCACTAAATACTCTTCTTGTTTATCGGCTCTGCTTTTAAGAAAAGAACCATGAGTACCATGTATGATATAGGCTGGTGCAGGTTCACGCACAAGGAAGCTTGCTTTTAATTTGACGCGCAGTTTGTCGTAGTATAGTATCAACTCAAAATAATCATCTACCTGCGATCGCAGCCTAGTTATACGGATGTCTGCAAAAATAGCATCAGGCATCCCGAATAGATGCAAAGCTTGATCTATTAAGTGCGGCCCTAAATTATTTAATGTTCCTGCCCCAGGAATCGGGACTTCTACATGTTGTTTATGACTGAGGGTTGGTTTATATTTTTGAAATTGAAATTCTGCTTCAACAATATCACCTAATAAGCCTTCTTGGACAATTTTTTTGACTGTTTTAAAATCACTATCCCACCTCCGGTTTTGATATACAGATAATTTTTTGCCCTGTTTTTGTGCCAATTCTTTCAGGTTTTGAGCTTCTGCTACCGTTGTGGTGAATGCTTTTTCTACCACTACATGCTTATCTGCAAGCAATGCCTGTTTAGCATAATCGTAATGGGTATAAGTGGGTGTATTTACGACCACTAAGATTACTTGATCATCTGCTAGCAATGCTTCCAAAGAAGGATAGCTTTTGACATCAGGATAATGTTGCTGTATCAGCTTTTTGCTTCTTTCCCAAGAACCTACTAGTTTAAATCCGGGATGCAAATCAATAAACGGCGCATGAAATACCATGCCGGATAAACCAGATGAACAAAGAGCCGTATTGATAGTTTCCATCTTTTTAATGATTGACTGAAGCGATGTCATTAATTTTGCGGGGCTGCTAGATCCCCGACTTCTTCAAGAAGTCGGGGATCTGAACACCACTAACCTCTTAAAACTTTTGGGACAGACCACTAGATGGATGCTAATTACATGTCTTCTAACTCAATTCCTTTGGTTTCTTTAATAAAAAAGAGAATGAAAAAGAATGAGGTAGCTGCTGCAATTGTATAAAGTCCATAGGCAGAACCTAGACCGAAATATTGCAGTATGGGAGGAAATGTTGTGGAAATGATGAAATTGGCAACCCATTGCATAGCAGCAGCAACTGAAAGTGCAGCGGCTCGAATTTTGTTATTAAACATTTCTCCTAACAGTACCCAAACCACTGGGCCCCAGGAGAAACCGAAGCAAAAGACATAGAGGTTGGCTGCGATGAGAGCCGTAGTCCCGGCGCTTCCGGTGAGATTGGGGTTCCCAGCAGCATCAAGGGGAGCATTACCAAAAAGATAAGCCATCGTCCCCAAGGTAAAGGTCATGCCTATCGACCCTACTATAAGTAAAGGCTTGCGACCAAATTTATCTACGAAGGCGATCGCAATCAATGTTGTAATAATGTTGACGGCTCCTGTAATCACCGTAATTGATAGGGAATCTTTTTCGGAAAACCCAACGGCCCGCCACAAAACGCTGCTGTAGTAGAAGATTACATTAATCCCAACAAATTGCTGTAATACAGATAAGCCTATTCCTATCCAAACAATGGGAAGGAGTCCGCCACTTCTGCTTAAAAGGTCAGAAAAACTAGGTTCCCGCTCACGAAGCACTGTCTGCCGAATTTCTTCAATTTTTGGCAGCACATCACCTCCCAAAATCTTGGTCAGAACGTTAGCAGCTTCTGGTTCTCGTCCTTGGGCAACCAAGTATCGGGGAGATTCGGGAATCATTAAAGCAGACATTCCGTAAAGCACGGCTGGAGGAATTTCTGTCCAAAACATCCAGCGCCAAGCGCTTATACCAAACAAAAACGGCGATTCGGCTGAACCTGCGGACACAGCAATAAAGTAGTCGCATATCAATGCAATGAAAATTCCAACTACGATCGCTAATTGTTGCAGAGATCCTAATCTTCCTCGCAAATGCGTGGGAGAACATTCTGCAATGTATGCTGGGGCAATAACGCTAGCAGCACCGACTGCAATACCACCCAATACCCGCCAAAAGGTAAAATCCCAAATTCCAAAGGGCAGCCCGGAACCAATGGCACTGATGGTAAATAACACCGAAGATGCAACCATTGCCTTGACTCGACCATACCGGTCTGCAATCTTGCCTGCATAAAAGGCTCCGACCGCAGAACCCAACAATGCCAGGGATACCGCAAGACCAATCTGTACACTGTTGGCGTTAAAGTCTTTGGTAATGGCTCCAACTGCACCGTTAATTACAGCAGTATCAAAACCGAACAGAAAACCGCCGAGGGCAGCAGCACCAGCAATTAAAATCACATAGAATGTGCTGGATTTACGACGAACAGTAGTGGTAGACATAAGTTTATATATTGGGAATTGGGCACAAGAGGCAAGGGAGCAGGGAGCAGGGAGCAGGGGGGAAAGAGGTAATACCAATTCAAAATTCAAAATTCAAAATTAAGAAAGCCAGACAGAACAAAGGTTTGGGAGTATGTATCTGTCGCATTCTTTTTTCAAATTGGTGTAATTCTTCATTCTCCCCCCTGCTCCCCTGCTCCCCTGCCTCTTTTTCACCGTCTAGAACGTCTGCGTAACCGATCGATCATTACTGCCAAAATAATTACTAGTCCTTTAACGACTAGTTGCCAGAAGTAAGATAGGTTCAACAAGGTTAAACCGTTGTTGAGAATCGCAATAATTAATGCACCTAGAAGTGTGCCGCCAATAGTACCAATACCACCTGTAAAGCTGGTTCCACCTAGAATAACAGCTGCGATCGCATCTAATTCATAACCTTGACCTAATACGCCACTGGCACTATAAAGACGGCTGGCGCTCATGATTCCTCCTAAGCCTGCCAGTAATCCGCTAATACCATAGACGAATAGCAACACCCGATTAACTTTAATCCCTGTTAATCTGGCTGCCCGCTCGTTACCACCCACAGCATATATCTGCACTCCTAAAACAGTTTGCCGCAGGATAAACCAGCTAGCTATCACAGTCAGTAGCGCAATTATCACTAGCCAAGGAATGGGGCCGACGTATGTATTACCCACCCAAGCAAAATTTATGTCCCGATTTATCAGGGTTGTACCCTTGGCAATTAAAAAGGCAACACCCCGCAAGGCTGTAAGTGAACCCAAGGTGACAATAAAAGGTGGCACATCTAAGAAGGTAATAAGCGCACCGTTGAGTAAGCCTAAGAGCAATCCTGCCAGCAAGGCAGCAGGTACAGCCGCCCAACTTAAAGCCAGTAGTAGTGATACCAGCAGGGCAACTACCGCAGAAACAGCCAATATTGATCCAACCGAAAGGTCAATACCGCTCATGAGAATTACAAAAGTCATTCCTGTCGCCAGCACAATATTGATTGATGCCTGACGCAAGATATTGACGATGTTACCGCTCATGAGGAAGTTGGGAGAAAGGAATGCAAATAAGATGCAGATAATTACTAAGATTGGCAGAATACCCGCAACTTCTAACAGAGTGCTGATTGATTTCCGGTTGCGAGCTGCGGAATTATTGGCTGATTTATTGATAGGTGGTCTGACTGTTTGACTCATGATGCTAATACCTCCGATGCTCCAGTTGCGTAGTGCATAATCTTTTCTTGGGTGATTTCTTTGCCAAGACTGCCATCCAGTTCACCTACGAGCTGTCCTTCTCGCATCACCAAGACGCGATCGCTCATGCCGACAATCTCTGATAGTTCGCTGGAAACCATTAAAATAGCAACACCTTGTGCTGCTAATTCGCTCATTATTCGGTAAATTTCACTTTTAGCACCGATGTCTACGCCGCGTGTCGGCTCATCTAACATCAAAACTCTCGGTTTAATGGCTAACCAACGCGCTAGCAGTAGCTTCTGTTGATTACCACCAGAAAGATCCAATGCTCTAATTTCCAAATTGGCTAGGCGGATATTAAAGTTTTCCACCGCGTCTGTTGACAGCCGATTCACTGAAGGCCAGTTAACAATTCCACCCTTTGCATCTTGCTTGAGTGTATTGATAGCAATATTCTTGCGGGCGCTCATCTCCAGAAATAAACCTTGGTCTTTGCGGTCTTCTGGAACGTAGCCAATTCCGGCAGCAATGGCATCACTGGGGGTATTAATTTCCAGTTTTTTGCCATTCAAGAATACTTCACCGCTAGCTTTGCGGTCTGCACCAAAAATCAGCCGGGATAGTTCTGTGCGTCCGGCACCAACCAACCCAGCTAAACCCAAAATTTCCCCAGCATGAAGTTCAAAACTAGTAAGCTCAATCTTCTTGCGGGCGTCGCTCATATTTCTGACTGACAGCACCACTGGGCCAGGATTCATTTGCCGTTGATGTTCATAAAAGTCTTGCATGGAGCGACCGACCATCATCTGCACCAATCGCTGGGGAGAAATTTCGCTGCGTGTCAAACTGCCAATATATTGACCATCACGCAACACGCTAATTCGGTCAGCTAAGGCATAGATTTCTTCCATGCGATGGCTGATGTAAATAATGGCAATGCCATCACGCCGCAGTTTGCGAATGACCTCAAATAAATGGTCGCTCTCGCGGTCGGATAGGGCTGCTGTTGGTTCATCCATCACCAAAACGCGGCTTTTATCCTTCAGTGCCCTGGCAATTTCCACTTGCTGCTGTTCGGCGATGGACAAAGTACCAACTATAGTCTGGGCGGTAAAATTGGCTCCAAGGCTTTCCAGCACTTCTTCTGCTTCCAGTCGCATCGCTTGGCGGTCTAAAAGCTGACCACGCCGCAACTCGCTACCCATAAACATATTTTCGGTAACGGTTAAATTCGGTGCAACATTCAGTTCTTGATAAATGAGATTAATACCCGCCTTCCGTGCTGTCGCCGGATCAGTAATTTTTAAGGGTTGACCATTGATGCGAATTTCTCCTTCATCGGCAATGTAAGCCCCAGCCAGGATTTTCATCAATGTGCTTTTGCCCGCTCCGTTTTCACCCATGAGGGCGTGAACTTCTCCCGGATAAATGGTAAGGTTAACATTTTGGAGCGCAGATACACCATGAAAGCGTTTGGTAATTCCTTGCATTTCTAACACTGGGGTGCTAGTTGGTGTATCAGAAAGTGAGGTTTCAATATTTGTTGTCATGAACAAAACCTGTAAAAACTATTTAAAATTTGCGAGCGTGAATTAGAAATTAATAAATTCATATTTGATTGATCGCAAAATCATGTTTTAAAAGCTGACTAGGAGTTGTAAAGAGATATTTTCATCCTTTGTTGTTAACGTTAGTTCAGAGAGATTCTTGGGAAAGTCTAAGTGCTATAAATAGACACTCAAACTTTCCACTGATGCACATACATAGCGGTTATCAATTGGGTGCAGCAGAGTTTTAACCTCTTTCTAAACCCATCTTTCTATTAAAGAAAAGACAGGCATAAAGATGAGGTTTGGTATTAATTTAAGTGAAAACCGCCAGACATTCTAGGTATGTGCAAAAACTTTACAAATGCACCAAATGACTTATATCAAAAGACATAATTTCCAATTGCAAATTCACAATTTTTATTACTTCCAGCCTTTTTCTGTGCTGACGTTATCTTTTGTGATCAACTTAACTGGAATCAAAATGGTAGAACTGCTAGGTTTTTTCCCATTTAAGATGTCGTTGCCAACTTGAACTGCTTTTTCGGCCATCCCTCGCGGATTTTGAGTAGCAGTTGCTGCATATATACCATCTTTAGCTGCGATCGCAGTTATTGCTTCTGGCGCACCATCAACCCCAACAATAAAGAAATCTTTACGTTGTGCTTGGTTCGCTGCTAGTTCTGCACCGACTCCACTGGGATCGTTGATGGCAAAAACCGCATCAATTTTTGGAAAGGTTGTCAGCAAATCAGTCATAACTCTGAGTCCTCCATCCCGACTACCCTCTGCATTTTGGTTTTTGGAGAGTATTTTGATATCGGGATATTTAGACAATACGTTCTCGCAGCCACTAACTCGCTGAATCACTGAGTCCACTGGCGGCCCGTTAACTATGACAACATTACCTTTACCCTTGAGGCGGTCAGCAATATATTTGCAACTAACTTCTCCAGCTTGGACATTATTAGTTGTAATGGTGGCATCTACACCTCCTTCCGCACCCGTATCTACTGCAATGACAATTCTACCTGCTTGTTTAGCTTTCTCAATTGCTGGCTTAATGCCACTTTTATCAGCAGCATTGACGATAATGATATCAGTATTGGAAGCCGTGAAATTCTCAATTTGATTGGCTTGTTGGTTGAGGTCATAGGCACTGGAAACTACGGTAACATTGACATCCTTACCGCCGATTTTCTTGGCTTCTGCTTCAGTTGCTTGTCCCATGAGGACGAAGAAGGGATTACTTAAATCACCAACGGTAAAGGCAACTGATTTTAATTTTCCATTGCCAGTGGCAGTTTGAGTCTCTGCACTGGTATTGGTAGCAGGTTTAGTATCAGTGTTAGTAGCTGTGTTGCCATCGGGAGAACCATTTGTACAGCCGACAAGACTGCCACTGATGATACCTAATAAGCTAGCTGCGATCGCAATCTTTTTCCTTTCCATATTCATATATCTCCTAGATGTCTAAAAACAGGGTCAAGTATTGTAACCCTCGTATATCAAGCCTTTCTCTCTGTCTTGTAATTACGAATTACGAATTACAAATTACCAGCCTTTGTAGCTGCTAAGATTCTCTCTAGTAACCAACTTGACTGGAATCAGAATATTTGGTGACTCAGGTTTTTTACCCTGGATGATATCGTTGCCAATCTGAACCGCTTTTTCAGCCATCCCTGCGGGATTTTGAGCAGCAGTTGCAGCAAATACACCATCCTTATCTTCCATTGCTTTGGTTGCATCTGGCGATCCGTCAACCCCAACAATAAAAAATTCTTTACGTCTTGCTTGTTTAGCTGCTAAATCTGCGCCGACACCGCTTTGGTCGTTAGTGGCAAAAACAGCATCAATTTTCGGAAAGGTTGTCAGCAAATCGCTCATGACTCTCAGTCCTCCATCCCTTGTCCCTTCGGCATTTTGCTCTTTAGAGATAAGTTTAATATTCGGATATTTAGACAATGATTTCTCACAGCCACTCACTCGCTGATTGATTGAGTCCATCGGAGTACCGTTGAGGATGACTACACTACCTTGACCTTTGAGGCGATCGGCAATATATTGGCAAGCAACCTCACCAGCTTGGGTATTGTTGGAACTAATCATCGCATCTACATCTGCATCAACGGCTGAATCTAATGCAATCACAACCCTACCTGCAAGCCTTGCTTGGTCAATAACTGGTTTAACTCCTTTTTTATCAACAGCGCTGAGGATAATTAGGTCAGTATTCGCAGCCGTAAAATTTTCGATTTGGTTGGTTTGTTGGTTCAAATCAAAGGCACTAGAAACCGCATTAACTCTGATATTACCCCCGATTTTCTGGGCTTCTGTCTCAGCCCCCTTCTGCACTGCATTATAGAAAGGATTGCCTAAATCACCCAAAGCAACGCCGATTGTTTGCAATTTTTTATTTGGACTAGTAAGACTCTCTGCACTTATGTTAGTAGCTTTGTTGTTAGTATTAGTTGCAGTGTTATCATTTTTAACGCCATTTGTGCAACTAACAACCGCAAAACCTAATATGCCAACTATGAGCGAAATTTTCTTCATATTTATAACAACGGATTTAAATTTGACAAAGGTCATGACAATGTAAATAGGCCTGAAAATCTTAGACCTAACCTAGTGATACTAATAGTTTTTGTCATTTCAAATCCAAAGGTCTTTTGATGTGACTTAATTGGAATTATTACTATTAGTGTCACTAAAGAAAGTGATTTATTCTTAAAGCAGAATCATGAACATTACACTACTTCAAATAATCACATTTTTTTGGTGAAGTTACTTCGTAGTTCATAGCTGGAAAACAGCTTTTCAGTGAAACTTCCAAAAATTAGTTTTATTAAAGTTGTCAATCTTTATTTGTTTTGACTTTTTTCATTTTATCCCGCTCCTGTGCAAACATTAACTTTGTTTATCGAACTTTACAAATGGAAAAGATTTTAAATCTCGCCATCGAACCCAAGGTCTTCTTTTCAAAGT
This sequence comes from Nostoc sp. GT001, assembly GCF_030382115.1. Lineage (NCBI taxonomy): Bacteria > Bacillati > Cyanobacteriota > Cyanophyceae > Nostocales > Nostocaceae > Nostoc > Nostoc sp. GT001. The sequence continues at coordinate 1,987,216 of NZ_JAUDRJ010000003.1, forward strand.
ATCTACATAAATTAGCCTATTCAATATTAGGGTAAATGTTAAAAAGGTTAACATTTCTCAACTAATATTTTTCAGATAAGATATTATTAGAATAGAGAGCTTTTTGATTGTGAATGCTAGATTTTGAAAAATGTAAACATCCTTTGGTTAGATTTTCTAAATGAACTCTAATCAGCTTGCCAAGCATATTTATTTCTTATTCCTCCTCCATCACTTACAGGCAATAGAGGAGTAAACAAGATAATATTGTCAGAATTCAGCACCCAGGTGGTCGCCGAGCCTGTCCTGAGCGCAGCCTCTCGTAGAGAAGGGCGTAGCCGAGGTGAGTCAGGAGTCATAATTTATAAGGAATCTAGAATAATTAGTATATTTATTCATCAAAGTTATTCTGAGTTTCTAACTATTCTGACTCCTGAATTCTGACTCCTGAGTTCTTCTTCAAGCAGTTTAAAACTTTAATGTTGCGGGTAAATATTTAGCCACCAAATCTTCATAGTATGGTTTTAATTTCTGCCAATCAGGAGGAATAGGGTTTTTTGAATACAAATCGTAGGGATTGAACAAACGTACCCATTTAAACATTTCTCTATCGTGTTTATCCATCAAATGTTCATACGCATTGTCACGATGTTGAGGATAAAATGAGTGATAGCGAAGCATATACAATGCAGGTTCGGGCAAATAGTTTTTCATCATCTGATAAAAATACTCATCATGCCCCCATGACATATGTACATTAGTCAATCCACAGTTAGGCTCATAAATGCCATATTTAGTGTTGTAATCGGGGTTATTATAATCAGGATTTTCTTTAAAGAATTCTGAGAAAACAACTTTATCAGAAAATGCACAACCTACAGGATAAGTATCGCCTACGGTAGCCCATTGAGGTTCACCAAATAGACAAAGCACTTTCCCCATATCGTGAAAGAAGCCAGTAAGTACCATCCAGTCAGGATGACCATCGGCGCGAATGGCTTCTGATGTTTGCAATAAATGCTGTAACTGATCCATGTCTGTATCAGGATCGGAATCATCAACTAATTGATTCAAAAATTCGACCGCATCCCAAACAGACATTTCTTTTTTATCAAACTTCAAAAATTCTTTTTCTTTTTGAAGTACAAAATTATATGTTTGATTAATATGATTTAACCGATAAAACTCTTTGACCGTATTTCTAACAGTCGTTTCGTAATTCCTATACTCTTCGGTGGTTTTACCTTCTTTAACTATCCTATCTGGATCGGGATAGCGATTAAGTAAGTCTTCTTCCCATTCTTCTAGTGAATGTAAGGGATTGTTTTGAACCTGAACAATGGCATTATTTAAAGTTTGAGACATATCTTCCTAGTTGTCGATATTGTATTTGTTAAATGGAATCTTTTATGCACAGGTGTGCATAAACTTGTTTTAAACTCATGCTTTATTTTTGCACACGTGTGCAAAAATGTGTGTTAAGTTTCATTTCATACTTGCACTGCTAGGATGATTATTTCACCCGGTTTGATCCGAATATGGTTTAGTCAAGGGTTATTGGTGTTTCAAGACGCGATAAATCGCGTCTCTACATCTGGGTTGTATTCGATCTATTTGATTCCGAAAAAATGGTACTTTTGTTTTTTGCACACCTATACATTAAGTTACTAAATATAAGCTAATCTTTTGTATGACACATTTGTGCAAAATCTGTACTTATTAATTTTGATGTCAGACTTAACTAGTCTAGTATCAATTTGTCAGTTGTACAGCAGTAGAATATTTAATAAGATTAGCCAACTCTTGTAGCTGGTTTATCGCTTCTGCACCTTCCAACTTCATTAATTCGCGATCGTCCCACAATTCCATCCAAGTAATTCCGTAATCAGATACTAAAAACCGAATCAGGTGCTTTTCTCTTAGGCTAACCATAAATGAAGCACTTTTCATTTGATCGCCACATGTATAACATGAGGCAGTATAGCCACGCCTCTCAAGTATAATTGTCAAGGCTTGTAGGTTCATTACCAAGTCTTGAACGAATTGCTGATGCTGTTGCGCTAATCTTAGAAACACTAGTTTTCTCCTACCATTACAGTTATCTGCTTGCTTTGATATTTATTTAGACTTACATCTGATGCGATTTAGTTGCCAAAAGTTCGTGTTTTCCCAGATACGTGATTAATCTTAATATTACGGTTGTTACCACTCAGCTAAATTTCCAGAGCAGTTCTAATGTTTTGGACAATTATCTGCGGCGGCTGTGCAACATCTATAGATAGAGTATCTACTGGTTCTTCAAGGGTATAAAACTGGCTGTCGAGTAGTTTCTCGCTCATGTAATGATTGCTACGCTCTTGTAAGCGCATTTGAATCAACTCATAAGACCCTTTGAGGTAAACTAGTTTGGTGCGATCGCTATCCAATACCAAAAATTTCCGATAGCTATCTTTTAAAGCCGAACACGCCAGCACCACATTTTTATTTTCTTGTAGCCAGTGTTTAATAGCTGTTTGCAAATCTTGTAACCAAGGTATTCTGTCATCTTCACTCAGAGGGATACCGCACCGCATTTTTTCAACATTCTCTGGCGAGTGGAAAGTATCAGCGTCGCTAAATTCCCATTCTAAGGAGTCTGCTAGCAGTTTGCCGATGGTGGTTTTTCCAGAACCAGACACACCCATGACGATAATAATCATTTTTTTCTTAATAAAAGTTCAACTAATTCGGAATTGGTAATTTGTAACTTGTAATCATGGACGGAGGTAAAAATCAGGACTATTAACTCCTTTACGTGCGAAATGTGAGTTGTATTAAAATCTCTTGACAAATAACGATTATTTTCTATAATACATACAAATGCACACGTGTGCAATATTTAAAAGCTAAGATAAAATAATGAATAAACGAAGAATTTCAATTGAAGATATTGCCCGCAGAGCAGGGGTTTCTCATTCTACAGTTTCACGCGCTTTGCGAGATAACGCTCTCATTAGCCCGAAAGTGCGAGAAGAAATTAAGCGACTGGCAGAGGAAATGAGCTATGTGCCAAATGCTATTGCTCAAAGCTTGCAAAATAAACGTACTAATACTATTGGTGTAGTAGTAACTTCAATTTCAGATCCCTTTTACGCTGAGGTGGTAGAAGGAATCGAAAAGATAGCCAAACCAGCGGGTTTGAGTGTTTTATTGAGTGCTTCACACCGAGATTTTGAGCAGGAAATGGCAGCTATTGATACTTTTCATCGCCGCAGGGTAGACGGGATCTTAATAGCCGACTCGCGAATTAGTAAACAGCATACTAAACAACTCACACAAATTGCTGTGCCAACAGTTCTGATTAATAGTCAGACTGAAGATCAATCGGAAATATTTCATTCAGTTGCAATAGACGATCGCTTAGGTGCTAAATTAGCGACAGAGCATCTAATTAGTCTGGGACACACTGCTATTGGTTATCTGGGTGTAGGCGATCGCAGCAGGTCGAACCAGCAGCGCCTAGAAGGATATCAAATGGCCCTAGCGGAAGCTGGTATTCCACAAAATACTGATTGGGTTTCAATTAGTGACGAATATGATATCAGAACCAGCGATGTGAACACTGGGCAAAATATGCTATCTAAACTATTGGCTGCGGAAGTTACAGGCATATTTTGTTACAACGATATGGTAGCAATTGGCGCTCTGTTAGCTTGCCAAGAATTAGGTATTTTAGTACCGCGAAATTTAAGCATCGTCGGATTTGATGGTATTGCTTTAGGCGGTTACGTTACGCCTGCACTGACCACAATCAGCCAGCCAATGCTGGAAATTGGTGGCTATGCCATGCAAATGTTACTCGATTTAATAGAAGAAAAAACTGTGGAAAACCGCGTTTTATCTCCTTTTCTATTAAAGCGTAGTAGCAGTGCAGCATTATTAACAATTTAGGCGTTGCTGAATTAAGGGATGATTCTTGTGGGGTGGGCATCCTGCCCGCCCGGAAATACAAGGGACGCTCATGTTGCCCATCCCACAAAAATAGTAAAATCATCCCGTCAATATGCAACCCCACAATTTAAAAATCAAAACAATTTATACAAAAATTATGTTAACTAAAAAACCGAGTTTATCTCCCGATCGCTGCTTCTCTCCAGAACCAGTTCAAAGACGACTAGCCCATCAATTTTTTGATAGCATATCTGCGTTACCTCTAGTTTGCCCACACGGACACGTAGATCCAGCTTTGTTAGCTAATCCCGCAGCTCGTTTTGGTTCACCAACCGAATTACTGATTATCCCTGACCACTACCTGTTGCGAATGCTCTATAGTCAGGGCGTATCTCTGCAAGCTTTGGGCATACCAAGCAATGATGGTTCGCCAAGAGAAACAGACCACCGTAAAATCTGGCAATTGTTCGCTGACCATTTTTATCTATTCCAGGGTACTCCGTCTGGGTTGTGGCTGAAAGAAGAACTAACTAACGTCTTTGGGCTAGATGAACCTTTAAACTCTCGCAACGCAGGATATATCTATGATTGTCTAGAAGGTTTGTTAGCCTCAGCGGAGTTTTCCCCTCGTGCTTTATTCAAACGCTTTAATATCGAAGTACTTTGTACTACCGATGCCGCCAGTGATAACCTAGAGAATCAGCGATCGCTCCACGAAGAAGGTTTTACTCAAATTAGACCAACTTTTCGCCCAGATGCAGTAGTTAACCTAGATGCTCCTAGTTGGCGGGAAAATCTTAGCAAGTTGGAAAGCAGTATCGGTAGAGAAATTAATACTTATGCGAATTTTGTGCAAGCTCTAGAAGAACGTCGAGCTTTCTTTAAAAAAATGGGCGCGACAGCTACCGATCAAGGTGCAGCTACACCTTATACCACACGCCTTTCTGATCAAGAAGCTGAAGCTATCTTTGCGAGAGCATTAGCCAATAAGCTGAATCCAGGGGATGTCGAAAATTTTACCGGTCATATCTTCATGGAAATGGCGCGGATGAGTGTGGAAGATGGCTTGGTGATGCAAATGCATTGTGGTGTGATGCGTAATCATAACCCAGCTTTATTTGAGAGATTTGGAGCTGATAAAGGTGCTGATATTCCCGTAAAAATAGAGTGGACTCAAAATCTGCGTCCGTTGTTGTCAGCTTATGGTAATGATTCACGCTTCCGCTTAATCATTTTTGGCATGGATGAAAGCGCTTATAGCCGCGAGATGGCTCCTTTAGCTGGTCATTATCCTACTGTATTGCTTGGCCCGCCTTGGTGGTTTCATGACAGCGTAAATGGTATGGAGCGTTATTTCAATCAGGTAATGGAAACTGCGGGAATTTATAATACTGCTGGATTTAATGATGATACGCGGGCTTTTGTTTCGATTCCGGCTCGTCATAATGTCTGGCGGCGGGTAGCTTGTAATTGGTTGGCTGGATTGGTTGCGCGGGGATTGGTTGAGGAGGAGGAAGGGTATGAGATGGCTCGTGCTTTGGCTTATGACCTCGCTAAGGTTGCTTATAAGTTGGAGTGACAATTCTCCACAATCAAGCTATTAGGACTAGGGCGTGTTTTCAAAATCTTGATCCCCCCAACCCCCCTTTTTAAGGGGGGTTAAGAGTCTCTTAAAGTCCCCCTTTTTAAGGGGGATTTAGGGGGATCTAAAAAGTTAGGAGGCTAAACGAGTATTTTAAAAACACACCCTAGTCCTAGCTAGATAGAAAACCTGGAAATCCAGATTAAATATTGACTTTTTTAATTACGAATTAAAAATTCCGAATTGGAATCAGCAGAGGAATCATTAAATGCCAGATTTGATTTTAAGTAAACTTTTTAGCTTGACGGGGCGGGTAGCAGTAGTTACTGGTGGTTCTGGTGTGCTTGGTGGGGCTATGGCAAAGGGTTTGGCTCTGGCTGGAGCGCGAGTTGTGGTTTTGGGTCGCAATGAAGTCAGGGCGGGGGCGGTGGTGGCTGAGATTACTGCTGGTGGTGGAGAAAGTATGGCTGTGGTAGCAGATGTTAGCGATCGCTCCCAATTAGAAATCGCTAGGGATGTTATTATACAGCGTTGGGGTGAAATAGATATCTTGGTAAATATGGCTGGTGGTAATATTCCGGCTGCCACAATTTCTCCTGATGCGACTATTTTTGATATGCCACATACAGCTTTTGAGGAAGTAGTTAGCCTCAATTTAGTTGGGACTTTACTACCTTGTCAGGTTTTTGGTCAAGCAATGGTGGAAAGAAGTCAGCCTCACGGTTGCATTGTGAATATTTCTTCTATGTCTGCTATTCGAGCGATTAGTCGGGTGGTTGGCTACTCAGCTGCGAAAGCGGGGATAGATAACTTTACTCGTTGGCTAGCGGTAGAACTCGCCCAAAAATATGGTGATGGAATGCGAGTAAATGCGATCGCACCAGGTTTTTTTATTGGTGAACAAAATCGAGATTTACTTTTAAATGCAGATGGTAGTTTAACCGAACGTGGGCAAAAAATTATTGACCATACCCCCGCCGGACGTTTCGGAAAACCAGATGAATTACTCAGCACTTTGATCTGGTTATGTAGTTCTGGTTCTAGTTTTGTTAATGGGGTAGTTGTGCCTGTAGATGGTGGATTTAGTATCTACAGTGGAGTTTAATAATGTATTCACTGGCTGTAAATAACGGGACACTTTCAGATGAGCAAGTTTCTGAGTTAATTCATCAAGCTTTCGCAGACCCTAAGTTTGATGGAAAGCGCATCTTGGTGTTAATTCCAGATAGTACCCGCACTGCTCCTATCCCGCAAATGTTTCGATTGCTTCATCAAGAGTTGGGTCAAAGAGTAGCGGCTTTAGATTTTTTAATTGCTCTGGGTACACATAATCCGATGAGTGAAGAACAAATCAATCACTTGGTAGGAGTGACACCAGAGGAGCGAGAGACAACTTTTAAAAAAGTTCGCATATTTAACCATCTTTGGAATGAGCCGGATACCTTTATTTCTTGCGGAGTCATTTCGGCAGAAGAGATATCAGAAATTAGTAGTGGAATGTTACATCAATCAGTTGATGTGCATATTAATAAACTGGTAACAGAATACGATTTGATCGTGATTTGCGCCCAGTTTTTCCTCACGAAGTTGTCGGTTTTTCTGGTGGAAATAAATATTTTTTCCCTGGCATTGGTGGTCAAGAAGTAATTAATCTCTCGCACTGGTTAGGTGCTTTAATTACTTGTTACGAAATTATTGGTACGCTAGGAATCACACCAGTCCGGCGTTTGATTAACCGAGCTGCTAACCTGATTTCTACCCCAAAACTTTGTTTAGCGATGGTAGTCGCACCCAAAACAAATCAGCTAGCTGGACTCTATATAGATCAACCAGAGTCAGCCTGGGAAGCAGCTGCACAATTATCAGCTAAACTGAATATTAAATATGTAGATCGACCTTTTAAACAAGTGCTTTCAGTCATGCCCCAAATGTACGATGATATTTGGACAGCGGCAAAAGGCATGTACAAGTTAGAGCCAGTAGTAGCTGACGGAGGAGAACTAATTATATATGCTCCTCATATTACCGAGTTTAGCTATACACACGGCGAAATTTTATCCGAAGTTGGCTATCATGTGCGGGATTACTTTCTCAAACAGTGGCATAAATTTCAAGACTATCCTGCTGGAGTGCTAGCCCATAGTACTCATTTAAAAGGAATGGGTACTTTTGACCTTATAGAAGGAGAACAAGCGCGGATTCGCGTGACTTTAGCGACTGGTATTTCTGCTGAACGCTGTGCTGCTCATAACTTAAACTATCGCGATCCGGCGACTATTCGACCGACAGAATGGGCGAATCGAGAGGATGAAGGCATATTGCTTGTGCCGAAAGCTGGCGAGATACTGTACCGTTTAAGTGACAGTAATTTTCAGTAGTTTTTGAGACGCGATAAATCGCCGTCTCTACAAGTGTTTTGGTCTTATCTGAACTGTATTGAATCATAAACTGCGATCGCAGTTTATGATTTTCCACTTCGCGCTATTCTTGATCTGATGAAACGTCAGCGAATCAGTTTATAGCAGCGAACAAAAAAGCATGGGTGGCAAATTAATTGTATTTGAAGGGGTGGAAGGCTGTGGCAAAACCAGCCAAATGCAGCTTTGTTCTGAGTGGTTGGAAAGTCTAGGTGTTTCTGTGGTGGTAACTCGTGAACCAGGGGGAACAGAGTTGGGTTTACATCTTCGCCGCTTGCTACTAGAAAAGTCAGAAGATAAACCAGTTGCAGAGGTGACAGAACTTTTATTGTATGCTGCTGACCGATCGCAACACGTTGAACAAGAACTTAAACCGCAACTGCAAGCTGGGAAATATATTTTATGCGATCGCTACACTGACTCTACCATTGCCTATCAAGGATATGGTCGGAGTCTGAATATGAGTTTAATCAATCAGCTTAATAATATTGCCACTGGTGGTTTAGAAAGTGACTTAACTATTTGGCTAGATGTCGATGTCGAGGTTGGACTTTTTCGCAAACTCTCAGATAAAGTAGGACTAGACCGCATTGAACAGGAGACAATCGCTTTTCATCGGCGCGTTCAACAAGGATACGCACATTTAGCAGCATCTCATCCCTCACGAATTGTTCGCGTAGATGGCAGTTTGAGTAAAGAAGCTGTACAACAAGTAATTCAAGGAATTTTACGCGCACACCTGCACCTGTAGAGCTAAGGGACTTCCATTGACATCCTCACCGACCTAAAGGCGCTCTTAAGAAGGAGTAATGAGTAATAAGTAATAAGTAATGAGTACAATACCTTAGCCAAAATAAGAGGATGAGGAGAGAGGGCCGATGTAGTAGAGTTATTGTCTCTCACAACGACAACTCAAAAACTAGGCGTTGCATAATGGCGGTATGAATTGAGGTAAAACTGGATGGAATGTCCGCGTTGTGGGTCGTCTCATATCCGTAAGAACGGAAATAAAAGAGGTAAACAGAATCACATTTGCTGTAATTGCGATCGCCAATTTATTGATCGGTACGAACCACCTCAAGGATACAGTGATGAAGTGAAACGGGAATGCCTGAAAATGTACGTTAATGGTATGGGATTTCGTGGCATTGAACGGGTCAAAGGTGTGCATCACACGACATTGATTACTTGGGTAAAACTTGTAGGAGAACTGCTACCTGATGTTTATGATCCAGAGACAATTCCAGAAGTTGGCGAACTCGATGAACTAGAAACGTTCGTCGGCTCAAAAAAAACAAAGTTTGGCTTTGGACAGCAGTGAACCACTTCACACAAGGTATTTTAGCGTGGGTTTTGGGCGACCATAGCGCCGAAACTTTTCGACCGTTATGGGATATTGTAGGTACTTGGCAGTGCTATTTCTATGTCACGGATGGATGGTTGGTCTATCCAGGCTTTATTCCAGAGGGCGACCAGATTGTGAGCAAGACTTACATGACACGAGTTGAGGGGGAAAACACCCGGTTGCGCCACTATCTCGCTCGATTGCATCGAAAAACGCTATGTTATTCCAAATCAGCACAAATGCTGAAATACTCGATTCGATTGCTACTTCACTATCTCAAGTTTTGGGATGTTCCAGTTTCAGTATGATTCATACCGCCATTATGCAACGCCCTTTTTTTATGGGTAATTTAGCAGACATGATATTTCATTGCGAATGCAACGAAGTGGAATGAAGCAATCGCAAGGTTTTCAAGATTGCTTAACTTCGTTCGCAATAACAATTATTCAACTGGACATGATATCAAACGCTTGTTCCACATACACTTTACCTCTCCCTACTACCGTGTACACCGTAGATGCCTTGAGGAGGGGAAGTTTTGACTTTAGACAAAACTGGGGTGGGGTGACGCGGATAGTGATGGTAAGCGAGTGGACTTAATACCGGGTGATTATAGGGCTTTCACGTTAAGTTGACACCAATGCACAACTGTAAATCCATACAAATGTAAAAATAATTTGGGATAATTTATTTTTTGTCAGTCCCTAATCTCATATCCCGATTTTTGCCAGATAATTAAGTGTTGTAATAAAGAACACGGTGACTTTTCTGTAACGTACTTGGCGAAGATGGAACCTTTACCGCTAACGGATGAGCCAATTATGATAAAGTAACCGCGATACCTGCGGCAACAAGCTATTTAATACTGAATAAGCTTTGGTAGTATAGCTAACCAATATTTAGAGCAAACAATTTGTGTTTGAAATAACGTGATGCTGGAATTAGGGAAAAGCCTTTTCGCTTATAAACAGTTTATTCCTCACGGTCATTGCTATCTTTGGAAACCGGAATTAGTGGGGTTGCATATTGTATCCGACAGTTTAATTGTCTTTGCTTATTATTCCATTCCCATTACGTTACTTTATTTTGTCCGCAAACGCCAAGATTTGCCCTTCAACCGAGTATTTATACTATTTGCAATATTTATTGTTACTTGTGGCACTACCCACCTAATGGAGATTTGGACGCTCTGGTATCCAACTTATTGGTTGAGTGGTTGCCTTAAAGCTATTACAGCCATAATTTCACTTTACACAACTTGTGAACTTATACCTTTGATACCAAAAGCGCTTGCTCTCCCCAGTTCTGCACAATTGGAGGCAGCCAATCGAGAACTGGAGAGGGAAGTTAACGAACGGCAAGCCGCGCTGCGCGAACGTAAACAGGCAGAACTCGCATTACAAGAGCGGGAAGCTATGTTGCGGCGAATTGGCGATAATCTGCCCAATGGGGCAATTTATAAAGTAATCCGCGAAGTGGATGGTAGCGATCGCTTTGCTTATATTAGCGCGGGGATTGAAAGACTGATGGAAGTCAGGGCAGAAGATGCACTTAAGGATTCAAGTTTGCTCTATCGCCAATTTATCCCAGAGGATGCACCACTTTTAGCGGCAGCAGTTGAGGAATCCCGGCGGAATCTCTCGGTGTTTGATATACAATTGCGAATCCAAACGCCCAGTGGTCTGCTTAAATGGCTCCATTTTCGTTCCACGCCACGCCAATTCGAGGATGGAAGGGTGGTTTGGGATGGGTTGGTGGTGGATGTGACCAATCTTAAGTGTGCTGAAGAAACACTACGCAAGCGTGAAGCCTTATTAGAAGAATCTCAGCGAGTTGCTCGTCTCGGTAATTGGGAGTTTGATATTGCCAGTGGCAAAATTACCTGGTCAAAACAGCTTTTTGCCCTCTTCAATCGAGATCCCACACTTCTTGAATTAGACTATGAAGAAAATCTTCAGTTATACCACCCAGAGGATCGAGAAAAAATACACGAAGCCGTTGAGCGGGCAATGTCAACTGGCGAATCTTACAAACTTATTCTGCGCGCACCTCAAACTGACGGATCTACTACTTATATTGAGGGGATTGGACATGCAGAATTTAACACGGATGGAAAAGTAATTCGCCTCTATGGGACTGCCCAAGATGTTACAGAACGCAAGCAAGCAGAAATTGCTCTGAAAGAAAGCGAGATTCGCTACCGTGCCATTGTCGAAGATCAGACTGAACTCATTACCCGATATTTACCAGATGGTACACTCACCTTTGTCAACCAAGCTTACGCACTTTATTTTGGGCGATCGCCAGAGGAACTGATCGGCAGCCGCTATCAACCTAGCTATCTTTGAAGAAGATCGAGAGCGAGTTGCGCAAGTAGTCGCTTCAATGAGTGCTGATAATCCTGTTGCCATCATTGAGAATCGTGTGATTGTGGCAGATGTGGTGCGTTGGACTCAGTGGCATAACCGAATGTTGTTTGACGAGCAAGGATGCTTTATCGAATTTCAATCAGTGGGACGCGATATCACAGCCCTCAAACAAATCGAAGAAAAACTTTTTCAAGAAAAAGAATTAGCTCAGGTGACGTTGCAATCGATTGGAGATGCAGTTATTACCACAGATGCCTTTAGCAGGATTCAATACCTCAATCCGGTTGCAGAATCTCTGATTGGATGTAGCGAACCATCGGCACAAGGATTGCCGTTACTAGAAATCTTTAGAATTGTGCATGAAATAACACGTGAGCCAGTTCAGAACCCAATTGAGCTAGCGTTACAGGAAAATCGAATTGTGGGTTTAGCCAACCATACCGTCTTACTTGCTCGAAATGGTCAAGAGATTGCCATTGAAGATTCAGCCGCGCCCATTCGCAATCGTGAGGGAAAAGTTATTGGCGCAGTTATGGTATTTCATGACGTGACTCAGAACCGTAAACTTTCGCGTCAACTATCCTGGCAGGCCTGCCATGATGCCTTAACCGGATTAGTAAATCGCCAGGAATTTGAGCGGCGGGTTGAACAAGCATTATGCCTTGCCAAATCAGACTACCAGGTTCATGCGTTGTGCTATTTGGATCTCGATCGCTTCAAAATTGTAAATGATACTTGTGGTCATCTGGCTGGAGACGAACTACTGTGTCAAATTACTGCCCTATTGCAGGAGAAGATTCGGAAAACTGACACACTGGCACGGTTAGGGGGTGATGAATTTGGCGTATTGCTCAATCAGTGTATGCCAGAGCAAGCTTTACGAGTTGCCAATGAGCTGCGTGAGTGTGTTCAAGAGTTCCGGTTTGTTTGGGAAAAGCAGGTATTCTCAATTGGGGCAAGTATTGGCTTGGTTGGTATCGACAGGTATAGCGAGAGCCTTGCAGAGATTATCAGCATAGCTGACGCAGCTTGCTATACCGCAAAAAATCGGGGGCGCAATCGCGTATATGTTGCTGAGGCTGACGATCAGGAGCGACTGCAACAGCGTGGCCAGATGCAATGGGCTAGCCGCATTTCTCAAGCCTTGGAAAATGATTGGTTTTGTCTCTATGCTCAAAAAATTGCTGCTATTACTCCAGCAGATCAAAACAACGACCATTATGAAGTCTTGCTGCGGCTCCGGGATGAGCAGGGAAATTTAGTGCTGCCGATGGCGTTTATTCCAGCAGCAGAACGCTACAACTTGATGCACCTGATCGATCGGTGGGTGATTCGGACTCTCTTCAGGAATTGGCCAAGGGTTGTTGGCGATAAACAAAGTATCTATGCAATTAACCTCTCTGGCTCTAGCATCAACGACGATCAGTTCATTAACTTCTTGTATGAGCAGTTTTCTTTACACCCGATCTTACCCCAGCGCATCTGTTTTGAGATTACCGAAACTGTGGCGATCGCTAACCTCATAAAAGCCAAGCAGTTCATTGAATCACTCCAGCAGATGGGCTGTCGCTTCGCATTAGACGATTTTGGGGTGGGGATGTCGTCGTTTGCCTATCTTAAGTCTCTGCCTGTGGATTACCTGAAAATTGACGGCAGTTTTATTCGGAACATTATTGAAAATTCTGTGGATGATGCGATCGTGACAGCAATCACGCGCATTAGCAGTGTGATGGGTATTCAGACGATTGCTGAGTTTGTGGAGAATGATGCAATTTTAGAGCGAATTACGTCACTGGGAATTGATTACGCACAGGGATATGGCATTGGAATACCTTGCCCATTGAGCTAGGTAGGGGGAAGGGAGAAGGGGAAAAAGAGTTTAAATAATTAGCCGGATATAATACAAGTGCAAGATGTGATTTCAAGTCATCTGTGGTGCGATTGCCTCGTTCCCAGTCTCCGACTGGGAATGCCATCCTGGAGGCTCCGCCTCCCTTGCAGGTGGCAGAGCCGCCATAAGTAGCAAGTTTTAAAAGAGTTTTCGCTAGCGATCGCAACTTTTTTCTTCGTCACTCTGAATGTACTGGCGTGTCAAGGCTAAAATGTTGCAATAAATTTTCTTGTGGGGCGGGCATCTTGCCCGCCAATTAGGACGGGCTAGAAGCCCATCCCACAAGAGTTTGCTAATGCACAAATTTAGTCTTGACACGCCAGTACAAGTAGTTATTGTCAATATTGCAATATTGGTCCCAAACATTGCAATATTCGTCATCAACATCGCAACATTTATCCCAAACATTGCAATATTCGTCATCAACATTGCAACATTGATCCCAAACATTGCAATATTCGTCATCAACATTACAATATTCCTGATCAATACTGCCATATTTCTCATCAACATTAAAATATTTCGGTATAATCTATTTCCCAATCGGACACACTGACTGCACTTTTTGGGGAAATTGCCGACACATCTGCTGTAATCCTTGAGGATTAATTTGCCACCAAGCCAATAATCCCAGACTTGTACCCCCCACAAGTAACGCCAACACTCCCCCCAGCATGACCAAACGTTTATCCCACTTCGGTTTTGTAATTAAAGTTGGTGGAATTTCTGGGTTGAGAGGTGGTTCCTCTGAAAGATCCAAATCTAGATCCAAATCTAGTAAAGCTTGCGAACTTTCTGTAAAAGAAGTTGGTTCTTCTAGTTCTTCTAATGCCTCTAATTCTTTTAGTTCTTCTAATTCCTCTTCCTGTATTTCTGCTTCTATAATCTCTTCTGGCAACGCCGGAGTCACAGGTATTAAGTATTCTGGAGAAACACGGCAATAGGTCATAACAACCGATGTATTATCACGCCCATTTTTTTCATTTGCCAAGTTAATCCAGTTGCATACAGCATCTTCCACTGTCATTTGCCCTGTTAACACGGGTATTGCATAATCCTGCCAAGAATGTTCCACCCAGTTATTATCACTTAAGCCATCAGAACACAGTAACAAGATGCCATCTTCTTCCACAATAAATCGCTGAACCTTGAGACGCAAAGATTCTGAATTTCTTGTCCCCAATGCTTGAGTTAAGGCACTCGCATCTGGTCTAAAAAGTGCCTTTCGATACAAGCTTTTAGCCAAGCGTACTTCTCGCGTTGCTACATCATCATCTACTGTTAGTAGCTGGCAATAATTGCGAGTAATCCAATAGGCACGACTATCGCCAACATTAGCCAAGTAAAGCTCATGGGTATTATTTGATTGCCACCCAGTACTTGTCTGGACTCGTTGTGGAACTTGCAACGCCATGACAATAGTTGTAGCCATGCGTTCTTTGCCCTGGCGTTTTTGTTCGTTATTGCGGGCACAAATTACATTATTTACCACCCGTAAGCTTGCTTCTAATTGTTCCTGCAACAACTCAGGTGGAAAAAGTGCAGTTTGTTCTGTCACCTCAGTTAGTAAAGCGCGAATTTGCAACTTTACAGACTGCACTGCCAACTGACTCGCAACCTCACCGCCTTCATGCCCGCCAATGCCATCGCAAACAATCGACAAGTGGCGCAATAAAGGTTCATCTAAATCACTCAAACTATTGGGATAGCAAGCATCTTCATTTTGCGCCATCATTGGGCCAATATCTGTAGAACCTGCCACCTTTAAAACTAATGGTAATTCTGCCGCAGCTGCTAGTAGTAAATTATTGAGTTGAATATTAATCGCCTCTAACTCAATCTCAGTTTCACACATATCCTGGACAATGTTCTGTAACCCCTTGGCTACTGATGCTTTTGCAGAAGCTACCCAAAACTGCCAACACTCCCCCAGATTTTGTAAACTCAACTTTTCATCATTTGGTGTTTGGTAGAGTTCCAAAAGTCGCACACACCAACCTTCGACTCTCAAGTTGTCTATTACTAGTAAACTGTGGCTAAATCCCAATTCTGCTAGAGGTGTCCAAAGTTGGAGAATTTGCCACAACCAATAAACTTGTCGTACTGCCGTGGCTTCTTCCCAAGCCTCAACAATAGTTGGATAAAGATTTCCTGTCCTATCTATCGGTGCATTTTCCAATAAGAGGATATCTGTTGTATCTTGCTCAAGATTACTAACAAACCCATAAGCCTGGGGCAGATGCAACCGCTCTTGATATAACTGTAAATAAGGAATTACTTCAGTTGGCAATTCTTCAGGTACATCTGGCGGCAGTCCCGGTTGAGTATCCAGCCAAATCTGTTGTTTAATTACCTCATACCTATCTGCTACCTTTGTGCCTGGTGGGATGTAAGCAGACAATGAACCAGTTGCCCAAAGATAGCGGTGAACTAAAGGAGTTTGGCAACTAGCACAAACGTTATCTCCCATCGGATTAATGGGGCTATTACAGCGTGGATTTATACAAAAAATTATCAGTTGAGTAGAAATCATAAATATAGGAGTCAGGAGTCAGAATTCAGGAGTCAGAATTTAGAATACTCTACCCAAAAAGGGATAGAGTTTGAGAATTGTAATATCTAATACTTATTTTGCGCTACCGCTGGGCTATCAAAGAGTCTACAGAATTTCTACTGACTCTTGAATCCTGAGTTCTGAATTCTTATTTATACATAAACTTCGATGAACTTTAGCTGGCAATGAATTGAAGGCTAGAATAAACTGGACTTGTGTACCGCTAGCTACACCTTGTTACTGAAATTAATCAAAATTATTGGTAGAAATACCCAGTTTTGTTTTCTGTAAATAACTTACGTCTGGCTGTATCTAATTGTAGAAATGCATTTACGTCAATGTAGAGACTAGGATGGCGCTATGCCAAGTTTTACCTTAATCTGGCTTCTGGCAGGAGCAGTTCTGTGTTTAACAGAACTGTTTTTACCATCGGCGTTTGTCGCCTTCATGATGGGAGTTAGCGCTTTTGTGGTGGCGCTGCTGTCTGGAGTGGGTATGGGAAGTGTATGGTTGCAAATTGTGGTTTGGCTCTTGCTTTCCACAGTATTAATCGTACTTTCTCGTCGGTTTTTGCAACCAAGACAACGCAAATCAAAAATTCGGGATGCAGTCATAGCTGAAACCTTAACAGAAATTCTGCCTGGAAAAACAGGGCGGGTGCGGTATGAGGGAAATTCTTGGCAAGCAAGATGTGACGATGACAAATTTACCATACCACCGCATCAAAGAGTTTATGTGGTTAGAAGGGAAGGTACTACTTTGATTGTTGTACCAGAAAATCTGTTGAATTCTTGAGTATTTGTCATTTGTCCAAATTCAAGAGTTCTTTTTACTCTACTTCCTCGGCTTACTCATCTCCTCCACTCCGCACTCCCTTTATTAAAAATTAGGAGATTTACAATGGAACAGTTTTTTTTACTAGTATTTTTAGCTCTTGGTGGTTCTGCTGTGGCAGGTTCGGTGAAAGTCATCAATCAGGGCAATCAAGCTTTGGTTGAAAGATTGGGTAGCTATAACAAAAAACTGGAACCAGGACTAAATTTTGTCGTTCCTTTCCTAGATAAAGTTGTTTACCGAGAAACTATCAAAGAAAAAGTCTTAGATATTCCTCCTCAACAGTGCATCACTCGTGACAACGTTGGCATTGAAGTAGATGCGGTATTTTACTGGCGCATTGTGGATATGGAAAAAGCTTGGTATAAGGTAGAAAATCTCCAGTCGGCAATGATAAATATGGTGCTGACTCAAATTCGCGCCGAAATGGGACAACTAGAGTTAGATCAAACCTTTACTGCTCGTTCCCACATCAGTGAGTTGTTATTACAAGATTTGGACGTTGCTACCGATCCTTGGGGTGTGAAAGTGACACGGGTAGAACTGCGAGATATTATTCCGTCTCAAGCTGTGCGAGAATCGATGGAATTGCAAATGTCGGCAGAACGACGCAAACGGGCAGCAATTTTAACTTCTGAGGGTGAACGCGAAGCTGCTGTCAATAGCGCCAGAGGTAAAGCTGAGGCGCAAATATTGGATGCGGAAGCTCGTCAAAAATCGACAATTCTGCAAGCGGAAGCTGAACAAAAGTCGCTCGTTCTGAAAGCTCAAGCAGAACGTCAGCAGCAGGTTTTGAAAGCCCAAGCGATCGCAGAATCAGCAGAAATTATTGCCCAAAAACTACAAACGAATTCCAATGCTAATAAAGCAGTGGAAGTACTGTTTGCTTTGGGTTATTTGGATATGGGCGCGACAATTGGTAGAAGCGATAGCAGCAAGGTATTATTTATAGATCCGCGCACTATTCCTGCTGCTTTCGAGGGTATGCGTTCCGTTATCTCAAATGCTCAGATTGACTCTAACGAGTTGTTTTCCAAGCAAATCCCAGGATTAGAAAATAACCGCCCTGGTTAGGAGTAGAAGTGGAGAGTAGAGACAAGGGAAGAAGTTTTTTCCTTGTCTTTTTCCAATAACTACACCACATAAAATTGATATGACTATTGACCAATCTCAGTACCTTGATTCACCTGGCATTGACTGCACAACCCAAAAAACTCTAGGGTGTGGTAAAAAACTTTAAACTTATGGCTGGATTCTAACTGGTCTTCTAAGTCATGAACTGGGCATTGATTAATCGGAATTGAGACACCACATTGCAAGCAAGTAAGGTGGTGTTTATCTTGTTGTGCTAGGCTATAGAGGGCTTCACCGTTAGCCAAATTCCGAACTTGTACCATGCCTTCTAGTTTTAAGGCTTCTAGAGAACGGTAAACTGTTGCTAAACCCATACTCTGATTTGTATTACGTAGTTCTACGTAAATATCTTGGGCGGAAATGCCTTTTTTGATAGTTTTCAGTAGGGTAAAAATACGCTCTTGACTGCGGGTGCGTATAGCTCTCATAGACAATTATTTAAGTATGGCACTGTAGTTTGAAGCTGTTAAATGAGCTAATCGATCGATTAACTTTAACCGCTTCGTAATCTTATTTTCACTCAGTTGGAACAGAAAGTTATAGTATAGCGATCGCAGCATTCAGCAAAAGCCCGTGCAAACCAAGTATCTAGCCAAAATTTTCGTGACCCTTCGTCCTTCAGTTTTAGACCCCGCTGGTGTGGCAGTACAATCCGGTCTTAAGCAACTGGGATACGATAACGTTGACCAGGTGCGGATTGGCAAGTACATTGAACTCACCATCACCTCAACTGAAGAGAAGAAAGCGCGTAAAGACCTTGATACCATTTGTGACCAAATGCTATCAAATCCCGTAATTGAAAATTACCGCTTTGAATTAATTGAGGTCGAAACTCAAACTGGGGTATTTTAGGGATTGGGGCATGGGAAAGAGATAGAGGGGCAAGGGGCAAGGGGCAAAGGGTAAGGGGGAGATAAACAATTACCCCATTCCCCATTCCCCATTCCCCATTCCCCCTTCCCCCTTCCCCATTCCCCATTCCCCATTCCCCATTCCCCAATCATGAAATTCGGTGTTGTTGTTTTTCCCGGTTCTAATTGCGATCGCGATGTTGCTTATGTAACCAGAGATTTACTGGGGCAGCCAACTCGCATGGTTTGGCATCAAGAAACAGATATTGCTGATTTGGATGTCGTGATTATTCCTGGTGGCTTTAGTTACGGGGATTATCTGCGCTGTGGTGCGATCGCGCGTTTTTCACCCGTGATGCAGCAGGTTGTAGAACACGCCCAAAAGGGTAAGTTTGTCCTCGGTATTTGCAACGGCTTTCAGGTATTAACTGAAGCTGGACTTTTGCCAGGGGTGTTAACCAGAAATCGGGATTTGCATTTTATTTGCGATCGCGTCCCCTTGAAAGTTGAGCGTACTAATCTATGGACGCAAGCTTATGCAACTGGTGAAGTTATCACTTTGCCCATTGCCCACGGAGAGGGGCGATTCTACGCTGATGCAGCCACTCTCGCAGAAATTGAAGATAACGGGCAAGTCATATTTCGCTATGAAGGAGAGAATCCCAACGGTTCACTGAACAACATTGCCGGGATTTGCGATCGCCGGGGCAATGTGTTGGGAATGATGCCGCACCCAGAAAGGGCATCAGACGCAATGTTAGGGGGTAGTGATGGCTTGAGGTTGTTTCAAGGCTTACTAGAGACAGTAGCGGCATTAGCGTAGAGCAAATATCGGTCAAATAAGTTGAGCGTTTTGCGATCGCTGACTGCAAGATAGATGAACATTCTTCTACAGACAGCGATTTATTTTTTTTAAGTGGGAACATTGAAGTATTTTTGACAACCAAACCACGACGCATTAAGGGTTTAAGGCTAGCAATTTCTGCGGCGGGCTACGCCTACGCATTTCAGATTGTGGTAAAAAACATCTGAGTTAAATCAAAGCACAGAATTTGCGATCGCTCGATCGATTTCTCATACTTGAGCTAGTAGCTGTTAAAATTTTATTCGTTAATTATAAATTTACGTGTTCTAATCTTTTAGTAGACTTACAAAAGTCCGTGTACACAAAAAACTTCCAACCAGTTTTGGCAAGTTTTTGAGAACAAAGTAGAGAAACAAACTTATGGGACTTTTCGATCAAATTCTTGGTGCTGTCGCTAATCCCAATCAACAGGGCAGCTTAGGTCAAATAGGAAGCATTGTTAATACCGTACAGCAATTGAGCAGTAGCACAGGTGCAGATCCTTCTACCATCCAATCAGTTTTGTCAATTGTGGGTGGTCAAGTGCGTTCTGCTTTACAAGACAAACAAGCCACAGATGGTAATGAAGCCACACAAAATTTAGTCAGTCAATATGCTGGTACTTCTCCCAACCCCCAAGCCGTCAATTCGTTGTTTTCTCCTCAGATACAACAGCAAGTAGCTGAAGTTGCTGCCCAGCGCACTGGGTTGGATGCTGGTATCGTTCAACAATTGCTGCCTTTGGCAGTACCTTTGGTGCTAAAGTTTTTGCAATCAGGAGCCAATGCTCAAAATCCCCAAGCTGGCGGAAATCCTGTCCTAAATTCCTTCTTGGATGCTGATGGTGATGGTGATGTCGATATTGCTGATGCCATCCAAATGGCTAGTCGGTATATGAGACAGTAACAGTTTTCCCCACTCCCTTCCGATAAACCAGACATCGGTAATTATACCTTGCTAGATTTTTAGCTAAGACATAGGCTGAGAACACGATCAATTTGCAAATATAAATCAGACAGTCTATGTCTAAATTGTTTGACTGTATTACTGAAGAACTGCAAGACTTTATTGCTGCCCAACACCTTTTCTTTGTTGGCTCTGCACCTTTGAGTTCTACGGGTCATGTTAACCTGTCTCCTAAAGGTCAGGACTGCTTTCGTATCTTGTCTCCCAACCGAGTAGGTTATTTAGACCTAACAGGTAGTGGTAACGAAACATCAGCCCATTTGCAAGAAAATGGGCGGATAACCTTTATGTTTTGTGCTTTTCAAGAACCCGCGTCTATCTTGCGTCTTTACGGTCAAGGAACCACGATTTTACCGAGTTCTCCAGAGTGGGATTCGCTGTATTCTCAGTTTTTGCCGATACCTGGAACTCGTCAAATTATCGTCGCTGAAATTGAAAAAATCCAGACTTCCTGTGGTTTTGGCGTACCACTCTATGAATATCAAGGTCAGCGCCAGACTCTAGTAAATTGGGCTAGTAAAAAAGGCGAAGAGGGAGTTCGAGAATATCAACAAAAGAAAAATCTGGTCAGCATTGACGGTTTAGCGACACCACTGAGCCAATTACCCTAACTTTGGCTGATGGATTATTCTATTAATCCATATATTAGCGATACGGGTTTTAAGCGATTGGGGTTTCCTCGCTTGATTGAGAGCGATGGGCTACACCCCGCCTTAAGAGCGATCGCTTTGAAAGCAAGGGTTATGCGACTGCAATGCTAAACGCGCTTCAACTATACTTATAAAATCTGAACATCATCCCAAATCACTCAGTAAACAAGAGGATATGTCTCAACTTTTTGCCGTTGTTGTCGCAACTGTTCCAGAGTATTACGACTATAAAAACGCTCACCCAGAACATGACCAAAATCAACTGGCTTGGTTTCGTGAGCAGTATGACAAAGGAACACTACTGTGCTGTGGCCCGTTTTTTCCCCATGATGGAACGGGGCTGTGGGTAATTCAGGCGGAGAATTTAGAAGCGGCTCAAGCCATTGTCAACAGTAGCCCCCGTGTGCGGGATGGGATGTTAGCAGACTCTGCTAGAGTTGTGGAGTGGCAGGTTCACATTGGACATGAGCGTTTTGAAAGTGTAAATAGATAGAAGCTATGTCCCGTTACCTAACGGCTCAAATCAAGTACAGGTGCGTAACCAATCTTACCAATTAAACTGTTTTCCTACTTATTGTACCCAAAGCTTTCTGCAAACGACTGGTAAATTCTGAGGAGCGATGTCTGCGACGGGCTACGCCTACGCTTGGGGTTTCCTCTAATAATTAAGAGCGATCGCTATAAAGCAGGCGCTTCCGCCATCGCATAAACTAACTGCTGTCGAATGCTTATTTTGTAGCAGATGGTCTGTCAACTCGTTCGTTGAGTTCTTGAAGTTGTTGATTTAATTCCCTTTGTCGTTTGAGCAAAATTTCCAAATCTTGCTTAGTAGTCAAAAGTCAAAAAGTTCATATATCAAGGCTTGTGCCTGTTTGAAATGGTATGTTTATTTACGCCGTGCTGTACTAGTAGTCTGTCCCAAAAGTTTTGAGAGGTTAGTGGTGTTCAGATCCCCGACTTCTTTAAGAAGTCGGGGATCTAGCAGCCCTTCAAAATCAATGGGACAGACCACTATTGTCAAGGTAGTTGTAAAGGTGGCTGAATTTAACAAGCCAGCAATTGAGGACATCTTTACAGCTTATGCCCTGAGAGCTTTTTTACTCAACTTGAAACTTTTCAAACATCCTCTAAGACTAAGTAGATGGTAAACCTTTTCTTGTGCTAGTTCTCGAACGCGAAGTTTAACCATTGATATTAATTATCAAAATTTTGTGTAAATTTGACTACTTAAATAAAAAATAAATATAAAAACAAAATTAAAAATTATCTGAATAGTTAAGGATAATTTTATTATTTTGTTACTTGTATTAACTTACAGGGTTATAAAGGCGATCGCCTTTATAACCCTAAAGAGACACGATATATCTATAGTTTTTAATATATCGCGTCTCTCAGTCTAATTACAGATTAGCTGCGTTAATCACTCCATAACCCCATTTATCATCAAATGTGCCTGCGGGTTTGCCAGGAATTGCACTATTTTTACGTAGCAAGTCTTTCACAGCAGCCGGATCGAGTTTAGGATCTCGCTGCAACAGCAGTGCTACTAACCCACTAACAAACGGTGTCGCCATACTCGTACCAGCCTGAACCACAAACTTGGAATTAATCATCGATGAGCGGTCAAAATTAGCATCGGCGGAAAGCGTGGAAATAATCATCGCTCCTGGTGCTGCTACATCGGGCTTCTGCCCATCAGTGCGTAGAGGTCCTTCACTACTGAATTCCGAAATAGTATCCAATTCTAAGCCCATTTCTCGCACTTGGCCATCAATATCTGTGTACTTGGTTTTAGTAGTATAGGCGGCAACTGTAATTGCACTGCTGGCGGCTCCCGGCGAACCAATTTTTAAGGCATCCTTGACACTTTTACCTGTAAAAAACACTGATGAACTATCATCTAGTGTCCACACATTTAAACATGTGTCAGTTGAAGAAGTATTGCGGACTCGCAGTTGCCAAACACCTCCCATGACTTGCGAGGGGCCAATACCGCGTATTTGCACAAAGAAATTATGGTCGCCGTTGGCTTGGTCTGGCGCTGGTGTCGCTAATTGCACCCGTGCATCTGGTAACTGGTAATCTTGGGCGGAATTACCGTCAGTAATTATTTTTTGAAAGGGGGTGACAAAACCGTTAGGACTCCGCACAGATACTTCTAATTCGCTGTCTTTGGCATACCAAGCGTTTAACCAAACGATGCCTACTTGATTCAAAGGAACATTGAAGCGCATACCACGAGTGCGTCCACTGGGTATGGTCGCTTGTCCATGAATGTTATCGTTTCCTTCGTTACCAACAGCACAGCAAACTATTCTTCCAGGACCAGTTTCGGCATCGATAACTTTGGATAGGGAATCGCTACCATCATGAGCATCAGCGTGTCCGCCCAAGCTGAGATTTACCACTGCTGGGCGTCCCAACTCCCTAGCAACTCGGAAAATGTAACGCACACCATCTGCAATGTGGGCATCCTGTAAATCTGACCTGACGACAACTAATTCTGCTTCTGGTGCGACACCGCCATAACTAGCATCGGCACCAGCGGCAATGCCAGCGACGTGA
Organism: Nostoc sp. GT001; assembly: GCF_030382115.1. Classification (NCBI taxonomy): domain Bacteria; kingdom Bacillati; phylum Cyanobacteriota; class Cyanophyceae; order Nostocales; family Nostocaceae; genus Nostoc; species Nostoc sp. GT001. Next base: position 2,011,127 of record NZ_JAUDRJ010000003.1, read on the forward strand.
GTACCATGACCGCCAGTATCCTGAGAAACTGTCAGTTGCGCTCCGCTAAATTCAGCCCCATAGCCGCCCTCTGTGACTCCTGGACCTGGCAATGTTTGATCCCAAATGTGTAAAATTCGTCCAGCAAAGGCGGGGTGTTTCGGATCGATACCACTGTCTATAATGCCGATAATTACTCCTTTACCAGTCAATCCGGTTTGATTCTTAAATTCCGGCAGTTTGACTGTTTCCATTGCAGTATCCATCCTCAAATGAAGTTTGCGTGATGGCTTAATCCGCTGAATCACATCTTCTTCAGATAAGACATCTAAACTATCTATGGGTAAGAAAGCTGTCCGCACACTCCCAGAGTTTTGATTGACTTCAATATTATATTGTGATAGATAACTTAAGTCTGCATCAGGGTCGCAGTAGATAAAAACGACGCTCTTAGTGGGCTTAACTGGGCTTTTGTGAGCAATGATGCCAAGCGATCGCTTATGTGTAACTAAAGCTTGATCTCCTTCATTTTGATAGTCTTGAAATGCCAAAAGTAGCCCAGGAGAAAGTTTTTCGTGTCTCATTTTTACCTTAAATTAAATTGAGTTGCCGTCAAGAAAGTAGTGATTCTAGGAGGATAAGTCGCTCTAGGATTAACGCAGACTATGTAGCTTTTTAGCTTCGATTATTTGATGCGACTATATTTATCCATTTATTTTATAGATAACATCAAATAAGTTTAGGAGGTAAGAGTTATTCCTAAGACAATTGCTAATTCATAACTCATGTTCTGTAATTACGTCTCCCTCATAGTGATTTTCTGTAGTTCGTGACTTTGATCGGTTGCATCTAAAAATTACCTAAATCTGAGGTAACAGGTAATTTTTATGAAGCTATTAAACTAATCCATTGTCTGCCGAAATAATTACGGACAAAGTGAAGAAAATGAAATTAAGAATAATTAAGTAATAAATAAAATTATTAAAGAATAATTTAAGACTCAAAATGCAATCAGTGACGAGTCTGTGTAGATGAACTGTTAAAAACTAAAATAAATTGTAGGCAAAATAGTTAAGACTGATAACATTTGCGTATAAAACAGCATGGAAAAGGCTAAATCGCTAATGAATACTGAGAAATAACAGATTTTCTATCATAAGTAAGAGCCATAAAGAAGCTAATATTTGCAACGATCGCTTCTAAACATACAAAAAGTTATTCATGCAAATTCAAACACCAGACTGGGTGAAGCACGCTGTTTTCTACCAAATCTTCCCAGATCGTTTTGCCAGAAGCAAACAGCCGCGCAAACGGTTATTGCAAGAAGCCCGTTGGGAAGATTGGGACTCTATGCCAACTCTCCAGGGCTATAAAGGCGGCGATTTATGGGGCATTATGGAGGATTTAGATTACATCCAGAATTTGGGGATTAACGCGATTTATTTCACGCCCATTTTTCAATCTGCCAGTAATCATCGCTATCATACCCACGATTATTATCAAGTTGACCCGATGTTAGGGGGCAACGAAGCTTTTAAGGAATTGCTCGATGCAGCCCATCAACGGAATATCAAAGTTGTTCTGGATGGGGTGTTTAACCATTCCAGCCGGGGCTTTTTCTTTTTCCACGACGTTTTAGAGAATGGCCCCCATTCACCTTGGGTAAATTGGTTCAAAATTGAAGGCTGGCCGCTTTCAGCATACAATGGTGATTTCCCTGCCAACTACGTGGGTTGGGCGGGAAATCGTGCTTTGCCAGAATTTAACCACGATAATCCAGAAGTACGAGAATACATTATGGAAATTGCCGAATATTGGATTAAATTCGGCATTGATGGTTGGCGATTGGATGTACCATTTGAAATAAAAACTCCTGGTTTTTGGCAGGAATTTCGCGATCGCGTCAAAGCTATCAATCCCGAAGCTTATATTGTGGGCGAAGTGTGGGGAGATTCCCGCCAGTGGCTAGATGGGACGCAATTTGACGGTGTGATGAATTATCTATTTGCCGGGCCAACCATTGCCTTTGCGGCAGGCGATCGCGTAGTCTTAGAACAAGTCCAAAGCCGCGACTATCAACCGTACCCACCGTTATTTGCTGCCGAGTACGCCACCAAAATCCAAGAAGTACTGCAACTTTACCCTTGGGAAATTCAGCTAACTCAACTCAATTTGCTTGCAAGTCACGATACAGCCCGATTGATGACAATTGCAGGCGGCGATATAGCCAGTATAGAATTGTCAACTCTACTACTACTCACCTTTCCCGGTGCCCCCAGCATTTACTATGGTGATGAAGTTGGCTTACCTGGTGGAATTGATCCCGACTCACGTCGTGGTTTTCCTTTAGAGAGTAACTGGAATCAGGAAATTTTTAATACTCACCGTCAATTAATTACCCTGCGTCAAAATTACCCAGCCTTGCGTACAGGTGATTACCAAGTTCTCCATGCTCAAGGGCAACTTTATATATTTGCACGAACTTTAGGCACAGAAGAATTGATAATTGCTGTTAACGCTGGCACAAGTTCGGCAACAGGGAATGCAGATGTCTCCACTTTGCATACTCAACCCAACAAACTTTTATATGGTAATGCTGAAGTTGAGTGGAATGATAAAGGAGATCAACAGTTGTCATTGACTGTTCCCGCACGGAGTGGCTGCATTCTGGGAGTGGGGAGTAGGGAGTAGGGGACAAAAGGGGCAGGGGGGCAGGGGAAAAGGTTAAAGGTTAAAGGGAAAAGGAATAAATTTAATCTTTCCCCTTACCCCTTTCCCTTTCCCCTTTCCCCATACTCAATGCCCAATGCCCCAATACATTACTTCCCTGCCACCATTGCAGGTATCAACACCGCATCAATAACGTGGATCACGCCATTGTCTGCCAGAATATCTGTTTTGAGGACATTGGCGTTATTCACCTTAAATTTACCGTCGGCAGATTCAATGGCGACAATTGACCCTTCAAGCGTCTCTGCCTCGTTAATCTGTACCAAATCATCAGACCTAACATCCCCACTAGCGATATGATACGCCACAATTTTCTGGAGCTTGGGGATATCTTGTAGTAGCGCGTCTAAAGTTCCCTCTGGGAGATTAGCAAAAGCTTCGTCAGTTGGTGCAAAGAGCGTGAAAGAACCAGGGCTTTTCAAAGTTTCTATAAAATTTACAGCTTCAGCAGCTTTTATTAGAGTATTGAAATTACCTGCTGCGATCGCAGTTTCCACAAGGTCAGCCATGAGGGTGCGTTATTTAATACTACAAGTTACTTATAAAGTGACTAAAATATCTTAGCCTCTATCAATAGAGAGGTTGCTGGCGATTTAACAGACAGCAGTAGACTGATTTAGTACTGTTACACTGGAGAATGACCCCAAGAACCACTGATTATGCTAAAGCGCTCTAAGTTCGAGACAACTCAATCTCAGATTATGCACCGTGCTGAGGATCTGATTAGTGCAGCCTCAAATCGATACCGCATTACGGTTCAGGTAGCAAATCGTGCTAAACGTCGGCGTTACGAAGACTTTGAAAGTAACGAAGATGCGATGATGAAGCCAGTGCTAAGAGCAATAATCGAAATGTCCGATGAATTGACTCAACCAGAAATTATCGGCGAACTATAAGATTGAGTGCTGAGTGGTGAGTGCTGAATTCTGAATCAGGCAAATTCATCTTTTCACTCAGCAACGCCCAAAATATTGTTCTATGAAAAAGAAAAAATTTCTGTTTAAATCAATTTTCTCAAAACTCACAACTCAGCACAAGCGAAATGCCTCGGTTCCGCTAACACCACTACTGCTTACCTTAATACTAGTGAGTGTAATTGTTTTAGGTTCAGGAGCGGATAAATCAATACAGAGAAATTTATTTAGTATCCAACCTGCTTCTGCCCAGAGAATCACCCCTAGCGATGTTTGGCAGCTAGTTTATCAGCAATTGCCAGATTTCCCACGTGAAAATAAGTATATCAGTAAAGAAAATGGCAAAGTTGCCGAAAGCAACACCTTAGCAAATCGCTTAATTCGATATCATATTTATACCAAAGGGCGGGCCCCCATTTATCGCTTAGATTGGAAGCTGACTTTAGCTGATTACCTGGGTGCAAATGAAATTATGTATGATACTACCTATCCAGGAAATGATGCACTACAGAAAAATCCAATAGAAAGCGATCGCAAAGCCATCAAGAGTCTCACCCGCAGCCAACGAGATGCCCTAGTACAAGTCTTAGTCAATATATTTAATCCTACTTCCCAAAACACTGTACCCCCTAACTCCAACACCACACCCAGTCCAACTACATCAACTACCCCACAACCACCGCAACAAGGAGGTGCTGAACTACTTAAGTAATAGAAGAGTTATAAGTTGTAAATTAATCACTCCTAACTCCTCACTCCTCACTTTTTATGGAACGCGTTGTCAAAACCGGATCGGGTTGGCGTATTGGCTGGAACCCCGATACACCGGAGTTTAAAGGTTTAGTTGGTACAGATGATTGGGCAATTGAGTTAACCGAAGCCGAGTTAAATGATTTTTGTCGTCTACTAGCACAGCTAGCAGACACCATGAAGCAACTCGCAACTGAATTGATGGAAGAGGAAAAAATTACTTGTGAAGCCGAAAGCGATTTATTATGGATGGAAGTGGAAGGCTACCCTCATGATTACAGCCTTCGCTTCATCTTGAATACAGGGCGATGTGTAGAAGGTAAATGGAATGCTTCTGCTGTTCCAGATTTACTGCAAGCTAGTGGGATGCTTAAGGTTTTTTAAAATTGCCTCTTGATTATCCTACAGTTTTGCTATATGATAGGAATTCTGACCGGGGCGTAGCGCAGCTTGGTAGCGCGCCACTTTGGGGTAGTGGAGGTCGTGGGTTCGAATCCCGCCGCTCCGATTGATGATAAGCCATGCCTGCTAGTCTTTTTAAAAGATTAGCAGGTTTTTTAATAGCTGTTTACCTGAAAAAACCGAACCAAACAGTAAATCGGGGTGTACCCAATACTTTTCGGTTAAGGGGGAAAGGGAAAAGGGAAAAGGTTTGAATTTACCTTTACCCCATACCCTTTAACCTTTCCCCCAGACCAAAAAAGAGATTGTTGGGTTTATCGGAAAAGTATTGGGGGTATACCCGCACAATCAAATTTTGTCAATGATCAGTAATTAGGCGGACTTAATATAAAATCTCTAGCAGATTAGTAGGTAGATTGGCATGAGTGAAAGTACAGAAACGATTTTCAGCAAAATCATTCGTCGGGAAATTCCCGCTGATATTGTTTATGAGGATAATTTAGCCCTGGCATTCAAAGACATCCATCCCCAAGCGCCCGTTCACATCCTCGTCATTCCCAAAAAAACCATTGCGACACTAGCTGACGCTGAATCTGAGGATCATGCTGTGTTGGGGCATCTTTTGTTAACTGCTAAACGTGTTGCAGAAGAAGCTGGACTAAAAAATGGTTATCGAGTCGTCATCAATGCTGGTGATGACGGCGGTCAAACAGTCCATCACTTACATTTGCATATTTTGGGAGGGCGGCAGTTGGATTGGCCCCCTGGTTGATGGGAGGCAGGAGGGGGCAGGGGGCAGAGGGGCAAAGGGGAAAGACTTACTGCAACTTCTTTCTTGCTCCTCTGCTCCCCTGCTCCCCTGCTTTCTAGTATCAACGAGATCATAAGTGCTTAATTCAGGCAGCGCGTTTTCACTTAACCGTGCGGTAATGTAAAAACAAATCACTTCCAACCTGACGAGTTTCTATGAGTTGGAGATGAGGAGCAACATCGGGAAGAAAACCCTCTCCCTCCACTGGGCTAGGGGCGTGCTTTCCTCCAAAAATGACCGGCCAAATGGTCAACCACCAATCGTCAATTCGTCCTGCCTTGACTAGAGCAGCTGTTAAAGAGCCACCTCCCAAAGCAACGATTTTGCGAATACCCCGCTCTGCCATCAAGGTGTAGGCTCGATCCCAGTCCAGGTCTGTATCTCCCAAATCAATTAACTCAGCCAGTTTTTGCAAAGTTGTTGTATCAGAACTGCGCTCTAAAGCAGTCCGTGTGGTAAATATCCATCGCTCAATGTCCTGACTCAAAAAAGGCAAGTCCGGCGATAGGTCAAGAGAACCTGAAACAACGCAAGTAATCGGCTGAGGAGACTGACCCCGAACCTCACGTGCTGCCAACAATTCGCGATCGCTAATTGCAAAGGTTCCCCCCTCAGCCCGAATTGTCCCTGCTCCTACCAGGATTAGATCGGCAAGAGAGACTTGATATTCCAGGTGTGCATAATCGACTACATTAGGTTCACGGGGCGCTTTCGGATCTACGGCACTAATTTTTCCATCGGCCGTCATGGCAAGAACCAAAGTTGTTTGGATAGCTGACATGATTATGTTGTAACGATTCTTTATAATTTTACCTTTTTGAAGCCCCTCAATACTTTAGAGTAGACATCTTGCAAGTGTAGATAATTGGTTTTTCAAGACGCGATAAATCACGTCTCTACATCTGGGTTTTGGTATTGGATTTGGGCATTATTAAATATCAACCCAAATCCCTACACGGAAGCACTTTGTACTTATTTCCACACCCTGCGTGACATTCTGGCGTAAGTGTTTACGTCGTAGAAATCGCTTTAAGTTGTCACCAATATACAGAGCATAGGAGCAAGGAAAGCTTACAGCCAAGCGCGATCGTATTGAACAGGCCAGAGTTTATCGTGTCCCAGTTGTTTGGCTGCCAGATGTGGCCAGTAAGGATTGCGGAGTAGTTCACGTCCTAACAGGACTATATCAGCGACTTCTGTACGAATAATCTCGTCAGCTTGTTCAGGGGATGTAATTAAGCCCACGGCTCCTGTCTGAATATTAGCTTCGCGGCGGATGCGTTCGGCAAACTGAGTCTGATAACCAGGTTTAATTGGGATATGAACGCCCGGTATGATACCGCCTGATGAAGTGTCGATCAGATCCACTCCTAAAGACTTGAGTTTGTCACTTAAAACGATACTTTGATCTATGTCCCAGCCATTGTCTACCCAATCGGTGGCGGAAATGCGTACCCAGAGTGGATGTGTTTGAGGCCAAACCTCTCGGACTGCTTGAACTACTTCTTTGAGCAGACGAGTCCGGTTTTCAAAGCTGCCACCATAATCATCTTGACGGTGGTTAGAAAGAGGTGAAAGAAATTGGTGCAGTAGATAACCGTGGGCAGCATGGATTTCCACTACCTTGAAACCAGCTTCTAGAGAACGTTTGGCAGCTTGAACAAAGGCGTCAATAATTTCTTGAATTCCCTCAAGATTTAGGGCTTCTGGAACTGGGCTATCTTGGCTAAAAGCGATCGCACTACTCGAAACTAAGGGCCGCCAACCTTCCTGAGATTCATCTAGTGCTTTGCCTCCTTTACTCGGTTTGGCAGTGCTGGCTTTTCTACCTGCATGAGCAAGTTGAATACCTGCAACAGCCCCAAAGTTATGAATTAATGCCACAGTCTTGGCTAAAGTTTCGATATGTGAATCTGACCAAATTCCCAAATCTTGCGGGCTAATCCGTCCACGTGGCTCTACAGCTGCCGCCTCTGTGAACACTATACCTGCACCGCCAACTGCGCGAGAAGCTAGATGAATAACGTGCCAATCATTAGCATATCCATTTGTACTGGAATATTGACACATCGGTGAAACGGCGATGCGGTTGCGAAAAACAACTTCACGAATCTTGAATGGTTCAAATAGATGTGCCATTAATATTGATTCCTTCTCTTGCTACGAAAAATAAATTTGGGAGGGATTTGCAGCATGAATTCGATTTCGCATTATTTTGCATTAATTAAATAGAGAAGTCAAAATTCAGAATGCAATCAGTGGGAAATTTAGACCCACCACTTTATAGTCTCCCAGCAAAGTTTGAATTTGCTGGGAGACTTAAACCCTTACTCTCAGCGCCTAATTTACCGCCGTAGGTATCACAGTAGTTCTTGAGTAGGGTAGTATTTCTCCAGCCGACGCTCGCGGACTCGCTACCGCTACGCTATCCTGCCCTACGCAAGAACTGCCTCTTTTGTTAAATATTTGTTGAATGACTAGAGTCATCATAGAGATTTGGATAAATAGATCGATTGTCAGGTTTTTGAGACTGCAATTCCCAGATATCGCGTTTTCCCAGTTCTTGATCCACTAATAACTGTAGATGATCTGGTAATTTAGTTGTTTGCCAAATTGACCAAATTTCTTCACCAAATAATTCTTTTTCAATTTTTCCAGAAAACATGATTTTACCTCCACGAATCTTCAATTTTAAGTTTAGTAACTCCTAATTTAGGAAAGACAAAGTAACAAAATTGTCATTCTTCATTCTTTCGCTATCTTTAAAATACAGGTGCTATTCGCCCTTAATGCTGCTTGTTAAGAAAATCTCCAACTTCAGACCACCTATGACTAGTACATCAGTCTCTAAATTCAGTTGCGAAGTCGAACTATTGCCTGACTCAGATTGATATGCACTCACGATTACATCTCCTAAAAAGTTTACTTGGCACTAAATTTTGAGTTTATTGGCTAACCCACCTAATTTTCTGATAAACTACGGTATATTTACCAATTTATAGTATTATGTATTTATGAGATTTGCATAGATTGCCCTAAAAAACAAGAGGCTATTAAAATTTATTGATATTACTCTTTAATAAAATGCAGTCTGTGGTGAAAAATTTCTCCAAAAAGTAAAGGAGAAGAACTATACTTGTCCTCAATGGCTAAAATAACAAGTTCTGCGTCGAACAGGAGTTAGATAAGACAGGGCAAAACTTTTAGCTTAACAAGCCTGCTATGCATATTATAATTATGTAAAGTACGTATTAGACTTTGGACAAAAAAGTGTTCGCGTATAGTTTACGCGAACAAAACTCATCATTAATCTTGCTTATAGTTTTCTGCACAAAAGAATTGAGCAACGGGATTATCTACAATCTCGTTGCTCAATTAAAACTTAACGAAATAAGTATTTGTTGGTAATGTTTGGGCAGTTCCTACATTTGTAGCCAAGTCATTTCTTTTATTATCTGTTTTGATTACTGCAAACTTATCAGTAAATAGCAATACTTCACCATTTCCCGGTGTTACCCAAGCGTGGCGAGTCATTAGGTTTTTGGAGACAACTAAAAGAGATGCATCTCCGCGGTAAGCCGAGATACGTTTACCCATGAAGGTTTGATTATCTCTATTGGCGATCGCATAAGCAGCAGAGGAACCCACAAAAATTGTATTGCCATTTGAGTAAATAGTTTTAGGGAAATTGCTAGCACCGTCTCCCATCCCCGCAGTTGTAGGCCTTCTTGGAACACTTAACTGTCCACGCTCGACAGTAAAATTAGTCAGATTAACAGTTCCTATATATACTTTTGTTTCGTCACGAGTCTGTGCAGCATTGGTATAAGTGTCTGTGGTGATCAAAGTCTTTGTTAATAAGTCTTTGCCATTCCACCTGTAGATTGAGTTACCCCCATAAACTGAACCGAGGACATAAAGCTTGTCTTCAAAAATTTGTAATCGGTTAAGTCTTGTGTCTGCCATGTCGTGAGCAAGATCGGCAGAATTGTAGCCCCAAAGCTTGCCTTGGTTATTTCCTGCTAAATTTGCCAAAGCAAATATTTTTGCTCCGTCGAAAACCATTCGGTAAAGAAAAGCTATCTGGACGGGAATACCTAACCTCTTTTGTTGTTGGTAGCCACTAGTGTAGAGATACCCGTTTTTATACTCAAAATCCATGACCTCAGTTACGCCATAACTCTGTTTGGCTTTAAAGTTGAGGTTTTTGTCATAAATTGATAAAGTATTTGCAGACTGGTAAATAATCCAATTTTGCAAAAATTTAACTCGTGTTTTTGAATTAGCTGTGTTGCTAACTATTTTTTGCCTAGTTCCGTCAGTTTTTAGTTTTACTAATCCCGTTGGAACAGCTAAGACATAAGTTTTGCCATCAATTGCTACAATGTCACGAGCATCGTAATTAGAGTTTGGGATTAGTTTTTTCGTCCCATTACTTTCTACTTCCCATACACCTTCAGTATTGATGACCGCAACTTTGCTGCCGTTAGTGCAAGCTGCTCTTGGCGAAGAAATATTAAGATATGTAGCTAAAGCGGGGGTAGAATAATCAAACATTGTACAGTCCAAATGAAGTTGACTGAAAAATATTGGCGCTCAATTAAGAAAAGAATTTTGGAAGTTTTTGCGCGTTTTTAAGCTAAACTCGTCTTCAAAAGTGCAGAAAATATCGGCTACGGTAAACTCAAACTCAAAGGTTGAGTAATCCGCAAAATATGCATATCTGCAAACATCGGTAAAATTAGAATTGAGTTGTTTGTGGTTATGTCGTAGCGATAACCTGTTAATTGAGGGAAAGTAACTTCAATTAATTTGCCTCTCTGGCTGCTTTCTAATTCGACAAATACTTCACCGACACTTTCTGCCCCAGTTCACCCATATCCTTTAACATTCCCTCAATCTTTTGCATAGCTAGAGATGAAGGTTTGGCATGTCCTTTCTCCCAACGGTTTACCGTCGAATAAGTTATACCTAAAGATGCTGCAAACTGTTCTTGGGTAAGACTAGTTGTGCCACAAAGTTCACGGATGAACTTTCTAACTTCCGGTTGCTTGATTAGCAAAGGTTTCTTAATTGTCATTTAGCTAAGAACGCACCTGTTAATCTGGCGAGTGATATGTATTCCGCTACATCCTATTGGGGCTAATGCTGAATTGATAGGCGAAAATATACTAGAGTTTTTATACTTTCTTGATTTGCTAACCAAGTAATTACACGTCCGTAGATACGGTATTTCCTAATGAAACTCCCAAGGAATCAATTACGCAACTAAATAAGCATCCTGTTGTCAAGAAGCAGTTAAAATCAATATTTGTTGAAGAAGAAGTCAGAATTCAGAATTCAGAATGGGCTAAACGCCCCGCTACCGCTAACAGGAGTCAGAATCAGGCTATTACCATTGTGAAAATGGGTATTTTACTAAATTGCTGTTAAAGTATCTGGAGTCATCAGAAACTTCTTGTCCAATCCAGGTTGGTAATTCAAATTGCTGATTTTCATCAGTGAGTTCAACTTCTGCTAATATCAGTCCTTTATTAACACCATCAAACTCATCTATTTCCCAAATCAAACCACCAGACTCTATTTTATATCTGGTTTTTTCTATAAAGGGACGTTGACATAATGTCTCAAGTATTTCTTGAGCATCTTTAACAGGAATAGGATATTCAAACTCTAATCTCGAATATTTAATATTGGGGCCTTTAATAGTCAAATAACTTTTTTCCCCTACTATACGTATACGTACAGTTGCTTTGTCTTGTGTAGCAATGTATCCTTGACGATATACACTACCTTCAGCTAATCCTCTCCAGCTATCTCCTCTCACTAAATATTTCCGCTCTATTTCTTTCGCCATTTTATTTACCAAATTATTTGCTTTTTTATATCACAAATAATCTAGCAATCTTAAATCTTTTCACAAAAATATGTGTGTAATTATTACAAATTAGAGTGAAGTTGTTGAAGTATTGATATTGACTAATTGATAATTAGCGATCGCTTCTACTATAGTACGATAATTTATATCCTGATGACGATTTGATGCTATCTGCACTGAGCAATTGCAACTAGCAGTAAATTCGTCATTTTTATCCCACTTATTTAAAGGTGCAGTGAATTGACAAGACTGTTAATACTCCATACCTATGTTCAATCACTAGCACTGAATTCAAACATTTGTTATATATAAGAACTCACCAAATTTTCTTGTTTAATTTGTTCTTTTGCTAAAGCCAATGCTAGATGAGCATTTTTAAACTTTGTTTCATCTGTAAATTTATGCTCAAAATTCTTTAAATAAGCTTCTAAATACCGAATACGTAAGTGTGGGTCGGCCGGATTCTGAAGAAAGGGGAGGTCAGCTTCAACCATGAACCGGATAGCCAACAAGGGGATAGGGCTACGAAGTGGACGGAATTTTGGGTTGTGTAGACCAGGACAGTCATTACGTTTATGAAATTCTCCGATCATCAGTCCTGACTCAACAAACAAAGGTTTAAGTTTTTGTTGGACACTATCTATTACTTTAGAAGCGTCTTCTATATGGATGTCAGGAAAAATAAGTAAAAAAGCTTTATTCATTGCTAATGTCTGCTCTTTAGCATCTATTTGCAGAAATATATCTCGATACCGTCCAACAATCTCTTCTAATTGTTCTGGATACAAATCTTTTGTATGAATAACTGCTAGACGAATACTATTTGATTTGAGAGAGTAAGGTACAAAGGGGCAAACTGCGCCGGGTCTACCTAAGTTAGGATGAGACCTTCCTAAAAAATTTTTCACCCACTCCATAATTTCAATTAAGGCAGAAAGGTCTTCATGTTGCTGGAGTTGTTCAATTTCACGAGTTGTATAGAGTTGCATAGGCTTGAGTGAAATGAAATAATTGTTTAATTCTGAATCCCAAATTAGTTTTACCTACAGATATATTGCAAAACTAATTATTTAAGTAAATAAAACAAGCCCTTTGTTGTTGATTTTTGGTTTATCTGTGGCTTGCAGAAGATAACAACGATCTCCCATTTGGTTTCGTGAACTTAAAATAAGTTACCTCAATACATACACAAACATATTTCGCATCAAATAACTTGTTTTCATTTGTTTTGAAATTAGTTTGTAATATGTTAGCTTCAGAAGTAATATTTGAATCTTGAAACACGTGTAGGGCGTGCTACGCTTTGTTAACACACCCTACAATTGCTTGACAGATTTTTTCAAAAACAATTTACGATTTCTATAGTATACGTATGTATCATCATTATTCGGCATCTGCTCCTAGTTTTTTACACTCTTAAGCTTCTGTTATTTTTATGAACACATTATAAATTTTATGTGTAAATAGTTATTTTTACTGTAAAAATTTGGTGTAGATTCAACAGCAAGTTTAGGGTTACTATCAAGGTAATATACTTGTAGTAAGTAAAAAGTTTACATAGAATTGGTATAAGGCTAATTATATAAGCTGTATATTAATCACAGCATATTTGGTTTAAAAATAAAAATCAAAGGGGAAGGCAGAATCAGCGGCGACTTCTACCGTTTATATCCCTATTCTTAAGTAAGCTACTCACAAAATTAAATATTTTAGGACTTACAGTACTATACCAATTACCCATAATATGCATTGAGTCAAATTTATATTTTAGGTGCTGATTGCAACCCCGATTTTGCTGCATATTTACTGTTTTGGGTGTTAGACATGGCTCCAAAGCCCAAAATTAGTATAGTCAATATGTATGATACGTAAGTCCTATATTTGTTTAATTGGAAGTCTCTTATTTCTCAACAAATTCTTTCACCACTGCCATAGCATCAGGCGGAATCTGCGTAATTAGACGGAATGGAAATGCGGCAGTTGAAGCAAACTGAGCATAGTCTGGTGTCAGGAAGATAGCATAGTTTTTAGCTTCTGGAGTCATCTGGAAAGCAAAGGCCAAGGTTAGAGCTTTAACGTACTTGCGAACATCTGCTGCTTGTTCACCGACAACTTCACCGCCACTAATCGGTGTATTTGGTTGTCCGATCTGATCTAATGTGGTGCTGGGGTCTTTGACACTGAGATGAGTACCCCCAATTATACCAACTAGCGATTTTGGGGATGGGATTTTTTCAAATCCGACAATTTGTTCAGTTAAAGCTGGGGTGGTTTTATCGGCGGAACCTGCTAACACGATGGTAGGAACTTGTATTTTAGTTAACCCAGTTTCGCCAAAAATCAGAGAAGTTGTCGGATTGAAAGCGATCGCTTGTTTGATTCTGGGATCTCGTAGTTGATAGCTATTTTCTGGTAGTTCTTGAGCGATGCACTGCATATTTTCTCCCAAACTCAAGATAGTCAGGTTCTTTTTACAGCGTTGTTTGAGACGTTCTAGTTGTAACTCGGCTCCAGCAAGCGCTAAAGCTGTACCACCACCAAAAGAATAGCCAACAACCATCGCGTTTGTAGTTGCAAGTTTCCCTTGCAGGGGATGATTAGCTGTTTGGTTGAGTTTTGCTAATTCGTCGAGGACAAAACTAATATCTTGAGGGCGATTTAAAAACTCTTGAGGCTTCATAACTCTGGTTTTGCCTTGTAATGCTAAATCAATATTTGCCGCATTACTACCGGGATGTTCTAAAGCTGCTACTACATAACCGTGGGATGCTAAATGTTCTGCTAAGTAACGCAAGTCCGTGCGGACTGACGCGAAACCGTGAGAAAAGACAATTACGGGTTTGTCGGGAGTTGCAGCAGTTGACCAGTAAATATCAACTGGAATTTTGCGGTCGCGCTTTTGATCGTTCAGATTTAAGTTGAGTATTTTTACTTGGGCGCTTCCTGGTTGGCTGGGATCAAAAGGGAAAGCAATCTGCGGTGTTCTCGGATGTGCTGTTATGGGGTCGAGTTGGGGAGCGATCGCTAACATGAATTGCTGGGTACGCCAAAAAGCTGTATTTAAATTCCCTGCAACAGCGAAAGCCTTTGGCAAATCAATTTCTAAGCGTTTACTGGGATAAGCAGCAATAAAACTCAGTATAGAAAGACCTTGCGGTGCAGTAGAACCTAATACCAATCCTGCCCTCAGTGCTTGTACCCCAGCTTTGTCTTTTCGGGCTAAGGCTGTAGCGAAGTCACTGAGAATAGTTGTACCAATCTGCGTATTAATTAACCTATCAAGTGTGACAACATTCATAGGTATATTCATGCCCAGCGCCCCCAAGAAGAAGCGGCGTTGTTCTTCAGATAAAGACTGTAAACTCCCAGGCAATTCCCCTGTTTTTACAGCCTTTTGCAACTCAGTAACAGAGATGGATTCTGTAAATAAACCGAAACGCATAACAACTGTGTCAGCTGCAATGGCCGAAGTATTTGTCCCGAACTGTGTAAGTGCGATGGCGCTAAAAAAACCTGCAACTGTCTTAAGACTTCTCCAACTTTTTCCCATAAACTTTTATACCAATTGTTACTTACGGGAATATAACGGATATTTGTGTATTTGACTACCCCAATAATTGTCTAGAAATAAAAGTAAATTTTTTCTTAACTTGATGGCAATGTCTACGACGGTCACATAGCTCTGTCGTACCACTTGCCTACGGCACCACGAACTTAGAAGCAAGTTACGCGTCGCGCCTTGTAGAGAAGTACGGACTACGACTATGGTCTAATCTCCTCAAAGCATCTGCTAATGCAAACAAAGCCATATTACAAGCATACAAAAGTAACGAATTGTAGAATTCATCACAATTCAAAATTTGAGCATCAATCAGTGTTAACAGCCACAAAAGCTCGATTGTTTCNNNGCTAGGTTTAATACTGTAACGAGCTACTAGAACAGGAGAACGCATCTACAATCTGCAATTTTATTTGACAGGGAAATTTAACCAACTGCTTAATGTTTTGTCTTTGCTCTTTAAAACGTTTTGCAGAGGTGTTGCAGGTGAATAGTCTGATTGCTGTAGCTGCAAGATCGTTACTCATCAAATTCTACCAGCCGCATCAACAATTTTTCTTGGCTTTATGCGTCGCAGACTCCCATATATTTTAATTTTTCTGCTCTCTCTGAGTATTATTACACTGTGGTGNGCTGTGAATGATTCTGATTGCAATTTCGAGGCTTTTATCGCATCAAAAACTACAAAATTTCAAGTACATGCTACTAAGGTTATTGTTCAGCCGTGGCGTGGTCGTCACCATGTATATGGAATATTTATGATTCCTGATGAATACAAACAAGCTCCATTTTTTGTGTTAACAGTCCAAGGTGCTGGTAGTTACTGTTCAAAACAATTTGGTCATAAACAAAACTTTGATGATATCTTTGCTGAACCAGGAACTTATCTGGTAAAGAAGCCGATTAGAACTCGAAAAACTCTGCGGCTCATTCTTCAAGGTTTATATTCTCAGGTGAATGATAAAAATAATTGGACGTTGACTTTCCCTGAACCAAAAGCTAGTCAAAATAATTCTTGAAGAAGAATTCAGAAGTCAGAATTCAGAAGTCAGAATAAATCAGTCGGGGATTCAAACCCGCGACTGATAGCGTAGCGTTAGCGAGTCGTACAAAATTCATTCTGAATTCTGACTCCTGACTCCTGAATTCTGTTTGATAATTTATCAATTAGCTTAGTGGTTGAGTTTCCAAAACCTGGTCTTTTTCTAATAAGGTACTAGTCGCATTAACTACAATTTGTGCTGCTCCAGTGAAGAACGATCGCTCGATAGTCGCTGGTACATCGCTAGGTTCATGATAGTGCGGAGTACGTAAATTTGCGGTATCTGTCACTAGCACAGCACCCACACCTTGATACCAAAACGGTGCATGGTCGCTGCGTAGGGTATCTGGTGTCAGTAAACCTTTAAAAGGAATTGGTAGTGTTAGAACTGCTGGCATTGATTCTTCTTTATTCAGGGCGGTTGAGGGGATGTTTTGTGAGTTTTGAAAGGCATTCAACAAAGACAAATGTTCTGTATCACCAACTACCACTAAAAAATCGCCCTTGTCACTAGGTGGCGTAACAGGCAATCCAGCAGGGTATTTCTGGCATCCAGAAGTGTAACAAGCGTAACCTACCATATCCATAACGATCGCTCCGCCTAAATTTTGCAGGCGTGCTGTCTTACTCACAAAAGCCTGACTACCCAAAAGTCCTGCTTCCTCTTGGTCAAAAAAAGCTAGCTGTAACGTCCGTGGCGTAGGACGAGAACCGAGTAACCGGGCGACTTCCAGCACTACAGCTACACCACTAGCATTATCATCAGCACCAGGGGAAGAGGCAACAGTGTCGTAATGCGCTGCTACAAGAATTGCTTTCGCGGCTTTATTAGTTCCTGGACGTTCGGCAAAAATATTCACACCGTCAGAGAACTTTTCTAATTTAGGTTTCCAGCCAGCTTTTTTCAGTTCAGCTGTAATATAAATGCGAGTAAGCGATCGCTCTTTTGGGGTGTAGCGCTGAAAATTCAACTTTTGGATATGGTTTAACAGCTTGTCAGTAGACACTTGCGGGGTAATGTCAACTTCCCTTGACTTTGGCTGTGATTCGAGTGTTTTCACTGGAATCCGCTCAACAATTGTCGGTGAGGGACGCTGTTCAAAAAACGTGCTACCTCTGCTACCCAACACGGCAACCGTCATCAGCACCAACAGCATCAGCCAAATCCATTTTCTCATCTGATTTATCCTTGGCTTCCTGACTTAGGGTAGCGCAAATCAACCTTGGTGAGGACAAGAGGGTTATGTCAGAAGTATTCAGGCAACAGGTGTTAGTGTTTGCCTTGTTTAAGACAGATCAATTCATGAGTTAAACTTCTCTACCTTCTGATGTAATTCCTCTAGTTCAGAGTAATCAGGGTTATGCGAAGCGCCTGAAACGACCAAATATCATAATCCACATCATGGTTGATTTATAGATTGGTAAGTAGTTTTAGTTCTTTAGTGATATCTACTGCTTTGCGAGTGATAAGTCTGGTAACTTTTAGAACGTCTAGCAAACCTCCGCTAACACTTACGACATCTAATAATTCAGATTCGGGAATTATTTTTCTTACCAGCTTCACTCTTGATAAAGATTAGTTACTTATCTTCAATATTTTGATTAAATAATATTGCTTTTACGCCGATCTCACTCCCTTAATCCTTACTTTATATCGCTAAAACTACTGCTTTATCTACTTTATAACCTTTCATTCTTTTGTTAAAAAAGATGTTGGATTTACGGTAAATATTAAAAATCTTGGGTGCGATCGCTGTTTAATTACCACAAAAAAATAAGTATACCGAAAGGAGTATTTCAAAAAAATAAGTAAGATTGTAATATCAAGCAATAAACATTCTATCAGATCATCAATTTTCCTTGACAGTTAATCCTGCCCTTACTAAATTCGTGATATATAGGCGTTAGAGGCAATCACAGGTACACTCAATTCGTACCTCATTTTTAATAGCTGGAGAATGTTTAGATATCGCTAGTCATTTGGTTTTTTCAAGGAGGAAAGTTTTATGAATTTTTTGAAAAAATACTCCAATTTAACTATCCGTGTAATATGTTTAGAAATTTTATTTATTGCACCTGCTTTAGCTGATGAATGTTCATCAAATCAGCGAGCGCCTTTGCCAGGATGTGTTTCAGCAGAATATATTAGTGGTGGAACTGTTATAACTAATAACTGTCCTTATACAGTTACTATAAAAGTTGATATAGCTAACAGTTCCGATAAACGGGTAGACGTTGGTCCCAACGGAGGAAGAACTGTAGTTGGTGTTGGCGGTAGGTTTCAGTTGTTTTGCTGTCCCAGATATAATAAATGTGCTTAACAATACCTTCACCGAAAAAGAGTACGAAGAGATAGAGTTATCGGCAACTTTTGGTGATGATGAAAGGTTACGCGCTTTAATGCAGAAGGCAAAAGGTTTTAAAGATTTTGTCTGTCGTTATGGAACTAGTGACAAAGGTTCAAATCTAATCCTAAGCGCATCACACGCAATCAATCGACCATTGCCTCCACATCCGTAAATAACACCTCGTAGAACCTCGCGTAGCACGAGGTTTATTTTTGGGATTGGCAGAGGCCAAAAAATAACATTTTTTGGAGAAGTCATTTGACCTGTATTGTAGAGACGGCGATTCATCGCATCTCTTGCTTGCGTTAACTTAACATTTGTCTCTTAACAAGAGCATGGCCAGATTGCACATCAAACCAGTGAATATCTTCAGGGGGCAATGCTAATGTAATATCCTCATTACTCCAATTTTGGTCTGTTGGCAACAAAGCACGTACCGTAATTGCTCCAGTTTGTGAACCCTCAACCCTGACACTAACCAAATAGTGCATACCCAAATTTTCTACTAAAAACACTCGCCCTTGAATAGTCTGGGTATCACCTGGTTGAGCAATGCGGACATTTTCTGGGCGGATTCCCAGAACAATCTGCGGTGGTACAGTTGGTATATTTGGGAGAAGTATTTGGAAATTACCCAAGATTGCGTATTGTCCCTTACAAGGTAAAGTCAACAAATTCATTTGCGGACTACCAACAAATCCAGCCACAAATAGATTAGCGGGATGGTTATAGATGCGGTCAGGCGGGTCGAGTTGCTGGACATAGCCATCGTTGAGCAATGCAACTTTCGTAGAGAGCGTCATCGCTTCAGTTTGGTCGTGGGTAACGTAGACAACTGGCACTTTTTGGGCGGCAAAAATTTGCTTGATATCGGCTCGGACTCTTTCCCGCAATAGTGCATCCAGGTTACTTAAAGGTTCATCCAGCAGGTAGACATCGGCATTACGCACCAAAGCACGACCGACAGCAACCCGTTGCCGTTGACCTCCAGACATCTGACCAGGCTTACGGTTCATTAACTCTGCTAATCCTAAAACTTCTGCCACTTCTGCCACTCGCTGTTTAATTTCTGTCGGTGGTACTTTTTTCAGCTTCAGTCCAGAAGCGAGGTTTTCGTACACCGTCATGTGGGGATAGAGTGCATAACTTTGAAACACCATTGCAATATTGCGATCGGCTGCTCGTTTATAGGTGACATCTACATCCCCAATCTGGATCTGACCGCGAGTCGGTTCTTCAAGACCCGCAATCATGCGTAGGACGGTGGATTTGCCACAGCCAGAAGGTCCAAGTAAAGTGAGAAACTCATGGTTATCTACAGTTAAGCTAACGTCTTTAACAGGGACGACTTTAGGACTGTAGGTTTTATTCAAGTTTTTAAGTTCGAGTTTAGCCATTTTTCATTTTTCATTTGTCATTTTTCATTTGTCATTCGTCATTTGTCGCTTGTACTGAGCGAAGCCGTTAACGTGGTCACTGAGCTTAGTCGAAGTGCAGCCTCTCGTAGAGAAGTATTGGTCAGAAATTATTATTCTCCTCTCTGCTTCCCCTGCTCCTCGGTCACTGAGCGTAGCCGAAGTGCTGCTTCCCCTGCTCCTCGGTCACTGAGCGTAGCCGAAGTGCTGCTTCCCCTATCCCTTGACAGCACCAGCGGTAAGACCTTGGACAATCCGGCGCTGGAAAAACAAAACTAGTAAAATCAGGGGTAATGTCCCGATGACAGTTGCAGCAGCGATCGAGCCATAGGGAATTTCATATATTGTCGCACCACCCAACTGAGCCGCAGCAACGGGAATTGTCTTCAACTCTTCACGAGTCATAAACGTGAGAGCAAAAATAAACTCGTTCCAAGCAAAAATAAAAGTGAGGATTCCAGTAGTAACTAAGGCGGGAAGGGTCATGGGTAGCACGATTTGCCACAGTAGTTGAAAAGTGTTGTAGCCATCGACCCTAGCAGAATCTTCCAAGTCTTTTGGTAATTGTTCAAAAAAGCTTTTAAGTACTAAAATTGTTAGCGGCAAATTGATCGCAGTATAGGGTATAATCAGCGCAAGATAATTATTGCCCAATTTCAGCGCTTGGATAATTTCTAATAGTCCTAAGAACAAGAGAATTCCAGGAAATAAGGTAACAATTAAAATACTGGCGAGGATAACTTTTTCACCCCAAGGGTGTAACCGTGCCAGGGCATAAGCCGCAGGTGCGCCGATCGCTAAAGCTACAGCGGTAGAAGTAATCGACACAAAAGCGCTGTTGAAGATGTAGCGCCAAAATGGCCGACGGGTGAATAACTCAATGTAGTGATTGAAAGTGAATCGTGTGGGGAAATAGACAGTAGGAACGGCGGCAATATCCTCATTCACTTTAAACGAGGTCAGCAATTGCCATAGGGCTGGTGCTAGGCTAAATAGCACTATTAATACAACTATGATAAACAGCAAGATTTTTTTCAGAGAAAACTTGGTTCCCCCTGTTCGTTTTGGAGTCGTTGAAACTGTTTGGGGAGTTACACTCATAAGCTAAATGGCTCCTGATGTTTTGGCACGGTATTTGTTAAGTAAGAAACTAGCGATCGCCACCGCCGCAATTAATATTAAGAATGTCACTACTACCAGGGCTGCTCCATAACCAAAATCTAAGTAGCGCATCACCGTAGAGTAAATGTACAATGACACCACTTCCGTAGCGCCACCAGGGCCGCCCCCGGTCATCACAGCAACCAAGTCAAAAATTCCGAAAGCTTGAGCAAACCGAAATAGCACTGCAATTAATATCTGCGGCAGCAGCAATGGCAGGGTAATATTACGGAAACTTTGCCAAGCAGTTGCCCCATCAACCGAGTAAGCTTCATAGAGGTCTTGTGATATCGACTGCAACCCAGCTAGCAATAGGATACTGATAAACGGTGTAGTTTTCCAAACATCAGCAAAAACCAGTGCGATCATCGCCAGCGTTGGCTCTCCTAACCAATTAATTCCAGTCTTAATCAGCCCTAAGCGCAGCAGAATATCGTTCA
This sequence comes from Nostoc sp. GT001, assembly GCF_030382115.1. Classification (NCBI taxonomy): domain Bacteria; kingdom Bacillati; phylum Cyanobacteriota; class Cyanophyceae; order Nostocales; family Nostocaceae; genus Nostoc; species Nostoc sp. GT001. The sequence continues at coordinate 2,032,556 of NZ_JAUDRJ010000003.1, forward strand.
CAACCCCAAACTGGTCGTTAAAAATCCAAGACCACGCCAGACCAATTAGAGAAGTAGGCAAAGCCCAAGGGATAATGGCAGTTGTACGCACTATGCCTCGCCCAACAAACGCCTGATTGAGAACAAGGGCAATCCCCAGTCCTAGCAGTAATTCTGAGATGACCGATGCTGTTGTGAATACGGTTGTCGCCCACAAACTCTGCCAAAAACGACCATCCCCCGCCATCCGCACATAATTCTCTAAACCAGAGAATACAGGTTGTAACTCTGTTCCCAAATTTCTAGTAAATACGCTTAACCAAAATGCTCGTAAAATCGGGTAGGCAAATACAAACAACAACAGCAGCAATGCGGGTGTTAATAAAATCCAGGCTGTCTGTTGTTCTCGATTTCTAAGTGTATGTAAATTTGTCATTTGTCATTTGTCATTAGTTATTCTCCCCCTGCTCCCTGCCCCCCTGCCTCCTGCCCCCTGCCGCCAGCAGTCGGCGTGTTTCCGCAGCAGCAGCTTGCATTGCTCGTTCAGGATTCATTCGACCGGATAATGCGGCGCTGAGATAACGCTGTAAAATATCTGATGTCTGAGCATATTGCGCGATCGGTGGGCGTAAAACTGCATTGTCCACGACCTGCAATAACTGCGGATAGTGGGGGTATTTAGCAACAATCCCTGGATCTGTAAACAGTTCCCGGCGACTTGGTACATAACCTGCACTGAAAATGAATCGGCGTTGTGCTTCCCGACTAGTAAAATACTTTATTGCTTTCCAAGCTTCTTCAGGATGTTGAGAAGATTTCGCAATCCCTAAACCCCAGCCACCTAGACAAGCCGCTCCCGTCTTACCAGGAGCATGAACCATCGGTTTAATCGCTATTTTGCCCCGAATTGGCGAATTTTCTGCCTGTGCTAAAGGCCACGCATAGGGCCAACTACGTAAAAACGCTACTTGACCACTTTGAAACAAGCGCCGGGTGTCTTCTTCTTGATAGGTTGTGACTCCAGGAGGAGAAACGCCTTCGCTGATGGTACTACGTAGAAACTCAATGGCTTGTAATGTTTCTGGTCGATCTAGTCCAACTTCGAGGGTGTCGGGTTTAACCCAGAAGCCACCAAAGCCATCGAGGATTTCTGCAAACATCGCCACAAGTCCTTCATATTGGCGACCTTGCCAAACATAGCCCCAATTCACCTGCTTTTTCTTCTGCAAAACTTGGGAAATTCTAATCAAATCATCAAAGGTTTCTGGTGGTTTCAATCCCGCTTGTTTGATTAAATCTTCTCGGTAGTAGAGCATTCCCACGTCGGAACGCACTGGAATGCGGTACAGCTGGTTTTGATAACGTCCCCCTTCTACATCCTGGGGTGAAAATGCTGCCAACTCCTCTTTAGAAATGCGATCGCCTAAAGGTAGCAACCATCCAGCAGCAGCAAACTTGGATGTCCAGATCACATCCATATTAATCAGGTCATAAGGGGATTCACCTAAGATAAAAGATGAGGTATACAAGTCTTCGAGCAAATTTGTGGCATTCGGCCCTTCAACTAGGTTAATGCGAATACCAGGGTTCTCAGCCTCGAAGTCTCTAATTAAACCCTGCCTCCAAGGTTGGGCATCAGGAGCAGTCATTAACAGATTGAGGGTAACTGGTTGCTGCGAGAGTGCTACCCAACTGAACAATATGATGCTCAAGAGAGTTGCGAAAAAAACTCCTATATGCAGATAACTTTGTTTTTGAATGAATTTTTGCAAATTGTTTATTGGCTTTCGGTACAACATTATTAATGTAGCGATCGCTAGTAGTAATCCTTAGGAAAGAAAAACATAAAATATCTCAAAAAAGATTATTCTGTATTATTTTTTTACGGCTTAATCAGTAGGTCGGCATAAATATTTGTTGTTGGAATGAGGCAGTAAGCAGATCGCTTTTAGCGTCTCCCCGTGGGAGAAAGTAGAAGTCAGGAGATAAAAGGGTTTTAGCCTCATTTATTTTTGACTCACATCGCCGACCGCGAAAGCGATATGTATGAGGAATTTGCCACAGTCCCAAATCACGACAATCATATGCTGGTCAGAGCGCGCATTGACCGTCGCCTTGTGGGAAAAACTCAATCACTGTATACATACTTAAATCAACAGCCCAGCGAGGGGACTTATACAGTAGATGTGCGTAGCCTACCAGGAGAGAGGCTTTGAGTTTTATTCCCCTTCCCTGTCTTCGACACGCTGCGCGAATGTAGGGAAGGGGTTAGGGGTTAGGTCTGTATTCCATTCAACCGCAAACCGTTATAATATGTGCTTTTTTCTCTGTTGAGAAACTGTTATGCTCAGAAAAATAAGTATAATCTCGTAATATTATTCTTAACTTATGGAACCAGTGACCTTAACAGCCGTAGGAACTGCGATCGCTACTATAGTTTTAACTAAGGCTTTAGAAAAAACAGGCGAAAAGCTGGGAGAAGCAGCATTAGAAAAAAGTAACGAGTTAATCGCAAAGCTACGCCAGAAAAATAAGCTGCCCTTTTTAGCCAATACGTCACAGGAAAATACACAGCAGGCGTTAGATTATGGTCAAGCTGTGTTGGAATTGAAAGCCGCAGCCGATACAGATACCGAAATTGCTCAATCAGTACGGGAAGTAGAAGCAGCTGTAAACGTTGACCCACAAGCAGCCAAGGTTCAGGCTTTAGCAAATGACCTCAACTCACAACCAGCAGGTGCGATCAATAATGCGAAGTTAGCTGAATCTATTAAAAACGTCTTTCAGGGAAATACTTTTATTGGTACTCAGAACTTTTGACTACAGTCGCCCGAACAGGAACGGGTAAAGTCAAATCCTGAAATACCGCAAAATTTACCCCTGAGTGGGGTAGTGAAATTTGTCGGACGCGATCAAGAACTGCAAGAACTCGACAAACTATTGCAGGAAAATAACCAAGTAGCCATTGCGGCTATTTTGGGAATGGGTGGACTGGGTAAAACAGAACTCGCCTTGCAATATGCCATGACTCAGCGCGAAAACTACAAAGGTGGACTGTGCTGGTTACAGGCGAAAGTTGAGGATTTTGGCGTTCAAGTCGTGCGGTTTGCCAGAACTCAGCTTGATTTAAAGCCACCAGAAGAATTTGATTTACCTGCACAAGTACAATACTGCTGGCGGAATTGGCGTGAGGGTAATGTGCTGCTGGTGGTGGATGATCTGACAGATTACCAGCAAGTCAAACCTTACCTACAGGGCGCATCTTCCAGATTTAAAGTGTTAATGACTACGCGCAAAAAGTTGGGTGCAGCTATCAAGCAATTATCTTTAGATGTATTACAACCAGATGCAGCGTTGGAGTTGTTACGGTCTTTGCTGGCAGAAACACCAGGGCGAATTGAGAGAGAATTAGATGTAGCAAAACAGTTGTGTGCATGGCTGGGGTATTTGCCTTTGGGTTTAGAGTTGGTGGGGCGATATCTGGCGCGGAAGCAGGATTTGTCTATATCGAAAATGATGGGGCGATTAAAGGAAAAGGAAAAGCCACTAGAACAACCTGCACTTGTCAAGCCAGAAGCCGATATGACAGCACAAAGGGGAGTGCAAGCAGCCTTTGAGTTGAGTTGGCAGGAATTAGCAGAAGATGATAAGCAATTAGGCTGTGTACTCAGTTTATTTGCAACCGCACCCATACCCTGGAACTTAGTAGAACAGTGTTTACCAGAGCAAGATGAGGATGAGTTAGAGGAAATTCGGGATGATAAATTATTGAATCTGCATCTACTCCAGCGCAAAGGTGAAGGAATCTATCAACTACATCCCCTACTGCGGGAATTTTTCCAATCTAAGTTTACAGGTTTAGAGCAAGGAGAGGAATTTAAGCGATCGTTTTGTCAGGTAATGGTAACAGTGGCTCAAGAAATTCCTCAAACTCCTACCCTTGAGGAAATTAACGCTGTTTCCCTTGCCACACCACACACAGCTGAAGTAGCAAACAATCTCATTCAATATGTCAGTGATGAAGATTTAATTTGGCCTTTCCTCGGCTTGAGTCGCTTCTATGAAGGACAAGGGTTATATACCCAAGCAGAACCTTGGTATCAGCAGTGTTTATCAACAGTACAAAACCGCTTGGGAGACAATCATCTCCATGTCGCCTCCAGCCTCAACAACTTGGCATTACTCTACGAATCCCAAGGAAAGTACAACCAAGCCGAACCCCTGTATCTCCAAGCTTTAGAACTCTTGAAACGCCTGCTGGGAGACAATCATCCCGATGTCGCCTCCAGCCTCAACAACTTGGCATTACTCTACAATTCCCAAGGAAAGTACGACCAAGCCGAACCCCTTTTTCTCCAAGCTTTAGAACTCAAACAACGCCTACTGGGAGACAATCATCCCGATGTCGCCCTAAGCCTCAACAATTTGGCATTACTCTACGATTCCCAAGGAAGGTACGACCAAGCCGAACCCCTTTTTCTCCAAGCTTTAGAACTCTTTAAACGCCTGCTGGGAGACAATCATCCCCATGTCGCCCTAAGCCTCAACAACTTGGCATTACTCTACGAATCCCAAGAAAAGTACGACCAAGCCGAACCCCTGTTTCTCCAAGCTTTAGAACTCTTTAAACGCCTGCTGGGAGACAATCATCCCCATGTCGCCCTAAGCCTCAGCAGCTTGGCATATCTCTACAATCACCAAGGAAAGTATGACCAAGCCGAACCCCTATATCTCCAAGCTTTAGAACTCTATAAACGCCTGCTGGGAGACAATCATCCCCATGTCGCCACCAACCTCCACAATTTGGCATTACTTTACTATTACCAAGGAAAATACGACCAAGCCGAACCCCTGTTTCTCCAAGCTTTAGAACTCAGACAACGCCTGCTGGGAGACAATCATCCTGATGTCGCCACCAGCCTCAACAACTTGGCATATCTCTACAATTCTCAAGGAAAGTACGACCAAGCCGAACCCCTGTTTCTACAAGCTTTAGAACTCAGACAACGCCTGCTGGGAGACAATCATCCCGATGTCGCCACCAGCCTCAACAACTTGGCATTACTTTACTATTACCAAGGAAAGTACGACCAAGCCGAACCCCTGTTTCTCCAAGCTTTGAATATTTTAGAGCGAGGTTTAGGAGAGAATCATCCTAATACTGTGACTTGTCGTGAGAGTTTAGCAAATTTGCGCGATTATCTCTAATGAGAACACGAAAATTTACCTTCCCAACCTCATCACTCTAGCTTTTGTCTCCAAGTTTCCTGTTTTGAACACAAAGTTTCATGTTCAGAACCAGAACTTTTGTGTTGCAAACGAGAATGTTCCTGTTTCAAACTAAAGTATTCTTGTTTCCAGTGAGAACGTTCTTGTTCTAAATGAGAATGTTTCTGTTTCAAACGAGAACCTTCCTGTTTCCAGTGAGAATGTTCTTGCAGCAAAGGAGAATCTTTTAGTTCTGAGGTCGAATGATGGCGTTATGAATATAAAAGTTCTCGTTTGTATGCAATACACTCTAACCTCTCTCCTACAAGGCTACCGTGTACACACAAGTCCAACATTTTCATGCTGAACCCTTATACCGCCTAGAACTTAAGTTCTAGGCTAATAGCTAAAGTCCACTCAAGTGGACTAAATGGAATTTCTCTTTGAGTCCTCTTTAGAGGACTTGCGCTATGAGACTCGGAATTGATTCCGAGGCGGGATAGATACACTGCGCCAAAACTTGTGTGTACACCGTAGGCTTGCGGGGAGGGGGTTGGGGGTGGGGTTCTTGTATCTCACTCAACTAAGAACCGCTATACCTACTTAGCGCTTGATAACAGAATTTAGGCAATTGTCGGCAAAAGTTTAGATTTCCTAGAGAAAACATCAAGTTTGACGCTTTGTCTTTTGACAGCGATCGCAATTTCACCTACAGTTCCGCACTAGAGGAGTCCTGAATACTGAGCAAAAAAGAAAAGAATTTCTTAATTACTTCTTCAAAATCTTTATTCTTACACTCAGGACTTATGACTCAGAACTCGGAACTTTTTTTATGGTAGATTTGTTGCTGATCGCAATCCTGGGGTTCCTGGGGAGTTTTGGACACTGCTTTGGGATGTGTGGCCCGCTAACAGTGGCATTTTCTCTGTCTCATCAGCCGAAAAGCCCACAAACAGCCTCTTTGGGACGGACATCAACCTTAGAAAAGCCCGATACATGGCAACAGCAATTAAAATTCCATATCCTGCTAAACCTGGGGCGGATGTTGAGCTATGCTCTAGTCGGTGCTGGCATTGGGGCGCTAGGTTCGGTATTGCTGCAAGGTGGACAGCTAGCGGGTGTTGGCAGCGACTTCCGGCGCTGGATGGCAATTCTGACTGGTGTGATGTTGATTTGGTTTGGCTTAGGACAAGTAAAACCCGATTTACTACCGCGCATTCCCGTGTTACATCCCCTATTGCAAGGTAGTTTACACGATCGCCTCAGCAGCGGAATGGTAAAACTTTCTTTAAAAACCAAATGGTGGACACCAATGCTTTTGGGGATGACTTGGGGTTTAATGCCCTGTGGTTTCCTGTATGCTGCCCAAATTAAAGCCGCTGAAAGTGGCAATTTATGGATGAGTACAGCTACTATGCTGGCTTTTGGCTTGGGAACCTTACCCACGATGCTAGGTGTAGGCGTTTCCACATCTTTGGTAAGTAAAGACAGGCGTAGTCAGTTGTTTCGATTAGGCGGTTGGGTAACACTCACCATTGGCGTTATCACCTTGCTGCGGACTGGTGACACAATGGTAGATTACACCGGACACGCCGCCTTAATCTGCTTAATTTTGGCGTTAATTGCGCGTCCGATTAGTGGCTTGTGGGCTTCACCACTGCGTTATCGGCGCGGCTTGGGTGTGGGATCTTTTGTGCTTTCTGTGGTTCACACCGTCCACATGATAGAACACTCATTGCAATGGAATTTTGCCGCCTTTTCGTTTTTGCCACCAGAATTTCAGTGGGGGATGGCTGCGGGTGCTGTAGCATTGGTATTAATGTCCCCCGCCGCTTTTACAAGTTGGGAATCGTTGCAAAAATCTTTGGGCAAGCGTTGGCGACAGATTCATCTATTGGGTGTGCCAGCCTTGCTCTTGAGTGCCATTCATGCTGTGTTGATTGGTTCCCATTACCTGGGTTCCTTGCAATCAACTTGGGGAAATAAATTAGCGGCAGTACTGATGGTAATTGTTACTCTCAGTGTCTTGCTAGTGCGTAGGGCGAAGCCCTTGCCGTAGGCATCGCGCTTTTTCTGGTCAAAGTTAGCCGTAGAAAAGTTTTATGTTCCCCCAACCAAATCGCGGTAAATCATCCTTATTTTCTGGCTCCGTTTCAACGAGTCAAAAACAGAGGCGTTATCCCCTCAAAGGCCTTTTCTGGAAAAATCAAAGAACAATAAAGTATTTATTATTCCTGAGTTGCTTAGTTATATCAATAACTAATCTTTACCCTGCTTTTGCTCATAAGGTGGAAGTAAGCTCAGATGTTGGCGGTACTCTCCACATTGAACCAAATGATAATCCCCGTGCTGGAGAACCAAGCCAAGCTTGGTTTGCACTTACCCGCAGAGGTGGAAAGGTAATTCCTCTGTCACAGTGTAATTGTCAGTTAGCTGTTTATGCCGAACCTTATGCAGCCGGAGAGCCACCGCTGTTAGAACCACAGTTAAAACCTGTGGCTGCCGAACGCTATCAAGGTATTCCAGGTGCAGAAATTGTCTTTCCTAAACCAGGCCTTTATGAATTGCAACTAAATGGAAAACCTGTTTCTGGGGCAAGATTCAAACCCTTTGAGTTCAAATTTGAAGTGACTGTGGCAGGAGGCGGGTCTACACAGAATACACGAAACCTACGAGATGTCAATGGTGATTTAGTAGAGGGTCAATCTCAACAATTACCAACTTGGGCGATCGCACTTCCAATTGTGGGATTTATCGGCATCTTAGTTGTCGTACTGCGAAGCATGAGAGGGGGTAGCGAGTGAGTGTTCTCACATAAAACCTTGTCGTTATAGCGTTTCCTAAATAAGACGTGAGTTCGATAAACCTCCCCCTGCCTTGAACTTTAGTTCAAGTCTGTCCCTCTCTGAGTCGGAGAGGGATGGTTTTGCGTAGTAAAACCTCTTAAAGGTTTCAATATTTACCATAATTAGGCGGTTACTACATAAGCCGTCGAACTTTTTTAATTTACTGTCAACTAGCTTGGCTAATACGCCGTTGTAACTCGATTTCAAATTCCTCATCAGTGCGAGTGATGACTTTTGGTCGTTGGTCTAACCTGTCCATTAAAATATGGAATGCTTCGGTGTCCTGTGGATGATATCTAACCCAATCTCTTAATTCATTATCTGACATAGCTTGATAATCAGGTTTAGTCATGGAAATGTCACCTCACCATTTGGATATATCTCTATTTGTATTGTGTCTCCAATTAAAACGTATATGCGCTTTGTTCTTTCGTCCAGTCGCACCACGTTGATAGGCTGAAACATATTACTTGCTCTCACACATCTACTGTAAAACGCTCTCAACTGTTCTGTTGTTGGTTCCATCTAGACTCCACTCTCAATAAAGCTATCAAGTAAGTCGCTAAGGCATTGAGCCGAGATGCACAACTTTCACGTCGCGCATCTCGGCTCAATGCCATCAAGTCGAATGATGTCGCTTCTGATGCCACTGCCACGCGTCAGCGACAATATCTTTGATGGATGGATACTGAGGTTGCCAGCCTAAGATGGTTCTGGCTTTCTCGCTGGTGCCAATGAGAACTGGGGGATCGCCAGGACGGCGATCGCGTTCTTCTACTGGTATCGAAGTTCCTGTCACCTCTTCGACTGCGGCAATGACTTCTCTGACGGAGAAACCGCTGCCATTGCTCAAATTAAAAACTTCACTATCGCCACCTTTTAATAAATATTCCAATCCCAAAATATGGGCATCTGCTAAGTCGTTAACGTGAATATAATCTCGAATACACGTACCATCGGGCGTGGGGTAATCAGTGCCGAAAATTGAGATGGATTCTCGTTTCCCTAAAGCTGTCATTAGCACCAAGGGAATCAGATGGGTTTCTGGGTTGTGATCCTCGCCCAGTAAGCCATCGGGATTAGCACCAGCAGCATTGAAATAGCGAAAACGCACTGATTGCAAACCGTAAGCGACATCAAAATCAGAGAGAATCCTTTCTACCATTAGCTTTGTAGCGCCATAGGGATTAATCGGATTTTGGGGATGGTTTTCTGGAATGGGCACGAATTCTGGTACACCATAGGTGGCACAGGTAGAAGAAAAGACAAATTTCTTTACAGATGCTGTCAGCATCGCTTCTAACAGCGTCAAAGTACCAAGGACGTTGTTGCGGTAATATTTGGCCGGATCGCTCACCGATTCTCCTACGTAGGCATAAGCCGAAAAATGCATCACCGCAGCAATATCGTGGGTTTTAAATACATGATCCAGCAAAGCGCGATCGCTTGTGTCCCCAATTATTAGTTCTACCTGTAAAACCTTTTCTACTAGATCGCGATGTCCATAGACCAGATTATCAAGTATGACAACCCCATAACCCGCTTTTTTCAAAGCAAGCACTGTATGGGAACCAATATATCCAGCTCCCCCTGTTACCAGAATAGTAGGCTTTCCAGGCGACATAATTTTTCCTTTTGAGTAGATTACTTAATTAATTTAGTTTACCGGTACGCGATTACTCTTCTGGAAAATTATAAATAATAGACGCAGTGTCAAAAAATTGCACTAAAATCACTACGACGGTAGTCATTGGGTGTGAGGTTTGAGAAATTTTAAGTCAAACAGTGCGATTACAATTTGACAATAAAATAAATCCATTTCCCGAAACCTCTAGGTTGAGCCTTACGGGTGACGCTTCTAACGTCGCTATCAGTAAGAAGTCGCCAGTTGTTTCATGCATGGTTTCCCTGTATGGCAGTCTTTTCTGGGGGCAACCCCGATCAAAACGGACTGCCTCTCCTGACGGAGACGCTACGCGAACACCACCACACTGGCTCACCGCACCAGCAAATTTGAGAGTTAGTCTATGTTTCTATTGTTAAGCCGGGTACTGCTGTGGCTGCTGATTGGCACTATCGTTTATTCTCTGTTCCAGCGATTTTATCCCTCTGGAACCTTTGTCGGGCGATTAATCTTAGTCGTTATCTTGGTAATCGTAGCCCTATCATTTCTTAACCCCAATGAACCTGCTGTGGCGTCGTTGTGGAGGATGCTATCTTTTCCACTCAAGCCTCTAGGAGCCTCTGTTTTACTGATGATTCTTGCCGCTCAGAAAATCAAAGGAGGTGGAATAGAGAAACCAGGAGGATACTTGATCGGTTGGGCACTAACGATTTTGCTGTTGGCAAGTACACCAGCAGTCGCCTATTTCCTTTATAGAGCGCCACTGGCAATGACGGGTGAAACATCTGTCGCAACTGCTACACCAACATCTGGGACACTGGTGGCATTAGGGCAACCTACCACAGCGAACATCTCAGATGTAAGGGGGGATAGCATTCTTTCTTATAATTTGAGAGTGCCTCCCTATTTATTACAAGGAAATCCTCAAGATATTCGCACACGCGGTTTACGACTTGAAGACTTTGTACCAAATTCGGAAACGTTGCAATTGACAACAAGAACTTGGGAAAGTTATCTCGTTGAAATTTACAGGTTCTTGCGTGTTCAGCGGTAATCAGGCAAGAGAACTTTACTGAGTTCGTAGTAAGCGCTTGAGCTATCAATCAAAGGACTAAAGTCCTTACTACGAACTTATTTCTTCATTAAAGTTGCTGTGGTGGACTACTAGTACCAAACGGCAATAACTATCCAGTTAAAAGAGGTAAAAAAGCTGAATTTATCACAAGCGATATTTCCTCTTCATAGCTGCCTTCTTGGACTAGCAGTTAATCTAGATGATAAAGTTGCACAATTGCTTTAATGGCAAAATCTCGACGAATCGCTAAACTCAGTGCTTACTTACGACCCCATTGGCGGGAAGCCTCCTTGGGTATTCTCGCTTTGTTGTCTGTCAATGCACTGGGTGTTTATATCCCTTGGTTGATTCGTGCTGGTGTTGACAAACTCTCGACAACCTTCAGCTGGAACCAAATACTACATTACGTAGTAGTGATTGTCTTGCTCAGTTCGGCGATGTGGCTAATGCGGATGGCATCACGCATTTGGCTATTTGGGGTGGGGCGTCAGGTGGAATTTGACCTGAAACAACGGATTTTTGAACACTTACTGAAGCTGGAGCCTGGTTATTTTGCCAGTAATACTGCTGGCGATTTGATTAGTCGGGCTACCAGTGATGTGGACAATATCAAGCGGTTATTAGGTTTTGCGGTCTTGAGTTTGGCAAATACAATGTTTGCCTACGCCCTGACACTGCCAGTAATGCTGGCAATTAGTGTGGATCTCACCCTAGCCGCCCTAGCAGTGTATCCTTTTATGCTCTTGTTGGTGAGTTTATTTAGCGATCGCTTACGCAAACAACAAGCAGCAGTCCAAGAGCAGCTCTCTGATATCAGCGAACTCATCCAGGAAGATATTAGTGGCATTGCCTTAATTAAAATCTATGCTCAAGAAGCAAACGAGCGTCGAGCTTTTGCCAAGAAAAATCAGCAGCTATTGACTGCTAACCTAGAATTGGCAAAAATCCGCAATACACTGTTTCCGCTAATTGGTGGGCTAGCTAATATCAGTTCGCTGGTAATCATCTGGCTGGGAGCGGCACGGATGTCTGCTGGGACACTTCAGGTTGGCGATTTTTTAGCATTGTTAATTTATGTAGAGCGTCTAGTTTTCCCCACTGCCCTTTTAGGATTCACAATTACTGCCTACCAACGCGGTGAAGTTAGTATCGATAGGCTTGAAGCTATTCTCTCTGTCACACCAAAAATTAAAGATGCAGCCGATGCCATACATCTGCCTGTGGCTGAACTCAAAGGGGAACTGACAGCGAAAAATCTCACCTACAATTACCCTGGTTCCACTACCCCAGCTTTAGCAAATATTAACTTTACTATTGCTGCTGGAGAAACTGTAGCGATTGTTGGGGCAATTGGTTCGGGAAAATCTACTTTGGCCAATGCTTTACCGCGCTTGTTGGATATTGAATCAGGACAATTGTTTTTAGATGGGGTAGATATTACTAAGATCGCTTTGACAGATTTACGAGGTGCGATCGCCTACGTTCCTCAAGATAGCTTTCTATTTAGCACTACAATCAAAAATAATATTCGCTACGGCGATCCAGTTAGCGAACAACAGCAGGTAGAATCTGTCGCTAAACTTGCCCAAATTGAATCAGAAATTCAGAATTTTCCCCAGCAATATGAAACTATTGTTGGCGAACGCGGTATTAATCTTTCTGGCGGTCAACGCCAACGTACTGCTTTAGCTCGTGCAATGTTGGTCAATGCTCCAGTGTTAATTTTGGATGACGCTCTCTCTAGTGTAGATAATCAAACAGCTACGAAAATCCTCAAAAATCTCTCCAGTGATACTGAACGCAAAACAGTAATTTTTATTACGCACCAATTATCAGCGGCGGCGGCGGCTGACCGAATTTTTGTCATGGAAAAGGGAAAAATTGTGCAAATCGGAAATCACTTGGAGCTTTTGCAACAACAGGGTTTATACAGAACTTTGTGGAGCCAACATCAAGTTGAGGAATTACTGCGGTGAAGGAAGCAGGTGGTCACTGAGCGTAGTCGAAGTGAGGCAGGGGGCAGAAGGAAGGAATTATGATTGAGTTAGGGACTGGGGATTGGCAAGATTTGAATGGGGATTCAGACCCCAACCAATTTCTTCCCCAGTACCCAGTAACCAGTCCCAGAGTGCCCATTACTCACCTTCAAGCTTGGCTAATTGGGGAATCCCGCGACCCGTTGAAGAAAAATTCCGAAATTCCGACTTTACTGAAGGATTGTAAATAGGTCTAGCAAAATAATTGCATTTGTCATAACTTTATAGTTATAGAACTATTGATTCGATCGCCTCATCACTCATGGTTAACACCCTACCCAAGCCAGAAACTAAAACCCCCAGTAAAGAAACTGTACTCACCCCCCGGTTTTACACTACAGATTTTGAAACCGCAGCCAACCTGGATTTGTCTGCCCAGGAAACAGAGTTACAGGCGATGTTGACAGAAATGCGGACAGACTACAACCGCCACCATTTTGTTCGCGATGAAGCGTTTGAGCAGTCTTGGGAACACATTGACGGTGAAGCAAGACAGGCGTTTATTGAGTATTTGGAACGCTCTTGCATTTCTGAGTTTTCCGGCTTCTTGCTATTCAAGGAATTATCCCGCAAGCTAAAAAATCGTAGCCCAGTGCTAGCGGAAATCTTTCAAATGATGGCGCGTGATGAAGCCCGCCATGCTGGATTTCTCAACAAAGCCATGGCCGATTTTAAACTCTCCCTTGATTTAGGCACTGTTACCAAAACCCGCACTTATACATTTTTCCCAATTGAATGGGTACTTTACACCGTCTACCTCTCAGAAAAAATCGGCTACTGGCGTTACATTATTATTTTCAGGCATCTAGAAAAGCACCCAGAAAACCAGTTTTACCCGATATTCCGCTACTTTGAGAGCTGGTGTCAGGACGAAAACCGCCACGGAGATATATTCAAAGCATTATTGCGTTCTCAACCGCAACTCTGGAACACCTGGAAATCTAGGCTGTGGAGTCGCTTTTTCTTGCTATCAGTATTTGCTACTCACACCCTGACAGTTCATGAACGTTCCGGCTTCTACAAATCATTGGGACTTGATGCCACAGAATTTGATATCCAAGTTGTGCGCAACACCAATGAAACCGCAGGACGGGCTTTTCCTGTAATGTTGAATACTGAACATCCCAAGTTTTTCCCACGTCTGCAACGCTGTGCAGGTTACAACTTGAAAATTACAGAGATTGAAGGCAGTTATAACCCGAAATTAGTGAAGCTAATTCGCAAACTACCTTTGATTGCGGCAATTGTTTGGAATCTGCTGTTAATTTACCTCATCAAACCAATTGATACTGAAGCCCTGCGGGGAACGGTTCGTTAGCTATTTATTAGACATCTACTGGTGAAATTAATTATGTGTTATTCAGAACGCATAATTAATTTCACCAGATGTTAATTCTTGAATATTCGAGTAGCTGAATAATGACAAAACTAGACTAAACTCTATACATGAGTATGTCAATAAAATAGTTAAATTTTTGTATATATATAATCGTGGAATGCAATAGATAAGAGGTTCACTAATTAATCTATAAAATGTAGGAATTGAGAGATGAGCGAAATTAAAAAACAAGCCGCTTTGCCTTTACCTACATGGAAGCGACCCAACACAGAAAGATCAAATTTTACGAATCCATCGCTTGTCTCATTGTCTCATCCAATATTCCCACATTGGCCAGTCCAACACGCGGTTTTGGTTTACCAACAAATAATAATACTCCACTAGATACAGTCATTGAAGTAGTAAGCGACCTTCAAAAAGCCAAGAAGAACAAGAATTACAAACCGAGTTGTTGTTACAACGCGTTAGCGATCGCAGCTTACGGGGCTACAAAAAGTGGCGTTGCTGAATTAAGGGATGATTCTTGTGGGGTGGGCATCCTGCATTGGTGTCAACAGCGAATTTATCCACAAGGTGCTTGATTCTTCTGGCTGTCTGTGATAGTTTTCTTTTTACAAGTCACAAAGTACTGTAAGTTTATCAAGATACCGATATTTTGAATTTCGTTAACCTAGTTGCAAAGATTTGAAGTATTGAGCGATCGCAGATGGTATGAGGGATAGTACTGATTTCTGGTTCAAACTAGATCGGCTTGTAGCACTTAGTAATCTCAAGATAGATCGCCCAAAAGGGGCATCACATCCACGTTATCCATCTTTCGTTTATCCCCTGGACTATGGATATTTACAAGACACTCGCTCTGGAGATGGATCTGATATTGATGTCTGGATAGGTAGCTTGTCTAGTCAAAGAGTAACTGCCGTTATTTGTAGTGTTGATCTGGAAAAACGAGATACAGAAATCAAGATACTTCTAGGTTGTACATCTGAGGAAAGCCGAGTCATCTTGGATATCCACAATACAGGCTCTCAATCAGCAATATTATTGGTTCGCAATTAAATTACTTAGATTTTTGAGGGGAAGTTTGTATGAGTTTAGAACTAAAACTATCAGGTAAAACTGCGATCGTTACAGGAGGGAGTGCGGGAATTGGATTAGCTACTGCCAAAGCACTTTATAGTGAGGGTGTGAATGTTGCGATCGCAGCCCGTAATCAAGAACGCTTAGATCGGGCTGTAGCTGACATCCAGTCTCTACCCACGCCAGGCGCCAAAGTTATTGCCATCAGCGCTGATTTAACTAAAGCTGAGGATGTTGAGAAAGTTGTCTCCACAACATTGGCCCAATTTAATCAGATTGATATTTTGATTAACAATGCCGGATCAGCCCGTGCTGGGGCTTTCCTAGAATCCACAGATGATTTATTTTTGGATGCTTGGAACTTAAAATTATTGGGCTATATCCGCTTAGTTAGAGCCGTCGTTCCCCATCAAAAAAGTCGCGGTGATGGGCGGATTGTCAATATAGTCGGTGGTGCAGGACGGACACCTCGTCCGAACTTCCTAGCTGGTGGTACAAGCAATGCTGCTTTGCTGAACTTCACAAAGGGCATTTCTAAAGAGCTAGCCGAGTACAAGATTCGCATTAACGCTATCTCCCCTGGTGCTACAGCTACAGAGCGTGCTGAGACTTTAGCGCGGCAAAATGCCCAAGCGCAAGGCATCACCGTCGAGGAAGTGAAAGCACAAAATATCCAAAGTATTCCTTTAAAAAGAATCGCCCAGCCAGAAGAAATTGCCGCGCTGGCGCTATTTTTGGTGTCCGATCTTGCTGCATCGATTACAGGAACAGAGATTATCGTTGATGGCGGATCTACCCCTGGTGTTTAGCAGATGAAAGTAATTAGAAATCAGCAGATTTTTCCTTCAATCCAAAATTGAATAACTGCTGACGACCTAAGTAAAAACATTAGCCCTTTCAAGGTGACTTGCAAAATCTCTTTTTTCTCTCTGCGCTCTCCGCGTCTCTGCGGTTAAAAAATCTTTTCTTTAACCACAGAGGCACAGAGAACAAAGAGTTAAGAGGTTAAAGAGGAGTTTCTTGTAGGCGAATTTTCACCCAACTTGAAAAGGCTAGTCCCAAACATAAATTTATTGGAGATAAAAACATGGGTTCTCAATACTTTGATATCAAACCAGTTGCAGGACGTATCGGTGCTGAAATCATCGGTGTTAATCTGAGTTCTAACCTCAGCGATGACATCATCAGCGATATTCGCAAGACTTTAGTCAAATACAAAGTTATCTTTTTCCGTGGTCAGCAACAGCTTGATGCTGATGGACAGGTTGCCTTCGCTCGTCGTTTTGGTGAAGTCACTACAGCCCACCCTACCGTACCATCGCTGCCAGAAAATCCAGAAGTCTTGGATTTGAATTATGGGCGCACCACTTCCCGCGCCAATAGCTGGCATACAGATGTAACATTTGTAGACCGTCCTCCTCTCGGCTCTATCTTACGAGCGCTTGACATTCCCCCAACTGGTGGCGATACAATCTGGGCAAACTCCGTGACTGCATACCAAGATTTACCTACTCATTTGCGTAATCTTGCAGACGAACTTTGGGCAGTACATAGCAATGCCTTCGATTATGCAACTGGATTCGACCTACCTGAAGATGCCAAAGCTTACCGGGCTGTCTTCACCTCGACTGTATACGAGACTCTGCACCCAGTTGTGCGCGTCCATCCCGAATCTGGGGAGCGGGGGCTATTCATCGGCGGATTTGTGCGCCAGTTCCGTGGCTTATCAACAACTGAATCAGATGATATTCTGCGGCTGTTGCAAGCATACATCACACGTCCTGAGAACACAGTGCGGTGGCGTTGGCAAGTTGGTGACGTAGCCTTTTGGGATAATCGGGCTACTCAACATTATGCGATCGCAGATTACGGCGATCAACCCCGCCACGTTCAACGAGTCACAATTGTCGGCGATCTCCCCGTTGGCATCGATGGTAAACAAAGTGAAGCGATCAAAGGAGATGCTTCTGAGTACAACCGACGTGAGGCGGTGACTGCGTAATAGAGACTCGCGTAAAAAGTAGTAGTCCCAAAAGTTTTGAGAGGTTAGTGGTGTTCAGATCCCCGACTTCTTCGAGAAGTCGGGGATCTGAACACCACAAAATTAATGCCATAGACCAGTAGTACTTTGTCAAGCTAGTTTTGAGGATTTGTTGTAAGGACTTTAGTGCTTAGAAAATAAGGGCTAAAGTCCTTACGATGAACTTGCTTACCCATCAATTTAAGCTTGACAGACTAATAAATATCACTGAAATATCTTTCAGGTATTTCAGTGATATTTATTGACCAGTTTTTTTCAAAGCCTCTGCACTTGGACTAGAATTGATGGATTCCCTGTAGAGACGGCGATTTATCGCGTCTTTTGAAGCGACGGCTTTGATTTCCTCAAACTTCATCTGGTTTGTTATTCCAGTGGTTTTAACAATACAATCAAGTCGTCTCTAAGGAAACTTTTTATCGTGTTGGGCATCCTAACGGTTCTTCTATCCTCCTTTGTTTTAACGTTTCACAACGTTACTGTCCGAGTTTTGTTTTCAGAACATCTCGTACTAGGTTTATTTTTAGTCGGTGGATACGTTAAACCGGATTTGCAGAATTCCTTCTTGCTGATGTTCATGCGAATGCTGCTGGTGGTTCCACTCATGGCATCTTTATCATTCAAGCTATATCCATCTGCTTGGACAGAACTCCAAGACTTGTTCACTCGCAACCGTAGGGATGTTCTAATCCAAGCTCTTGGCTGTGGAGTGCTGATGTTTGTGTATATTGCCTCACTCTACATTGCTATTGGCTTGATTCCCACAGGTATTGCCTTGACCCTCTTTTTCACCTATCCCGTATTTACAGCACTACTATCTTGGAGGTTTTTTGGCCATCGCCCCACATTGTTCCGTTGGCTGGTAATGGCTATTATTCTGGTGGGAAGCGCTCTCACGATTCCCCAATCTTCTGCTACCTACAGCAGTCATACCATTGCGATCGGTATTTTCGCTAGTTTTGGCGCTGGGATCGTTTATGCCTTTTATGGCATCATTGCTCAAAAATGTTTAGAAAAATTCCATCCAATTCCCTTTACCTGGATCAGTTTTGCCTGTACTCTACTGCTCTCTGGTGTTAGCTTAGTGTTCTGGCCAGGTAAAAGCGCTCAACTTGACTGGACACCCCTATGGATTGGTAGCATATTTTCCGGTCTTGTCAGCTTTCTCGGACACACTTTAAACAATGTGGGAATTCGGATGGTTGGCGCATCTACCGCCTCCATAATCGGCTCTAGCAGTCCAGCATTGACGGCCTTAGTTGCATGGATAACGATTAACGAAACTTTAAACGTGATTCAGAGCGTGGGGATTGGTGTTGTCACATTGGGGATCGCCTTACTTAGTGCAGAAGGCTTTGTAAAATCGCTCAAAATTAGGAGTTGAATTGAGAATTGAAAATTAGGTAATTTTAGAACATTACTTTCTTAATTACGAATTACGAATTACGAATTAAAATATGCCTTTCTCCGCTATCCTTTTCGATCTTGACGGGACTTTGACAGATCCTAAACCTGGTATTACTAGTTGCATTCAGTATGCGCTCTCTGAACTCGGTTACAAACCACCGAATGCTGATGAATTACATTGGTGTATTGGCCCACCACTGAAAGATAGCTTTTCGCAATTACTCAATACCTTAGATAGCACAGTAATTGAACAAGCTATTTTATATTATCGTCGTCGTTTTGCCACAATTGGATTATTTGAAAACTCACTTTATCCCCAAATGACAGAAGCTTTAAAAGCAATTCGTATTGCTGGTTATAAAACTTTTGTTGCAACTTCTAAACCATATATTTATGCGGTGCAGATTATTGAATATTTTGGCTTGTCGTTGCTTTTTGATGGTGTTTATGGTAGCGAACTTGACGGAACGCGGAGCATAAAAGGTGACTTAATTAAACACATTTTACTAACAGAAAAACTTTTACCCTCTACTGTGGTGATGGTAGGCGATCGCTCCCATGACATCATTGGAGCCAAGCGCCATCAAATCGCCTCAATTGGTGTCACCTATGGCTATGGAACTGAGGAGGAATTAAAAGCTCATGGTGCTGACTTGATTGCCCATTCTCCAAGTGATATTCCCAAATTAATAATTCGTAAATAATGCCACCATCTTTAACACTTTTCCATAGCTTACTTCTCTTTAGTACTGCTTTCATTGCAGGTGGCTTAAATGCTGTAGCTGGTGGTGGAAGTTTTATCACATTTCCAACTCTCATCTTTACAGGTGTACCCCCGATCGCAGCTAACGCCACCAATAATACTGCAATTTGGGTGGCTGCCCTAGCCAGTGCTGGAGCATATCGTCAAGATTTGGGCATCGAGCGGCGAGATTTTTTACTTCTATGTGGCGTCAGTTTAGTTGGTGGCATGATTGGCTCCATAGCTTTGTTGTATACATCGCCAGATGTCTTTAAAAAGCTGATTCCCTATCTATTGCTGCTAGCAACAGTTGTGTTTACCTTTGGCGAACCGTTCAAAAAGTGGTTGCAGCGTCGAAACCAGAATACATCACCGGAATCTGTACCGTTGTTTAATTTAGCACTAGCTCAACTAGCGATCGCCATCTATGGCGGTTTCTTCGGCGCAGGTATAGGGATTTTAATGCTGGCAACTCTGACATTGTTAGGTATCAAAAGTATCCACAAAATGAATGCTTTCAAGACATTTTTAGGGAGTTGTATCAATGGTATTGCGATCGTTCCATTTCTTTTTGCAGGTGTGATTGCTTGGCATCAAGCTATTTTGATGGCAGTCGGTGGCTCTCTTGGTGGTTACTTAAGTGCCCATTATGCTCGTAAACTTGAACCGCACTTAATTCGGAAATTTGTGATGATTGTTGCTTTTAGCATGACTGCCTACTTTTTTATTCACGGTTAAAAACTGGGAACTACTCAGGGGTGATGTATGGAAGCATCAAACAAATCACAAGTCATTTGAAAGAGTGCATAATCGGGAGCATCTCACTTTTGTAAAAATACATGTGTCCTGGCGAATGGAACTCGCGGCTATACAGACAAAACCCACCTACGTGGGTTTCAAATTCTTTAAGTCCGCGTAGGCGGACTTCGTTTGTGTAGCCGCGATTTCTAATCGCCTGGTATATTTGCATTGCCAGTATGAGTTTCAAAACTATCACTAGTATTTTAGTTAGATATTAGCTGCCAGAAAAGATAGTCAGTGGCGATAATACTAGCTTTACCTGATTTCAAATTTTGTTAGGTTTGCCATTATTACTCTCCAATGTTTTTGAGTTGTTTAATAAAAAAATCATTAATGGGGATGCCCACAATTTTGTAAAGTATTTTCAAAACGCGTTTCAAACACTCTCTTATGCCCGTTTTCATCTAAATAACGCACTTTTAAATTAATAACTATGACATCGCGAGCATCATATCCAAATATACGATCTAAAAATGAAGAATGTCGAATCTCGTAAGGGCCACCGGGATTTATAGAACAGCAGTCTGGATTTTGTTTGATATATTCATCAAAACTTGCATACTTGATGTAGTTGTAACTGCTTCGTCCTAAATCTGTTCGCTCATTTTGATAATCAAAAACCATTCCAAATCTCTCCTCATCGCTGAGATAACGCATTTTGGCAAAGCAGAAGCCTGAATAATTTAAGCTAAAGTATATGCTTAAAATGGTTATTGGTAAGCCGATGAAAAGGAAAATAGCTAAAACACAGGTGCGGTGCATTATTGTATTTGTGGGAATTTACATAGTTCTTCAGCCAAAACATCTTTCGGTCAAATCTCGCTACTACCTAAAAGATTTGTAGGAGCCGTGATAATTGGGTTGTCTCGTTCCAGCGGAGGCTAGGAACGAGATTTGAAAAGGATTAAACGTTGGTTGTAGAGCTAACTTTTGCTTGGCTATGCTTCAAAATATCAGGTGCATTTAATTTTTTGAGTATAAAACCTAGCTGCTAAAAGAGCCGCACCTGCTACTAAAGTTGCTAGTACACTATCAGGTTCAGGTACGGCAGTAACTTGAGCATCAATTCGTGCAGTTCCAGCAAACAAACCGGTCAATTTAGAGTCGCCTAATATATCAGCAAACTCTGGAGAAATCAACAATTGAACATCAGGGATGGTTAAATTTTGGCCATCAAATGCCACAAGTCCCGGAGCGCTCAAATCAAACAAAATTGTATTTAAAGAAAATGTATCTCTTAAAACAAGTCCACTGGCACCTGTGACAGTACGTTCTGGAGCAAAACCGATTGAAAAGTCACCAACAGTAATTTGATCGTTGAATGTAACAGTACCAGTATGCTCGATTGTACCTGAGAGCGGAGTAAAACCGCCCTTGTCACTGAACGTGAAGTTAGTAAGCGAGTCGATGTTGAAGCCAACTAAATAATTGCTAGGAATTGGTGCAACTGTCTGATTAGTACCTGTCAAGTTTAGCCCAATACTACTAAGAATCTCTTCGTGATCGCGATCGATGCTGGTGACTCCAGATATCACTTTAAAAGTTGCAGCTTCTACCTGTATGGGTGCTATTGAGATAAAAGCTGCTGTCGTACAACCAAGAATCCCTACAAACTGAAAAAAATGCATATATATTTCTGATGATCTTCGTAGTTTATTTTACATAAAAAATGTCATTTATTAATCTATAAGGTCAGAAATTACTGCTAACCAACTATTCTCAAAAGTTAAGACTAGGCAAAAGTCTAGTTAATAGCAAAATTCCAATCATATAGTTACAAATGCAAAATTAACTAAGCGGGTACAAATAAAAATTACTACTCAAAATAAGGCGTATAGCTTAATTTATAAAGCATTAAGTAGAGAAGATGAAAAAAATATAGTTACGTTTAATTATGTCCAATCTAAATTATTTATGAGCCAATTTTAAAATCCCTCTCCCAAGGTTAGGAGAGGGATTGAGGGTCAGGGTTTTTGATTCATGCAAGAAGTCTAATTAGGCATTTGCAGACTCTAACTGAGAACCAAAGAAAGCTGATTTATTATCGCCGATTTACTTCTTAGTTCACAAACTTGTTCTAATCCACCAGCTTATTTTCTCCAAATTAGGACCTATTTCCTGCCAAAAGCTTGCTGATGAGTCTGTTTCTCTTGTTGCTGCGAGTATTTTATCTATACTGTCGAAGTTTTTTTGAATCAACTGCTTATCTAGTTTAGGAATATCTAATTTCAGATATTTCAAACGGTTGGGTAACTCTACTTTCTCTTGTGTCGGCAAGTGGGCAATCTGAGCAACTTGTTCTAAAATTTTGTCTACTGATACAATTATTTCTTGCAAGGTGGGCTTTTTAGTTTGTAATTGTAAATCTTTTTCTTCAAAGGCTTCTTCTTGATTACCTAACTTTACTAAAACTATTTTGACAAAGAAAATATTGTAATCTACCTCACTAACTTCACCCACTTGCTGATAATATTTTCCACTTTTATTTATAACTACTATGTCACCTTTCTCAATTCTGTTGTTCATAATTTATATAGCCTAGTATTAAATTACTAAATAATCTCCTCTACAGAAAATACTACTCTAAAGCCACAAACCCTCAGTCCACCGTCTGACTCATTCCAGCTACGGCTAGCGCTGCGACACAGTTCTGCACTGAAACTCCAAGAACCACCGCGTAGCACCCGACGATTTATATCACCGCCAACTTCCCAAGCTGTTCCATCTAAGGGTGCGTCATTGTAATTGTTATGCCACGAATCAGCACACCATTCCCAAACTAACCCGTGCATATCGTACAATCCAAAGGCGTTGGCGACTTCAAAACTACCGACGTTTGTTGTTTCTTTACGGAATTTGCTTTTTGGTTCCATAGTGCAGCTGACTAACTCAGAGGTAATCGTTTCGCCAAAGTGGAATGAGGTTGTAGTTCCAGCCCGACAAGCATATTCCCATTCCGCTTCACTTGGTAAACGATAGTCGCGTCCAGTTTTTTCTGATAGCCTGAGACAGAATTCTACAGCCTCATACCAAGATACATTTTCTACTGGTCTATCTAAACCTTTGAAT
This sequence comes from Nostoc sp. GT001, assembly GCF_030382115.1. Lineage (NCBI taxonomy): Bacteria > Bacillati > Cyanobacteriota > Cyanophyceae > Nostocales > Nostocaceae > Nostoc > Nostoc sp. GT001. Next base: position 2,055,800 of record NZ_JAUDRJ010000003.1, read on the forward strand.
TTCGATGGATGGGGATTTAAAGCTTGTTTGACTTTGGGTAAAGCTGCTACTACTCTCCACTGTGCTTGAGTTACAGGAAATTTCCCCATAAAAAATGGTTCAACGGTAACTTGATGTCGAGGACGTTCGTCAGCATCTCCTTCAAATTCTGGTGAACCCATCATGTAAGTCCCACCAGGAATCGATACCATTTCTAATGTGACAGACTTACCTAATTCTTCAGCAAAGAAGTTTGCATTACAGTTCATGCGGTTTACTTCTCTACCACCTGTGTCTACTGTCACTACGTTAAATTCAAAGGTTTCTAATGGGGGTAATGGGACGATTACTTTTTGTGGTAGCGGCGGTAATATAGGTTGAGGCATCGAAACAATTTTTAAGGCAATAGGTTCAATGTTCGATGTGGCTAACTCTACATCGTTGATGACTTCTACTGCTGTTTGATACCTTTCACTCGGTAGATGTTTGAGTAATTTATCTAAAATTTTTCCTAATTCGTCGCTGATAGTAATACCTTTTTCTTGTAAACGTTCGCGCCACAACCACTTAGCGCTCATGGCATCATAAATAGGGTCATTAATCTGTCCAGAAGCATCCTGCAAGGGCAAACATTGAGTTAAAAGACGCACACAAGTTACGCCCAAAGCATACAAATCACTGCCGTGACAAGCAAATCCAGCCATTTGTTCTGTTGGGGCATAGCCAAGGGTATAAATTACTGTAGCTTGTCTTCCGATACTGGTTTGTGTTACTTGTTTAGCACCGCCAAAGTCAATTAATACGGGTTTTTCATCACTTGCACGGCGGATGATATTTTCTGGTTTAATATCGCGATGAATGACGTTATGAGTATGAATAAATTGCAGAACTGGCAATAAATCAGCTAAAAGTTCCCAAATTTGTTGTTCGCCATAAATTTGTTGCTGAACTTCTTGTAAAAGAGTTTTTCCTTGAATAAATTCTTGTACGAGATACAAGCTAGTACCTTGTTCAAAATAAGCTAGTAATCTGGGAATTTGCGTATGATTTTCTCCCAGTTCATACAACCGAAAAGCCTCTTCTTTGAAAAATTCTGCGGCTTTAGTGCGTTGTCCTGTTCCCTGAAACTGCGGGAAAAATTGCTTGATGACGCAAGGGGCGTTTAGTCTGTCTACATCTTCTGTAGCATAGGTTCTACTAAATCCACCTTCGCCTAATAGTCTTAATACGCGATAACGGTTTCTGAGAAGTTTACCAAAGTTGCTTTGTCCGCAACTCACGCAAAATCTATTGCTATCAGAGTTGAATGGATTTGAGCAATTGGGATTTTGGCAGATTTGCATAATGAGGGGGAAATAGCATCTTCTCCAAAGTTAGCCCCAATATTATCTAATTGAAAACAGTTATGTAGAGAAGCGAACACGGAAGTTGATTTATGTGCTTAAAACTATCTTTCACACGAGGGCATAAGAATGAATAAATTATATTTATTGACTTATCTATACGATGACGTTGTGTTAGCAGAAAGTACGGCACATTGCCATAATGTTTGGGCGTTAGGCTTGCCGTAATGCACCCTCAATTTTAATATAGCTGTTGTTTACTATCTAAAAAAGTTCACGAAGAACGAAATCACCTACCTATAACTTTTATTGCCAATTGCGACTATTATTTAAAAGTTTTATTTTCTCCAGAAGCGCGAATTAATTCCGCTACAAGGGCAATGATCGCAGATACTAAAATTAACATGACACTCAGCGCGTTAATATCAGGTTTAACTCCGCTTCTAATGCGGCTAAAAATTTCCATTGGCAAGGTGTTAGAACCACTACCAGCAGTAAAACTAGCAATAAGAAAGTCATCTAGGCTAAGAACAAAAGCCAAGAGACAACCAGCGACAATCCCAGGCATTAATTGAGGTAGCAATACTTTGATGAAAGCTTGGGTTGGTGTTGCACCTAAATCTAGTGCTGCTTCTTCTAAGTGTGGATCTAAATTAGTCAGTCGGGAAGCAACCACAAGTCCGACATAAGCCAGACAAAACACCACATGGGCTGCAACTATTGTCCATAAACTCAAAGGTATCGCAAAGGCTGCTAGACATACTAGGGTAGCCACTGCGATCGCAATATCGGGAATAATCAATGGTAGGTAAGCAATACCCCGATACAATTTTTTACCAGGAAATTCGTAATGCGCCAACCCAACTGCCATCAAGGTTCCCAGTACTGCGGAAATTGCCACGGCACAACCAGCAACGATCATACTGTTTTGCAAAGCTGATAAGATGCGATCGTCACTGAACAACTTACGATACCAATCGAGAGTGAATCCTTGCCAATTTGCACTGTAGGGTGACTGATTGAAGCTATAAAAGCCAAGTACTAGTATGGGCAGGTACATGAACACAAATATCAACAGTGAGAAAACCGCCTGCCATGAGACACGCGGTTTTTTGAGAGATGGAGAGATATTCACGTTTATTTTATATATATTATTGATAGCAATATAAAATAGCATATTTTATGCAATAAGTCAATTACGATTTAAAATTTATTTATCGAACCGCAGAGGCACAGAGAACGCAGAGATTTTATGAGTCATTTTAATGTGATTCTCGCTTCTCTACGAGACGGTGCGCGATCGCTCGAATTCAAAATTCAAAAAGGGATACAAGCCCCTAAATTTATGAGGCGTTCAGGAGGTCGAAAAAAGACGAAAAATAACCCCTAAAATCAAGCAATAAAATTAGGCAGATTTCAACATAACACAACGAGCGGAACGGTTCGGGTTAGATTTTTTGCTTTTTTTCATACAAATTTAAAAGTCAGGTTAATTTTACTTTTAGGAACTTGGATAGAAATTCTCATAAAAATTGCTACTTCTGATTTCAAAGTAACTACTTTACGAAAATTTACCTTTTCTTCGGCTAGAGATGATCCTTTAGAGTACGGAAAGCCGCCCAAAGAGTGTCTACAGACTTTATTCTTTAATTAACATTTTAAAATTGGATGATTGATGTCTATAAATAGAGCTTTTTCAGTCAAAGCTACCTTTTAATGACAGTTTTTGATGATTATAGAAAGTTTCTGTTTAGAAAAAAACTTCTATTGAAAACTAATATAAATAACATAAAAATTAATAAATCAGAATACAGCTACCTCTTTAGGAGTGGGTAATTTCCGTACTAGGATAGACAAACAATATAGAAGGTACAGCTTAAGATTTAAGGGAAATTGTTAATAAGTTTAGTATCTGAAGTTACTTTCTGATGCCAAGGTGGATAAATTACAAGCACTAAAACAACAGAAATAAAAAACTTCTAATTCAAGTTTTATTTTTTAGGAGGTTTGTGATGAAAATTGCTCAATTAGCTCCACTGTGGGAGAGAGTTCCGCCTCCAGCTTATGGTGGCATAGAGTTAGTAGTAGGGTTACTGACCGATGAGTTAGTCCGACGCGGACATGAAGTAACTTTATTTGCATCGGGAGATTCTATTAGTCTAGCAAAACTAACTTCAGTTCATCCCCGCGCTCTCAGACTCGATCCTACTATCAAAGATTACGGCATTTACGAGATGCTGAATCTAGCTTCGGTGTACGAACGCGCAGAAGAGTTTGATATTATTCACTCCCATATCGGACATGGGGCGTTGGCTTACGCAAATCTGGTAAAAACTCCTACGGTTCACACGTTGCACGGTATTTTTACTCCTGACAACGAAAAGATGTTTAGTTTTGGTAAAAAACAACCCTACATCAATATTTCTGATGCACAACGAGAACCACGGTTAGGATTGAACTATGTAGCGACGGTTTACAACGGGATTGATGTCAGCAGTTATGAGTTTCACTCCCAACCAGAAGCTCCTCCTTACTTAGCGTTTTTAGGTCGGATGTCTCCAGAGAAGGGAGCGCACTTAGCTATAGAAATTGCCAAAGAAACTGGTTGGCATTTAAAAATGGCAGGTAAGATTGATGTCGTTGATGTGGAATACTTTGAGAAGGAAATTAAACCACATATTGACGGAGAGCAAATTGAGTATCTGGGTGAAGCTAACCATGCTCAAAAAAATGCCCTAATGGGAGGTGCAGTAGCAACTCTATTCCCCATCACTTGGCGGGAACCATTTGGATTGGTGATGGTAGAGTCAATGGCTTCTGGTACGCCAGTGATTGCGATGAAATTGGGGTCTACTGAAGAGGTAATTTCTCACGGCAAGACGGGTTTCCTCTGCAATAATATTCAAGAGTGCATCAGTGCCATCGATCGCGTCATCGAGTTAGACCGTTATGCTTGTCGTCAGTATGTCGAAAACCTTTTCAGCGTTGAACACATGACCGATGGCTATGAAGCGGTTTATCAACAAATAATCGCAGAACGATTTTCTCAGAATGGGCGCTATCGCAGTTTGGTTGATTTAGCTAGCTAGTAATCTTACAGCCTTGGCGAATAGAATTCGCGGCTACACAAACATAGACGCTTTGCGGCTTCCCGCAGGGTAGCCCACGGAGGTGGGCTAATGCAAAATCAAGCCTTTTATCAAAAAAATCGCTATATTTACCAATTAGCAATTGCTAAAAGTAAATAAAGACTGCTACCAAATTATGCGATCGCTCCATTTTCCCAACATTTTAGCACTCACTCCTGGAACTCTTTCTAAGTCTTGTAAAGATGTAAATTTTTGCTGTTGACGACTAATAATTATTCGCTGCGCTAATTTTTTACCCACGCCAGGGAGAGTTGCCAATTCTTCTAAACTTGCGGTGTTGATATTGACTTTTTGATTTGCTTGTACTTCACTTGATGAAGAAGTTTTTATCTGAGGACACCGTGTTTGTTCTAATTTAATTTTTTCTTGAATTGCTGGTGGTAAACCGGGTTTGACTTTGGTATAAAGACGAGCGAATTCTCGCATATAATGGGCAGCAACTATCGGATTTTCAATCACTACAAGCGTCTCATCGTTACCATTATTAGCAGCATCTGACCAATTATGAGAGCCTGTAATTACAGTTTGACTATCAATAACACCAAATTTGTGATGCAATAAATCGCCTTTGGGTAATACAGGTACACCTACGGTAGTGATTGGATTTGACCAAGGATGATTGTCAATTTCATATTTACATTTGTTACTAAGAGCAACCCCCATCATATCTAAGGCTTCGCTATAAGGGCGGTAGGCGAATTGTGGTTCAATTAAAGCGCGAATTTGCACGCTTTGTTGATGGCGTTTTTCTAAAATATTGGCAAGAGGTTGTTCGGAAAAGACAAATAAGGCCATGTCAATAGACTTGGTTGCTGAACCTAAAGTTTTACCAATTAAACCGTTACTACTGTTACTCCAAGGTTGAGTTGGAGAAGTAGGCGAAAATTGCACAGTAATTTTGGTATTACCTAAAGTTATTTGTTTAGGTAAACGTATCGGCTTTTGCAAACCAAATCGACTATCTGGTTGACCTCCCGGCCCGTCACCCCACATAATATTAAACTCTTCTGTAAATAAAGCAGCTAATTCTGGGCTGTCAATCTGCAATAAGTTATTAGCATTGCCTAAACTACTAGAATTTGTAAAATCACCCGAAGTATCACTTAATGTAAAATTAGCTGAAGTGATAATTACTAGGCGATTGTCCACAATCACAAATTTATGATGCATCAAGCTGCTACCCGCTGAACCATCTGCTCGATCGTCTAGCCAGGGAATTTTGGCATTCTGCAAAATTATCAAAGCATCTCTTTGATTGATTTCTGCCGGACTAAGTTGATTATCTTGATTAATATCGATAAATTTGCGAAATTCATTGTAGCGTTCCTGTTCTCTTTTATCTAACTTACCTACTTCAGCAGATGTTAAGCTACTCCAAGGTCGGCTATAGATATTTTCTAAAATTATCCTGACTTTTACCCCAGCTTTTTGTCTATCAACCAATGCTTGGGCAACTTTGGGTAAACGTAATTCTTGTACCGCTATATCTACTGTAGATTTAGCTTGTGTAATCGCATCCACAATCTGTTTTTCTAAATCATCCCCCAGGCGAGTTTGCTGACGGTAAGCTTCTTGGTATTCTGAAGACTCAGAATGGTTAAAGTAAGCTTGAATTAACGGGTCTTGTGGTAAGGGTGCTGGACGCTGATTATAAGACTGGACTCGTTGACAACCAGGGAGGGAGAATATCAGTAAAAAGATATATAAAAAATATCTTTGTCTAGAGATAAGTTGCACTGTAATCTGTTAAAAGTGGATTGGGAGTGGATATATTTATCATTCCCAAAATTTTGTGTTCTGAATTAAGTAGAGAAATAAGTTTCCAAGTCAAGGAAAAAATTCACTGCTAGATGTAAAATTACAGATATTTTTTTCAGGATTTGTTCACTAAAACTGTATATGCTGACAAATCCGCAGTCTATCACCAACGTGTGTTCTCACTATTATCGGTTTTATGCAAATTTATCTAGATTACAGCGCCACTACTCCAACTCGAAAAGAAGCGATCGCAGTTATGCAAACAATCCTCACTCAACAGTGGGGCAATCCCTCCAGTTTACATGAGTGGGGACAACGGGCGGCAACGGTTGTAGAACAAGCCAGAGTCCAAGTTGCTGGTTTAATTAATGCCGCTACCCCTGAATCGATTGTTTTTACCTCTGGTGGCACTGAGGCAGATAATTTGGCGATTATGGGTGTGGCTCGGTTGTATGCTGTACCTCAACATCTAATTATCTCCAGCGTTGAACATTCTGCAATTTCTGAGACAGCAAGGTTGCTAGAAATGTGGGGTTGGGAAGTTACGCGCTTGTCTGTAAATGTTAAAGGTAGAGTCAATCCCTTAAATTTAAAAGCGGCGTTGCGACATAACACAGCCTTAGTTTCTATAATTTACGGTCAAAGTGAAGTTGGGACTGTGCAACCGATCGCAGAACTGGGTAAAATTGTGCGATCGCATGGTGCTTTGTTCCACACAGATGCGGTGCAAGTTGCGGGACGCTTACCCATAAATGTGCAACAACTTCCTGTAGACTTACTTAGCCTTTCCAGTCATAAAATATATGGGCCGCAAGGTGCAGGAGCGTTATATGTGCGTCCTGGTGTGGAGTTAATGCCCTTGCTGGGTGGTGGTGGGCAAGAAATGGGACTGCGTTCTGGTACGCAAGCAGTACCGATAATAGCGGGGTTTGGTGTAGCAGCAGAATTAGCAGCCGAAGAATTGGCTACAGAAACACCACGATTGATTGAATTACGCGATCGCGCTTTTGCCCAATTAGCTGAGATTCCTGGTTTAATCCCTACAGGGGATGTTTGCGATCGTTTACCTCATCATGTCAGTATGTGCTTAGAAAACGCCGATGGGGAAAAACTTAGCGGTAAAACCTTGGTGCGACAGCTAAACCTTGCAGGCATTGGCATCAGTGCTGGTGCTGCCTGCCACAGTGGTAAACTTAGTCCTAGCCCGATACTTTTAGCGATGGGCTATTCGGAAAAAGCCGCTTTGGGTGGAATTCGCATCACATTGGGGCGTGAGACGACGGAAGCTGATATAGATTGGACAGTGATGGTGTTGAAGCAAGTTTTGCAAAGGCTGACACCAAATTTATCTTTAGTTAAGCGTTAAAACAATTGTAACAAATCGCATACCTATAGGAATACTAGCTACATTATGATATAAGTATCCCAAAATAGGATAAAATCAGAGGTACTCAAGTTTCAGAGCCAAGTAAACCAATAAATGAGTCTATCTAACCCAGAACCGAGTTCTCTCAAGACTTTAAAACGCAAGGCTACCAGCACAGTTGGTCGTGGAAAAGTAGTCAACCTCAACACTAACTTAAATTTTTCTGCATGGAATGATGAAAGTGTTGCTCTATATATGGGTGATAGTCTCGAACATTACAACAATTGGGAGCAGCCTACAGTCATCGTTTCAGATGGAGCTTACGGTGTTCTTGGTTTTGAAGGAGATACTTCAGATCATATTGATTTACCTAATTGGTATGAACCTCATATTGAAGCATGGTCAAAAGCAGCCATACCATGCACAACACTATGGTTTTGGAATTCAGAAATTGGCTGGGCTGTTGTGCATCCAATTTTAGAAAAGCATGGTTGGCGTTATGCTAATTGTAATATTTGGAACAAAGGAAAAGGTCATATAGCAGGGAATGTTAATACAGAAAAAATTCGTAGATTTCCTGTTGTTACAGAAGTGTGTGTTCAATATGTAAGAGAAGTTAAAGTCAAGGAACTGACCCTGAAAGAATGGTTGTTAAAAGAGTGGAAACGTTCTGGATTACGACGACGACAAGCAAACGAGGCTTGTGGTGTAGCTAATGCTGCAACTAGGAAGTATTTCGATCAAGGACACTTATGGTATTTCCCTCCTCCAGAGATGTTTGAGAGGTTAGTGAACTATGCAAACGATCATGGAAATCCAGAAGGAAGACCTTACTTTTCTTTAGATGGAAACCAATCTTTAACAGGACAACAATGGAGTAAGATGCGCTCAAAATTCAAATGCCCTTATGGTTTTACAAATGTTTGGGATCGACAAGCTCTACGGGGCAATGAAAGAGTTAAGATTCCTTCTGGAAAAGCACTACATCTTAATCAGAAGCCTCTTGATTTGATGGGCGTTATTATTGAAGCTTCAAGTGATGAGAACGATGTTATCTGGGAACCTTTCGGAGGACTATTCAGTACATCTCTAGCAGCACGTAAACTGAGACGAAAAGCTTACTCTTGCGAAATTGATCCAGATTATTTTTATTATGGAGTGCAGAGATTTAATCAAGAAGTTCATCAATGCTCGCTTCTCTAATCTCTAGATAATCTTGTAAAAATTTTTTGATTCTGTCTTCTCGATGACTTGATAGCAGCTTATTCCATTGACTAACTGTAATACTAGAAACTTCAATATTATAGACACGCTGCTTAAATTTTTCAATACCTGGATGCACAATTCTGTCCATCTTTGCAAAATTAGTATCCAGTCTGTATTTATACCGGATCAATAGTTCACGTAGAAGGTGCTGATATTCTCTAGTTGGTTTATAGATTTTTCCTTCAACACCCCATGAGTCAACTATTTTTTTAGCTTCTAATAACTCTTCAACAGATCCTTGAAATTTATAACCGCTAGTGTTTGTCTGCTGTAAATTTGCTGTTCTTTGAGTTGTATCTTCTGGCTCCAAAACAATATAATCTGGCGGATTATGATAATGAGTATCTCTAGCTAAAGCTACAGACAAACCAGAGACAACACATACATCAAGAATACGAGGCTTGCCATAGATAATTTTCTCCGGCAACCATGCCAGCATAGCAACATAGGTTTGATCGTACTTAAAATGATTTTGACTGTCTTTAAAGCGTGCTGTTATTTCTGTTGCTAATGGAAACCATGCTTTAATTTCTAATCCTGGTGTCGGTTGAACTTTTCCTACAAAAATAGTATCTGGAAAACCTGGATCTTGTCTCTGCCAGTTTCCAAAGTCAGAAAATTCATTTTGTTTATTCAAAAATTCTACTGTGTTAAATTCGATTAAATTTCCGAGTAAGGGTGAAAGCTTTGAAATAACTTTAGCCAAGTTTAGTGCTGCATCTACAGTTACAGGCTTAGATATATCTAAAACGTCAAAAATATGACCCGATAAATTATCTATATACTGAGATGCCAGCCTGATTACATCCTGTGTCTTCATACCTCTTCCTCACAAGATGCTTCAGATATTCCTTGTTCAACTTTTCTGAGAATATCGCAAGGATCTATACCGATTACGCGAGTAACTAATAGAAACTCAATTACATCTAACCGCCGTTCACCATTTTCGTATTTGGCTACAAAAGATTGTGGCTTTTTCAACGATTTAGCAAGAGTCTGTTGAGTTAATTTTGCTTCCTTACGAGCCGCAATCATACAGCGACGGAATATTTCATAGTCTTGGCTGAAAACAAATTTCATTGTGCCTTGGCTTTAGCACTATGTATACGTTGAACACAATAAACCCGATTTCGGATAATCCCAAAATAGGATATTTTTAGATGTCTTAGCCTAGTGCGTCACCTAACAGCCCATCGTAGACATCACAGTTCTTATGCAAGTTCCTGAGTAAAGGCGATATTTATGCAGTTTGCGATCGCATCCTATAATATTATCAATAGAAATCAGCATTATGAGTATTATCGTCTTCGGCAGCATAAATATAGACTTGGTAGCAACAACACCCCGGTTGCCAGTCGCAGGAGAAACGTTGCTAGGAGAAGAATTTTTTAAAGTTTCGGGAGGGAAAGGAGCCAATCAAGCCGTAGCATTAGCAAAATTGGGCATTCCTACCCAGATAGTAGGGCGTGTAGGTGCAGATGATTTTGGTAAGGAACTTGTTAACAATTTGCAAACATCTGGTGTGCAGACTGATAACATTTTTGTGGATAAAACTGTTAGTTCTGGAGTCGCTATTATCACCGTGAGTCAGACTGGTGAAAATCAAATCGTCGTTATTCCTGGTGCAAATGGGCGCGTCAATCAAGAAGATGTAGAGCGATTATCCCACTTATTACCAGAAGCTACAGCACTACTTTTACAACTAGAAATTCCGATTACTGCCGTGATTGCTGCTGCTAAAGCCGCAAAAGGTGCAAATATAAAAGTAATTTTTGACCCCGCACCCGCACAGTCTAATTTACCAGATGAATTGTATCCATTGGTTGATATTATTACACCGAATGAAGTTGAAGCAGCGCAGTTGGTTGGTTTTCCTGTGAATGGAGAAGAACAAGCAGCCAAAGCTGCTGCGGTTTTATTACAACGGGGTGTGAAATGTGCGATCGTCAAATTGGGTGCTAAGGGTGTTTTTTGTGCCACTGCTGAAGAAAAGTTTTTTGTACCTGCGTTTTCAATTCATGCAGTTGACACAGTAGCCGCAGGCGATGCTTTTAATGGTGGTTTAGCGGCAGCACTTTTTGAAGGACTTTCCTTACATCAAGCAGTTGTTTGGGGTGCAGCAGCGGGTGCTTTGACAGCAACAAAACCAGGCGCACAAACTTCGCTACCTGATAGGTTTACATTTGATGCATTTCTTCAGGAAAGGGGAATAAGCAGGTAAAATACTTACCTGATAGGGATTGGCAGAAATATCAGTGCAAAGCTTCTGAACGATGTAGGGTGTATAGCAGCAGAAATGCAGGTAGGAAAAGTGAGGAATTAAGTATGGCACTATATCTAGACTCCGCGATCGCATCGGAAGCTGAAGTTGTTAAGCTTTGGGGATGGGTAAAAGGTATCACCACAAATCCCACGCTGTTATCTCAAAGCGATACTCCACCAGAAACCACGCTCAAAAAATTGGTTGCCTTGACAAATGGCCCGTTATACTATCAACTTATGGCATCTGATAAAGCTGGGATGCTAGCTGAAGCTAGAAAAGCTTTCGAGATTATTGGTTCACAAACAATTTTGAAGATTCCCGCAACACCGTTAGGATTTGAAGTGGTGGCGAGTCTCTCACCAGAGATTACCTGTTCGGTGACAGCGATTTATAGTGCAGCACAGGCAGCAGTAGCACGGGAAGCAGGAGCTAAAATTGCCATAGCTTATGTAAATCGAGCTACCCGATTGTTAGGTGATGGTATTGCTTTAGTGCGGGATATGGCTAGCGTACTCAAAGGTAGTGATACGGAAATCTTGGCAGCTAGTATCAAATCTCCTGAAGAAGCAGCCGCATCGTTGCAAGCCGGGGCGAATCATTTAACTTTACCATTGGCAATGTTGCAGGCGATCGCAACTCATGAATTCTCCCAAAAAACCGTTGAAGAATTCGCTAAAGGAGGCATTGGGTTAAGTAATGCGTAATATTTCGGCTCCTTTCGACTTCTCTACGAGACGCTACGCGTTAGCGGAGCTTTCGCTTTAGCGATACGCTCAAGGCAAGACGCTCAATACAAGTTCGTAATTCGGATGTGTTCAATAAGTGAATTTAGCTAAACTATAAAAATCAAATTTACTCAACATCTCCAAAAATGTGAATACCGCAGGTACTTGCAGAGCATTAGATAAAGTTGCAGTTGCAATGACTCTTTCAAGCGGTGCAGGTAAACTGTATACCTGCACCTTTAGGGGAATGGGTACAGCTGCTAAACGAGGCATAATAGCTGCTCTCAGTCCTTGATTCACCATGCTAACGACTGTGGAATCTTCTTGAATGTCGCTAGCAGTATGGATTGGAATTGCGAAAGTCTTCAGGTGGTTGTGAAGAATGCGTCCACAGGGAGTACAAGGAAGTAAAACCGAGCGGATAGGCTGCTATGTCTTCCCAAGTAATTTTCGGACTGCTAATTTTGGTATCTGGTGGTAGTAAAGCTATATACTCATCCCGAAAAATTTCCCAGGTTTCAAATTCTTCACCAGTTGGCAGACAGGTAATACCAATATCGGCACGTCCATCATGCAAACACTGCTCTACATCCGTGAAAGCAGCACACTCTATGATTGTGACAGCAATTTCTGGGAATTGATTGTGAAATTGGGCGATCGCTTTTGGTAATAGATGAGTAGCAACGCTCCGAAAAGCCGCAATTCGCACATGGCCACCGTGTAAACCTTTATGTAGGTTTGCTTCGTGTTGCATCATCTTTAGATGCTGCATTGCTTGACGCGCATGATACAAAATACGCTCTCCAGCTGGTGTCAGCACAGCACCGTGACGACCTCTCGCAAATAATGGTACACCCAATTCTTCTTCTAGGGTGGCGATCGCATGACTAATTGCAGGCTGGGAAAGCTGCAATTCTAAGGCTGCTTCACTAAAGTTACCACGATCTGCTACTGCAACTATGGCTCGGAGTTGAGAGAGTTTCATAGGCAATTGATGAGAACAAGGGTATACACATCCTGACTTTATTGTGGCAAAAAGGTTGTATTAGTGATTTTTCATATCTATAAATCCTATTTATAGAACCTATGCAAGCCATGATTTGATTCCTAATTGAGATGTTGTTACTGTTTTATTTACTGAGCAACTTTCAGGAATAATTTTATGAACAATAACATTAGGTGTCTATCAAAAGAAGATATAGAAATAAATTGTAGTCCGTCATTCCAGAAAAAAATCCACTCAAACTTCTGGAAATCTCTGCATCTGATTTGGAAAAATTTTGTCAAAGAAGTCCTAGCAGATCCTAATGAATTACAAGTTTGGCAAAAGGTTGACCGCTACGGTAATATCTATTGGCAAGCTTACGACCCGGCGACCAGAAAATCTTTTTCTTCAGGTTCCGAAACTGATGTGTTTATGTGGATTGAACAACTTTATCGGTATTAAAAACATGACACAACTTACTTTGGTAATCGGCAACAAAAATTATTCATCTTGGTCACTTCGTCCTTGGTTAGCGATGAAGCAATTCGGTTTGGAATTTAATGAGATTCGGATTCCTCTTTATAACCACCCAGATTATTCATTGAAAATTCGGCAATATTCGTCATCAGGAAAAGTACCTGTGTTATTGCACGATAAACAAACAGTGTGGGATTCTCTCGCTATTTGTGAATATCTAGCTGAAACTTTTCCAACTTTGCAATGGTGGCCAAAGGATAAGGCTGCAAGAGCATTAGCCCGTTCTATCAGTGCAGAAATGCACTCAGGATTTCAAAACTTGCGTCAGAATATGCCAATGAACTGCCGTACTAAATATCCTGGGAAAGGTTTAGAACCCGGCGTACAACAAGACATTGACCGCATTACTACTATTTGGCAAGAATCACGTCAAAAGTTTGGGACTACTGGCAATTTGTTATTTGGTAATTTCACGATTGCTGATGCGTTTTTTGCTCCAGTTGTCCTGCGGTTTATCACCTATGATGTGGAGTTAGATCATGTTTCTAGAAATTATGTGGAGTCAGTTTTGGCACTTCCAGAAATGCAAGAGTGGATAAATACAGCAAAAAATGAGACAGAAATTATTCCCCAAAATGAGTTTTAGTGAAGTAGCAAATAGGGAGAACATAAAAGGCAGAAATATTCTAATTAGAGATGCAAACCAAAGGGATATTCCTGCCATTATGGAATTGATTTATTTGAAAGCCCAATTTGATGGTTGTCCTGAATCTGTAAAAGCAACTCCTCAAAAGCTAGAAATTGATTTATTTGGAGAAATGCCTCTTGCTTTTGTTCTTTTGGCTGAGGTTGATGGCGATACTATTGGGTTGGCAACTTATCACTTTATCTATTCAACTTTTTTAGCAATAGCAGAAGAAGGGAAAAAGCCATCAGGAGAACGAGGAAATAAACTCTGCTCAATGGCTCTCAATGCTCTTAAAGGCATAGCATCTGCTGTTACGGATGCTAGTAAACTAGCCGAAGTCTTCAAAACTTATTTGCCTACTCTTGCAAGCATACTGGGCATTTAGGTTTTGAAAAAAGCTCAACAGCTAAAGATAACAGCACTAAATCTGTAATTGGACGTAGAAATTCATGCATTAAGTCTGTAGAAAGATAGGTAATGAAAACTCATAAATTTGATACCTTGGTTGTAGGATAGGCTAAAAATTGCCTACCTTTTTTACCAAGGAATTGCTGATGAATTATCAAAAGCTAGATGCTGCCCTTGCTACAGCACTAAATGATGTTCCAAACTTAGAGGAACCCAGTTTGGCGGTTTTTATACATACCGAATCAGTTTTGGACTCGGCTGCGATCGCTATTTTAGAAAGTTTGGGCGTTAGTAGTGTCACCAGTGGTAAAGATATTTTCACAGCAACACTGTCACCAAATGCCATTTCACAGTTGTCAGAGGAACCTTGGGTGAAGTATTTAAAGCGATCGCAGCAATTGCGTTTGGTAAATCAGAGGAAAAGTTTAGGCAGCTTCAGTGTTTGATCTGATGTTCCAAAAACAATTCTCTGTTAATTTTTCGGCTATAGCGATCGCCTCCCTACTTTCATTCCAATTAATACAAATGTTCTATCTTTNNNCTTATCAGCCGCACCATCCATACATACCAGCATTCTNNNAAATTCATCCCAAAGAATCAGATGATCCCCCTTACTTGTGGTGGCAGACAGTCCTAAACTGAGAGTGAGAGTTGAAAGGCANGCTGGGAGAAATTTTGTGAAAAAAGTTTTATCAATCATCCTTGGTGGTGGCGCGGGTACTCGGCTTTACCCACTAACCAAACTACGCGCTAAACCAGCAGTACCAGTGGCGGGTAAGTATCGCTTAATCGATATCCCTGTTAGTAACTGCATAAATTCCGAAATATTCAAAATCTACGTCCTGACACAATTCAACTCAGCTTCCCTGAATCGTCACATCGCCCGTACTTACAACTTTACTGGTTTCAATGAAGGGTTTGTAGAAGTGCTAGCCGCACAACAAACACCAGAAAACCCCAACTGGTTCCAAGGTACAGCCGATGCTGTACGTCAGTACCTCTGGTTAATGGAAGAATGGAATGCAGACGAATATCTAATTCTCTCAGGCGATCATCTCTACCGCATGGATTATCGCCAGTTTATCCAGCGCCATAGAGAAACGGGGGCTGATATTACTCTCTCAGTCATCCCCATTGATGAGCGCCGCGCCTCAGATTTTGGTTTGATGAAAATTGATGATTCTGGTAGGATAATCGATTTTAGCGAAAAACCAAAAGGTGAAGCGTTAATCAAAATGCGTGTTGATACAAGCGTACTAGGATTAACAAAAGAACAAGCCCAAGAGCAGCCTTACATCGCCTCAATGGGGATTTATGTCTTTAAAAAAGAGGTTTTGTTCAAGTTGTTGAGAGAAGGTACAGAAAGGACTGATTTCGGCAAAGAAATTATTCCTGATGCCTCTAAAGATTACAACGTTCAAGCTTATCTTTTTGATGACTACTGGGAAGATATTGGAACAATCGAAGCATTTTATCATGCAAATCTAGCGCTGACTCAGCAGCCCCAGCCACCTTTTAGTTTCTACGATGAAAAAGCACCAATTTATACCCGCGCTCGCTACTTACCTCCAAGTAAACTTTTAGATTGCCAGGTAACAGAATCAATTATCGGCGAAGGTTGTATCTTGAAAAATTGCCGCATTCAACATTCAGTTTTGGGAGTGCGATCGCGAATTGAATCTGGTTGTGTCATCGAAGAGTCCTTACTCATGGGTGCAGATTTTTACCAACCTTTTGTAGAACGCCAATGTAACCTAGAAAAAGGTGAAATTCCTGTAGGTATTGGTACTGACTCGATTATTCGCGGTGCCATCATTGATAAAAATGCCAGTATCGGTCACGATGTCAAAATCATCAATAAAGATAACGTGCAAGAAGCTGACCGAGAAAGTCAAGGTTTCTACATCCGTAGTGGCATCGTTGTCGTGATGAAAAATGCTGTAATTCCTGATGGAACAATCATTTAATAGTTAGGAGTTAGGAGTTAGGAGTTAGGAGTTAGGAGTTAATGACTAAAAATTCTGATTACTCCTCACTTCTTACTTCTCACTGCTCACTTTTTTTGCTGATTGGTCTTCCAGGAAGCGGGAAGTCAACTTTGGCAAAACAATTACTGACACAATCCCCTCAAATGGCGCTAATTTCTACCGATGCCATTCGGGGGAAATTGTTCGGTTCCCAAGCTGTTCAAGGACCGTGGTTACTGATTTGGCGCGAAATTGAGTGGCAATTTCAGCAAGCTATTTCCACAACTAATACAGCTATTTTTGATGCCACCAATGCCCAACGCCGCCATCGTCGTGAAGTCATTGCTTTAGCCCGTAACTTGGGCTTTACCGACATTAGGGGAATTTGGGTGGATACACCAGTTTGGCTGTGTTTGGCACGGAATAAAAGGCGATCGCGCCAAGTTCCAGAAGAAATTATTTTGCGGATGCACCGTCAACTCCGGGATGCTCCCCCAAGTCGGGAAGAAGGACTAGACAGCCTCAGCCGCTTATCAGAAAAATCGGAGTACGGGAATTGCGATTCCTTGGTGAGCGAGAACCACACTTGATTTTCTATATTTTTTGTTAATTTGAAATCATATTCTTTTTGTTTGGCACCATACCAGGCAAATTAAACATCTCTCTTCTAAAACATAACGGGAATTTCTATAGGAGGCTGGTAGATGGCTGCAACCGACTTCAAAGACTATTACGCTATTTTGGGAGTCAGCAAGACTGCCAGTGCAGAGGAAATTAAACAAGCCTTTCGTAAACTAGCCCGCAAATACCATCCTGATGTCAACCCAAACAACAAACAGGCAGAGGCACGCTTCAAAGAAGTTAGCGAAGCCTACGAAGTTGTGTCAGACCCAGATAAACGTAAAAAGTACGACCAATTCGGTCAATATTGGAAACAAGCTGGTGAAGGTTTCCCATCTGGCGGTGCTGGCTCAGATATGGGTAACTTTGACTTCAGTCAATACGGCAATTTTGATGAGTTCATTAATGAGTTGCTAGGACGCTTTGGTGGTCCTCCCCCTCGTGGTGCGGGGCGCCAAAGTCAGGCACGAAGTCACTCTTACCGCACTTCTCCAGGTACTTCAACCCATTTTAGCAGCAGCTTTAACGATTTTGGGTTTCAAGATGGAGGTGCGGGTAGTACCCAGGATAGTGAAGCTGCGATCGCTCTAACTTTTGCTGAAGCATTTAATGGTGTGAAAAAGCGCTTCAGTTTAGGTAACGAAACAATAGATGTCAACATTCCATCTGGGGCTAAAACTGGTACTCGCTTACGGGTGCGGGGCAAAGGTCAAATTAACCCCATGACTCAACAACGGGGGGATTTATACTTAAAAGTCGAACTTCAGCCGCACACCTTCTTTCAAATGGAAGGCGATAACTTGGTATGCGAAGTGCCAATCACACCAGATGAAGCGACTCTGGGAGCATCTATTGATGTACCCACTCCCGATGGTTCAGTTAATGTCAAACTACCAGCAGGAGTCCGTTCTGGTCAATCTCTACGTTTACGTGGCAAAGGTTGGCCCCTCCCGAAAGGTGGACGCGGCGATCAGTTGGTGAAAGTGGCGATTGTTCCACCAAAAGACCTCAGCCAACAAGAGCGGGAATATTATGAAAAAATCCGGGCTATACGTACTTATAATCCCCGTAGTCATTTGAACCAATTCAGGCTTTAATAAGCAAAAAGAGAATCCCCATAATTAAAATCTCGTCATTACCCACATTTTGGTAACAGTCAAAGTATTATGCTAAACCACATCCTGTCCAAAACTTAAGTTCTGCGGCTTTGATCTACTGTTCACTCAAGTGGACTTGAATCATGTTCAGGTGAGTGTTTAACCGAACTTGAGATGAATTGTTGTTTAGTCCAGTTAAGAGAACTTGAACTATTAGCCTTGGAATTGTATTTCGAGGCAAAATAGTTCTAATTGGTAAGCTGTTCCACATTTAAATTGCATAATTACGGCGGGCAAGATGCCATTGGTGTCAAGTTAAGCTCAAACTTATACCGATTTGAAAAAAGAATGTGACAGATGTTAAAAAAATAGAGAGGTGGTATTAAGGGTGTGTAATGGCAGGGATAACGCATATCGAGATACAACCCACCTTCCGCACCCTAACTGTCACACATCAACAAAAAGCTGACGTAGTAGTACATAGGAACTAAGTTAGATTCAAGATTCCAGAGACTTAATGAGAACAAGTAGTATTAAGTCTCTTGATTTGGCGAGAAGAGGAAATTTTGTGACGAAGACAGAAAAAAGGAAAAACTTCATAGTGAAAAGAATTAATTGATAACAAAAAGATGAATGAGAGAATTGCAACAGAAGTCGTGGAGAATACTGTTGTGATTTTGAATACCAAAGACATTGAAATTCAGAACATAGACCATTTAGGGATAGTAGCAGGAATCATAGACGCGATAGGATTAGTAGAAACAATACAGCACTTCCGTTAGCTATGAGGTACATCCTCAAATCTGAAAGCTTTGATAGGAGAGGACAAGAAGAAAAACTGTATTGCATAATAGCCGGAAGCGCTGTAAACAAATAACTTTCGCACCTACAGCTTCAATCATTGGCACAATTGAATCTAGTTTATGTGCAGATAAATTATCCATTACTACCACTGCTCCTGACCATAAATGTGGTACTAAAAACTTCTCAACAAATAATTCAAATGCAATGCCGTCCATTGAACCATTCATTGTCATTAATGCAACTACTTTGTTAATACTAATTGCTGCAATTACTGTAACTTTTGAGCCTCTATAGAATGGGCTGAGAGAGTAAGCTCTTGTTCCCATTTGTGAACGCGCATGAGTCCTCATTAACCCAAGTAGAACCCCAGTTTCATCCAAAAATACTAAGTTTTCTGGCTCTATATGTTTGACCTTTTCCCAATAATCTAATCTTAAATTTAGAACTCTCTCTGTCCCCGTTTGGGTACTCCGCTTTGTTTTTTTTTCGATTTAATCCTAATTTTTGTAAGGCACGACACATTGCACTTTGACCCACCCAATTGCCAGTCTTGTCTGCAAATAATTCACACAACTCTATCAATGTTGCATCTGGATGTGCTTCAACTAATTCCCTTAACTCTGTGTCAGCATTTGTTAAATGACTAAATTGTGGCTTTCCTCGCGGCTTGGATTGTAAATTTCCTTCAACTTTTTGTTGTTTTACAAGTTTTTGTACTAAACTCTTTGAGACGGAAAATATGTTAGCCACTTTCCTGATTGAGATGTTTTTCTCAAGATGTGCTGCAACTATTTTTTCTCGAAGATCGACAGAGTAGGACTTCATTTAAAAGTAAGTAGGTCAACCAAAAAAAACGTAAGATAGATAGAGTGCAGAAATCAAGTGATAGATGATGCCTAGCGCGTTAAGAATAATACTAACTACTGAAGAAGACCTGACACTAAAAGAACTCAGTTGTGCAGATAAAGTACCACATCGAACCAAACAAAGAGCGATCGCTTTGCGCCTCAATGCCCACGGATGGAATGTACCTCAGATTGCAAAGTATTTAGGTTGGGCACAACAAACGGTCAGGCAGACAATAAAACGCTGGCAATTTCAAGGGTTAGGAGGTTTGTGGGAAGCGCCAGGACGTGGAAAAAAGAGTACTTGGCAAGAAGAAGATTGGCAAGTAGTAGAAGAATGCTTGGGACAAAATCGTCGTTACAGTGCTCGGCAGCTAAGTCAAAAGCTATTTGAGGAACGACAAATCGAACTAGGAGCCGAACAAATCAGGCGACTACTCAAAAAAAGGGGTGGTATNTGGAAACGTATCCGCTACTGTCCGGCTTTAAATCTGAATGCAGGATATTTAAAAGCTAAACGCCAAGATTGGGAATTACTCAAGCTATGGGCAAAATTAGGATTGGTTTGTTTAAAGTACTTGGATGAATCTGGTTGTTACTGCACTAGTCCCACTGATTATACTTATGGGCGTAGGGGAGAGCAAAAACGTATTCGACAAAATAGACGACGCGGTAGGCGGATCAACATCTTCGGTATTTGGGAGCCGAAATCTAGTTTTAATTACGCTTTGATGCTTGGAACATTGAAAGCACCGACCTATGTCCAACTCATGGATTGGCAGGCTCAAATTGCTGCACACCGCTTATTGGAAACTGGACAAATTACCGTCATCATTCACGATAATGCCTCTGTTCACAAAAGTCTTTTGGCTCGCCAGCAGCATCAACGTTGGCAACAGCAAGGATTGTACATTTTTTTTCTACCTCCTTATAGCCCACAAATGAATCGCATTGAAGACGAATGGTTGCATCTCAAACGTGATGAGCTTGCCGGCCGAGTTTTTGACGATGAATATGAATTAGCGATCGCTATTATTGAGGGTATAGAAAATAGAGCCGTGCAAGGTCAGTACCAAGTTGAACGTTTTATGTTTAATTAGGTTGACCTACTTATTTATATTTTAACCTAGTGTACCTCATAATAGACGCAAGTGCTGTAAACAAAAAGCCCCAAGCTGTGGAGCATGGGGCTTTTAGTATGAATTATGAGACCTGGCATCGAGCTATTTTTGCGTAGGGCGACCCCTAAACTATCGTTGCCGCAGCAGCGTTTCACCTCTGAGTTCGGGAAGGGTTCAGTGTGGTTCCACCGCGCAATAGACACCAGGAAAACTTTTAGGGCAAGGGGGAAAGGGAAAGGGGAAAAGGGAAAAAACACTTACCTTTACCCTTTACCCTTTAACCTTTTCCCTTGTTCAGAAACCCTGAAGACTGCAAGCAACGCGAATCAGCAATTAATTGAGCAAAAGATTTGTGAGGTCAAGCCCTCGGTCTGTTAGCACGGCTCGGCTACATACATTACTGCACTTCCACCTACCGCCTATTAACCTGTGTTCTTCAGGTGACCTTACCCACTTAAAGTGGTGAGAGCACTCATCTTGAGGTGGGCTTCCCACTTAGATGCTTTCAGCGGTTATCCGCTCCGCACTTGGCTACCCAGCGTTTACCGTTGGCACGATAACTGGTACACCAGCGGTGCGTTCCTCCCGGTCCTCTCGTACTAAGGAGGACTCCTCTCAATGCTCTTACGCCTGCACCGGATATGGACCGAACTGTCTCACGACGTTCTGAACCCAGCTCACGTACCGCTTTAATGGGCGAACAGCCCAACCCTTGGGACGTACTTCCGCCCCAGGTTGCGATGAGCCGACATCGAGGTGCCAAACCTCCCCGTCGATGTGGACTCTTGGGGGAGATCAGCCTGTTATCCCTAGAGTAACTTTTATCCGTTGAGCGACGGCCATTCCACTCTGCGCCGTCGGATCACTAAGGCCTACTTTCGTACCTGCTCGACTTGTCAGTCTTGCAGTCAAGCTCCCTTTATGCCTTTACACTCGCCGCACGGTTTCCAAGCGTGCTGAGGGAACCTTTGCGCGCCTCCGTTACCTTTTAGGAGGCGACCGCCCCAGTCAAACTGCCCACCTGAAACTGTTCCCTGACCGGATAACGGTCATGGGTTAGAATTCTAGCTTCGCCAGAGTGGTATCTCACCGTTGGCTCCATACTCCCCACAAGGAATACTTCATCGCCTCCCACCTATCCTGCGCAAGCCAAGCCCGAACACAATTCCAGGCTACAGTAAAGCTTCATAGGGTCTTTCTGTCCAGGTGCAGGCAGTCCGTATCTTCACAGACATTCCTATTTCGCCGAGTCTCTCTCTGAGACACCATCCAGATCGTTACGCCTTTCGTGCGGGTCGGAACTTACCCGACAAGGAATTTCGCTACCTTAGGACCGTTATAGTTACGGCCGCCGTTCACCGGGGCTTCGGTCGCTAGCTTCAAGGTTGCCCCCTGACCAACTTCCTTAACCTTCCGGCACTGGGCAGGCGTCAGCCCCCATACTGCGTCGATTTGACTTTGCGGAGACCTGTGTTTTTGGTAAACAGTCGCCTGGATCTCTTCACTGCGACCCACTTCTTACGGTGGGCACCCCTTCTTCCGAAGTTACGGAGGCCATTTTGCCGAGTTCCTTAGAGAGAGTTATCTCGCGCCCCTTGGTATTCTCAACCTCCCTACCTGTGTCGGTTTCGGGTACAGGTAACTGTAAGTTAACGTGTTTAGAGCTTTTCTTGGAAGCTAGACTATGCCACTTCCCCACCGTAGTGGGTCGTACTCACGCCTCAACTCAAAACGTTTTCGCCGTTTCTCAACATCTCGACGCTTGAGCCAATGACTCCAACATCCGGCTGACACTTATCTTCTCCGTCCCTCTGCACAACCTACAATCAGTACGGGAATTTTAACCCGTTGTCCATCGACTACGCCGTTCGGCCTCGCCTTAGGTCCTGACTAACCCTCCGGGGACGAACCTGGCGGAGGGAAACCTTAGGGTTTCGGGGTATTGGATTCTCACCAATATTTGCGCTACTCAAGCCGACATTCTCACTTCCGTTTCGTCCACAGCTGCTTGCCGCTACTGCTTCTACCTACGACGGAACGCTCCCCTACCGATTAACGTTAGTTAATCCCACAGCTTCGGTACATCGCTTAGCCCCGTTCATTTTCGGCGCGAGAGCGCTTGACTAGTGAGCTATTACGCACTCTTTCAAGGGTGGCTGCTTCTAGGCAAACCTCCTAGTTGTCTGTGCACTCTCACCTCCTTTATCACTTAGCGATGATTTGGGGACCTTAGCTGGTGGTCTGGGCTGTTTCCCTCTTGACAATGAAGCTTATCCCCCACTGTCTCACTGGCAATGTGTACTCTGGGTATTCAGAGTTTGTCTCGATTTGGTGCCAGTCTCCCAGCCCGCACCGAAACAGTGCTTTACCCCCCAGATATAATCATTACCGCTGCGCCTAAACACATTTCGGGGAGAACCAGCTAGCTCCTGGTTCGATTGGCATTTCACCCCTAACCACAACTCATCCGCTGATTTTTCAACATCAGTCGGTGCGGACCTCCACTTGGTGTTACCCAAGCTTCATCCCTGGCCATGGTTGAGATCACCAGGGTTCGGGTCTATAAACGCTGATAATATTCGCCCTTTTCAGACTCGGTTTCCCTTTGGCTCCAGCATTCTCGCTTTAACCTACCAGTGCCTATAAGTCGCTTAAGCTCATTCTTCAACAGGCACGCGGTCAGACTTTGAATAGTCCTCCCACTGCTTGTAAGCTAACGGTTTCATGTTCTATTTACTCCCCTTCCGGGGTTCTTTTCACCTTTCCCTCCGCGGTACTGGTTCACTATCGGTCACACAGGAGTATTTAGCCTTACGAGGTGGTCCTCGCTGATTCACATGGGATTCCTCGTGCCCCATGCTACTCGGGATTCAGAGCGTAAGCTATCCGTGATGTTTTCGACTACTGGACTCTCACCTTCTTTGGTGCAGTATTTCACTGCTTCGTTTAACAGCTAGATTCGATATCGCTGCTCCCACTACCCCAAAAGGTAACCCTTTGGTTTAGGCTCTTCCCCTTTCGCTCGCCACTACTTAGGGAATCTCTGTTTTGATTTCTCTTCCTCCAGCTACTAAGATGTTTCAGTTCGCTGGGTTGGCTCTCTCCTGCTCATGTATTCAGCAGGCAGTTTATAGGGTTGCCCCATTCGGAAATCTCCGGCTCTATGTTTGCTTCCAACTCCCCGGAGCATATCGTCGCGGTAATCACGTCCTTCGTCGTCTCTGGGTGCCTAGGTATCCACCGTTAGCCCTTATTCGCTTGACCACTCAAATTTTTGGTCTTTAACTTTTGCATTCACAATTACAATAGGTTAGTTCTGAGTTACCTCGCCACTTCGCACTGATTTGACCCTCAGTACTCAGCACTGGGCACTCATCACTAAGAATGTCTGTGTCTGCCTGCTAATTTCGCGTTACTATGCAGTTTTCAGGTTCTGGCTGAGACTAATCCTCAGCAGTCTGACTCCAAAGTCATGTTGCTGAACTCTCAATATATATCAATATTATTTTTCAATGGCACTCTTGCCACAGGTGGAGGTTAGCGGACTCGAACCGCTGACATCCTGCTTGCAAAGCAGGCGCTCTACCAACTGAGCTAAACCCCCAGATTATAATTTCTAACTCATAACTTTTAACTCGTCTTTAGTTACGAATTACAAATTACGAATTAGCAATTACTTTCCAGGTGAAGGCCATCCTGGACTCGAACCAGGGACCTCACCCTTATCAGGGGTGCGCTCTAACCACCTGAGCTAATAGCCCATTTCGAACCAAATCATAGTTTGAAAGCTTTCAACAATATGCAAATGTCTGCGACCGACCTAGGAATGACCAACTTACTATCTATATAGCTGTTTGCTTTTCGATATCTAAGGGGTGTAGGTCTCCCTCAAAAGGAGGTGATCCAGCCACACCTTCCGGTACGGCTACCTTGTTACGACTTCACCCCAGTCACCAGTCCTGCCTTAGGCATCCTCCTCCACGAATGGTTGGAGTAATGACTTCGGGCACTACCAGCTTCCATGGTGTGACGGGCGGTGTGTACAAGGCCTCGGGAACGAATTCACTGCAGTATGCTGACCTGCAATTACTAGCGATTCCTCCTTCACGCAGGCGAGTTGCAGCCTGCGATCTGAACTGAGCTCCGGTTTACGGGATTTGCTTGCATTCGCATGCTTGCTGCCCTCTGTCCGGAGCATTGTAGTACGTGTGTAGCCCAAGGCGTAAGGGGCATGCTGACTTGACGTCATCCCCACCTTCCTCCGGTTTGTCACCTAAGACAGTCTCTCTAGAGTGCCCAACTTAATGCTGGCAACTAAAAACGAGGGTTGCGCTCGTTGCGGGACTTAACCCAACATCTCACGACACGAGCTCGACGACAGCCATGCACCACCTGTGTTCGCGCTCCCGAAGGCACTCTTCTCTTTCAAGAAGATTCGCGACATGTCAAGCCTTGGTAAGGTTCTTCGCGTTGCATCGAATTAAACCACATACTCCACCGCTTGTGCGGGCCCCCGTCAATTCCTTTGAGTTTCACCGTTGCTAGCGTACTCCCCAGGCGGGATACTTAACGCGTTAGCTACGGCACGGCTCGGGTCGATACAAGCCACGCCTAGTATCCATCGTTTACGGCTAGGACTACTGGGGTATCTAATCCCATTCGCTCCCCTAGCTTTCGTCCCTCAGTGTCAGTTACGTGTCTAGCAGAGCGCCTTCGCCACTGGTGTTCTTCCTGATCTCTACGCATTTCACCGCTACACCAGGAATTCCCTCTGCCCCGAACGTACTCTAGCTATGTAGTTTCCACTGCTCTTATCTAGTTGAGCTAGACTCTTTAACAGCAGACTTACATTGCCACCTGCGGACGCTTTACGCCCAATCATTCCGGATAACGCTTGCATCCTCCGTATTACCGCGGCTGCTGGCACGGAGTTAGCCGATGCTTATTCCTCAGGTACCGTCATTGTGTTCTTCCCTGAGAAAAGAGGTTTACGACCCAAGAGCCTTCCTCCCTCACGCGGTATTGCTCCGTCAGGCTTTCGCCCATTGCGGAAAATTCCCCACTGCTGCCTCCCGTAGGAGTCTGGGCCGTGTCTCAGTCCCAGTGTGGCTGATCGTCCTCTCAGACCAGCTACTGATCGTCGCCTTGGGAGTCCATTACACTTCCAACTAGCTAATCAGACGCGAGCTCATCTTCAGGCAGCAAGCCTTTCACCTTTCGGCACATCCGGTATTAGCCACCGTTTCCAGTGGTTGTCCCAGACCTGAAGCCAGATTCTCACGCGTTACTCACCCGTCCGCCACTATGTCCGAAGACACCGTTCGACTTGCATGTGTTAAGCATACCGCCAGCGTTCATCCTGAGCCAGGATCAAACTCTCCGTTTTGTGGAAAGCTCTATAGCTCATTTAGCTGCTCTTTTTTAACTTCAGCTTAGTTATTTTTATTTGATTTGCTTGACGCAATACACTTGCTGTATAATCGCTTTCAAACTATAATATTTTCAAGGTTCGGTGTCCCTGTAAGCGTCGCTCTTTCGCGCTCCGCTTCAAGCACTTATTCAATATAGCGAACCTATCTCCTTGTGTCAACTATTTTTCCCAAAATAACTTTGGACGGCTTCTGCATCACTATCAAATCCTTGAAGAATAAGGGTTTTGGGCTATAGTATTCCTGGAAGTCTCTTTGGAAACAATAAATTTGTGAGCTATTCTGCTGTTTTGCCGCCAAGGCTAGTTTTAGATCCACTCTTGCGTACCTGGTTGTTGGAGGATATTGGCCGAGGCGACCGCTTTGCCGGAGCGTAAATTATTACGCCTTATGTTGAGATGGGGTAGCAAAAAAGAAAGGGAAATCACAAGATAAAGGTAACGACACCAAAGCTTGAGGTCTCCCAATGAATATGGTAGACGGTTCAACCCTGTTGACCACAATTTTTGTGCTAGGGCGTGTCATCAGTTAAGCCAAATCACAGTAGCAGCAAGATAAATTGCACCGAGAAAATTGACCTTGCGTTTGTCATAACGGGTGGCAATCGCTCTGTACTGCTTGAGTCGGGCAAAGAAGTTCTCAATTAAATGCCGGGCTTTGTACCCCACATTCCGCACCTAAAACTGGCACACAGAGAAAGCAGTAAGTAAATCAATAATACTGGTAAAAATTGAGACAATAAAAACTGAAAAGTAAAGTTAATAGCCAGAATCAGGGTAGAAGTCAAAAAATAAATAAAATTAGCACATCAAAAGCTCCCATCATGAAAAGCTAGAAATAGTTGATGAAATGTGGTGTGAAAATGAATTCGCCCTTGAGTATTGAAGTAAAAAATCTAAATCACCTGGGAATAGTAGCAGGAATAATCGATGAAATAGGGCTGGTAGCTCAAATAAATAAAATACTTGGACAGCACCCACAAGAAAAGGTGAGTGCGGGTCAAGCGGTCAAAGCAATGATACTAAACGGGTTAGGTTTTGTATCAGGAACGTTATATATGTTTCCTAAATATATGGATACCTATGCCTGTGAACACTTGATAGGAGAAGGAGTATTACCAGAACATTTAAATGATGATAGGTTAGGAAGAGTATTAGACCAATTATATTTAAAAGGTTTAAGTGGAATCTTCACTTTAATAGCGTTAGCAGCAGTAAAAAAATATGGAGTGGATTTATCATCGCTACACTTGGATTCAAGTTCACTGCACCTACACGGAGAATATAAAACTGGTTTGCCCGAAGTAGCCTTTGAAAGAAATACTCCCGCAGAGAATGAAGAATTTGCTTGCCATCGAGATGCGAAAAAAGCTGCATTATATTTATCAGAGCAATTAAAGTATAGCAGTTGCCAAAGCCGTTAGGACAGTTTGCGGGAAACGCGTCTTCAACAGCGTACTTTGTGATTTTATTGCTGTCCTAAGCTCCCTGTCCGTTGCTATATCATCGGTTGACGGAAATTAAAATATCTAAAAAACAGCTAAAGCCTCAGATTAAGGGCAAAAACAGGGAGCGGATTGAAGCTTTATCTATGATTATGGGGTTATGTTTGCTAGTTTATACTTTAGGGCAACGACAGCTACGTGAAAGTTTATTAGCTCAAAACCAAGCAATAAAAAATCAATTAGGTAAACTGACACCCCGCCCCACTCTCAGGTGGATATTTCAATGTTTTCAAGGTATCCATGTATTAATTGCCAATGGGGTTTCACAAATCTCCAACCTCTCTGATCAAAGATTATGGGTATTACAATTTTTTCCTAGTGCTTGTCGTCGTTACTATTTATTAGTTTGATTAACATTTTACTCAAGCTTTCTTTTTATCAACTTTTTTGAGTTACTTACCCTAACTTCAGTAGCTCTACTTTTTTATGCAGTATTTTTTCCACTGGTTCCTTTTTTTACATACTCTGGCTTAATTTTTTACCTGCCATTCCTCCAGTTTTAGTCTTGAATCAAAAACTAGCTCCAAAATTCCTTGCCATTTCTTTTGTGACAGTTCCGGGTGCGGAATGTGGGATCTAAACCAACCTCAGAAAGAATGATTTGTACTGTCAGGACACCAAGACCGTCAACACGCGTAAAATCTACTCCGCTCATGCGGTAAAGATGAGTACGCAAATCAAAGTTAGGCTCATTACCTTGAGGTTTGTGGCGAATATGCTTGGGTGGAGAAAGGGGCAACTGCGAAATATCAATTTTGTCGTTAAATTGACTCAGGCAATCCTCAATCTGGCGGTCACATTCAGCGATTTGGGATTGGTAGACATCATAGAGATGTAGCTCTTGTTGCAAGACAAACAAATGTTCTTTTCGATAATCACCATTAAGCGCAGCTGCAATCTCTGCTTCACTACGTTTGACACGGTGATGTTTTTTGGCTGCAAGTATTTGTGGGTCATGTTCACCAGCAACAATCGCTCGTATGATTGCCATACCTGTAGTGCCTGTAATATCACTGACTGCTTGATGCAGTTGTATGTTCATTTGAGTTAAAGCTTTTTGCATCCGTTGGATATGAACACTGGCACTTCTGATGAGACTATCACGTTGGCGGATATAGCTACGTAAAATACAAATTTCATCTTCTGGACGAAAAGAACCTGACAACAATCCATAACTGTGCAACTGTTGCAGCCATTGGCAATGTGTATTTGTGCATACTGCTATTACTGCCAGGTATACAGATATTCATGCAGCAATCTCTGTACCCATTATTCAGCAAGAAATTGAAGAAATCGGTGTGCGTAAAGGTTGGCGTGTAGTGCGCTGTAACCGCGATTCTTTCTTTGATGTGATTGAGTTTTGGGTAGAAAATAGGTTAATGATTGAATTTCTAACACCAGAAATGGCATCTCAATATTTGAAATTTGCTACCCAGTAAGAAAATCTGAAATATTTTTTGGCAGAACCAGCTTTAGCTACAACTTGATGAACGTTTATTGCAATCCTATTTTAATTGTAAGAATTGCAAACCGCAGATCCTCAACTTCTCAAATAAGTTGGGGATTTTGTCGCCTATAAGTTACTCAAAGACAAGCTGAGGCTTTGGGAAAGTTTGTTCATGTTGATGTAAGTTTGTTTATTTTAGAATCAGCGATCGCTTTTATTTGCACCTACCCTGTGGTAAGCTTTTTCGCGTCTATGACTGAGACAAAAACTCTACTTCTTCATCGCCGGATACTGTTTCAACACCTGCTGTAAATATTGCCCAGTATAAGACCTGGGATTTTTTGCAACTTCCTCCGGTGTACCCACAGCAATCAATTCTCCACCTTTGTCGCCACCTTCTGGCCCCAAATCTATCACCCAATCAGAACAACGAATTACATCTAAGTTGTGTTCAATTACTAATATTGAATTACCTTTATCTACCAATCGTTGCAACACATCTAACAATTTGTGAACATCGTAAAAAGATAACCCTGTTGTCGGTTCATCTATTAAATAAAGTGTCTTACCTGTGGCGCGTCGAGATAGTTCGGTTGCTAATTTTACCCGTTGCGCTTCACCACCAGATAAGGTAGTCGCAGGTTGTCCTAGTTGGACATAACCTAACCCGACATCAAATAAAGTTTGCAAACGCGCGATCGCTTTAGGTATATTCTGGAAAAAGTCTAAACTCTCCTCTACTGTCATTCTTAGGACATCAGAGATAGACTTATCTTTATACTTCACCTGCAAAGTTTCGCGGTTGTATCTTGCACCTTTACAAATTTCGCATTGCACGTAAACATCAGGGAGAAAGTTCATTTCAATAACATTCACACCCTGGCCGCTACAAGCTTCGCAACGTCCACCTTTAACGTTGAAGGAAAATTGTCCGGGTTTGTAACCCCTAGCTTTGGCTTCTACTGTTTGGGAAAATACATCCCGAATGGCATCGAAAATTCCTGTGTAAGTTGCAGGGTTAGAACGTGGTGTGCGTCCGATGGGAGATTGATCGATAACGATCGCTTTATCAATCGCGTTTAATCCCTGAATTTTATCCAAATGTCTCGGTAAGGGAACTTTCTTAGTTAAATGGTGTTGCAGAGATGGGTACAGTAATTCGTTAATCAGCGTAGATTTACCAGAACCAGACACACCTGTGATGGAAACAAGTTTACCTAGCGGAATGTCTACATCTATATTTCTTAAATTGTTGCGATGGGCATTTTTAATTCCCAAACTGCGCCCGTTTCCTTCTCGGCGTTCTGCTGGCGTGGTAATTACTCGCCTTCCTGATAAATATGCACCCGTCAAAGAATCTTCTGCTGCTAATAATGCCTGAAAATCACCTTGGGCGATAATATTTCCGCCGTGAATTCCTGCACCAGGGCCGATATCAACTATATAGTTGGCTGCACGAATTGTTTCTTCATCGTGTTCAACGACAATTAATGTATTACCCAAATCACGCAATTTCGTTAAGGTTTTCAGCAATCTGCCATTATCTCGTTGATGCAAACCAATACTCGGTTCATCTAAAACGTAGAGAACTCCTGTTAATCCAGAACCAATTTGCGTTGCTAGACGAATTCGTTGGGCTTCACCACCGGAAAGAGTCATAGCGGGACGGTCAAGGGTGAGGTAATCTAAACCTACATCTAACAAAAATTGCAATCTGGCTTTGATTTCTCGGAGAACTAAATCAGCAATTTGTAACTGGCGATCGCTCAACTTAAATTGCTCAATTCTCTCCCGACAATCTCGAATCGATACGGTAGTCAATTCTAAAATTCCATATTGTCCCAACTTCACCGCCAAGGCTTCCGGTTTTAATCGTTTTCCTTTACAAACTTCGCACGGTTGATCAATTAAATACTGCTCTAATTTTTGCTTAACTAATTCAGAACCACCTTCATACTGCCGTTGTAAAATTGGAATAGCACCTTTAAAACTCTGCTTTCTTTGTGCTTCTGCGGCTCGTTCATCTTTCTCCCCAAACAAAATAATTTGCTGTTGTTCTTCTGTCAGCTTGCTCCAATTTGTTTGTAACTCAAACCCATAAATCTGTCCGACGCTATAGAGTAATTCTAAGTAATAAGAATTATCTTTTTCTGACCAAGGCGCGATCGCAGCATAAACTGGTGCTTCCCAGTCGGGTACTATCAAGTCTGGCGCAAATCTCCTTAAAGTCCCGATGCCGTGACAGTGCGGACAAGCACCATAAGGTGAATTAAAGGAGAACAATCGCGGCGATAGTTCCTCCATTACCGCGCCATGTTCTGGACAGGCAAAGTTTTCCGAAAATACTAATTCTTCTTCTTTTTCTTGTCCGTCGTCACCAAGTAGACTCACCAGAATGGCTGCAATACCACCCGATTGCTTGAGACACGTAGACAGAGAATCAACCAAACGCTCCTGAATATCAGCCTTTTTCACCAAGCGGTCAATTACCACTTCGATGGTGTGGGTAAAGTTTTTATCCAATTCAATGGAATCTGACAGTTCGCGGATCTCGCCATTGATCCGCACGCGGACAAAACCTTGAGAAGCAAGACTTGACAAAAGCTTACGGTGTGTGCCTTTTTTACCCCTGACAACGGGTGCAAGAATTTGGAAGCGGGTGCGATCTGGTAATTCCATAATGCGATCGCACATCTCATCGATTGTCTGGGGTGCAATACAGCGATCGCATATCGGACAATGGGGTTCGCCAGCCCGACCAAACAGCAGCCGCAAATAGTCGTAAATCTCTGTCACCGTACCGACAGTGGAACGCGGGTTATGAGAGGTTGACTTTTGGTCAATAGAAATTGCTGGACTTAAGCCTTCAATCGCTTCTACATCCGGCTTATCCAGTTGTCCGAGAAATTGGCGTGCGTAAGCGCTGAGGGATTCTACGTAACGACGTTGCCCTTCAGCGAAAATGGTATCAAAGGCTAGGGAAGACTTACCAGAACCAGAAACGCCAGTGAATACGATTAGGCGATCGCGTGGCAATTCCAAGTCAATATTTTTCAGATTATGCTGCCTAGCACCCCGAATCCGAATGGTATTCTGGCTGTTGTGGCTGGGGTACGGAAGATGTCCATTCAAGGATGCTGCTAGCTGTTGGTCTGACATATTGGGCGGCGAAGAAGGAGTTTCTTATGAAACAGTCCTTAATAATACTATCTTTAATTAGTTTATAGTAGAACAATCGTACTGTTTTAGTTACTTATCCTTCCAGATTCATGGCGCAGACATCCTTAAGAGTCTGCTAATTTGGAAGCATCCCGATTAAATATCCTTCTGAGGGCGAAGCTATGGTATCGCAAATCCAACCGCCGACGCAGCCAGAGGTCATCTACCCAGATAGTGACGGACAACCAGTCGCTAATAATACCATACAGTTTAGCTGGATTGTGGCAATTAAGCAGAATATCGAGTGGCTATTTGCTAACGATCCAAATGTATTTGTTGCGGGGGATTTGTTTTGGTATCCGGTAGAGGGACGTAACAAAATTGTTAACGCCCCAGATGTGATGGTGGTATTGGGTAGACCAAAAGGCGTAGGCGTAGCCCGTCGTAGACATCGCTTGTGCTACCAACAATGGAAAGAAGAGGGAATTGCACCGCAAGTGGTGTTTGAAATTCTTTCTCCCAGCAACACCCAAACTGAAATGGACAAAAAATTACTTTTCTACGATCGCTATGGGGTGGAAGAATACTACATTTATGATCCCGATCGCAATAATTTGCGTGGATGGTTGCGTAGCGAAGACGGTTTAGATGTCATCCCCCAAATGGAAGATTGGGTGAGTCCCCGTTTAAAAGTTCGCTTTGCTCCATCACCAGAGGGTTTGCAGTTATATCGTCCTGATGGAGAAAGGTTTTTGAGTTATACAGACATTTCTCGCAACGCCGAACAAGAACGACAACGAGCTGAACTTGCAGAACAAACCAGAAGAGATGCCATACCCCGATTATTGCAAATGGATTTGAGCATCGAACAGATTGCCCAAGCTTTGGGATTGTCAGTGGAAGAAGTACGAACCTTTGCTCAGGAGTAACGCCGTGTGCAATCTTTTAATCGGGCTATTAGAAATTGAATTTGTACTTGAAATATTCTGATTATGCTAGCCAATGCAGCCACTCATAATGTCACCTGGGAAAAGTTACCTGATGATTTTGTTTTAGACAACGAACCAGTGGATAACATTAATCAGCCACTCTTGGCTGCTGCTTTAACAGAAAGCTTGGAACTTGCTGGCAGATTACCCACCGATGCTTTAACCATCACTAATTACGGTATCTGCGCCACTTTGAATAATCGATTTGTCGTCAAAGCACCAGATTGGGGTTATGTAGCATCTATTAGAGTCTCACGAGAAGAAGTGAAGCGCAGTTATACGCCACGACTTCAAGGTGATATTCCGGTAATTGTGATGGAATTTCTCTCAGATACCGAAGGTGGAGAGTATTCGAGTAAACCGACCTATCCCCCTGGTAAATGGTTTTATTATGAGCAGATTTTACAAGTGCCAAACTATGCCATTTTTGAACCAGATGGTGGAGTCTTAGAAGTTTATCGGCGAGATGATTTAGGAAATTATGAACTGCAAACACCGGATGCAAGCGATCGTTACTGGATTGCCGAAATGAACTTGTTTTTAGGCGTATGGCAAGGAAGCCGAGAAAATCGCACAAGTTATTGGTTACGTTGGTGGGATGACAACGGCGAACTATTACTATGGGGTTTGGAGTTAGCAGCAAAAGAACGGCAAGAGAAAAACGCCGCTCAACAGCTTGCAGAACAAGAACGCCAGCGTGCAGAGAGATTAGCAGCCCAGTTAAAAGCTCTGGGAGTCGAACCGGAGGTTTAACTCGGAACTTCGACCTTTTTGCTCGGTCATTCGTGTTCGGAACTTGGAACTTCCACCTTTTTGCTCGGTCATTCGTGTTCGGAACTCGGAACTTCCACCTTTTTACTCGGTCATTTGTGTTCGGAACTCGAAACTTCCACCTTTTTGCTCGGCAATTCGTGTTCGGAACTCGAAACTTCCACCTTTTTGCTCGGCAATTCGTGTTCGGAACTCAAAACGCCGAGTTTATAACTGCGTAGGCGTAGCCCGTCGTAGACATCGCATCTTTAATTTACCAAGTGATCGCTCTTTTTGAATATTAAAGGGCGATCGCTCCCTCATCCCCCGGTTGGTGAGCGAAGTCGAACCACATCTCCCTCATCTCCCTACCGCCCCGAACACACTTTAGGCGCATCAGGATGGCTAGCCAAATAACCTTTAAGCCAACTACAACCCTGCGCTAATAAATCATCAAGATCCAGATTCCACAATTTGATGGTGTCGTCAAAACTAGCGGAAGCTAAAGTTTTGCCATCCGGGCTGAAGACCACGCTGTTGACCGAACTGCTATGTCCAGTCAGGGTGGAAATTTCTTTACCTGTGTCCCGATTCCACAATTTGATGGTGTCGTCATCACTTGCGGAAGCTAAAGTTTTGCCATCCGGGCTGAAGACCACGCTGTTGACCGAACTGCTATGCCCAGTCAGGGTGGAAATTTCTTTGCCTGTGTCCCGATTCCACAATTTGATCGTGTCGTCATCACTTGCGGAAGCTAAAGTTTTGCCATCCGGGCTGAAGACCACGCTGAAGACCAAACTACTATGCCCTCTCAGGGTGGAAATTTCTTTGCCTGTGTCCCGATTCCACAATTTGATGGTGTCGTCACCACTGGCGGAAGCTAAAGTTTTGCCATCCGGGCTGAAGACCACGCTGAAGACCAAACTACTATGCCCTCTCAGGGTGGAAATTTCTTTGCCTGTGTCCCGATTCCACAATTTGATCGTCTTGTCAAAACTGGCGGAAGCTAAAGTTTTGCCATCTGGGCTGAAGACCACGCTGATGAACCCATTACTATGCCCACTAAGGGTGGAAATTTCTTTGCCCGTCTCCCGATTCCACAATTTGATGGTGTCGTCACCACTTGCGAAAGCTAAAGTTTTGCCATCTGGGCTGAAGACGACGCTGGAGTCCCACTTGCTATGCCCACTAAGGGTGGAAATTTCTTTGCCCGTCTCCCGATTCCACAATTTGATGGTGTCGTCAAGACTAGCGGAAGCTAAAGTTTTGCCATCCGGGCTGAAGACGACGCTGTTGACCCCATCACTATGCCCAGTCAGGGTGGAAATTTCTTTGCCCGTGTCTCTATTCCACAATTTTATCGTCTTGTCAAAACTGGCGGAAGCTAAAGTTTTGCCATCCGGGCTGAAGACGACCCTCTTGACCGAACTACTATGCCCTCTCAGGGTGGAAATTTCTTTGCCCGTGTCTCTATTCCACAATTTTATCGTCTTGTCATCACTAGCGGAAGCTAAAGTTTTGCCATCTGGGCTGAAGACGACGCTGATGACCGAATCGCTATGCCCACTTAAAGTGGCAATTTCTTTGCCCGTGTCTCTACTCCACAATTTTATCGTCTTGTCAAGACTAGCGGAAGCTAAAGTTTTGCCATCCGAGCTCGAAGACCACGCTGATGAGCGAACTACTATGCCCTCTCAGGGTGGAAATTTCTTTGCCTGTGTCTCTATTCCACAATTTTATCGTCTTGTCATCACTAGCGGAAGCTAAAGTTTTGCCATCCGGGCTGAAGACGACGCTGTTGACCCCATCACTATGCCCTCTCAGGGTGGAAATTTCTTTGCCTGTGTCTCTATTCCACAATTTGATCGTATTGTCATCACTAGCGGAAGCTAAAGTTTTGCCATCCGGACTGAAGACGACGCTGTTGACTCCATCACTATGCCCTTCCAGACGATTTTGCTCACGAATATTAGATAAAATTCTCTGTAAACTAAACAAAGGACTGTATGCTGGATAATTTGCTAAAGATTGTTTATCCTTGACCAGACTTTTCAATGTTCCTGCCGTCTGCATTGCTAACAGCAGACCATCTATTTCCCTTGTTTCCCTTAAATCACCAAATACTCGCAAGGCATTTGTTCCGTCTTGTTCCAATCGCGTAGCCGTTAAAGCAATTGTGCGCGCATAAACTGCCGTCTTCAGAGCAATTTGCACCTGCTTTTGTTCTTGCCTTGCCCGATTTAAATCTGCAACAGCTTTTTGACGCTGCTGTTGTGCCTCTTGCCTTTGTTGAATTGCTTGGTTTGCCTGTACTTCAGCTTGACTAGCTTTTGCGCTAGCTGCTGCCACTTTGTTTTCGGCTAATTTCAGGTTTTGCTGTGCCTGATTAACTTTGGCATTTGCTGTATTTAGTTTTGAAGTTGCATTACTAAGATTCTGTTTTACCTGTACCGCTTGTTCAGATATCCGTTTATTTTCAGATGATATACGCTGATTCTCTTTCTTGGTTGCTGCGGTTTCTGTCCTCGCATTTTTTAAATCTTTCTGTGCGTTATTTGTTTCTGCCTTAGCTGATTGTGCTACTGCAATAGCATTCTTGGATACCTCAAGACTTTTTTGAGTAATTATAAATAATGCTACTGCCCCCACCACAGCAAAACCTAACACTAAAGAACCAATACGAATCCTTTGATTAGCTTTGTGGTTCGCCTTTGCTAAAACTTCCTTTGCCTGTTCCTCTGCCTCCAGCCTTTTCTGCACATCACGCTTTTCTAACTCCTGGCTAGCAGCGAAAAACTGATAGTCCAAATCACTTAAACTTTTACCGACTGCCCATTCTTGAGCATCTTGCAAAGTCTGTCCCCGCAACAAGCGCGACTCATCTTGACGTTCAGACTCAACCCAAGCGTTCAATGTATCGGAGTACGGGCGCAAGTTTGCTAAAATCTTGTCGCACCATTCTTGCTTAAACACCTCTGCATAAATTCGGTTATAAATTTGCAGCTTCCCGTCCCGCTTCACCACCAAACCCGTCAGCCGCAGTTCCGTTTGTTCAGGACTATCATCAGTTGCTATCTCTCCCTGCTGCAAAATCTGCTGATACAACCCCAACAATCGCCCAGTCTTCTGTTCCCCACTCTGCAAAATTCTGTCTCGAATCGTCTTCAAATGCTCCGGCTCATCTTGCGTCTCCCAATTCTCAATAATTTCCTCGCGTACCAACTCTTCCACCCAGTCTTTATCCTCTAGTCCCCAATTCCTCGTCTCCAGCCCCCCCTGCACCAGCAATTTACAAACTTTTTGCGTCAAAAACGGCTGTCCTCCCGTCCAGTTCAGCACTACTTGCATCAACTCTTGAGAATCACCCACTTCAGCCAAACCCCGCGCCAAGGGTTGCGCCTCTTGGAGTTGAAAGCCAGTTAAATCAATTGCCTGTCCAATATTAAAAGGTGTCCGGCGTTTATCTTGAATCAAATCTGAAGGTGTAGATACGCCAATCAAAGCAAAGGTGAGGCGATTATATTCAGGATAGTCTGCTCGTCGGTTGTAGCAATCGCGGATAACTGCAAAAAAGTCATCTAAGTTGAATGAAAGACTCAGAATGCTGTCAATTTCATCAATAAAAATAACAATCTTTTCAGTAATTGTTTTTAGTAAAACCGTTTCAATAAACTTGCTCAAATGCTGTACTGGTGAAAGCAACCCGTTATCAGTCCACCAAGTATCTAAATCAAAAGTTGTATAAATATTCAAACTTCCCACCAGAGTATCAATCACCCCGGCATACCACTGTTCTGGCGTAATATCTGCCGTCCCAATAGCTGTAAAATCAACAACAGCACAAGCAAATCCCTCTGTTTGCAACTGCTGCATTACCCGCACCCGTAAGCTAGATTTCCCCATCTGCCGGGAATTGAGTACATAACAAAAATCCCCAGCTTTCAAGCCTTCATAGAGGTCATGGTCAGCTTGCCGTCTAACATAAGTTGGTGCATTTTGAGGCAGACTACCACCGACTTGATATTGATACTGGGTCATAAACAATTAAAAATTAAAAATTAAAAATTAAAAATTATGAAATAGCGCGATGTGCAACTTATTCTTGAAACCCCTCTCCAAACCTCTCCCCGAAACGGAGAGAGGCTTTGATTCTTGCTCCCCATGTTAGTAGGGAAGCAGGGTGGTTTCATACAAGCAGAGAAAAACTAAAACTGGGTTTGAACTTTATTTAGTTAAAGTCTTTCCCTCTCCGATTCGGAGAGGGACGGTTTTACGCAGTAAAGCCAGGGAGAGGTCACAATTACGAATTACTAATTAAACTAGCTAAATGTTTTAAGACTTTTACGACAGCATATAAGTCATCCCCACGATTAAGCGCTTGTCATTACCAACATCTTTTAAACTGACTGGGTGATAAAATCAGCAGCCCAACACATATCCTGTAATCGCAACCAGCCTCGCCATAAGGTCTGCCAACCAGGTAGACCATCGGATTTGCGGCCAAGAAAACCACCCAAACGAGCGATCGCTAAAAAGAATTCACCCAAAGTCAACTCACAATTTGTCAACCCAAGACGAGCAACTAAGACTTTTAACATAATTGTAGGTATGTACTCGTGTGCCTTCAGTTGGGAATTGCTGCGACTAAGTTGGCGTAACTGTAATAATCTGACTGAAACTATAGCAAAAAAGCCAAGTAACCTTACCAGTGATGAAGCTGACTCCAATTGACGTTTTTCTACAGCACAACCAGTTTTGAGACACTTATGATACTCTTCAATTAACCAACGTGTAGCATACCAATCTAGTTGCATGAGGGCATCCTCACGAGCATTTACAGCAACAGTGGTAAATAGAATCCATTCTAAATCTCCTTCTGGTTCCCAACAACGAATACACCAACCATCTATTAGCTGTTGTTTTCTTTCACAGCCAATTGCTGGGGGTTGAATTGTCAATTGAGACCAAGCTACTTGTAAGTTAACTTGACGTTTGGGTTCTCCGTTGCGCCCACGCAAAACAACAGTTTTCTCCGCCATTGGTTGTAAAGAACGAGCAAATGCCTTGAGATACCCTTTGGTGGCATCAGGTTTAGTAATCACTCGGTTTTGAGTGACTCGTACTAAGCAGTGCCAGTACAAAGCTTTGGCTCGTCGAAGGTAAGAAAAAATATCACTCCCCCTGTCTCCGACACTTACCCAAATTGACCCAGTTTGTGGTGTTGGTGCAGTGCCGATGGATTCCACCATCTCTGCCCAAATTTCCCCTTCACCATCTGTTCTCAATAGTTCTGGTAGCGCTTCCACCAACGTGTTGTCATTGTCCTTTTTTTGACTACGCAGCCAAGGTATTTGTCCTGCCAATCCCAAAATTTGTGGATTCAAAGGTAACGGTACTACTGCTAAACACGTGTGTAGCATCATTCCTCTACCTTTGCCATCTCCAATATGCCCTAATCCCTTAACTTGCCGATGATGAGTATAATCTAGTTCTGTTGTGTCTTGGATGAATAAAACAACATTGGATTTTATTTCAGTTGCGCTTTGTTTCGTCTCCGTGATGTGAGGTTGAATTAATGCCTTATGAGTTACATCGTCTTCCGCAAATAATCGGTACGCAGCACGAATTTCATTCCAGCCTTGCATCATATCTGGTAAACTCCCTTGCGGGTTGGCAGCTATGGCTGCACCGATAGCGATCGCTCTTTGCGTACGACGAGTATCCCCTAATTCGGCATCTCCCCATTGCTCAACTGCCCAAGCATTGAGGTCTGTGAAATTTTTCAACTTCATACTCTGACTCTATTACATCCCTACCTCACTTTAAAAGATGTTGGTAATGACAAGGTGTTTGGGGAGGGCTTATCTTCCTCCTTTACCCCCTTTTTAAGGGGATCGCCACAGGCGGGGGGATCTTATTTGAACAGTCTTGAAAGTTAATATGTCCTCAAGCAAGAATTTACCAGAGTATGATTTAATTGACTTCTTGATAAATTTTGACTTTATCAGTTGCTTTGGGCAAACATTGCGAATAAAGACTGCATCCTTTGCAACGTTTGCTGTAAAATGGTTTTGGCATTGTTCCTGTTTCTAGGAGATTTATGACAGATTGAATAGTTGCGATCGCACTCTTTCTCAACTCTTGATTAATCTCTACTAATTGCCGTTGATGCGAGTGGGCATAATAGATATATCCAGTGTTAACTGGTTCTCCTGTCATCTCTTCTAAACATAAGGCTTGGGCACAAACTTGCAACTCATCGTTATCCCATTCGCCTTTGCGTCCTCGTTTATATTCCACTGGGTAAACTTGACCAGATTCGGCTTCAATTAAATCAGATTTCCCGATGAGTTTATATTGCTCCGACTTCAGCCAAATTGCCCGAACTTGCCAAGTTTCTCCTCGCTGTATATCGCTTGTGGTGTGGACGCGATCGTGTAAAGTTGTGCCTTCAATTGTGTATTGATTATCAGTAAACTCCCCTGCACAAAACATCCGCCAACAGCGATGCGGACAATAGGCATATTGATTCAATGCCGCAATAGAAACATATTCAGTTTGATTCATAACTTAGGTGGTTTTTAAATTATTATTAGAATTATGGAGAATATAGCCGCCGTGTCATTCCCATACCCATTGTTGTTTTACGACCAATTCCTGCATACAAAGCAAAGTCAGCTAAAGCGTTAATCTGTTTAATTTGTATTGGTTCAATTTCTCCCAATATCTTGTAATTAACTTCGCCAATAATGCCGATAAATTTGCTGCGTGAGTCGGTTACTATTTCTGTGTGAATATTGACAAAAGAAGGAAATATTGACTCAATTGCAATCTGAGTAAACTCTATGCCACTGTATTTATTCCACCGCGAAAGTAGGGAATTGAAAACAGATTCTCTGGTAGGAAGAGTAGTATCATACTGTCCTTGACGGAAGGCGGTAGGTGTGGAGAAGCTAAGGTTG
This sequence comes from Nostoc sp. GT001, assembly GCF_030382115.1. Lineage (NCBI taxonomy): Bacteria > Bacillati > Cyanobacteriota > Cyanophyceae > Nostocales > Nostocaceae > Nostoc > Nostoc sp. GT001. The sequence goes on from NZ_JAUDRJ010000003.1 coordinate 2,096,902, forward strand.
ATGGAAGAATTGCGCTCACTGGCTTCTTCGTATAATTGAGCGTAAGTATTGGCATTTGCCCAAGGTTGAATAGATTGGGGTGTGCCTTGAATGCTGGTAATATACAAGTCAGCCGGGCCAAGATGCCAAGGGCGATTGGGATTAAGATTTAGCCAGAGTTGGGTAAGTTTGCTAAATAGAGTGTCATCTAATAAGGAGATGCGCCACCAACAAGGAGTTCCGGCGGGAATGGGTTGTTGATGTGAGTATTGCAATTTAGATCCCCCACTACCCCCCTTCAAAAGGGGGGAGTTAGTTTGCAGGGGAGAGAGAGTGAAAGCTTTGTCTGCGGTGGAATCGTGCAAGCGATCGCCTAATGTGCTATCTACAGAACTAACAAGGGTTAAAAATAGGGCGTGGAGATGTCTACCTGTAAGATACTGTGGTGGAATGGGCGATTGAGGTAGCAAATTCAACACTAAACTATGAGGCATACTTTCTCTTTTTGGTTGTAGACTGAGTGATTCTTGACTCTACAGTAAACTCAGGGATTTCCTGAAGTTCAGCTTCACTCAAACTATACTGTTCACAAACGAGACTTAGGCGATTTCCTGGGGTTTTGACAGCGTTAACCGAATGGGTTAAATCACCTTGAAAATAAACTAAAGTATTGAATTGGGGCTTAATTTGCCCAAGTTGGCGTTTGTGCGATCGTAATACCAGTTCTCCCCCTTCCATATCTGCTGGTACGCGTACATAGAGAACACTGACAAGCGCAGGTGGTTCAATGGTTTTGGAGTAGGAACGTAAGGAGCGATCGATATGCGGATCGACGCGGGAGCCTTCTTTGAGTTGTAAAGGATTGAGGTAAAAAGCATTACAACTCGGCTGGAGAGCCAAATCGAGGTAAGGCTTGAAGTAGGGAAACTGCTGTTCTACTTTTGCTAATCCAGAACGCTGAAATACGACAGAAAATCCTTTCGTGGCGACAAAATCGCGGTTGAGGTTGTTGATAGCAAAGTAAGGACAAGCTTGGATTTCTCCCCACAAGTTGTTTAGGTAATCGCTGGGGAAAGCGTTGGTTTGTTGTTGATAGTGTTTCACTGGTGGGGAGCGTACAGAACTAACAGGGGCTAAAAATTGTAACGTAATTTGTGGCTGGACGCTAGAACCTGCGAAAAATAAAAAACGTGGTAAAGGTTTTAGGAAGTGATTAATTCCGAAAACGATATTCCATCCGAACTGGAATTTTTAAGTTTTGAATGCCATCAAATTGATAGTATTGACCTCGCATTTGGACATTCTGAATTAAACTAACTGGAGGCATATTCACAACATCATAGCTAATCACTTGATTAGTGAACATGACATCTAAAGGATTTAATGGATGTGTACAAGTGAATATACCCTCAGCAATTTTAGGTTTCGGTAATTTTTCAACCGTCACTTCAGCCTTACTCATCCATTTACCCAAGCGAATCCACTTTGGTAGTTTGAGTTCTTTTTGGGAGATGACAAAAAACTCAAATAGACTTTCTGGTGCTATTTCTTTTGCTCTGCCAAAACTGGGGATATTTTTCTGTGTTTTCTCCATTTCAACGTGGTAGTTGTTGTTAGCATACTTCCAGGTGTTGAGGATGGAAGAATGATTAAGCGAGCGCGCCGGAGTTACGTAAATTTGCTGTTGATTGAGTGGCGTTAAATGCTCCTCATATTTTGGCACTTGTTCAGGACAAAAATAGCGATAAGAATGTTCTTCAGCAACGGTAGTAGAGTAGATTTGGCTATCAACTAATCCCAACGCATAACAAAGAGCGTAATTGTGAATTATTGGCTCTGTTTCATACAATCGCCCGATTTCACGAGTTGCGTAATAGAGGCTGTCATGAAGTTCTATTTGACAACGGTAAATAATTGCCATATTGCTTACTCCGTGACAGCAGCAGCTTTCTTATTATTCTTGGTATCTTTCTTAGGGTCTTTCTTACCTGATTTAAGAACCCATGTTTGAGCATAAATAGATGATTCAGCATTTGCTTGATTCAACATTTCTTGCAATCGAGTTTCATCACTGGTAATAGACTTAACTTCACTCAAAAGTTGTGTGAAGGATGCACCAAAAAAATCAGTATGAGAAATACACTCTTGAGACATTAGAGCAGTAATTGCTTGTGTAGCCGCCTCTAAAACCTCGTCTTCATTGAGCGGATCGGGAGGATTAATTTGCTTTGGAGTTGCATTACTCATTACGTCATATATCTTTTGAGTCCAAAGAAGATTACTAACAATCTCACCATCAGCGAAAATGACTCCAACTAACTCATTACGTACTCTACCAGTACGGGTAGTCTGCGCTCCATAATGGCGTGTTCTGAGAATATTATTGAAAACGTAGAGAAATCCAGCTTCAGTGGGATCTTTCAGCGTGACAATACTGGGGAAAAAAACTTGAGGTAAGATATGATCTTGACTATTAATACGGCTGGTTACTTCCCCTTGACGGCTCATAGTTCCATTTTCAAAAGGTGCATTGAGGGTAAAGTTAAGGTGAGAATCATCAAAGGGTGTAATAGAGTACGCTGTGTCTACAACTACTTTTGACTTTTCAGAACCAGAATCACCAATAGCAAAACCATAGAGAATACAATCAGGAGTAGTTTTGCTGAAATCTACGTTGTAGTCGCATTTTTCAGCATCACCAATTTTGTAGTTACGTAGTAATTCTCTACCCGTTAAACGTTCTGGTGTAGACTGCTTGCGCTTAAACATTGCCAAACGACTAATAGGTTCTTTGTTTTCAATTCCAGCACGTACTCTGACTTTATTGAGTTCACCATCTGTCTGGAATAAAGGGTAAGATTCTGTAACACGAATAGTAATGAAATGAACATATTTCCCCATTGGTTTAGCAGGGATTACATCGTGGAAAAATTTAGAATCGAGTGTTTTCAAGAATTTCATGGTTTGATTGCTCCGATTTAGTTAGTTGGAAAAGAAGTATAAATTAGACTGATGTTTCAAGTTCTAATTCAGGAATATCATCAGGTTCCTCTTGTGGACGTGCTTTACGTTCTTCATCATCTGCTAGGCGATAAAGGTATTCACAGGTATCTCTAATTAAATTGAGTTGAGTACCTGCTAAACGTGCGCGATCGCTTTTAAAGCTTCCCTCAAATATTTCTTTTACAAAATACTTAGAAAACTCATAGACTGCTTGACGTTCTTCTTCGGAAGTTAATGCAGTCCTCCACTTTCCATCAACTAAAGTTAATGTTGGTTTTCCTTCAGCCGCTTTACGCCTCACATTATTCATCAGCTTGGCTAGACGAGCAGCTACCACATCTATTAAAGATTCAGTGTCACTAGCCATAGATTTATCAATTTTCAAAATTACATCAGCAGCCTCATCAATTGGTTTGAGAATTGCATTAGCTTTGGCATATTGACTTTTAGAACGATAAAAATGACGGTAGAGTTCTGTTAACTTACGCAGTTGATTCACAGCTTTTCCTTTTGGTTCAAAATAGTGATAAAAATCCAAGTATAGACGAACTTTAGCAAGAGGTATAGAATCTATTTTGTCTTGCTTCCGTAGCCATTTATTCAGGTAATGGAAGACATAAAGAGGACTGGTTTCTAAATCGCGTGCCAAATCTGCTAACTTTCCCCAATCTGGATCGCCATCCTTTTTACGGTTGACTTCTAAATGAATTGAGTAAGCCGCAGTCAGAGCATTGAGTGGAGAAAATTTACGCTTTTCTGAACTACGAGGTAGAATGCTATCTAAGCGATAGTTATCTTTTTGAATCAAAGAACGAATCGCTTGATGCTCTCCATCAATTAAAACTGTTTCTTCAAAATCAGCACCACTAATGAAAGGTGGTACAGGTGATTCTGATGCTACGACTTTCACATCTAGAACAAGCGGTAAAGCAAATGCTAACCAAGCTGGCATTATCCACGATTCTGTATCTGTTGGTTCTCTTCCTGGTGGTAAACCAATAAAGAAGAAAGTTAATGTTTCATCATCGGGATAGCTAATTTTAAATGTCTTATCATCTTCTGGTGGAATATCCTGCTTAATCAACAAATCATCGACTTGTTGATAGTTGTCAATTGTTAAATTTGCAACTTGTTCTTTGGAAACAAAATGTTTGCGAAGTTCAGTATCAAATCGAGTTTGAGATATAGCGTTATAAGCTTTTTGCAAAAACTTATTTGTTTCTGGAGTAAAGAAATAAGCAGGATAGAGATAGAGATAGCGATATTTACGAGCTTCAAAGTCTGCACCAGTAGCGTTAGTCTTACTCATCAAAATTTGCCTCAGCATGATTTCAATTGACCAAATTGAGCAAATTTGCCGCTTTGCAGCTTGAGCATTAAATAAAATTTGGCGATTGCTATAAACTTGTGGTGCAAATAACGTTGCTGACTCCATTTGCTCCATTACAGTGTAGGGAGAACTAGATATAGCACAAACATTTTCTCTACCTCTTCCTGTAACTTTTGCAGCCTTATACCTACTTATTTCTATTAAAAATTGGTCTGGCTTAGGTTCAACAACTGCACCTGTTGGTAAAGAAATAACTCGACTTACATAAGTGCGTAAATCACTCCAGCCATCAGGAATTGCAAAATCTTCTAAAATAGGTTCAATGAGGTTAGAAGTATAGTTAACCATACCTTTCATCAATTCAATATTTTGCGCTAAATTTTTACCTATATTTTTCTGGTAATATTTAGCCGATAAATAATACCAATCTAAAGGAACTCCTCCTGTTTTCTTGAGAGATTGAATTTGTCTTAAAGCTGGTATTTCCTCTGACAAACCTAAGTATTCAGCTAGTTTTTCAGTCAGATTTAAATCAGGAATATTTTTACGTTCAGCTTTATAAAATTGTTTTTGGTATTCATTTGCGCGTTCTTGCCATTTACCCCAAATACCTCGACATATAATATCTCCAAATTCAGCTAATCTATCAATCTGAATTTCATTACCAAATACAACATCTATATTTTGTGGTAATTCTCCTTGTGTTTGAAAAGTTTGTAAACTTTCACTCCGCTTACCAGATGAGGCTAATTTAGTATCAGGCAGTATACTGATGGCTGCATTAATGCTGACTTCCATTAACTCATTAGCGCGGAAAAATAACCAGTAATAATCAGCGAACTTGAAACCTTTACCATCTCGACTAAAACCTGTTTGTCGTTTTGTTAACTGCTTACTGCATAATGTTTTAATTTTATCTACAACCTGATTGGGAATATCAGCCGTATGAATTGCAGGTGCATCTTTACTGGCAAGGTATACTACACCATCTGGCAAATACAATAACTGTGTGTAGTATTGCTGAGGATGTGTATCCATCAAAGCATTATTAATAATATTCGTCAGAACACCACGATTGTCTGATAATGCATGATAGCTAAATGTTAACTGACCATTACTTAAGTCGTTTAATAACTCAGGTAATTTTTCATTTCTGCCATCACTTTCAACATCACGAGGATGCTTTAATAATGAAGCAAATAAATCAGACATTTTTAATAATCTGTGCAGTATATTCCGTACTCGACCATCTAAATTAGGACGCAAACCACGAATTTCTAAACCTCGATCAGCATCACTGCCATCACCAGCATTACTACTCAGCCACACAATATCATCGATACAATTTTCCCAACCTTCACCCAAAAAACTATCTAAACTAAAATCCTGAATTTTTTGTTTTACATACCCGCGTCTTAAATTTGGTGCATCTGATTTCTTTGCAGGGTCTTTACGCCAATCACGGGTTTTAAATACATGATCTGTGTCATTTTCTTTCAACCAAATTGGATAGTCAGGGAATTTTTCAAAGTCATGTAAAATATACGCAGCTACAAATAAACGAGTTTCCTTTTCTTCACATTGACGCTTAACAGGATTAGTTTCCAGTTCTGATGACTTTAATTTCTGAATAATCCGGTAGGTAGGGAACAAACCATTAAGCAGATGAGATAATAAAGATTGGTCATGCTTACTACGTTCAACATTTTTACCTTCGGATCTACGGTCTTCTGTGAATTGACCACCCTTAGCTGTTGCTCCCACTAATTGATGAATTAGTTTAGGTAACACATTCTCTGCAAAACTAATAATTATGGAATCTCCCTTATTCTCTGGTACTTCTTTAATTGCTTTTTTAAAGAGGCTAATAGTTAAAAGTTCGCGCTTTATAGGAGTATCTTTTTCGTCTTCCTCATAGTTATCTAGGTCTGGAATTTCAGGATATTCATCAACGTTACTCATACTCATTTCTATTCTCCATCTTCACTATATAAATCTTGAATTGTCTTAACAGCAAATGCAATATATGCTAAAATATCTTCTCGCTCTATACCTATATACGCCTCTAAAATGCTCTCAATACTTTCTCCACCAGCTAATAAATCTAAAATCAAAGAAACCCAAATACGATGTCCGCGAATGCAGGGTTTGCCAAAACAGATGTTTGGATCAATCGAAATTCGAGAAAGCAAATCATCTTCAAGCATTAGTATTCCCAAAATTTGATGTTATATAACTTTCTAACAAATCCAGCCATCATCCTTTTTCGACTTCTGAAACCAAAGTAAGGTTTCCAGCATTAGTGCAGATTTACCAAATGCTATAGTGTACGGTGGTGACTTCTTATCGTCGCTACTATATTTATCTGCTAAGGAGTATGCTTGAAAGTGGATAGGTAAACCTAACTTTGCTCTGAGGTAAGTGCGATCGCAATCTGAAAGAAAGCATACTAAACCCCTACCCGATACAGCATCACTTATTTTATTAATCCCGCTACCGTGGGGTTGGCGAATCTCTAAACCTTTTAGAACCTGTACTTTACCAGATTTGGCAATTTCGCTGATATCTTCTAGATAGTAAAATTTCCAGTCTTCTCTTACTTCTCGGTAGCCAGTCAGTTTCAAACAGCATAAAGCTTCTTGAAAACGAGTGGCTGTGACTCTAGATTTTTCAGCTTGTTGTATAAATTCCTTTCTATCCATCCATTCAAACTTAAAGTTGCTGAGAATACCCGGTAAGTTATAAATTTTAAAACGTTCATTTTCTGGTTCTTCTGGATTTGTTGAATCATAAATTGCACAATCTAACTGACTACTTCCACGAAAACTTCGTGCTTCATCAATGACTTTATTTTTCTTTTCTTGTAAACATTGATTAATTTGTCCATATTTTGTCCAAATATTTACATCAAGTGCTTTTTCAATAGTCTCTTTAAAGTTTTTCTCTGCATCGGGATATTGATGAGTCAGCCGTCTTAATTCTTGATGAACACAAGCTGATTGAATAGCACCCCAGCGTTTAGGATATTGCTTAAATTCATTCACAAATGGGTAACTTGAACGAATAACTTGTGTAAAGGTTACTCGGTCGTAAGTTTTGCCATCTTGCAAACAGTCTGAATCAGGTTTGAATAATGTTTGAACAATAAATTTGGGAATCAAAGCATAAGCATGATAAGGATGAGGGTGAAAATCTTTGTGTCTGCCTATCCGGCCAAAGCGTTGAATAAAATTACCTGCATCAGCACCTTCAAATACCAAAAAATTAATTCTAAAATCCACACCTACATCAATAGTTGATGTTCCTATAAGTAAATCGGCTTTCGCAACTGATTCAGCTTTTTCTGTCTCACCAGTTAAACCCGTATTTTCTCTAACCTCTAAGTCTAAAGATTTAAAAATATTTTTAAAATGCTTAACTAGTTTCTTAACCGCAGCAATTGAGTTGAGAATAATTGCGCCTTTACTACCTGGATAATCTTGAAAAAACTTTAAAATTACTGATTCGGAATTTTCTATTATCCAATCATAACTAGATGAAAAATTAGTTTCTAGTGTTTGCGGAAAAAATAAGGTTATTGGTTGACTAATCTGCCGCCATTGCGTGCCATTCTCTGAAAAACAATATTTTTCTTTTTTGGCTGGATTAATTTCTTTATAATTAATGCCAGATTTATCACAAAAATCTAGCAATAAATCATCTGGTGTTGCCGATAAAAACAAAAATTTCTTGCCTGGAACGGTATGCTTAATTAACAATATTGCATTGAAGATACTTGCAACTTGAGCCGAGGAAAATACATGAAACTCGTCAAATATAAACAAATTGTAGTTATCATCTATTTTACTGAATAGCTTATTGGCGTTTTCTCCCTTGGTTTTACCATCTTTTTTAAAACGCCTAAGATAGCGAAAATCATGAATATAGTAAAAAATATCGGGATTAGTCAGCAAAATTTCTGCTTGGTTGGAAAGATTAGTTAATCCAGACTGTTTAGTTGGTAATTTATTTGTTTCGATAAAATCTTCCAGAATAGCTGCATTCAGACGATAAATCTGTGGGTTTTTCTTTGGTTGAAATTCGTCCTTATATTTTTGTACTTGCTTTTCCTGATCTCTCGCTAACTCGTTAGTCGGGTAAGTTGCCATTGTGGACACACCATCTGTCATAGCCAGAAGAAAAGCAGCCAAGCTTTTACCATCCCCAGTTATAGCAGTGTTGAACACTATATCAATATTTGGATCGCGCAACGCCTCCAAAGTTTCTACTTGATGCCAAGAAAGAGACCAATCTTTAGGTAATTTCACCCCATCAGGTGTAGGGACGGTTTGAGAATAAACAGGTTTGAGATTTATGCTGTAATTTTCAGACATATCTTTGATAATTCCTTGTAAATGCTTGGTTTATCGGAAATTTTATGCAAAAAGAATGACAGACTTAGTAAATCTAATCAATTTCTGCCACCAATGGCGGCAGTTTTTATATATGTGCTAAGAAATACTACCCACAGATTTCTGCCACCAATGGTTGCAGTTTTTTAGATGGGTATAAAACATCTCCAGGCTATTTCTCGCACCAATGGTGCGAGTTTTTCACTTTGCTTAAAAACTGTCCGTAACTCGTTGTTATTCCCTATAATGCCATGCAAAATAGAAGTTGCCAAGATATATCCGTATAAAAGTGTCCGTATAAAATATGAGTCGAAAAGGTCAATCTATTACACTGTCGATATCAGAACACGATAAAGCCGAGCTAGAAGCGATCGCTCGTGAATTCGGTATGATGTGGGGAGAAGACCCTAACATCTCTAAGTTAATTAAAGCGATCGCTCAACGTAAGTTACTCATCGGTAACAATAACGATTGGAAAGAACCACGCATCAGGGCATTACATAGATGTATCAATGCTTTGACAGATATCGGGCAAATTGAACAAGCCCAAATCATTGCAAACTTACTTCTCGAACGCAGCGAATTATCATTACCGTTGCGGGGCGAAATCGAACGTTTATTAGAAAATTTGCCCCCAGCTTGGCGTTTAGAAATAGACCGCTATATCTTGCGCGAACAGCCCTTTCAGCTTTCCTATCAAGATGCAGCAGAACGTGTGTTTAATTTTACCGTTCGCCACGCCAAAGTTACACCCCACGAAAAGCGGGTATATCTTGATTGCTGGTGCGAAGAGACAGAAGGAAACTTTGATATCCCAGAACTGCTTCACAACTGGAGTTTACGATTAGACAGGATTACTGAAGCTGCTGTCATGCCAATTTCTGGTAATTGGCGAAGTTTGGCTGAGATAGAAGTGGAAATGCATCTATTTGCTGGCTTGGCTTTTGCCTATCAAGCTAAACCAGAAGACAATATTAATGAGTGGATACCAGATAAAGCGCGAGTCCGGCGAGTTGTTAGGCGAGTATCTAGTACATTTTGGTTTATGCGAGAAGTTATGCAATATGCGCCAGATTGTGTAGTGATATTACCAGAGAATGTCCGCGATCGCCTTAAACAAAAACTCCTCACCCTCTGCCAGTTATACGATATCGAAACCAGGAGTTGAGTCTTGACGAGGAGAGGGAAGCGGAAAAACTTTTGATTGCTGGAAGGGGAGTAAAATTCAAAGCCTCTCTCCTCTTAGGAGAGAGGTTTGGAGAGAGGTCAGACTGTATTGCACCCAAACGAGAACCGCTATATTATGTTCCGGGACGAGAGCGAATATGATCGGGTATATGATGGCGATCGCCTAATATTTCTAACAAGGGGCCATTAACGTCAAATTTAACCATACTTACCGACGCGACCAAAATATTCACCCGATAGCGATAGCGTCCCAAATCAATCCCCAGTAAACTGCAAAGCATAATCCGAATCGTAGCTTTATGAGAAACTACTAAAACATTACCTTGTGGATGTTTTTCTTGAATTTCAGCAATTACAGGCATAGAACGGTTAGCAATATCTACCGCAGTTTCTCCACCTAGTGGTGCATTCCAAGCTGGCTCTGTCACCCATTTTACATAGTTTTCTGCGTAATTCTCTTGGGCAAACGATTTACTCTTAGTTTCCCATTCGCCGTAACTACCTTCTCTAAGTCCGTCACGCAACTGCATATCCATACCGATAGCATCACAAAATGGCTTGGCAGTTGCAATTGCGCGCTTCATCGGGCTAACATAAACCCCTTCCCACTTCAATTTTTGATAAATATCCGCAAAAGCGGATGCCATCTGCATCCCCTCTGTTGTCAACTCCGCATCAGTTTCACCGCAGAAATTACCACTTTGACTAAAGGTAGTTTCTCCATGTCGCAGTAAATATAAATTGAGTGTCATAGCTTGTATGCGATTGGGATAAAGGAGTTTGTGCAAAAATAAACTACCATCATCTCGCAATCGAGTCTGTGACACCAGGACAAAGTAATCAACCAAAAAAGTCAATCAACCACAATCCCCATCCCTTATCGTAAAATCTGGTCAATCATTCTATTGGCTTGCGAATCGTAACTACCCCCAAATAAATTGAAGTGATTCAAAATGTGATACAGGTTATAAAGTGTTTTTCTCTGCTCATAGCCTAAATCTAACGGAAACACCTCGTTGTAACCTTTATAAAATGCTGCTGGGAACCCACCAAATAATTCTGTCATGGCGATATCAACTTCTCTATCCGCAAAATAAGTTGCTGGATCAAATATCACTGGTTCCCCCGATGCAGTACACCCAGCATTTCCACCCCATAAATCGCCGTGTACTAACGAAGGTTGCACCTGATGATTTGCCAATAGTTCCGGGATAGCTGTTAGTAACTTGTCTTGCTGGGGAAAATTACCTCCCCGCCGCCTTGCCAACTGAAATTGATAACCCAGGCGATGTTTAATATAAAATTCCGTCCAGTCTGTTGTCCAAGTATTAATTTGAGGTGTGGAACCAATGGTATTGTTAATTTTCCAACCAAAAACTTGACTGCTGCTGGCTTTGTGCATCGCTGCTAACTTGCGTCCCATTTCTAACCACGAATTGCTGTTACCGCTACCAAGTTCCAACCATTCCAGGACGATGTAGCTAGAATTATCAGTAGTACCCCAGCAAATTGGTTTGGGGACGCGAATACTAGCTGTTGCTAGCATTTCCTTTAAACCCAACGCCTCAGCTTCAAACATTGCAACTTGGGATGCAAGGTTTTGTTTGACGAAGTAGGTTATCTCACCATTAGAGACAGCATAACCTTGGTTGATGCAGCCGCCACCAACCGATCGCCTTTGCTGACTTTGAAATTTTTCGCCAGTAACCTGGCTAATATGGGCGTCGATTTGAGTCCACATGATTGAATAAAAGTTAGGAGTTATGAGTTATGAGTTAGAAGTAAGGAGCTAAATAAAAGTTAGGAGTCAGGAGTCACAATCATGGCTTTTTACTCATAACTCCTCACTCTTAACTCCTAACTCTAAAAGGGCTTGACAAAAACTACACCATAAGAATCTGGAGATAGATACTCTTTGGCTGCTTGCATCAAGTCTGTTGCATCTTGGCTTTGAATGATCGCTGGGTAGTTAAAGGCGGGTTCCAAATCTCCTACCAAAGACTGATAATAACCATACAACCCAGAGCGATCGCTTGGTGTTTCGTTGCCAAATATAAATCTGTTAGCTACTCGCTGCCCTATACGGGCAATTTCTGATTCTGTTACCAATTCTGTTTGTAGTTTGCTAATGTGTTGAGCGATCGCATCCTCTACAACTGGTAAATTTTCTACTGCACATTTGGCTGAAATATAAAATATCCCTTGTAGCTCGTTGCTCATGTTGCTCACAGAAATCGAAGAAACTAATCCCCGTTCCTCCCGTAAATCCCTCACTAGTCTTGATGTTCGTCCGTGTCCCAAAATTCCGGCTAAAACATCCAATCCATAGGTACGATCTAAGTGCATCATTCCTGGAACCCGCCAAACCATTACTAGTCTTGCTTGTTGCAGACTTTCATCGATAAATTCTTGACGAACAATTTCTGTAAATGGTGATTCAGGATTCAGTGACGAGTGGGCAGAGACGCGATTAATCGCGTCTGTAGTGGGCAATGGAGAGTTGGGAGTAACTTTTTTAAATCCTTCCGCAACTGTTGCAATTAACTCTTCTACGGGCAAATTGCCCACAGCTACAGCAGTAATTGACTGCGGTTGATACCAATTAGCATGAAAATCTCGCATCTGCTGGGGTTTTAGTCCGGCAATCACCGATTCTGGCCCCAATACTGCACGGCGATAGGGTAGACGATCGAAGGCTGTCTCCATCGCCCGCCGATATGTACGCCGCTGGGGATTATCCTCTGAACGCCTAATTTCTTCTAAAACTACCAATCGCTCGCGTTCAAAGGCATCATCAGGAATACTCGCATTCGATACTACATCTATTTGTAGTGGTGCAAGCTCGGCAAAATCTTTGGGGGCAGTAGTTATATAGTAATGAGTATAGTCTTGGCTAGTAGCGGCATTGGTGACAGCACCCCGTTCTTCAATTCGACGTTCAAACTCGCCGCTAGCTAGTCGTTCTGTTCCTTTAAAAATCATGTGTTCTAAAAAGTGAGCCATGCCGTTGATGGCATCAGGTTCGACAGCAGAGCCAACTTTTATCCATAAGTTGAGGTTTACGGCTTCAACTGGCATTTGCTCGGCAATGATTGTCAAACCATTGGGCAACTTGTGCAGCGTCGGAGCATTGAGACGGGGAAATTTCCGCAGGGTTGAGGTCATTGCTACTTGTGTGTGAGGAGCATGTTACTCTCTTATCTTATCTGCGACTATAAAATAAGCACTGCGATCGCTTCTCTACAAAAAAAGAAGCGATCGCATTAGCAAGAGACACAAAAAAGACTTGACAGGGCATCTGCCTTAAGTTGACGCTAATAGCGAGAAGCCCACCTCACAAGAAGTAGCTGAGTATTTTTTTATTATATTAATGCAATACCCAGTTTCCTATCTGTCATATCTGTCGTTTCTATTATCTCTGTCATATCTATCGTTTCTGTCATATCTATCGTTACTATTATCTCTGTCATATCTGTCGTTCCTATTATCTCTGTCATATCTGTCGTTTCTGCGATTGCCAACTGAAAACTCAGCTCGGCAACCATTTTTCACCCAAATACGATTTCTCCGATAGCCCCAATTTCCTCTACAACTGGTGTTAGATAATTGCCTAACAAACCTGACTCTGCCTCTTGTATTTACCGAACAAGTATTTCTTCGATTATTCTGGCTTGAACAAGTTATTGTCTCTTGAGCTGAAGCTGGGGCAGCAATACTCAAAAGTGTACCTATACTAAGATTAGCAACCAGAAAGGTTGCAGCAATTGTGGGAATGCGCATAATCATAATAAAATGCTAGATTTCTTCCAGATTTCAATATGTAGTAATTCTAGCAAACTGCATTCAGAGCCAATGAATAAATCAGATTAAATGCAAAGAATATTTGCACTCTGAACTTTATCAAATACAACAGGTTCTATCAAGCAATTAACCATTGTAAGGGTTTTAATTGAGCTTTTTTAAATGTTCAATTTTGTAACAAGCCTACTTCCATTGGCGTATTTTTGCCTATTTTCTGTAATGCACTTGCTTTGGTACGCCGATTTTTCTAGGCTGGGACTCATATTTAATTTTTTAAATATACGTAGGTGAGCCAGTGCGTTGCGGAGGTTCCCGACGCTCGTGACGCTTGATGACTCGCTAACGCTGCGCTATCGCCTTGGCGTCTCCCTTTGGGAGATGACTCGCTAACACTGAACTATCCGTTGTAGCAACTGGCGTTGCGTTATGGCGTAGCGTAACACACCATTCCGAATTTTAGGTGCGTTACGCTACGCCATAACACACTCTACTGGCGTGTCTAGACTAAATTGCAAACTCTTGGGGGATGGGCTTCTAGCCCGTCCTAATTGGCGGGCAAGATGCCCGCCCCACAAGAAAATTTATTGCAACATTTTAGTCTTGTCACGCCACTACACACACTACTGCAACGGTAAGGCGTAATGGTAAAACTCTTCATTCTTAATGTAATCTCGCGCTTCATAGAGTTTTTGCGCGGTTATGTTAGAAATTTGAGTCGCTAAAATTACTCGAACGGCTCCACTCTCTTTTGCATATTTTTCCGCAACACTCATCAATAACTTTGCAATTCCTTTGCGGCGATACGACTCTTCCACATACAAATCGTTCAATATCCATACTCGTTTCATCGACACTGAAGAAAAGCTGGGATAAAGCTGAGTAAATCCAACTAATTCCCCATTGTCATTAGCTGCAAACATTACCGAGTCATTATTCTGGAAACGTTCTTTGAGAAACTCTTTAGCAGCTTCAAGGTTTGATGGCTGATTGTAAAAAATACGATACCGATCAAATAGTACTGAAACACTTTCAATATGATTAATATTAGCTAAGAAAACTTCCATATTTATGAAAATGGAGAAAAAGAACATTTAGAGTGTTTAGAGACTCCATTGGAATACAGTTCAGCAATTGATGAAAGGCAAAGGGAGCATAATAAACATAACAGAAGAGTTAGAGATGAACTGAGCTATAAAGGCTTACTTTAACTTTCTGTGCTCCCCTTGCGCTTTGTTAAGACTTTGGTTTATAAGTTGAAGCAACGTGTAATTCTTTCAACTGTTTAGCATCTACACTCGAAGGCGCATCTGTTAACAAACAACGTGCTTGTTGTGTCTTCGGAAAAGCAATGACATCCCGAATTGATTCTTCTCCAGCTAGCAACATTACCAAACGATCTAAACCGTAGGCGATGCCACCATGCGGCGGTGTACCATATTCAAATGCTTCTAAGAGAAAGCCAAATTTACTTTGTGCTTCTTCAGGAGATAAACCGATGGCTTCAAACACTTGCTGTTGAATTTCTCGCTGATAAATCCGCAGACTTCCGCCACCAACTTCTACCCCATTGAGTATTAAGTCATAAGCTTGGGCGCGTGCAGTTTTTAAGTCGCTCAAATCATCAGGATGTGGTGCTGTAAACGGGTGGTGCAGTGCTTCTAGACGCTTTTCGTCAGCATTCCACTCGAACATCGGGAAATCTGTAATCCACAGCAAGTTGATTTTTTCTGGATCGATTAGGCTAAATTCTCTAGCGATCGCTTGTCGTAATCTATCTAAAGTTTTATTAACTGTAGCAGCTTCCCCTGCCCCAAACAATAGCAAATGTCCAGCTTTAGCACCTGTGCGGCGTAAAATTTCTTGTTTTTGTTCTTCGCTTAAGTTGTCTTTAATTGCCCCAATGGTGTCAATTTCGCCATCATCCCTGACGCGGATAAAAGCTAAACCTTTAGCACTAACTTCGCTGGCTTCTTTAAATAAATCGCCACCTGGTTTAATGCGGACATTAGAAATTACATCGTTACCGTTGGGAATGGGGAGGATTTTGACTATACCACCATTGGTAACAGTGTCCCGAAAGACTTTGAAACCAGAGTCTTTCACGATATCTGAGACATCAACTAATTCCAAACCATAGCGTGTATCTGGTTTATCACTACCGTAGCGTTCCATCCCCTCAGCATAAGTGAGACGCGGGAAAGGGCGCTGTAACTCAATGCCTTTAACTGTCTTGTAGATATGGCAAACTAAATTCTCATTTAGTTCGATAATTTCTTCTTGGGACATGAAGCTCATTTCCATGTCCAACTGCGTGAATTCTGGTTGTCTGTCAGCGCGTAAGTCTTCGTCACGAAAGCAACGGGCAATCTGATAATATCTATCTAAGCCGGATACCATCAGCAATTGTTTAAATAGCTGGGGTGATTGCGGCAAAGCATACCACTCACCAGGATTGACGCGACTGGGTAGAACATAATCCCGCGCTCCTTCTGGGGTAGAACGGGTAAGGATTGGGGTTTCGACTTCGATAAAACCTTCCAAATCTTCTAAATAACGACGCATGGCTTTGACAATTTGATGACGCAGTTGCAAATTTTGCGCCATGCGTTCGCGTCGCAAATCCAAATAACGATATTTCAGCCGTAAGTCTTCCCGCACTGTTTCGGTGTCAGCTACAGAAACTTGGAAAGGTAACTGTTTGCGAACAGCATTGAGTAGTTCAATTTTATCGGCGTAGATTTCTACCTCGCCTGTGGGGATGCGGGTATTCAACGATTCTTCGGGACGTTGTGTTACTCTACCAGTGATTTCGACAACATATTCATTTCGCAGGGCGTTCGCATATTCGTAAGAATCTGGGGTGCGTTGCGGATCGCTGACGATTTGGACAATTCCAGAGCGATCGCGTAAATCTAAAAATATCACACCACCATGATCGCGGCGACGGTCTACCCATCCGTAAAAGGTAACAGTTTCTCCAATATGTTCTTTTCGGAGTTCGCCGCAATAGTGAGTTCGCATAAGTCTTAGTTATTGTTTCCGGGCTAGATTGGCAAGAAAATGTCAAAGCCTTCCCATTATCTAGCATCAATAGTAATTGTAGTAGTTCTGGTGAAAGAAAAAATCAAATAATCTCACACTATATATACAGCATCATATACAGCATCTTTCATGTATTTGAACCACACACAATACTTGTTGGGTTTTGGGGGAAAGGGAAAAGGGTAAAGGGGAAAAAACCTTACCTGTCGTAGGGGCGCAAGGCCTTGCGCCCCTACCCCGTGGTCTATGGTTGAGGACGGTTTTCTTGGGGAGAGGCTCCGGCATTGCCAGGAGGATGAGGTGGAACACCTAGTGCGTCGATTAACTGTTGTTCAGTGACACCCAGCTTTGCTGCTGCGGCTTTAAAATCAGGTCTGGGTGGGCGTTGACTGCGATCGCCTGGATTTGGCCGATTTGCTGGGACTCCTAACGCCGCTTTTAACTGTGCTTCTGTAACTCCTAATTTTGTTGCTGCGGCTTTAAAATCAGGTCTGGGTGGGCGTTGATTGCGATCGCCTGGATTTGGCCGATTTGCTGGGACTCCTAACGCCGCTTTTAACTGTGCTTCTGTAACTCCTAACTTTGTCGCTGCGGCTTTAAAATCAGGTCTGGGTGGACGCTGATTGCGATCGCCTGGATTTGGCCGATTTGCTGGAACTCCTAGCGCCGCCTTTAACTGGGCTTCTGTAACTCCTAACTTTGTCGCTGCGGCTGCAAAATCAGGTCTGGGTGGACGCGGCCGTTCGTTTGATGGTTCGTTGGGCGGTTGTTGCGCTTGTGCAATTCGATCGAATTGATTAGCAGCATTTGCTTGATTGAGTGAAATAAAACCAAATGTGCCAACCAGAACAGGAATCGCTGTCGCTACTAGTACTCTACGAATATTCATCATTAAATCTCCAAAGGTTTATATTTCTAATTAAGTCTTCTCAAAATAACAGTTTGCCCTGTTTCTAAATTACAAAACTGTAATTTAGAAACAACAATACTCTGACGAGATCGCCGCTGAGGGCGAGGTGAAATGCAAGGGTGCATCAATTAACGGTTATTGCGTTCTACCCGGTTTGGAACTGCTTC
This sequence comes from Nostoc sp. GT001, assembly GCF_030382115.1. NCBI lineage: Bacteria > Bacillati > Cyanobacteriota > Cyanophyceae > Nostocales > Nostocaceae > Nostoc > Nostoc sp. GT001. Next base: position 2,114,713 of record NZ_JAUDRJ010000003.1, read on the forward strand.
TTGATTATGAGCTTGGGGACGTTGGGGAGTACGCTTTTTCTCATGTGGACGGGGTTTAGAATGTCTGATTTGTGGTTTTTTCTCAGATATTTCTGGTTTGTTGGGCTGTTGTGAAATCTCGGCGTTCCGATGAGGTGGATTAGCGGCATTTGCCTGATGAGGTGCAACAAAACCAAATGTACCAATCAAAAAAGGAATCGCTACTACGGCTAAGACTCGACGAATATTCATAAAAATCAACCTTCAAAAACTAGTAGTCTGCCAACCTAAAAATGTTAGGTGGAGGTTGGGTAAAGGTTAAAGATAAAAGGGTAAGGGATAAAAAACCTTTCCCCTTTCCCCCTTCCCCTTTACCCCGCTTGCGTTGCCTTGGCGTACTACTAGGGTGTTCATATTTCTAATTGAGCCACCTCAAAATTACAGCTTTCCTATTTTCTAAATTACAGTTTTGTAATTTGAATAAAAAATAATGAATTTAGAATAGAAGAATATATGAATTAATAAAAAATTGTGAACGTTCTGTTTGTTGAAGATGAAGCGAAAATTGCTAACTTTGTCAGGGCTGGATTAAAGGAGCAGGGATTTGTTGTAGACTACTGCGATAACGGTGATGATGGATATCTGCGGGCATTAGACAACGAATATGATGCGATCGTACTCGACATTATGATGCCGGGAAAAGATGGACTATCGATTCTAAAACTATTACGGCGGCAAGGTCGGAATGCTCCGGTGATTTTGTTGACGGCTCGGAATGAATTAGACGATCGCTTGCAAGGGCTAAATTTGGGAGCGGATGACTATATTGCTAAACCGTTTTTTGTGGAAGAGTTAGCAGCTAGAATTCATGCAGTTGTGCGCCGGAGTGTGAGCGAGCGCCAAAATCTACTTTGCGTTGAGCCGATCAAACTTGATCGCATCACTAGGGAAGTAACTTGCGATCGCCAAGCCATAGAACTCACCAGCCGCGAGTTTAATCTTCTGGAATATCTTATGCGCTCTCCCGGACGGGTTTTCACTCGTACCCAAATTTTGGAACACGTTTGGGGCTACGACTTTAACCCCAACACCAATGTTGTGGATGTTTGTATCCAGCGAATTCGTAAAAAGATTGATCCCCTTGATCAAGCAGTCTGGATTGAAAGTATTCGAGGGGTTGGATATCGATTTCGCAAGCCAGATTCATCATCATGAAACTCCCTTCCTTTCGACTCCGCATTGCTCTGTTGTCTGCGGCTCTAGCTGGCAGCACATTAGTCGGATTTGGCGCGGTTTCCTGGTTTCAGATTTACAATGCTAAGATTAGCCGCCTGGATGCAGAACTATTAAATCACTTGATGCGGGCAACTCCGAACTTCCCTCCACGAGAGGAACCTCCCATTGGCGCAGCCTTTCCCAGAAGAGAAAACTCGCGCGAGCGATCGCGATGGCAGTTTTACGAAGATTCCTTATCTTATGCTTTCGGAACCAATACAAAAACCCCTGTCGCCCTGGTGGTGCTGGACGCAAATAACAACATCCTTTATCAATCCAACTCCCTATCTGCCGATCTTGAGGTGAATCGTCTGTTGCTGAAGCGTCTCCAATTTACGCCTCTACCACCGTCCCCGAAGAGAGAACCACCACCTTTACCCTCCAATACAAATCCATCCTTCGAGCGGCCACCACTAATTCGTCCACGCCCACCTCAATTTATCACCGAGGAGACAACAACAGCAGTCTGGCGCATTGGGGCAGCTAAATTTCCCAATGCTCAGATTGCCATAGCCGTTAGCTTGCAAGCCGTAGATCAAGAAATGGCTACCATTCGCAATATCTTCCTGGTTTCAATTCCGGGAGCGCTGCTGCTGGTTGCGGTGGGAGCATGGTTAGTTTCTGGCGGTGCTTTACGTCCCATCCGGCAATTAACGGGCGTAATTCAACAGGTAACTGTCAAAGGGCTAGATCAGCGCATTCCCATTGGGACAACTGATGTTGAATTTGTCGAACTGATTCAAGTGTTTAACCTAATGTTGTCACGCTTGGAACGTAGTTTTACCCAAGCTTCCCGCTTTAGTGGTGACGCGGCTCATGAACTAAAAACCCCACTGACTATTTTGCAAGGTGAACTAGAACGAACACTCCAACAGGTCGATCCTGGTAGTGAAGTACAACAGCGCTTAAGCAATTTGTTAGATGAGGTGCGCCGCCTGAGTGGAATTATGCGAAAACTTTTGCTGCTATCTCTAGCAGATGCCGGAAAAATGAGCTTATATCTGGTTGACGTGGATATGTCTGAGTTGCTGATGGAGATGCTAGAAGATGTGGAAATGCTAGCTCCCCAGTTGACAGTGCAAACTGACTTTACTGATGGGTTGTGGGTAAAAGGCGATCGCGATCTTTTAATTCAAGTTTTGCAAAACCTATTTAGTAATGCAATTAAATATAATCTCGCCAACGGCTGGATACAGATTCGCGCTCATCAAACTCCAACAACTCTCTACGTCACCATTGTCAATGCATCAAAAGATATTCCCCTAAGCGATGCCTACGGCGCACGTGAACGTGAACGCGAGCGCATTTTTGACCGATTTTATCGCGGCGATCCCTCACGTAACCGCAAGATAGAAGGAATCGGACTAGGACTGAGCCTAGCCCGAGAAATTGCCAGGGCACATCGTGGCGACCTTACTCTTGACTCAACATCTTCTGGTCAAACAGGGTTCACCCTCACCTTACCGATGAAGTAATCCCTCTCTGAAGAAACACTTTGCGTAAAGCTTATGTAGCAAGGGTAGGAGAGGATAGAGTATTTTGCTGCTCTGGAGAAATTGGGACAATTTCAAGACCAAGAGCATGAGCTTTGTTCCTGAGATTTTTGAGAATCAGTTCCTGATATTTTTGCTCATAGTAGTCCATACCAGGGTCGGTATATTGCCCAGCAGTCGCCCACATTTGGTAAAACAAGCGTGCCAATTTATGGGCAGTAGCGGTGATGGCTTTTGGAGCACCCAAGCGCGATCGTAAACGCCTGTAAAAAGCACCCAAAGCAGAACGGCTTTGAGTTAGAGAAAAAGCAGCCATCCGAAAAGCCGAAGCTGCACGATTAACAACTCGACGAGTCTGAGAACTTTTGACTTTACCACCAGTAATTTTTTGACCAGGGCATAAACCCAACCATGAGGTAAAGTGCTTAACAGTGGGAAATCGTTTGGGGTCTAATCCAACTTCTGAGAAAATGGTTTGCACAGTCAAAACATCAAGGCCATCAATCAGGGTAAAATCTACGCCAGAAATGTGATAAAGATATTTACGTAAATCAAAATTGGGATTATTGCCTACGGGCTTTTTTCTGCGTTTTCGCTTGCTGGGAGGTGGTTCATCCTGTACTTTAATTTCAAACGTATTTAAACATTTTTCAATTTCTTTATCTATGGCAGCTATCTGTTGTTGATAAACCTCATAAAGGGTTAACTCTTGATTGAGGACAAACAAATGTTCTGGACGATAGTCTCCAGTTAGGGCTTTAGCAATGTCTGTTTTACTACTTTTAATTCTAGGGTCTTTGAGGGCAGCTAACTTTTGTGGGTCTCGTTCACTAGCGACAATTGCCTTAATAATTGTCATTCCAGTTAAACCACTAATATCGCTAATCACTTGATGTAAATGTAGATTCATTTGAATCAGTGCTTTTTGCATTCTTTGCAAATGAGTTCCAGCACTTTTAATCAAGCATTCTCTTTGGCGAATATAACTACGTAAGATACAAACTTGATCTTCTGGGCGGAAAGAGCCAGACAATAGCCCATAGGTGTGTAACTGTTGTAACCATTGACAGTCTTTGACATCTGTTTTACGTCCTGGCACTGTTTTCAAATGGTGAGCATTTACCAGTTTGACCTCAAACCCTCTGGTTTCCAAAATTTGGAACACCGGAATCCAATATACTCCTGTTGCCTCCATTGCTACAGATGTTACGCCACATTGACTCAACCAATCAGCCATTGCCATCAAATCTGGGGTAAAACATCCAAATCGCCGCACATTTTTCTCGTCTCTCAGAGGCGGAACACACACCCAATGTTCTGCACTACCCAAGTCAATTCCTGCCGCATTCTCATTTATTTGCGCTAAATGTGAAGCATTAGATGACTCTAGCCTTTGTTCTTGACCACTAAATGGATTTTGATCTTGGTTTATTGGCAATTTCATCTTGGCACCCCAGTTTGATCATTCCAATATGTCCTGACCTGGGTTGGTTATATGTAGATAATCTCTGAAACGGGATAGGAAAATTTTCCTTCACCAATGCCATAACCATTCAACCCAGAACCATGCTTTCAATCAGGCTTTTTTTAATACACTATTGTGGGTACGGTTTTAACTGTCAGGATACTTATAAATGTATCTGGTATTTCGCCCATGCGCCCATGCTTATTGTTTCTTTCATCCATAACGGGCGGAAAACGCCGCCAGTGCGGTGCTTTCAAGAAACAAGGCAGGAGGCAGAAGGCAGAAGGGAAGAGGATTTGACTTATTTCTTCAGGAGTTTTTTTTTGATTTATTTAAAGCTAGGACTTACGCAAAACATCTCTTAAACTCTGATTTCTCCGTGTCCTCTGCGCCTCTGCGGTTCGTTATTTTGTAACTCGCGCGTAAGTCCTAAAAGCGATCGCCTGGCACTTGCATTGATTAATTCAAAGCATCAGCGATCTTAATCCCAAGGTGCTGCAATGCTTTTTCTTTGACAAATTCAGCGGCACTACGAGCTGATTCCGCCAAAATAGTATCGGTGTTTGGAGTCAGCTTCAGCGCTCCTCCCAGATATCCCAAAGCTTTGCAATAATCATCATTCAAGTTTGTAGATGCCAGTCTCTTTACAGTTTGATGATCGCCACCCTGAAAAGCTGTTAACGCTTTGTGGTGTAAATCATTTTCTGGCTTTCCTAGTACTTCAAGAATTGCGCTCACAGCTTTCTCGACTTTTTCTTGTGTTAGTTCTGTGGATACTGTTGCTTGCATATTTATCTATCTCCTTTTGTTGATGAATTTGCAAGTTGTCGGTAGCGTTCTTGAACTTCCTGAATCGAAAACAAAGTTTCAAACTTCAATCCCCCTGACTGGTACAACTCACCTCCCCCTTGTTGTCGATCTACCAGTGAAATTACTTGATTTACGGTATAACCTGCATCTTTAAGACGCTCAACCGCTTTTAGAGCAGATTGCCCAGTTGTGACTACATCTTCCAAAACTACTACTTTTGCACCCTCTGGTAAACTGGAGCCTTCTATATAAGCTCTTGTCCCATAACCCTTGGCTTCTTTGCGAATAATCAGCGCTGGGATTGGGCGGTTTTCATAAACAGAAACTATACTCACTGCTGTCACAATTGGATCGGCTCCCATTGTTAAACCACCTACAGCCTGTGTATCTACAGGTAATAAAGGAAATAGTAATCGTCCGACTGCTAAAGCGCCTTGAGGATGGAGTGTTACCTGTGTCTTATTGACGTAATAAGAACTACGCAGCCCAGAAGATAGGAGAAAATCACCCTCTTGATAAGCAAGTTGGCAAAATAAATCTAGTAACTTGTGGCGTAAAGTGGTCAAATCAGAAGTGGTTGCCCAAATATCTGAGTGGGTAAGAGTTTCAGTAGGATACGTCATTACAAAACATTAAAAGTTGTGCTACACCAAAGGTTGAACTCATCAGAGTTCTGAACTTCAGCATAAATTAAGATTCGCCCAAAGCAAAAGTTGAGGAGTCAGAAACGTGCGTATAAAATTTAAAACCCTTGGTGGTTTATTGGTGCTGCTTGCTGCTGGTATTGCTTTTCCCTCTATTGCATCTGCCCAAACGGCAACACCCAATTCTGAAACGATGAATGATGTATTTGAACGAGCTTATTTTCGTCATGATCGCAATTTCTACGAAAATGGCGGCCTCAAGCGTCAGCTAGACTCATTTCTCGGATCTGGTTCTAGTTTCGGTGGTTCCTTTCCAGAAAATGAAATTGCCCGCGACGCTAATTTGATTAATACTTTATATCATGATGCCCTGACTCAGCAAGTTGGCAACGATCCTTATATTCGTACTCCTGATTTACCAAATCCTTATGACACATCGCTGATGATGTCTCCTCGCTATAGCAACAAACTCAAAGTAGGAACTGAATTCAGGTTTGAAACTTTACCATCTCGTTAAGATTGGGGAGTAGGGAATGGGGAGCAGGGGAGAATGATTACTAACCAACACTTCAGCAATGTTCAATATAAGTGCCCATGCCCAATGCCCCATGCCCTCTATTGCTACTTTGTGATGATTTAGTGCGCCCTGCTGGAATCGAACCAGCCTGAAGACGAATTATGAGTTCGTTGCCTCCCCAATCGGCCAAAGGCGCTTGTTTTTTTGGTTTGTGGGTTGCTACGAGCAAATTACTTAAACTCTTAGCTCAACCTTATTTACTAATTTTAGAGCGAGAAAAATACTTCACGCACTGAGTTTAGCCAATTCCATGAATATAGCACAAATTTACCACGTGTGAATACTGGACAATAGTTTATTAGATTTTTATACTACATAATTTGATCATAGATATAGTGCAAACTAATATTGATTAAGTTCCTTTAAGGATTGAGGTCAAAAGCTTCACTATTCTTAAATAGACCAGCATTCTATTGTGATAGCTTGTCAGCGATGAAAATAAATTCTACTGTACTTCTTACTTTGATTTTGTTAATTCTGATGATGGGAGCCAGCTCTGTGAGCGCGTTTTTAGGCTTTGAACTGGGGAGTTCAGCACTTAAAGGCGTGACTACACCAGATGGGCGTCCCACAACTAAATTTGCCAGCAATAAGGCAAATAACTCCCAACAGGGAGGGCTGGTGCTATTAAAAGAAGAAGAAATTCTGAAAATTGTCAAGGCGCGAATTGAGGGTAAGACCAAAGCCGCTAAATCGGAAAAGCCAGAAGAAGATGATGAAGAAACCAATAGCAGCAAGCAGAAGCCAGAGGAAAAACCCCCAGAAGTAGTTGAAGAAAAGCCCCTACCAGGTTTTCCAGTTACAGCCCAAAGTCAGGGTGTAACAATGACTGTGCAATCTGCTCGCTACTCTGGTGGTGATTTACTACTGAAAGTGAAAATGCAGAACAAAGGTAAGGATTCTGTGCGCTTCCTGTATAGTTTTTTAGATGTTACCGATGACAAAGGACGAACCCTGAGTGCAAGTACAGAGGGTTTACCAACAGAATTGCCTGTAAATGGGCCAGCATTTTCAGGTACAGTGAGCATTCCGACAGCTTTACTTGATGATGTCAAGAAAATATCACTTGCTCTCACTGATTATCCCGCTCAACAATTGAAGCTAGAGGCATCGAATATTCCTGTAGAAAGGTAGAAAGGGCATTGGGCATTGGGATTAGGGAAGAGGTGACAGGTGATAGGGAATAATCTTTACCCTGTAACCTATACCCTTTCTAACTCCCCAATCCCCCTAAATGGAGGGCGTGAGTTTTACACGAGCTTTGGCGGTGAGTGGTTTTCCTAATTTAAGTTTGATAGAAGTGGCGCTGCGGTTGTTATCAGTGCTACTACTGATTGCCATAAATGCCTTTTTTGTGACGGCGGAATTTTCGATGGTGAGCGTGCGGCGATCGCGTATTCACCAGCTAGTTAAGGCTGGGGATATTCCAGCGATCGCTGTAGAAATGTTACAACGCAGTATTGACCGACTGCTATCTACCACCCAGTTAGGCATTACCCTCTCTAGTTTGGCACTGGGATGGATTGGCGAAAGTACGATTGTTGTGCTGGTGAATGCCTGGTTAAGATCCTGGGCTTTACCCAGTGGGATGACTACTTTCCTCGCCCATTCCCTATCAATTCCTATCGCCTTTTTCTTAATTGCCTATTTGCAAATTGTGATTGGAGAATTATGCCCCAAATCCTTAGCCATGCTGTACTCAGAACAGCTAGCGAGGTTTTTGAGGCCTCCGGTAAAAGCGATCGTGCGTTTTTTTGGCCCCTTTATCTGGATTCTTAACCAATCAACTCGTTTTTTATTACGAATTTTTGGCATCCAATACACAGGTCAAGGCTGGCGACCGCCTGTAACTCCCGAAGAATTGCAACTGATCATCTCTACAGAATGGGGATCTACTGGTTTACAGCGTGCAGAGCGAGAATTGCTCAATAATGTCTTCGAGTTTGGGGATGTCATGGCGCAAGATGTGATGATCCCGCGCACCAGTATTATCACACTGCCAAAAGATGCTAGCTTCCAGACATTACTCAGGGAAATGGCTTCTACTGGTTACTCTCGCTATCCCGTGATTGGTGAATCTTTAGACGATGTTCGCGGTATTGTTTATTTTAAAGATTTGGCACAACCTTTGGCAGTCGGAAAGCTCAGTTTAGAGACACAGATCCAACCTTGGATGCGTCCCGCCCGGTTTGTTCCAGAACACACGCCCTTGAGTGAACTTTTGCCCATGATGCAGCAAGAGAAACCCGCTATGGTCATGGTAGTGAATGAATTTGGCGGTACTGTGGGACTAGTGACAATCAAAGATGTCATTGCCGAAATTATTGGCGATCCCAGCGACCTTGAAAGCAGTGAAGACTTACTGATTCAGATGTTAGGTGAGCAAAAATTTTTGGTGCAAGCACAAATCAACCTCGAAGACCTCAACGAAGTTTTGCATCTCAATTTGCCCCTGACCAGAGAATACCAAACACTAGGGGGATTTTTGCTGTATGAGTTACAGAAAATTCCGGCCAAAGGCGAAATATTTTGTTATCAAAATCTCGAATTCACCGTGGTATCGATTGTTGGGCCACGCCTGCATCAAATTCAACTGCGGCGGTTAGAGGAGTTAGGAGTTGAGAGTTAGGAGTTATGAATTTTAACTCCTCACTCCTAACTCCTAACTTTTCAAGAAGCATACGCCACAGGATCGACAAGTCCCAATTCGGCAAAAGCTGCTAGCCGTAAGCGACAAGAATCACACACACCACAGGCGACATCTCCACCTGCATAGCAAGACCAAGTTAGTTCCCAAGGAACTCCCAATTGGTTCCCCAGTTGGATGATTTCGGTTTTTTTCAGGTTGATTAGGGGTGCAACAATCTTAATTGGTTGTCCCTCACGCCCTTGTTTAGTTCCTAGGCGAAAAACTTCCTGCATTGCTTGGATATAGTCGGGGCGACAATCAGGATATCCTGAGTAATCTAGGGCATTAACGCCGATATAGACACGCTCTGCTGCGATCGCTTCGGCAAAACCAAGAGCAAAGCTTAAAAAGATGGTATTACGAGCCGGAACGTATGTGACAGGAATATTTTGAGACATTTCATCTAGCGATCGCTCCTGGGGTAAATCAATGGCATTATCAGTAAGGGCCGAACCGCCCCATTGTCGTAAGTCAAAGTTTACTACCTGATGTTTTGCGATCGCAGCTTTTTGAGCAACACTGAGTGCTGACTGTAACTCTCGTCGATGTCGCTGCTGGTAATCAAAGGAAATAGCATGACATTCACAGCCATCAGCTTGAGCTTTGTACAGAATTGTGGAAGAGTCCAATCCCCCAGATAACAAAATTACAGCTTTCATCTCGGTTGCAAATTTTGGATTTCAAATTACTGCATCAAACCTTAACAAAATGCCAGAAAGCAATGCCAAGGAGAATTTATACTTAGGTCTTACTGAAAGTTTTAAAGTTAATAAAAATACATATATTTTTGTAGAAACTGCAAAATCCAAAGCAAACTCGAAATATCTATACAAAAGATATTTGGATTACGGGAACCGATCACAAACTTTGAAATTCTTCATAAACATAGGCTCTATGTTACCATCTGGATGGTTTTAGACGGATCGTAACCGGCTTTCGAGTATAAACGCCAACGGCCGTAGCGTCTCTAAATTTGGTGGTTGAGGAGAGAATAATAGTGCAAAATAGCATGTCAGTGGCAGAACCGAATCTATATACACAGCGCAACCAGCCACGACCAATCCGCATAGGCGTGATTGGAGTGGGTAACATGGGACAACACCACGCTCGCGTGCTGAGTTCAATGAAAGATGTTGAACTAGTCGGAGTGGCAGATATTAACGTCGAGCGAGGATTAGAAACTGCCAGCAAGTACAAGGTGCGTTTTTTTGAAGATTACTGCGATCTGCTACCCCTTGTGGAAGCAGTTTGTGTAGCTGTTCCCACCCGTCTGCACTATGCCGTGGGTATCAACTGTCTGTTAGCGGGAATTCATGTTTTGATTGAAAAACCGATCGCAGCCAGCATTTCTGAGGCAGAGTCTTTAGTAAATGCCGCAGCTGAGTCTGGGTGTATCCTGCAAGTAGGTCATATTGAGCGTTTTAACCCAGCTTTTAAAGAACTGAGCCAAGTTCTAAAAACAGAGGAATTACTGGCGCTAGAAGCCCACAGAATGAGTCCTTACTCAGATCGGGCAAATGATGTTTCAGTTGTGCTGGATTTAATGATCCATGACATCGACCTACTTTTGGAATTAGCTGCTTCCCCAGTCACAAAATTGACTGCTAGCGGTACTCGCTCCTTGGACTCTGGTTATTTAGATTACGTAACCGCCACCTTGGGGTTTGCCAATGGTATTGTTGCTACTCTGACTGCTAGTAAAGTCACTCACCGCAAAATTCGCCGGATTGTCGCCCATTGCAAAAATTCATTTACTGAGGCAGATTTTCTCAAAAATGAAATTTTGATTCACCGCCAAACGGCTGCCAATTCTCTCACTGACCACCGACAAGTACTTTACAGGCAAGATGGTGTAATTGAAAAAGTTTACACCAGCAATATTCAACCACTAAGTGCAGAGTTAGAACATTTTGTCAACTGTGTACACGGTGGCAATCAACCCTCAGTAGGTGGTGAACAAGCTCTCAAAGCCCTGAGACTCGCAAGTTTAATTGAGCAGATGGCTCTGGAAGATCGAGTTTGGAATCCCTTAGACTGGCAATCGGAACCAAGGGTACAATCTTTGACTCCCACAGTCTAGAAGAAGGGACGAGGGGGATGAGGGGGACAAGGTGAAATTTTCTCCTTTCTCTCTCCGTGCTACCCCACAGCCCCAACTTCAGCAGAAAACCTAGAATATGTTTTTAAATTTGCCATCAAATCTTTAGATCCTTCCTAGTCCCTTTAAAAAAGCAGGCTAAGGGGGATCTAAAAAATTAGAAAATAAAACCTAATGGTTTCAGATCCCCGACTTCTTGAAGAAGTCGGGGATCTGATCGCCCCGCAAGATTAATGAAACAGAGACCTAGCTTCCACTTGTCTGACTCTATTTTTCAGTTGTGATGCCAATTTTTAGTGTAGCCAAATTCCCTTGACTCTAGCAAGCGGGAATAATTACCCTTTAAAAAAGCTAAAGCTGAATTTAGCACCAAGACTAGTCCAACAATTTCAGGAATTAACTCAATGCTTGAATGGATAACTAATACTATCAATTATTTTGGCTACTGGGGAATCGCCCTACTAATGTTTTTAGAGAACCTTTTTCCCCCCATTCCTTCAGAATTGATTATGCCACTGGCTGGATTTACAGCAAGTCCATATCAACCAGGAGGGGCAAAGCTGAATATTATTGGTGTATTTTTCGCAGGACTTTTGGGTTCTGTATTGGGCGCACTTATTTGGTACTATCCGGGTAAGTTCTTGGGTGAAACTCGTTTGAAAGCTTGGGCTGACAAGTATGGCAAATGGCTGGCTATATCCAGTAAAGATATCATCAAGGCTAAAAAGTGGTTTGACCGACAAGGTAGAACAGCGGTATTAATTGGTCGTCTTGTGCCAGGAATTCGCACCTTGATTTCTGTTCCCGCAGGTATTAGCAATATGCCCCTGCTACCATTTTTGGTTTACACAACATTAGGTAGCGCTGCTTGGGTGGGTTTGTTAACATACTCAGGATACGCATTGGGTAGTCAGTATGAACTTGTGGACAAGTACCTTGCTCCTGTATCTAAAATCGTACTTGGCGGTTTGGTTCTAGCATTTGTTTTCTGGATATTCAAGCGCCAGCTAAGACGCACTAGACGCACTAGAAGATGAAACACGGACGCTTTTGGTTTGAAAGCAGTGAAAGCAGGGGTTACATCTGGCCAAAATTCGCCTACACTATGCCAAATAATACTAGATGTGCGTTGGCAGAGCTTACCAGAGGTATCGCCGGAATTAATTTTTGGCGTATTTCTAGCTACACTTGACGCAACCTAGAATTTCTGGTTGCTCGCATTTTTGTAAGATGAGCATGACAACTTTTTACAGTTAAGTTTGAACTAGGAGCTTTCATGACAGACCAACCTTCCGCCGCTACCCCAATCAATGCTGCTGCTATACCCATGAATAGGGTGTCGGCATCGACTCCCATCAATGCTGTTAATAATACTCCCAAGCCAACCANNGATGTTCCAGGGAAAACTATTCTCAGTGTTGACTTAGGCAGAACTTCCACAAAAACTTGTGTGAGTCGTGAACCCGGCAGTGTGGTGTTCGTACCTGCCAACGTCAAGCAGATGTCAATAGAACAAGTACGCGGTGGTGTTTTTGAAGCCAGGGCTACTGACCCTTTAATGGATTTGTGGCTGGAGTATCAAGGAAATGGATATGCTGTTGGTCAACTGGCAGCCGATTTTGGGGCGAATTTAGGAGTCGGACAATCTAAGGTTGAAGCTGCACTGGTAAAAGTTTTAGCAAGTGCTGGCTACTTCAAACTCAGAGACGATATCTCAGTTGTACTTGGTCTGCCTTTTCTTTCTTTAGAGCAATTTGAAAAAGAAAAAGCACAGTTGATTAGCCAAGTAGGTGGCCCTCATGTGTTGAACTTCCGAGGCGAATCTGTGTCGCTGAACGTCAGTAAGGTATGGGTCATGCCAGAAGGCTACGGCAGCCTGTTATGGTCTGAAGCTCAACCCAAGAAAAACCCTGGTAGTCCCGATTTTACAAAAATATCGGTGGCGATCGTCGATATTGGACATCAAACCGTCGATCTTTTGATGGTAGATAACTTCCGTTTTGCCAGAGGTGCTTCTAAGAGCGAAGACTTCGGGATGAATAAGTTTTATGAATTGGTGTCTGCCGAAATCGAGGGAGCAGATAGTCAATCTCTAGCCCTGATTTCCGCTGTCAACAAACCCAGAGGTGAACGCTTTTACCGTCCTAAAGGCGCTAGCAAGCCCACCAACCTAGATGATTTTCTTCCCAACCTCACAGAGATGTTTTCGCGCGAAATCTGTAGCCGTGTGCTAGCTTGGTTGCCAGAACGCGTCACCGATGTGATTCTGACTGGCGGCGGTGGTGAGTTCTTCTGGGACGACGTTCAACGTCTACTCAAGGAAGCAAAGATTAATGCTCATTTAGCAGCACCTTCCCGTCAGGCGAATGCTTTGGGGCAGTATATTTATGGAGAGGCACAATTATCCTCCAATCGCGCTGCTAGGGCATAAAGCTGATGTTCCAATGGTCAAAAAAGGTAGTTAAATCCGTCACGTTCAACCCAGAGCTTGCTGATGAAAGCTTGTTAGCGCAAGTAGAAAGTTATTTGGAAAAACAACCAGACAAGACTTTCAGCGACCTCTGTAAAGAAGCCTTGTGGCAATCTTTATGTGTACCGGAATCTGTACAACCTGCTCCACAAACAGCAGCAACAACACCGACTGATCAACAAATCGGTGAACTGCAACGTCAAGTGGCTGGACTTGAGGAACGTTTTTTTGCCAAGGGATCTAATCGTTTGGAGGCGATGGAACATCATCTACTGCAACTTTCTCAACAAGTTGCACAACTGGCGCTCATAGTCAACGATCGCTCGTTCGTTCCGTCTCCAACTCAATTAGAAGTAGTAAATAATACTTCTTATACTGTTGCTACCCCTCCTCAAGAGGTTGACCCCGTAATCAGTCGCCTTAGTCAGTTTCTCGATGATTTTTAAGGAAAAATCAAGTTTGTGAGCAGTTTTTGCTCATGTTAACAATCCTTAATAGTATTAACTATTAAGGATTATTAATGTTTATATATGGAAATATTGGGATTATTGAGATTTGTATAGATGGGGCGATCGCTGATAATAGCAAATCATCAGCACAATGCCAGTTAAGTTGTTCTGGTAATTTACAAACAAATTTTGACTAACTCTTGATTAGTTAATCACTTTTGACCCTCTGTTGTCTTGTCAGAGCGGCGATCGTTTAGTCGAGCAACAGAAAAGTCTTCAGACTCGAAGTTGAAATAAGGAGTCTGTGTTTTTTTGCACAGAGTTAAGGCACTCTTGGGTACTTTATCACTCAAATAGTTCATCAAATGAGAAATCTTTACAACATCCTCACGAAATTGATTGCCTTTTCCCTGTAAAGCTTCAATGAGATGATAAGTGTAAATGCTCATTTCGTCATCAGGTCTAATCCAGGAACTTTCCTCTCCTTGGGATGAAGTAAAAACTACCCGACCCTTACCTTGACTTAAATCATCAATCACACTCTTTGGAATTGGAATTTCCTCAAAGTCAGAGGGAGCTTTTTTAGCTGTCGCCATTCCTGCTGCATGACAACTATCAATGATAACCAAGAGACGTTTAGACTTAATCTGGCGCAAAGCATTAGTGAATTCTTCTGCACTCAAAGATGAGCCTTCAAGGTCTAAGGGGTCAGTGTCATGTGGCAACAAATAGTAGCGGTTTTGACTTTTGCTAAACCATCCATGCCCTGAATAATAAACAACCACTGTAGCTTCTAGGTTATCTTCCGCCTGTTCTTTAAGCCAGTTCAATTCTTTCAAAATTTGATTGCGTGTGGCTTCTTGATCATGTAACAGTCGAACATGCTGCGTGTCATTAGGATATGCACAGAAATTAGGGTCAACTAAAACTTGATGGAGTGCTTGAACATCTTTGACAGTCACTGGTAAGGATAAACGTTGATAGGCACATTCCCCAACACCAATAAGTAAAGCATAACCATTAGCAAATATAGGAGTTTTTGGGTCAAGATTAGGCTTTCTTTCTGATTGGGAATTTTGTCTTCTAACCCAAGACATATAACTTACCCTCGTTAAGCCAGATAATGTTGCTATTATCATTAATAAAATAAATATCAATTCTTTGGTAAATAGAGGTGGTGGAGGGGGAGGAATGAGAGGAATAGTAATGTATTGTTTAGTTAGTACTTGGATGTCGTCTTTTTTATCAATCAAAAATTTATTGATAATTTTTACCCATTCGCTATCATCACTTGGCAGTATTAATCCATAACTTTCGTAACTAATTACTAATTCTGAATCAATATAAAATTCATTTGGTTTTGCTAAATTTAAGTCTCTTAAAAATCTGATTAGAAGAATTTCGTCGCTAGCTACTGCATCAACTTTTTCTTTTAACAGAGCATCAATAACACCTGCTCTACCACCTTTTATCTTGACTATATTTACATCTGAAATCAGGTTATTAAAAAAACTTTGAAGTCTACTAGATGTTATGCTAGAATCAATAACTCCAATTCTGGGTTTTGAATTATTAGAAAAATTAGGCGGAGTATTGTTTTTTATAAATGACAATTTATCTTTTTGAGATTTACGGATTATAAATAAAGTTTTAGTTGTAAAGAAAGTATCGGAAAACGTAATCCCTACTTCGTCTTGTTTAATAGAATCTGAACCACATTCACCAGCAAGGTGAAGATCATCACCATAAGGATATCGAGTATGTTTAAACCTTTCTTGAAGACTGATGGGATATCTGACTATATCGACATTATCTCTGATCAGTTTATTTTCTTTTAAATATTTATCAAGTAAATCTATTAAATTTGTGCAAAAACCTTGCCAGCGGTCATGATCATCTTGAAAGCTAATAGGAGGAGAGCCTTGTCTGAGCCCCCAATTCATTTTTTTATTAGCCAGAGCTTCTTTCAGGATTCTAGAAGACTCTGAAGTAGAGGCTAAGGGTGTCTGTGCTACACTGGAAAAATTTAATAGTAGAGTCGCTCCAGTGAAAGTTGTAATAAACAAAGTTTTTATCTTGATACTTATTGATAACAGCATTCCTTTTTATAGCCTAAAATTTTAGTTGATTACAAATAGAGTTATTTTTTATGAATCACATAATTATGCTTTCGTCTTCTCTAATATTTTCCATTTTTTGAGTCAAAGTTACATATATTAATTTTAAATAAACAGACACTAAACTACTGTTTACTTTATGAAGTGAAAAATTCAACGTATTCCTCTGGAAGTAACAGTTCGTTGTAATTGAGCTAAAGCACGGTTGTAATCCAAAATAGCTTGAATTCGATTACCTTCTGCTCTAGTCAAATCGTTTTCTGCGCTGATAACTTCAGTTTGAGTACCAACACCTGCTTGGAATCGCAAACGCGCTAAACTTAGAGCTTCCCTAGCTTGATTTAAAGCCATACTAGAAGTTTGCACATTATTCAAATTAGACTGCAATTGCGAATAAGCTTGTTCCACTTCAAACCGAATATTATTGCGTTGGTTGGCAAATTGCGTCTCAGCAATCCTAATTTCTACATTCCGTTGAGCCGCTTGAGCTTTTGCAACTCCTCCATCGAACAATCTCAAGGTTGCTTGCACTCCTAGCGAATAACCATCGAGAACACTAGTGCTATCATCAAATACATCTTGCAGGTCATAGCTAGCAACTAAGCTTACTTGTGGTTTCAGTCGAGAAAGTGCTACTTTTTGCCGGAATTGAGCAATGCGCCGCTCTACCAACCGTTGTTTCAGTTCTGGTCGGTTTTGAAAGCCTAATATAATAGTTTCTTCTAGCGTTGGCTGCCACAGAGCAGCTAATTGTACAGGGTCAGCCGCACTGATATTAATCGACTGCGCCAAACTTAACCGAGTTGCTAACTGACGACGGGCAATTTGCTGCTGGGATCTAGCATTAGTCAGTTCTTGTTGGGCATTTGCTAAGTTTACCTGCGATCGCAGCACATCAAATCGCGTACCCACACCACTTCTTTCTAAAGCTTCTGCATCTCGCAAACTAGCTTCCGAATTTTGTACAGCCGACTGATTAATTCGGACTTGTTCATCTGCTTGTTGCAAATTGTAGTAATCCAGGGTGACATTCAGGCGGATTTCCTCTGACTGACGCTCTACTTCCAATTCATCTAGACGCACCTGTTCTTGAGCTGCTCCTCTACTGGAAGCACCCAGCCCAAAATTATAAAGACCATAACTTAGCTGCACACTCCCATTAAAAGTTGTAGTAGATTCATCTTGACTCAATCTCTGAGTAGATGAAAATTGAGCTTGTTGTTCTGTATAAATCTGGCCAAAAGCAGACTGAGTACGACTCAAATCAGCATTCAGACTAATAGCTGGATACATGCCAGCTTCAACCTCTCGGAAAGCAGCGCGACTGCGTTCTACCTGGAATAACACTCCTTGTAATTCAAGATTGTTACGTCGTGCTAATTCCAAAGCTTGCTGTAGAGTAATCGGCTTATTTCCTTGAATCTTAACTTCTTCTGGTCGAGAGGGAAACTGTAAGAGATTGGGACTAGGATTAAGATGATCCGTTGCTTGTGCGGCTCCAAATCCAATATTAGTGAAGGCAATTGTATAATTTATACACGCAATTATTACATAGCGATGAGCCGACATAATTAATATTTGATACCATTTGCAATAAATTCAGATATTAATACACTTTGTATCACAAATCAAATACATTAAGTAGCTCGACTTATTACACCATTAGCTATGGTATTAACTGGGAAACTGAAAGTAAGTGGATCTCAAAACAGTCTTGACAAAAACCTTAGTTAATGAATAAAGGTAAGAATCAGATTTGTCGTTTGATTTATTTATTAAGGATCAAAGTGATGTCTACAATGGGCGTAGCTGCGACACCTTCATTGCACAAATTCGCTCAATTTTGTGTTGAAACACCCTAATATTAGTACATATTATTACTAGATTCTTTTTTTACTCTGCACACTGTATAAATGCTAGAATCCTCAAGTAGACAGTTAGGATACTTAGATGCCAGTTGTAGCTAACTCAATCAAGTTTGGTACAGACGGCTGGCGGGGCATTATTGGTGACGAGTTCACCTTTGAACGCCTAGCCTTGGTCGCACCAGTTGCCGCAAAAGTATTATATGATACATATTTTTCTACAGTGGGTAGCCGGACAATAATTGTCGGTTACGATCGCCGATTCATGGCTGAAGACTTTGCTCGTGCTGTTGCCGATACTGTCAGTGCTGTCGGATTTGATGTGCTATTGAGCGAGAGCTATGCCCCAACCCCAGCTTATAGTTGGGCAGCAAAAGAACTCAATGCTTTAGGGGCACTGGTAATTACAGCCAGCCATAATCCTGGTAAATATTTGGGTTTAAAAGTCAAGGGTTATTTTGGTGGATCGGTACCGCCAGAAGTCACAAAAGAGATAGAAGAGCAGTTGGCGGTGGGAGTACCACTAGCAGCTACCCCAGGTAAGCAAGAGAAATTCGATCCTTGGCCTAGTTATACCCAAGCGTTAGAACGTAAAGTTGATATTGCCAAACTTCGAGAAGCGATCGCATCTGGTAAATTGACGGTATTTGCCGATGTCATGCATGGCGCTGCTGCTACTGGATTGGCGAGACTACTAGGCAATCAAGTCAAAGAAATCAACTCAGAACGCGACCCCCTCTTTGGTGGCGGTGCGCCGGAACCCTTACCTAAATACCTTTCAAAGTTATTTGAAGTCATCAAGACTCACCGAGAAACCGATAAATCAGGTTTAACAGTGGGGTTGGTATTTGATGGAGATTGCGATCGCATTGCAGCAGTGGATGGAGAAGCCAACTTCCTAAGTTCCCAAGTCTTAATCCCGATATTAATCGACCATTTAACCCTGCGGCGCGGTTTTACTGGAGAAATAGTCAAAACTGTTAGTGGTTCCGACTTGATGCCCCTTGTAGCAGCACTACATAACCTCTCAGTCTTTGAGACAGCAGTTGGTTATAAATATATTGCTGACAGAATGTTAGCAGCAAAAGTGTTGCTGGGTGGCGAAGAGTCGGGAGGAATTGGCTATGGTAGCCATATTCCCGAACGCGATGCGCTGCTGTCAGCATTGTACGTCCTAGAGGCGATCGTAGAATCTGGTTTGGATTTAGGTGAGTATTATCGCTACTTACAGAAACAAACAGGGTTTACCTCATCTTACGATCGCATTGATTTACCCTTAGCAAGTATGGAAGTGCGATCGCGTCTTTTGCAACAGCTGCAAACCAAACCCTTAACAGAAATTGCAGGGAAAGCAGTGATTGATTGCCAAACAATTGACGGCTACAAGTATCGCCTCGCGGATAAAAGCTGGTTAATGATTCGGTTTAGCGGGACTGAGCCAGTTTTACGGCTATACTGCGAAGCCTCAACAATTGAACAAGTGCATCAAACTCTTGCTTGGGCGAAACAGTGGGCGGAGTAAAATTAGTGAGGAGTTATTAGTTAGGAGTTATTAATTCCTAACTCATCACTCCTAACTCCTAACTAATAATTTGTAATTCATGACATTACTTGTAGTAGCCACAGGAAATCCAGGTAAGTTGCGGGAAATGCAAGCTTACCTGGAAAATTCTGGTTGGGAATTAACCCTTAAACCTGAAGAATTGGAAATTGAAGAGACGGGCGAAACTTTTGCCGCCAACGCTTGTCTAAAAGCATCACAAATTGCTAAAGCTACGGGAAAATGGGCGATTGCTGATGATTCGGGTTTGCAAGTAGATGCCCTAAATGGCGCACCAGGGGTTTATTCTGCACGTTACGCCAAAACCGACTCAGAACGGATTGCTAGGCTATTGAAAGAATTAGGCAACGAAGTAAATCGACAAGCACAATTTGTTTGTGCAGTAGCGATCGCTCGTCCTGATGGTGCGATCGTATTAGAATCTGAAGGTATTTGTCGCGGCGAAATTCTCCATGCGCCTCGTGGTGACAGTGGTTTCGGCTATGACCCAATTTTTTATGTGCAAGAATTGCAATCGACCTTTGCTGAAATGACACGGGAGTTGAAAAGGTCAATTAGCCATCGAGGCAAGGCTTTTACAGCTTTACTTCCGCAACTAGAGAGAATTAGGAGTTAGGAGTTAGGAGTTATGAATTCTGCTAAATCTTCATTTATTAGTCCAGACTCACAACTCATAACTTTTAACTCTTAACTCTTAACTTTTTTAAACTGCTTCTGTGTTCTTTTCGCCAGTGCGAATCCGAATCACTTGCTCAACAGGCGAGATGAAAATTTTACCATCGCCGATTTCACCAGTGCGGGCAGCAGCAATAATTTTGTCTACCACCATATCAACCTGATTGTCGTCAACTACGATTTCCACTTTGAGTTTTTGCAGAAACTCAACGGTGTACTCAGAACCACGATACCGTTCAGTTTGACCTTTCTGCCGTCCGAACCCCCGGACTTCAGAAACAGTCATGCCAACAATACCAGCGTTAACTAAAGCAATTTTCACTTCATCTAACTTAAATGGGCGGATAATAGCTTCTACTTTTTTCATCTTCTTTACTCCTGACTTCTACTAGCTTCGTTTATATATCTAACCAGATCCGCTGTCTGAAGCTGTAACTAGCGGTGCTTTTCCTAAAAAATATGTAATAATTACAACTTTTTTAAAGTGTGAGTGCTTTACTTGAGGGTTTATGACATAAAAAGCGGCAAGGATTTATTAATTGGATAATCTTTGAGGTTCTAACATCAAGAAGTTGCTGTCAATTTAGCATTTTATGTAGCTTTTATAACCTAAAAATAGATCGTTTCCACCATTTAGGAGATTTGTTTGGATATTTAGAGAGCGATCGCAGCCAAATTATACACTAGTCCGAAAGCCTGCTACTGCTGCTGACTGTGGGAATGTCAACTAACGTTTCTGGTGTTCAAACAAGGGACGCACAACGAAATATCCAGCACTAAAGGCAGTCAGCATGATTAACAAGATGGTAATAATTAACCACCAGCCATTGAGTCCCTTGACATCTGGCTCAGTAGTGGAATAATAACTGACTTGTTGCTCTTCTATCAAAACTGGTTCTGGTATCGGAAAATTCATTTCCATTACAGGTGCAGAAAAGTCTTGGTGGCGGCTTTTTTCGGCTGGTTGTTTGGACACAACAGATGGATGCGAACGAGAAACCTGCTGAGGTGAACGCGGTTGTGTTACTGGCTGTTTGGCGGCACTTTGAACATCACCAGAAACTTGGCTAGCTTGGGGATAATTAGCTGTAGCATGGGAATCCACAAAATTTTGCAAACGAGAAAAAGACTCAACGACTTTGGTAATTTCTTGGCGTAATAGTTGATTTTCTTGCGTTAGTTGCTGATTTTGGGTGGTGAGTGCATTTAGCCTCGCCTGTGCTGCTTGCAACTCTGTTGACAATTCCCTGTATACAGATAGTGGTACAGAGGGAGGGTAGGCTTGAGTACTCAGTGTTGGCGAATTTCTGTGAACAGAACCTATGGTTGTTCGCATCGGGGGCTTGGTATTAAAAATCAAAGTAATTAGATCGTACAGAGATGCTAACAGAGATAGTCACCCCTGAAACTATGCCCAAGAATAATAGAAAAATACCGAAAGGGCAAAGATTTTTTATTTGGGCATTGACGATGAGGTACTGAGAAAACTTTTCTCTAGTCCCCATCCCCAATGCCCAGTCTCCAATCCCTAGTCTCTAGTCCCTAGTCCCTAGTCCCCACAATGGGAAGAAGTGTCCGACAGGGCCTTGCCCTTCGCCAATATCTAGGGCATGAGTGAGTGCGGTAGTCACATATTCCTTTGCCTGTTGCACTGCGTGCCACAAATCTTTTCCTTTAGCTAGATTAGCAGCGATCGCAGCCGATAGTGTACAACCAGTACCGTGGGTATTTTTTGTTTCTACTTGCTGGCAAGTCAAAACTTCCAACTTGTCCCCATCAAACCAGATATCAACACCACGCAAATCTCCCTGCATACCTCCACCTTTGACTAAAACAACCTTTGTCTTTAAAGTCTTGTGAATAATTTCAGCAGCGGCTTGCATATCCTCTAAAGAATTAATTTGTAAACCGCTCAAAATCTGGGCTTCATAACGATTGGGTGTAATCATCACCGCTTTGGGAATCAAGGCATGGCATAAAGTCTTTACAGCATCATCATCAATCAATTGTGCTCCCGTGCGTGACACCATTACTGGATCAACTACTAAATTATTGATTTGTAAAGCTTCCACTTGCTGGGCAACAGCAAAAATAATTTCCTGATTGAGCAACATTCCAGTTTTGGCAGCTTGTACGCCAATATCCTCAACTACTGCCTGAATTTGCGCCACAACAGCCTCTGTTGGCATAGCATCAACCCTCTTCACTCCTAGAGTGTTTTGTGCCGTGACGCAGGTTATAGCACTAGTACCGTGGACACAGTGAAAAGCAAAGGTACGTAAATCAGCTTGAATTCCGGCACCACCACCGCTATCTGAACCAGCAATGGTTAAAGCAACAGGTATTCTGGAGTTTATTTCAGTGTTCATATTATGAAGATTAAGTAAGTTAGCGTTATCAAACCAAACTATCTCAAAGATTGATGAACTACGCTAAAACCCTCTTCCCTCTTGCCGATTTCAAGGACTGACTCCACCAGACACCTCCATAGTTTTTTCGTTTTTGTTGTAAAAAAACTTACAACATTCCGGGCATCCACTGATATCAAGTGCTATTTGTAAAGGTTAGTTTTAATTAAGTTCACAACGCTCAGTTACACCGCTTAAAACAGGTTCAACTAAGTTGTTACATTAGTCCCCTTAAGTTCAAGGGTCAACCTAACTAAAGTTTCAACCAATTTAACTTTGATCGCTTTCACTTTAAATCCCCAGTTATCAGTTAAGGGTGAATTTTACCATGCAGATTTGGCAACCCCCTGACCTAAAACAACGCATAAAGTTCAGAGGAATTACTATGCCAAATACGATCGTTTTATCGAATATCGCAGATGCTAAAGCTGGTTTGAAAAGAGCAGCGATGTCTACGATGGTCACTGAGCGCGCCGAAGTGCGGACTACGCCTACGCGGCTGCTAAAGATCAAGATACGATTCAATTCAACTCCATTCAGTCTTGCTAAGAGGATGTCTGACGACAAGTTTGGAGTAGAAGCATCTACGTGTTAATCGTCCAATTAATCTCAACAAAACTCTGACGATTGACGGTATTGATATTCCTGATTTGACCATCAACGGTTAACAGGAGAAAAATTTTCAGGTTGATAACAGCGTTTCTACAATCGACGCGATTTTAAGTCGCGCTCGGATAACTGTGACTGTCCTTAACAGTGCAGATAGATGATTCATTCAACTAACTACTTAGCAACTGAAGAAAGTTGCTGAAATTGTACTACCAATTTTCCTTACACATATTCGGAGTAAACAAATGGCTGGCACAACATACTACGTTTCTGCAACAGGCAGTGATAAAAATAATGGCTTAAATAAAGATTCTGCATTTCTCAACTTGGGTAGAGCCGTGTATGAGATGAAAGCAGGCGACACGCTCTACGTCATGAATGGAAATTATCAAATGAAAGGGGTTACGCTTTTTAACTTGAATGGCTCACCAGATAACTGGACAACAATAAAAGCTTATCCAGGGGCTACGCCTAAGATAACAACAACGGGAAGTGGTATTAATATATTGAGTTCATCCTACGTGCGGATTGAAGGACTTGATATAAAAGGCAATCGAGAAAACGTCACTCTCGAATATGCCTTACAAGAGAAGGATAACCTTAATAACCCCTTGACTAATAGTAATGGTATTGCTGCTACTGCATGGAAAAACGCTGATGGTATAGGTGGTACTAATCCCCATCATATTGTCATCACTGGTAACACAATCCGTAACTTTCCAGGTGGAGGTATAGCATTCAGTAATTCAGACTATATAACTGTTGAGAAAAATATTGTGTCTGGAAACGCTTGGTATTCGCCTCACGGAAATCAGGGCATAACCTCTCTCAACAGTTTTAATTTTGATAACAATACCACTGACTACAGAATGATTTTTCGAGACAATATTGTCTACGATAACCAAAGTTTAGTTCCGTGGAAAAACGGTGGCGCCGACAAAATCACCGAGGGACATGGAATTATGCTTGATACTACCAATGTCAGCAAAGATAATGTTGACTATACAGGTAAAGCATTAATTGCAAATAACATCACTTATAACAACGGGGGTGCAGGCATTAATGTTTTTGAAGCTACTAATGTTGATGTTATCAACAACACAGCTTACAAGAATGCCCAGGTTCTTACAGATTCTGGAGAGATTGGTGTTACTTACTCGGAAAATGTACGTGTCTACAACAACATTTTGTATGCAAGCGACAATCAAAATGCTAACAGAATTAAGTATGCTACAAATGTCACCTTCGATCGCAATCTCGTTTATAACTCGAACCTATTCCAAGCTTCAGATAATTTAAATGCTACAGGGCTACAGAATCTTTTGGGTCAAGATCCTCAATTCGTTGATCCAGCCAACAAGAATTTTGCACTTAAATCTGAAAGTGTTGCGATCGATGGTGGCTCTAATGCCTTCAATAGCATCACTAAAAAGACTCCTCATGATGGTGATGGGAATGGCAGTACAGTCATTGATATTGGTGCATACGAGGCTCCTCGCAGCTCTAGCAAAACCCCAGAAATTCAAGTTCTTAATGGCACAGTTAATATTATTGATGGCAACACCGCTATTAACTTTGGCGAAACCCTTGTTGGTGAACCCTTAAGCAAAACTTTTACTATCAAGAACACTGGTATAGCTGTACTCAACCTGAGTAATCTTAAACTTCCCGACGGATTTAGTTTGGTCGGAACTCTTCCAACGAGCCTGGCCGTCAATGCTTCCACCAATATAGTAGTGGCACTCAACCCCACTACACCCGGCATCTATAGTGGCAGCCTCAGTTTAAACAACAACGATATTAATGAAAGCCCCTTTGACTTTGCTATTAGTGGCACAGTTAGTACCCCGGAAATTCAAGTTCTCAATGGCACTGTTAACATTACAGATGGCAACACCACCACCATTAACTTTGGTGAAACGACTGTTGGTGACGCCTTGACCAAAACCTTTACTATCAAGAACACTGGTACAGGCGCACTCAAGCTGAGTAGTCTTAAACTTCCAAACGGATTTAGTTTGGTCGGAACTCTTCCAACGAGCGTGGCTGTTAATGCTTCTACCACCATATCTGTAGCACTCAAGCCCACTACAGCTAGCACTTATAGTGGCAGCCTCGTTTTAAACAACAACGATATTGATGAAAGCCCCTTTGACTTTGCCATTAGTGGCATAGTCAGACCCGCTCCTGTCCCGGAAATTCAAGTTCTCAATGGCACTAACTCGAATGATACCTTTATTATCCAACGAGGCGATGGCAATTACAGCATCACCAATTTTGGTGGTGTAGGTACTAGTTCAAACCCTTCGGCTGCGGTGGTTGCCAAGATAGACACCTTGCAATTTATTGGGACTGAATTGACTGCGAGAAATCTGCAATTAACTCAAAATGGCAGCAATTTAGAAGTCAGCTTTGGAAATGTGGCTAATACAAAAGTCACTCTGCAAAACTTTAAGTTAGAAAACTTAGACAACTTAGCCGCATCGACAACAAGACCTGCCATCGGCAATATCATATTTGACCGAGAAGCCAGCATTACCAAAAGCTTTGATGTGATTAATGCCAACTCCACTCAACCGTATATTTCTACAGCAAATACTGTCACTTTCCTCAATGACTTGAACAATAACATCAGCGGTTTTTACAGTTCCAATGATGTGATTAATGGTCAAGGGGGTAATGATACTATCAATGGCAGTGGTGGTGACGACCTGCTGCGGGGTGTTACTGGCAACGATCTTCTGATTGGTGGACAAGGCAATGATACTCTTGTGGGTGGTATCGGTGCTGACTCTTTCCTCTACGACACCAATTCCATCTTTAATAGCGCTGTTGTGGGTATTGATACCATCGCTGACTTCAATCGCTCCAGTGGTGATAAGATTGTCCTCGATAAGACTACCTTTATTGCTATTACTTCTGTTGCGGGAACGGGTTTTAGTAACGCCAGCGATTTTCAAATCAGCAGTTTAGGGGCACTTAGCAATGCTGTGATTGTTTACGACTCGATGACTGGGCAGTTACTTTACAATCAAAATGGTAGCGCTGCTGGTTTAGGCACTGGTGGTCTATTCGCACAACTTACTGGTTCGCCTTATGTTGCTGCCTCTGACTTCATCATTCAAGCATAGCTGGGTCGGGTCAACCGAGTAAAAGTGTAGCCCAAACTTGAATTGACTTTTCAGGCGGCTTTCAATTAGATAGAGTACACCCATAGGGGCGCAACATAGGGGTGAAAAAGAATGTAGAGACGTATCAGTGCTACGTCTCTATAAGGGTTTTGGATAACATATATTTAATTTATGGAGATGTTTAAAAAATGCTAGTCAAGTAAAAGCCATTCCAAAAAACATCTTTCCAATAAAAACGTCGTTGCCCATGAATCATATCACCACTAGCAATATCACTTTTTGACCAGAAATAGCCGTATTATTTGGAGCTTATAGTTTTAATATAACTACTGCTGTGGTTGCGATCGCAAGTCTTGTAATCGCCCCTGTAAAAACTTCCCCCATTCTGCTGCCAAAGGGATTTCTGTAAACGGAACCCGCACTGAGTTAGTAGATTCGGAAAATAAAAATTCTAATTCTATGGAACGACCTTTCTCCGGTGGATTGTTTACATCTACTGATTTTTCATTTACTAAAAACTGGATTTGTTTAATATCAAGCAAGGAGAATGTTTCTAGTTTAATCGGCCCTTGAGGTGTGGGTTTTCCCCAAGTGATATTGTTTTCTTTTTGACCTAATACAGCATAAATATCATACTTGGCCCGTTCAAATTGCTCTGCCCAAGTGCGATAGGCTTCGACTTTTTGATACTCCTTCGAGCCTTGCCAAGCCAACCAGAAAAACATTACTAACAGCGGCAACCACAAAAGACCACGTTCCATCTTTTAAAAAAATCCTCAGTCCTGAGTGAAACTTGTAACTAAAAGTGCAAAATCTACCAACAAGGGGCACAGATAAGTTATGGTATGAGCAAACTGGCAAAAAGCGGTGATGAGTTAATATGAGAAAACTTATATTATTGTGCTTGTTTGTCATTGGGCTGGGAACTGCCATATTTGGTTTCCTGAATTTTCAGGGATTGGCAGCTAAAGGAGAGTTTGAGACGATTTTGCTTGATTTTCGGGAAGATATTCCATCATCTGTGGTGGAACAAGATTTGCAAGCGATCGCCAAACAATACAACGTTACACCCCAATTAGACAACAAGTTTTCCAAAAAAGATAATGTGTATATTATCAAGGGCGATCGCCAACGACTCCAAGAACTGAAAAAATCTCAGTTCGCCCAAGCTACAGAATTCATTGAACCAAACTATATCTACAACAAGATTCCCCAACCAGGTGAAGCCGCTTGGCTAGGTGAATTTTTGCGACCCCAAGAAGATGAAGAAGCAAGTCCTTCATTAACTGGCCCTAATGACCAATATTACAGCAAGCAGTGGAACTTGCACAAAATCGGTGTTGAAGGTGCATGGAGTCAAACCAAAGGCAGTGGAATCACAGTCGCAGTTATTGACACCGGAATTACCAAAGTTCGTGACTTGTATGAGACAAAATTCGTCAAGGGCTATGATTTTGTTAACGACCGAGAAGAAGCCACAGACGATAATGGTCACGGTACCCATGTTGCCGGAACTATTGCTCAAGCCACAAATAACAAGTATGGCGTCGCTGGAATTGCTTACGAAGCCAGTCTGATGCCGCTGAAGGTACTCAGTTCTTATGGCGGTGGTACCGTTGCCGATATTGCCGAAGCGATTAAATTTGCTGCTGATAAAGGCGCAGATGTGATTAATATGAGCTTGGGTGGTGGCGGTGAAAGCCAGTTGATGAAACAAGCGATCGAGTATGCCCATAGAAAAGGTGTTGTTATTATTGCCGCAGCCGGCAATGAAAACGCCAATGGGGCAAGCTATCCAGCCCGCTATCCTTACGTCATCGGCGTTTCCGCAATTGGCCCAGATGGCGAAAGAGCGCCCTATTCTAACTTTGGTGCAGGGGTAGATATCTCTGCTCCAGGTGGTAGTGAAGCTGGTAAGATTCTCCAAGAAACTATCGACGAAAAGGGCGAAGGGGTATTTCTGGGCTTCCAGGGTACAAGCATGGCTGCTCCCCACGTTGCTGGTGTTGCGGCATTAGTCAAAGCTGCTGGTATCAAAGAACCAGATGAAGTTTTAAAAGTCCTCAAACAGTCAGCACGAGTCATTCAGGATGATGGTTTGAACTATTATGGCGCTGGACAACTCAATGCAGAAGCAGCAGTCAAACTAGCCTTTGGGGGGCAAATCAGTTTTCCAGATTTCTTCCGGTGGTTACGGGATAACGGCTATCTAAACCCCGGCTTTTGGATAGATGGTGGTGCAGTAGCACTGTTACCCAAGGTTTTAATGGTAGTTGGTTCCTATCTGCTGGCTTGGTTTTTACGCGTTTACTTCCCCTTCACTTGGAGTTGGTCTTTATCTAGTGGACTAATTGCTAGCAGTTCTGGGTTATTCTTCCTCAAGGGAATCTATATTTTTGATCTTCCTCAATGGCCTTTCCGGGTTTTGGGCAGTTCAATTCCCGAATTAGGCAATACTCTCCAGGGAACTGATGCGTTGAATCCCGTATTTGCCAGCGTATTGATTCCCATTGTGTTGATGGCATTGCTGCTGGGACATCCTAGTTGGAAATGGTTTGCCATTGGTTCAACTTTAGGTGTAGCCGCGTGCTTAACTACAAGTGCCTTTTTCGAGCCGACAGTTTGGGGATTGGGAAGTGGTAACTTAGCACGCCTCTTCCTCATTGCTAATGCCCTAGTCTGTTATGGACTTGTTCGTTTAGCATTGAAAAACGAAGAGAAAATTGCGTAAATTGAGAATGGGAAATCAATTTTTATAACTCCTAACTCTTGTAGAGACGCGATTAATCGCGTCTCTACTAATTCCCTACTCCCCACTCAGCACTCAGAACTGTTATGAGCATTACACTTACAGGTACAGTCGAACGTCGTGATATTGGTACAGGCGCATGGGCGTTAGTTACAGAAGAAGGTGTTACTTACGAAATCCTTAGAGGGGCTGACAAAGACTTACTCAAAGCCGGACAAAAAGCAAAAGTTAAAGGACAGGTGCGTGAAGATATCATGACAACTGCCATGATTGGCCCTGCCTTAGAGGTCAAATCTTTTGAGGTAATTAGTTCTGATTAGCTGTGGAATCCAGAACCTCTTGCAGACGGCTTCTAAACTCCCCTTTGGGATGACCTCCTTTTACTTCACCAACAATCTGAAATTCCCCCTCTGGAGAATTGCAGATGATGTAAGTAGGCCATCCCATTTCTGATTTATCGGGATATTGAGTCAATAAAATCTTGCGATACTTGCGGTAAGCATTCGTATCTTGCATTTTTACATCGATAAATTCTAAACCCAGTTCTTCAGCCACCTTTTTGTCATAAAAAGACATTTTGTGGCAGATGCCGCACTCTTCTGAAGAGAACTTAATTACAGCTAAACTCATGGGTTGGCTACTCTTTGATGATAAACAAAGTTTTTTAGCATAATGCCATGAAATAGTACCATATAGCTGGTCATTAGTGTCAATCTCAGGCTGAAACCCCGATCCAGTATTTTTCCCTAATAGTAGTCTGTTAACTTTAAATTGATGGGTTCATCGGTGACACATCAATTCAATGTCTACGATGGTCACTGAGCTTGTCGAAGTGCGGGCTACGCCTACGACAAAATATCAAGTAGGACGTGAAGATCAGTCTAAAGCTATTCAATATCTGGATTTAAGCTTGTATTTGACAATGCCTAAATCTCGTTTTAGAAAAAATAAGGTGCGTCATCTATCTTTGTAACGCACCATCTATTAGCAATTGCAGATTAATAAATCCACATTTTTTATTCTTCTGGCTCTAAATCGACTTCTTCCTCTTCATCTTCTTCACTGGCTTTAGCTACAGAGTTAGCAGAAACAACAGCGCCTTTATCTAACTTTTCACGCACCAGTTTCTTAATTTCTTCAGCAAATTCAGGCTTTTCTTCTAGATACTTAATGGCGTTGTCTCGTCCTTGCGAGATATTATCGCCGTTGTAACTATACCAAGCACCTTTGCGGATAATAATCCCAGTTTCTTCTGCTAAGTCAACAACACAACCCAAGGTAGAAATACCTTTACCAAAAATAATGTCAAATTCCGCTATTCTAAAAGGCGGCGCTACTTTATTTTTGGCAACTTTGACCTTAACGCGATTACCATATTCATCTGTGCCTTTTTTCAAGGTTTGAATCCGACGAATATCCAAGCGTACCGATGCGTAAAATTTCAATGCGTTACCACCAGTAGTAGTTTCTGGGCTACCGTAAGTAACACCGATTTTTTGACGCAACTGATTGATGAAAATTACTGTACAACCAGATTTACCAATATTCCCAGTAATCTTACGTAGGGCTTGGCTCATTAACCGCGCTTGTAGTCCAACATGGGTGTCACCCATATCGCCTTCAATTTCAGCGCGGGGAACCAGTGCTGCTACTGAGTCAATGACTACAATATCAACCGCAGCAGAGCGAACCAGCTGATCGACAATTTCCAAAGCTGATTCGCCGGTGTCAGGTTGCGAAATCAGCAAATTATCAATATCTACACCCAATGCAGCTGCATAAGTAGGGTCTAGGGCGTGTTCAGCATCAACGAAGGCAGCAATACCGCCATTTCTTTGCACTTCGGCGAGGGCGTGTAGCGCTACTGTAGTTTTACCGGAACTTTCCGGCCCATAAATTTCAATTACCCGACCTTTGGGTAAACCACCACCCAATGCTAAATCTAGGGTAAGCGCTCCACTAGAAATTGTTTCCACCCGCATCCGGGTAGCATCGCCCAGGCGCATGATTGCTCCTTTACCAAAGCTGCGCTCAATCTGGTTTAGCACCATAGTTAGTGCTTTTTGCTTGCCGGAAGTATCGGTGTTGATAGCCATTTCTGCCTCTAATGCCTCTTAATATATGGTTTTAAGGAGTGTTGCTCTGGGAGTTTGAGTAGAACAGATATACTATTTTAACCAGAAAATTCTGGAATAGGACTTCTCAAATCAAAAAAGGGGTGTGACAAGATCGTAACTCGATCGCTACCAGATTAGGGTAGTTTTGCACAATGATACCAACTTGCATTCAGAGATAGCTTTTTTTGGCTGGGTAAGCAAGGGTTTTCAAAGAAAAAATTACCTAAACAACTGACCTGACGCCATGTATATAGTTAGACTACTTGATTTTGGAGAGATAAAAGCTTAGTACAACGCGACGCGATCATAAACCGTTGAATTTTGCTCACTCACAACATAAACCGTAGTAGTCCCCGACATCGATAAGTTTAGTAAAGTTAGCGTTCTTCTTAAAGAGAGCCTGTTGGCATGGAAATTATATACTGATAGAATTGTGACATAAATCACATTTATTATTCTAAGCAAACGTGAATAAGTCACAGGCTATTAAGCTACTTGAAAGTGAGGCATGGACAAAAGCAGATGCTATGCGTGCGTTGGAAATAATTGACTTTAGTACCAATCCTGATGAAATTACCATTCGTAGAGCTATTTCGCGTTTTGCTGGTTCTGAATTAATTAAGCGTCAGCGTCTTCAGGCTGCTCAGAAAGGTCTGGTAACTAAGAAAACTAAAGAAATTGAGTTGATGGAGCAGGAATATGCTGCCAAAATTGACCAAGTTAAAAAGTATCCGAAACAGGAAAGAGAAAAATACGATGCTGAAATTAAAAGCTTGTCTCAGAGAAATAATATTTTAGAAGTTGAACTCAAGACAATATATTCTCAAAACAAAAATTTAACAGAAGTCAATGAACAACTCAAAAAAGACAATAAATCTCTAAAAAATTTAGTCGATCAAATTAGACTTAAGTTAGCTATGAATACTAAAGAAATTCTCAAATATGAAGATAGTGAAATTCGGAAAGCAGTAATTACTTTTTTCAAATGGACTTTAGGATAAAGCACTGAATATATGACCGATCAAAAAGGTAAAAAAAGGAATTTTAGAGGAATGAGTTATCGGGCTGTTCAACTCGCTAACTCAAAGAATCGGAGTAAGCTTCATGAGAAAGACCAAATTTGGCTAAAAGAAAACTTTTACAAGAATATTGGCTGGGACAATGTTGTTAGTCTTTATCAAAAAATAGAGGATTTTATAAATAATTATCATGTTGAAGAATTAACACTTGAAGAATTATTTATTGAAGCTGATAGGATTGGTAATAGATATCTCACTAATCAAGAAATAAACGAGTATAACCAAAGATTATCTAAAGAAGTTAATGAAGTTGCAGAAGAAATAGATAAGCAGTTTCCTGAGACAGAGATGGAATTTATTGATTTTAGTCAAAATACCAATATTAAATATAAAAATAAGCATAACCAAAAGACATATAGAACAGTAAAGCTTTAGCGGTAAATATGGTTAACATTGAAGACAAAGAACTTAAAGAATTATTTGCGTTTGCGGATACAATTGGCAACAAGCGTTATCACAGGCTAACTCATAAAGATTTTGAAACTTATAGGAAATTCGATTATTGGCGTTATATTAATGGTGATTTTGAGTGTGGAACAACTCAAGAAAGTAAAGATTGGGTAAGAGAAAATTCTAACTGGTATTGTCCAATTTGTGGATCTCACTACTCTGACAAAGGTGGTAAGACAATAGATCACAAGCTACCTCGGTCACAGTATCCTTGGTTATCAATGGAATTCAGGAATTTATGGGTCATTTGCCAGGTTTGTAACAAAGAAAAGAGTGAAATGCATTGGTATAAATATGAACACTATATATTTGTTCACTATCCGAATCTTTATCCTGCTGTGAAAATGGCACGCCCTAGCCAGTTACTCCAGTCTCTAAAGGATTAAATCAAATAGTGTAATCATCTATTGCTTTAATGTGTGTTGGGAAATCTAACATTCAATAATGAACACTGTATTATCTTGATCCAGAATTGAGTTCAGAAGAGTTATCTGCTAAAATATAGTCAAAATGTCTAAAATAGTCAAAATTGCTATGCAGACCTACACTCTCACAGATGCTCGTAACAAACACGGTGAGGTTTTTGACAAGGCTGCTACTGAGCCAGTTCTACTAACTAAGCAATCACGACCTAGCCACGTGATTATTTCAGCCGAGAGCTACCAAAAATTAATGAATCGGCTGGAAGAATTAGAGGATATGGTTTTCGGTCAAGCTGCTGAAGTTGCTCTGAGTCACTCCAAAATGATTGGTACAGAGGCTTTTACATCTGCATTAGAGCATTTAGCTAATGGCGAAGCTTGATGGTCTAGCAACTGTTCTTGATTTTCTGAACGGTTTACAGCCTAAAATAGCAGCACAGATTGCAAAAAAGGTTTTGGCTTTGAATGTTGAGCCTTTACCCGCTGATAGTGAGCAGCTATCTGGTTATCAGGGTTTATATCGAGTTGATAGTGGTGAATATCGAATTATTTACAGGTATTTTCCCGATCGCGATTTAATAGAAGTGATTTTAGTCGGTAAGCGCAATGATGATGATGTTTACAAAAGATTGAAGCGTTTACTCGGTTAAACTTCGGGTTTCATTAAAAATGCTAGAATCGCTCCAGCACAAATGCTTTCAGGCATCTTTGATGACTCTCGACTTTCCCGACTCTCTGATTCTCGATACGGCGCTTTCGGTATCTGGATTAACTGACTATATCCGCTTGCTGTTAGAGCAAGATGAACAATTGCGGCAAGTTTGGGTAACTGGCGAAGTTTCCAGTGCTAACAACCATCGCAGTGGGTTGTTTTTCACGCTGCAAGATCCCGATCGCACCGCCGGAATTAAGTGTGTAGTATGGAATAGCCAATTGCCAAAACTCGCCCAAATGCCTGTTCCTGGTGAACAGATCATCATTTTGGGCAGCATTCGCCTATATCCGCAACGGGGAGAGTATCAGTTATCAGTTTGGCAGACTCTACCTGCTGGTGTTGGTTTACAGGCGTTACGCTATCAACAACTCAAAAATCGCTTGCTGGCTGAGGGGTTGTTCGACGCGCAAAGAAAGCGATCGCTCCCGATTCATCCCCAAACGATCGCTGTCGTCACTTCTCCAACGGCTGCTGCTTGGGGTGATATTCAAAAAACCTTGAAGCAAAGGTATCCAGGTTTACACGTTTTATTTTCTCCCGCGACCGTACAAGGCGAGCAAGCACCAGAATCTATCGTCAAAGCAATTGAGCGCGTGGAAAGAGATGGACGCGCTGAAGTGCTAATTTTATCGCGTGGTGGTGGCGCGGTGGAGGAATTGGCTTGTTTTAATGATGAACGAGTAGTGCGATCGCTTGCTAATTGTTCTATTCCGATAATTACTGGGATCGGCCATCAACGAGATGAATCTTTAGCAGATTTAGTCGCAGATGTATGTGTGCATACACCCACTGCGGCGGCGGAAATGGTTGTACCAGCACTTTCAGAATTATATACTGAGCATCGGCAGCGAGTTGTCGCTTTACATGAGGCGGTGCATGACTTTAAAGAAAATGCTGAGAATAAACTGCAAGTATTACGTAATCGTTTGCGACGTTTGCGGTTAGATCGGCAAGTGCAGCAGGAAGTGGAAAAGCTAGCTTGGAAGCGTCAGCATTTGGTGCAAATTACCACGGGGCGATCGCAGCAAGCAACGCAGCATTTAGAATTATTGCGGCAGAAGTTGGCTAGTCTTGACCCGAAAGCGGTGTTACAGCGTGGTTATGCGGTGGTGAGAAGGGAAGATGGAGCGATCGCTCGTTCGGCGGCGGAGTTGGAAGTGGGAGAAGAGTTAGTGATTCAGTTGGGGCAAGGTGGAGTTAAAGTGAAGGTTATGGAAATAAATAAATGAGTAATGAGTAATGAGTAATGAGTAATGAGTAATACCCATTACTTATTACTTATTACTCATTACTTCAAAATTAAAGACAGTTGGGGTCTTGAACCCTTGAATTTACGATAAACGAACCCCCAAGACGCCAAGGACGCAGAGAGTTTAATGGTTAAACGTAAGAGTGCTTCTACTTCTGAGGAAGGTTGGAATTATGAGGCAAAAGTTGCTGAAATAGAGGGGATTATTACTCGCATTGAGGCGGGTGAGTTGGAATTGGAAGCTGTGTTTGACCAATTTGCCACTGCTGTAGAATATTTGCGTCAGTGCGAAGGTTTTTTGCAGCAGCGACAACAGCAGGTAGATTTGTTGATTGAAACATTAAGCCAAGAGTAGAAGCCAGAGCCTCAATTTGAGTCTAGGCTAGTAGTGTGAATACAGGAGTTTGCTTTTAGGTGAGGTACAAAATACAGGACTCAAAATCTCAGATATAACGCAATACAGTTCAGAATGAGCAACAAAACACTTGTAGAGACGGCGATTTATCGCGTCTAAATCCGCGTCACAAAATTAATTACGAATTACGAATTACGAACTTGTACTGAGCGTCTTGCCCTGAGCGAAGCCGTAAAGCCTGCGGCATAGCTACGCTTCGGACGCAGCCTCTCGTAGAGAAGGGAGCTGAAGTATTACGAATTACGAATTACGAATTACGAATTATTTAAGCCAGAGTTCTAATGAGGAGTTGGATAAACAGAGAATGACTGATGAAATCATTGATTTGACAAACTGCGATCGCGAACCGATCCACATTCCCAGTTTGATCCAGCCTCACGGGGTTTTACTAGTTTTGCAAGATCCCACCCTGGAAATCCTTCAGGTGAGCAGTAATAGTCAGGCAGTTGTTGGTCGTCAACCTGATGAATTGCTAGGCAAGCCGCTATCAGATTTACTCAATGTCAAGCAGATCAAACTAATTCAACAATGTCTGGCAGAGGATTTTGAGAGCGTTAATCCCCTCAATTTATCCATCAAACATCAAAATAAATTAATTCATTTTGATGGCATTGTCCATCATTTAGATACTATTATTATTCTCGAATTAGAGCCGAAAAAAGCGAAGGGAAAAACAGGCTTTTTTGACTTCTATCAACAGGTAAAAGGAACCATCACCCGCATTCACAAAGCACCAACGCTGCTAGAAATGTGCCAGATTGTGGTGACAGAAGTCCGGCGAATTACTGGTTTCGATCGCGTCATGGTCTATCGATTCGATCGCGAAGGGGCAGGTAGTGTCATCGCTGAAGACACCAATCAGGAAACACCCTATTTGGATTTACACTATCCGCCTTCTGATATTCCCAAGCAAGCCCGACAACTATACATCCTCAACTGGCTGCGGCTAATTCCAGATGCTAGCTACCAGCCTGCCACCTTAATTCCAGCAAACAATCCTTTAACAAATCAACCGTTGGATCTCAGTCTCTCGGTGTTGCGGAGTGTTTCTCCGATTCATCTAGAGTACCTGGAAAATATGGGCGTGACCGCCTCTATGTCTATTTCTCTGATGCACGAGCAAAAGCTTTGGGGATTGATTGCCTGTCACCATTCGTCACCCAAATATATTTCTTACAATATCCGCACCATCTGCGAGTTCATTGGACAGGTGATGTCTGTGGAACTGGCAAATAAAGAAGCAAGTGAAGATATTGATTACAAAAGCCAATTAAAGTCATTGCAAACTCAATTTGTCTCAGGCTTGTCTCAGGCTGAGTATTTCCTGGATGGCATGGTGCAAATGAAATCTCAATTACTCAATCTGGTCAGCGCCACAGGAGCGGTGATATGTAGTGGCGACCAGTATATTCAAGTGGGTAAAACACCATCGGAGTCAGAGATTCACGCCTTACTTGATTGGATTAAACCTCAACTGCATCATAACTTGTTTGAGACGCGATCGCTCACGAAAAATTACCCTGCTGCCGAATCATTTCAAGCGATCACTAGTGGCGTGTTAGCTCTGGAAATTTCCAAAGTTCACCACAATTACATTCTCTGGTTTCGCCCAGAGGTAATTCAAACGGTGAATTGGGGCGGCAACCCCAACAAGCCTGTAGAAGTTTTCTCAGATGGCAGTTTAAGAATGTCTCCTCGCAAATCCTTTGAATTATGGCAAGAAACGGTGCAAGGATCTGCCCTACCCTGGAAACCCTGTGAAATTGAGGTGGTTACTGAACTGCGAAGCCTGATTGTGGGCGTTGTGTTACGGCAGGCAGACAAACTGGCATCGATGAATTTTGAATTACAACGGAGTAACGAAGAACTTGATTCTTTTGCCTACGTTGCCTCCCATGACCTAAAAGAACCGCTGCGGGGCATTCACAACTACGCTAACTTCTTAATGGAAGACTATGCAGACATACTAGATAGCGATGGAATGGCGAAACTGCAAACCTTGGTGCGGCTGACGCAGCGAATGGAAGACTTAATTAATTCCCTCCTCCATTTCTCGCGGTTGGGACGCGCCGAACTGGTCAGGCAATCAGTGAATCTAAACGAGTTAGTGCCCCAAGTAATCGCCACCTTGACCATTTCTCGACCGCAGAGCGAAGTTGAGTTTCGCATTCCTCAAGCCCTGAAGAGCGTTCAAGGCGATCGCGCTCAAATTAATGAACTCTTCAGCAACCTGATTAGCAACGCCATCAAGTACAATGATAAACCTGAGAAATGGGTCGAAATAGGTTTTATTGAAGGGAATGGAGAAAGAAAAGTTGCTTCTACTTCTCTAACTTTCTACGTGCGTGATAACGGCATTGGCATCTCTCAAGAGCATCTCGACAAAATCTTTGAAATCTTCCGCCGCTTACATGGACGGGACGAATTTGGCGGTGGAACTGGGGTAGGGTTAACCATTGCCCGCAAAATTGTGGAACGTCACGGTGGTAGAATCTGGGTGGAATCTACACCAACTGTTGGTAGTACATTTTACTTCACCCTGTCAGCGGAGGCAAATATATGACTCAGATTTCAGTCTCCCCGATGCAGCAAACGCCACTACTTTTAATTGTCGAGGATAGCAACGAAGACTTTGAGGCACTGCAACGATTTTTAGGGCGATCTACCATTGCGATCGCTATTCAGAGGTGTGTAAATGGGGAACAAGCCTTGGCGTTTCTTTATCGATCTGGCAGCTATGTAGAGCGCCAGAGTGCGCCCCGTCCCGGCTTGATTCTGCTTGACTTGAACCTGCCTGGAACCGATGGACGAGAAGTGTTACGCCGGATTAAACAGGATGACAACTTGAAGATGATTCCGGTGGTGGTGTTTACTACCTCTAACAATCCTAAAGATATTGAAGTATGCTATCAATATGGTGTCAACAGCTATATTGTTAAACCAATCAATTTTGCTCAACTGAAAAGAGATATTCAAATGCTCGTGGAATATTGGTTTGAAGTAACGACATTGCCTGATTACTCGCAGGATTCGTTATGATAAAATCTTTAGATAGGTGAGGATTTTAGCGCTATTTTTAAAACACTAAGAGACTTCCAAATAAAAAAATATTCAATTAACTCTTGTGGGGTGGGCATTTTGCCCGCCCAGTCTATTAGGCGGGCAAGATGCCCACCCCACAACATTGGATAATTTATTTCTTGAAATTCCCTAATTTCTCTATGATAACCTGCGGAATGTGGGCTTTCACTCTATCCGCTCAATTAATTTTACGATGTCTCAGCAACAGTGCACCCTCCTAATTGTCGATGATTCGCCAGAAGATCGAGAACTATATCGGCGCTATTTGCTGCGCGATCGCGAATCTTCTTACACTATCCTAGAAGCAACGCTGGGACAACAAGGGCTAGAACTTTGGCAGCAACATCAGCCCGATGCTGTGTTGCTTGATTATCGATTACCTGACCTAGACGGACTGGAATTTTTAGCACAATTGCAACCCTCAACGCAGCAGCCTTGCCTACCTGTGATTGTCGTCACTGGGCAGGGCAATGAGGCGATCGCAGTTAAGGCGATCAAAGCGGGCGCACAAGATTATATTATCAAAGAGCAAATCACCCCAGAAGGGCTGCAAATAGCAGTCAATGGGGCAATTGAAACAGTCCGGCTACGTACCCAACTACAACAGCGTATTGAACGAGAGCGCGTAGTCTCACATATTACCCAGAAAATTCACCAATCGCTGAATCTGGATGAAATTCTTCAAACAACCGTAACCGAAGTGCGAGAATTTCTGCACACCGATCGCGTCTTAGTTTTTCAGTTAAAACCTGACGGAAATGGCACAGTCATAGCAGAATCAGTTGGGACACAGTGGCGATCGCTCCTCTCGTCTACCATGTACGATCCCTGCCTTGCTGAGAGCTACATTTTCTCGAATCGACCGCAACCTGTCAGGCACGATCCCGCCTCGAACGAGAATTATATCGAACGCTATTATCAGGGGCAAGTAACGGCAGTATCAGATATTCACGATCGCACTATTGACCCCTGCCACGCTGAATTATTGGCACAGTTTCAAGTCAAAGCTCATCTGGTTGTACCAATTCTGCAAGACAACCAGTTTTGGGGATTGCTAATTGCTCATCATTGTACCTCACCTCGATTTTGGCAGCCCTTAGAAATTGACTTGCTTAAAGAGTTGGCAACTCAGATGAGTATCGCCTTGCGACAGGCAGAACTGTATCAGCAGGCACAGCATGAACTAAAAGAACGCCAACAGGTAGAAGCAGAACTACGCCAGAGCGAAGAACGTCTGCGATTGGCACTATCAGCTTCGCGGATGGGAACGTGGAACTGGAACATCCAAACGGGAAAAATTTCCTGGTCGGATAACCTGGAAGCCTCATTTGGACTGGAGCCAGGAGAGTTTGACGGCTCATTCGAGATGTTTGCCGCGCGAATCCACCCTGACGATCGCGATCGCGTTCTGGCAGCCGTCGAGCGTGCCATCGCCACCGGAGAAGACTATGACATTGAATTTCGAGTGGTATATCCTAATGGCACGATTCGGTGGGCACTGAGTCAGGGTAAGGTATTCTACGACCAACACGGGCAACCAATTCAGATGGCGGGTATCGATCTCGATATCACCGAACGCAAACAGTCAGCCGAAACTCTGCGCGAGAGTGAGGAACGTTTTCGGCAGCTTGCAGAA
This sequence comes from Nostoc sp. GT001, assembly GCF_030382115.1. Taxonomy (NCBI): domain Bacteria; kingdom Bacillati; phylum Cyanobacteriota; class Cyanophyceae; order Nostocales; family Nostocaceae; genus Nostoc; species Nostoc sp. GT001. Next base: position 2,154,941 of record NZ_JAUDRJ010000003.1, read on the forward strand.
AATATTGATGCGGTGTTCTGGATCAAAGAGGTGCAGGAAAATCGGGTCAGCTATGTTAGTCCTGCATATAAACGCCTGTGGGGATTGAACCCAGAGGAATTGTATCAAGGACAACAAGCATGGGTCGATTGTATCCACCCAGAAGACCGAGAAGCAATAGACAGAGCGTTTTCTGAAAAAGCTGTTGCAGGTAAATTTGATGAAGAATACCGAATTATTTTAGCCGATGGTAGTATTCGCTGGGTTCACGATCGCTGCTTTCCCCTTCGAGATGAAACCGGAGAGATTTATCGGTTTGCAGGTATTGCCGAAGACATCAGCGAACGCAAACAGGCAGAGCAAGCCTTGCGAGACAGTGAAGAACGCCTGCAAATGGCACTGGAAGGTTCTGGTGGCGGTCTCTGGGATTGGAACATTCTTACCAATGAAGATTATTTAAGTTCCCGATGGCTGGAAATGCTGGGATATGAGCAAGGAGATTTACCTGGGGACTTTAGCGCTTGGGAGCGACTGATTCATCCTGACGATAAAGTTTGGGTGATGGAACGGTTGAATGCTCATCTTCATGACGATTCGGTGTCTTACAAATTTGAATATCGAATGTTAACCAAGTCTGGGGATTGGAAATGGATTGCTAATCACGGAAAAGTAGTTTTGCGCGATCGACAGGGCAATCCACTCCGCCTTTCAGGCATCCATCATGATATCAGCGAGCGGAAACAGGCAGAACTTGCTCTGCGAAAGAGCGAAGAACGCTTCCGTACCTCAGTTGAAAATATGCTGGACTGCTTTGGGGTATACCGTGCTGTACGAAATGAGCAGGGACAGATTGTCGATTTTGTGACTGAATATGTCAATAGTGCGGCTTGTTTCAACAATGAAATGACTTATGAACAGCAGATTGGGTATGGGTTGTGTGAATTACTACCAGGGCATCGTGAAAGTGGATTGTTTAATGAATACTGTCAGGTAGTAGAAACAGGGCAGCCGCTCATTAAAGACAGCCTAGTTTATGAGGATGATTACGGACAACAACGCTTAGTTAGAGCCTTTGATATCCGCGTGGCTAAATTTGGAGATGGATTTGTTGCCACCTGGCGAGATATCACCACTCGCCAACAAACTGAAGAAGCCTTGCGCCAGAGTGAAGAATTTAAAAACCGCATTTTAGACAGCAGTTCTGACTGCATCAAGGTATTAAGCCTTGATGGGCGGCTGCTGTACATGAATACAGGTGGACTGTGTTTGATGGAAATTGATGATTTAAATGCCCATCTCAATAATGAATGGCTCTGTTTCTGGGAAGGCAGTTCTCGGCAACAGGCAGAGGAGGCACTTGCTGCCACTAAAACAGGCAAAGTCAGCATTTTTAGCGGATACTGCCCAACTGTAAAAGGCACTCCGAAATGGTGGGAAGTAGTCGTTAGCCCGATTTTGGATGCTTCCGGGCGAGCTGGAACGAATCCTATTGATTTCACGAGATATTACCGATCGCAAAAAGATAGAACTCCTCTTGCAGGAGAGCGAAGCCCGGTTGAAATTGGCGTACAAAGCGACGCAATCGGGATTATGGGACTGGGACATTATCCACAATAGCGCTCATGTATCTGAAGAGTACGTCAATTTGTTTGGGCTTGATCCAAGCACAAAGGAAATCACCTATGAACTGTGGTTAAGTCTCCTGCACCCAGACGATCGCACCTCAGCCCATGAAGGGGTGAATCGCACCATCCAGCAACAGGAAGAGTACTATGAAGATGACTTCCGTACCATACATCCTGATGGTATTCGCTGGTTAGCGGCTAGAGGTCAGGTTTTTTATGATGCTGCGGGCAATGCGGTACGGATGGTAGGTAATGTACAGGATATCACCGATCGCAAACAAGCTGAAATCCAACGCGATCGCCTATTTCAGCTAGAACAAGCAGCCAGAGCCGAAGCCGAACGCGCTAATCGGATCAAAGATGAATTTTTGGCGGTTCTCTCCCACGAATTGCGATCGCCTCTTAACCCGATTCTCGGCTGGACAAAACTGCTGCAAACCCGCAAATTTAGTGAAACCAAAATGGCTGAAGCTTTAGCCACCATTGAACGCAACGCGAAACTGCAAACTCAACTGATTGATGACTTGCTCGATCTAGCTAAGATTCTGCGCGGCAAACTGAGCATTGAGGCGGCTCCTGTAAATTTGGCATTTGTGATTGAATCTGCCATCGACACAGTAAATACAGCAGCCCTTTCCAAATCAATTGTGTTGCATTCAGTACTGCCGAATATTGGGCAAGTCTCTGGAGATTCTAACCGCCTTCAACAGATCGTTTGGAATTTACTTTCTAATGCGATCAAGTTTACCCCCAAAGGAGGACGGGTAGAAACCCGACTAGAGCAAGTTGACGATCGAGCACAAATTATCGTCAGTGACACTGGTAAAGGCATTAGCTCTGACTTTCTCCCGTATATTTTTGAGTCATTCCGTCAGGAAGATGTCTCAATTACCCGCAAGTATGGGGGATTAGGATTGGGGTTAGCGATCGTCCGGCAGTTAGTTGAGGCACACGGCGGCACTATCACGGCTGACAGTCCAGGTGTTGGCTTGGGAGCCACCTTTACAGTCCAGTTGCCACTGCTGAATGTTGAACCGGAAATCAAGCAGCCAGATGAGTTGCCACAACAAGCACTCGAACTCACGGGGATTAAAGTCCTCACAGTTGATGATGATCCCGATGCCCGTGAGCTATTAACAGTATTACTTGCTGAATACGGAGCAGAAGTCTTGACTGTTGACTCTGCGGCAGAAGTTTTAGCAAATCTAGAGTCTTTTCAACCTGATGTCTTAGTCAGTGATATTGGGATGCCCGAAGTCGATGGTTATTCCCTGATTCAAAAGATCCGCACCTTAACGCCCGAAAAAGGGGGAGAAATTCCCGCGATCGCTTTGACTGCTTATGCCAGAGTGGATGATTACGAGCGAGCTATAATTAGTGGCTATCAGCGACACGTTACCAAGCCTCTAGATCCAGAAGAGTTAGTTCAAGCTGTGGTGGCACTTGTACACAGCAAACTATGATTCAGTTTAATCGAAAGGTGATGCTACATAAACAACTCCTTCAATCAAATCGGTTTTCTTAAGATTGAGTATGGCATTATAGCGACACTCAAACTTTGCACTAATGAGGCGATCGCCATTTTCAAGAGGCAGTAGACAATACGGTTCGGCTAAGGTTTTTGGATGACAATTCTAAATCTCAAAAATGCGATCGATCATCACAAAGACGCGATAAATCGCCGTCTATACAAAAGAATAATTTCTGATATGATGCTTTGTCTTTAGCAAACAAATCTCTTTCAAAAGTCCCTTCACACGGTAGAATAACGAAATTTTGCAAGAGATTTAATCATGAAACCATTTCTGTTTGTAACCGATTTAGATGATACCCTCGTATATCGCACCGTCGGCGATGACAGCGCTTTACCAGAACTAAATCAACTGCTGAATAGACATCGCCAAGAATACGGCACTAAAATCGTTTATTCTACGGGGCGATCGCCTGTACTTTACAAAGAACTCCAAGCTCAAAAAAATCTTTTGCAACCCGATGCCCTCGTCCTTTCCGTGGGTACTGAAATATACCTTAATGGTACTGATACTCCAGACTCAGGTTGGTCAAAAATCCTCTCTCCGGGATGGGAACGAGAAACTGTATTATCTATTACAAAAAAATATCCTGAGTTAGTTAGGCAACCAGATTCCGAACAGCGTCCCTTCAAAGTGAGTTGTTTTCTAGAACAAAAAGTATCTGCGAATGTTCTACCACAACTTGAAGCAGAGTTGCAGAAATCTAAATTAAATGTAAAGTTAATCTACAGTAGCGGAATAGACCTTGACATTGTACCCCATAGCAGCGATAAAGGTCAGGCAATGCAGTTTTTACGCCAGAAGTGGAAATTTGCAGCAGAACAAACAGTTGTCTGTGGTGATTCAGGTAATGATATTGCTTTATTTGCTGTAGGCAACGAACGGGGAATCATTGTGGGGAATGCCCGAAAAGAGTTACTCCAATGGCACGATGAGTATCCCGCTACGCACCGCTACCTGGCAAAAGCTTTTTGTGCAGGTGGAATTATTGAAGGCTTAAATTATTTTGGTCTCTTGTAATGATTAGTTATCTAAAAGGTATAGTCGCTGGTATCCAAACAATTGGCGCTAATCGCGTGATTCTGACTCTGGAAGTGAATGGCTTGGGTTATGATTTGCAAGTTCCCCAACGGCTAGCAAACCAGTTACCAGAGTCGGGAGGAGTGGCGCAAATTTTTACCCATTTGCAAATTCGGGAAGAAGTGCCCTTTCTATATGGCTTTGCTTCCCCAGCCGAACGCGATTTATTTCGCCACTTGCTGACTGTCACAGGCATTGGTGCAGCCTTAGCGATCGCCCTCTTAGACACTCTGGAACTACCAGATTTAGTCCAAGCAATTATCGCTGGCAATACACAAATCCTCATTCAGGCTCCAGGTGTGGGTAAAAAAATCGCTGAACGCATCTGTTTGGAACTGAAAAGCAAATTGGTCGAGTGGCGTAAATCAGCCGGGTTCTTCGTCGCCACAGGCGGGCCTGCACCAGGAATTCTCGAAGAGGTGCAAATGACCCTCTTCGCCTTGGGATACACTGCCCATGAGGTCAGTCACGCCCTACATGTGGTCAGCGAAGACATCGGACTACCCAAAGATGCCTATGTCGAAGACTGGATTAAACAAGCGATCGCTCATCTCAGTAGCGAACAAGTTTAATTGTCATTTGTCATTTGTTATTCTCCCCTGCCCCCCCGCTCCCCTGCCCCTATGCCCACCGATCCTTATGCCTGGCTAGAACAGTCCTTAGCAACAATTCATCGGGCGGACTGGTATCGTTCGGTACAACCTATCAACGGTCGTCCGGGTGCAACGGTGGTTTTAGCTGGGCAAGAGGTAATTAATTTTGCCAGCAATGACTATTTGGGCTTGGCTGGGGATGAGCGGTTGATGGCAGCGGCGACGGCTGCGATCGCAGAATTTGGGACTGGTAGTACTGGTTCTAGATTACTCAGTGGGCATCGGGAATTACACAAGGAGTTAGAGGAGGCGATCGCATCTACCAAACAAACAGAAGATGCCTTGGTATTTAGTTCTGGGTATCTAGCAAATTTGGGTGCAATTACCGCCCTTGTAGGCAAACGTGATTTAATTTTCTCTGACCAGTACAATCATTCCAGTCTGAAAAATGGAGCGATTCTCAGCGGTGCAGTAGTGGTGGAATATCCACACTGTGATATCGCAGTATTGAAAACTCAGTTGAGTCAACAGCGGCAAAATTACCGACGCTGTTTGATTCTTACTGATACCGTCTTCAGTATGGATGGCGATTTATGTCCGTTACCTGCACTGTTGGCGATCGCTGATGAATTTAGCTGTATGCTGCTAGTCGATGAAGCTCATGCCACTGGGGTACTAGGAAAAACTGGCGCTGGGTGTGTAGAGCATTTTGGGTGTACAGGAAAGCAATTAATTCAAATTGGCACTTTGAGTAAAGCTTTAGGTAGTTTAGGCGGGTATGTAGCAGGAAGTAGCGCCTTAATTGACTTTTTGCGGAACCGCGCACCAAGTTGGATTTATACCACTGGGCTTTCACCTGCTGATACAGCCGCGGCCTTAGCAGCAATTAAGATAGTGCAGCAAGAACCGCAACATCGTGCCCAATTGTGGGGGAATATACATTACTTGAAAACTTTGCTGCAACAGTTACCTAACCTGAAATTGCTGCCTTCTGAATCACCCATATTATGTTTTCAATTGCCTAATGCTACAGATGCGCTCAAAGCTGGAAAACAGCTAAGAGATGCTGGCATTTTTGCCCCAGCAATTCGTCCCCCCACAGTGCCCACAAGTCGAATCAGAATATCTTTAATGGCAACTCATAAAGTAGCGCATATTGAAAAATTGGTAGCAGTGCTGAAGGATTGCAATATAATTCGTAATTCGTAATTCGTAATACTCGCCAAGGCATGAGAAGCAAGCTACGTAATTCGTAATTACATACTTATTGATAAAGTTTTAAAACCTCCCATAATGAAAATAGCGCATACAACGGTAGGACACTTATGAATCCAGATACCCATGAAGGCGGTACTCAGAAAACCTTGATTTATCAGCACCTACAAAACTTGCAAGAACAACATCAAGACGAGTTAGAAAATATAGTTCGGTTATTGGCAAGCATCACCAATATTTCTCCAGAGCAGGTTAAACCATATATAGATATCCTGTTGCGGCAACTGGTAAAACAGTCAGAACGTCCCTTCCATGAAACTGCAACAGCATCGGAGTGGGTAACAGCTTTCCGGGAATGGGCAGCAAGTCACCGCCATGATGCACCTCCCCTTTCGGACTATGCGGTAAGCCGGGAAAGTATGTATGAGGACGAGAGGCTCTAGTGGCTTATCTGCTCGATACCAATGTCCTGCTGCGGTGCGCAGACTCTAACCACCCAATGTACAACGATGCAATCAATGCAATTTCCTTGCTGCGTCACCAGGGGGAAACCCTCTGCATCGTACCACAGAATCTCATTGAGTTTTGGAACGTGTATACCCGTCCAGCGAATAAAAATGGGCTGGGTCACACTGCCTCTGAAGCTGGAGAAGAAATCATCCGGCTGAAAGCTTTCTTTACTTTTCTGACAGATACCGCAAGCATTTACGACGAATGGGAGCGGCTTGTTATGCAGTATCAGATAAAAGGGGTTAATGTCCACGATGCACGGCTGACAGCGGCTATGCTAGTGTATGGGCTGACCCATATCCTTACGTTTAATATTAGTGATTTTGCCCGTTACTCAGAAATTACTGCCGTTAATCCCAGCACTATTACACCTTAAGTTACACCTTACACCTTGTCCTTTTCCTTATCCCGAACTCAGGTTAATTATTACAAAACTGGTAATTGATTAAACAAGATCCAATAAAAACCAAGCTGCTGGACTGCTTGGTTAAATTGTTCAAAATCGACAGGTTTGACGATGTAGCTATTTACCCCAAGCTGGTAACTCTCGATCATATCCTGGTCTTCAGCAGAAGAGGTCAGCACCACAACTGGAATCATTTGCGTGCGTGGATCGGATTTGAGTTGCCGTAAAACTTCTAATCCACTTACCCTTGGCAGTTTCAAATCTAGCAAAATGACTTTGGGTTGATTCGTCATGCTACGGTGGGCGTACTCTCCCCGACAAAAGAGAAAATCTAGGGCTTCGGCTCCATCTTGAAGTAGTTGAATATTGTTGCCAATTCTACCGCGACGCAATGCTCGGATAGTTAGCTCGGCATCAGTAGGATTATCTTCAACTAACACAATGGAAATTGATTGCTCTAAAGATGGGTCATTGGGTTGGTCACTCATGGGTTATATTTACCCTTCAAGGGTGAAATAAAAGGTTGCGCCTCGATCGATGGCTGCTTCGGCCCAGATGCGCCCACCGTGGCGTTGAATAATGCGCTGCACGATCGCTAGTCCAATCCCCGTACCTGCAAAATCTTGTTCGCGGTGCAGACGTTGGAATACTCCAAACAGATTATCGGCATACTGCATATCAAATCCTGCTCCATTATCTCTAATGAAATATACTCTTTCCCCATCCATAACCTCATAGCCCACTTGAATGTAAGCAGGAGATTTGTAGCGGGTGTACTTAATCGCATTTGATAACAGATTTATCCAGACTTGTTTGAGCAGTGAAGGGTCAGCCTGACATATAGGTAAATCGGCGATCGCAAATTCAATCTGACGACCCTGCAAATCTGAGGCTAAATCACTTAGCACCTGTTGAATTATCTCATTGAATAAAACGGGCTGCCGAGACATTTCCTTACGATCTAGGCGGGATAGGTTCAACAAATCGTCAATCAACTCACCCATGCGTTTGGCATTCTCCCGCATAATTTTTAGGTAACGATTGGCTTCTGTATCGAGTTGCTTACCGTAGTCTTCTTGCATCATTCTCGCAAAGCCAACGATCGCCCGCAGCGGCGCTCGTAAATCATGAGAAACGGAGTAGGAAAAAGCCTCTAACGCTTTGTTAGCAGCTTGCAATTGCTCTGTCCGCTGGATTACTCGTTCTTCTAATTCAGCATTGAGTTGGCGGACTTCTGCCTCCACTGATTTCAGGGCGCTGATATCGCGCATGATCGTAGAAAAATATTCCAGACTGCCATCTGTGGCTTTGTGAGCAATGATCATTTGGGAAACCGGAATTTCTCTACCATCACTGCTCAACAAAGCGGTTTCACCAACCCAGATTCCATTTTGAATAGCTGCCGGAATGCCTTGATTTTGGATAATCTCTAATGCCCACTGGGGATGGTAGTTGGGGATGTTCATGGTAGTTATATCTGCATCCGGCGGTATGCCTGCCAATTTTCTGGCTTGACTGTTATTCCAAAAAACATTGCCTTGGGGAGTGGCCATGCCAATATGATCGGTAGATGCTTCTAGGATGGTAATTAGGCGATCGCGGTCTTTCTCGGCTCGTCGGCGTTCGGCAATTTCAGCCCGTAAGGATTCATTTAGTTCTGCCTCCTGTTTCAACAGACGGGCATTGTCAATGGAAATAGCTGCCTGAGTAGAAAGTAAACTGAAAATTTCAATTCGCTCTGGGGTAAAGGCGCTGGTGGTAAGATTATTTTCTAAAAGGACAATTCCAGTTAATTTTCCCTGGTTCAAAAGAGTAGCGCAAAGAATTGATTTCGATTGGTGGTGAACAATCCAGGGTTCAGATTGAAAATTGCCAAATTGAGCAGCATTGTCGAGGATAACACTTTCTTGGGTGCGAACCACGTAATTAATCAGCGCAGTTGGCAAGTAAGGAGTACTGTCTGCTGATATCGATTCCAAGGGAATTGATTGCAAAACGGCTACTGTCTCATTGCCAATCGATCCCATCGCTTCAACCCGCCATTCGTCTTGTGTTGGCAAAATCAGATAACCTGTTTGCGCCCCGGCATTCTCAATCAGGATGGTCATCAGTTTTGCCAGAAGTTTATCTAAGAGAATTTCACTGGCGATCGCTTGGGAGGCTTTCAATACCGTTTCTAGGTCAAGTGTTTCTAACTTACTTGAAGTCGATTGTGTGGTGTCAAGTTGACGTGTGCTGGTTCTTTGCGATCGCAGTTCTAGCAGTTGGGGATAGCGTCTTTCCAAATCTTCAACTTTAGCAGTTGCCCCCCACCTTAAATAACCATATTTCGCCTCTTGCAGATAGGCTTTAGCAATTGTCATCCGGTTGTTTGCCAGATGAAACTTTGCTGCTAGTTCGTTGGCTAGCGCCTCTTCTTGGAGGTATTCGTTTTCTCTGGCTAGGGTAATGGCGCGATCGTAAGCATCCATTGCTGCTACTTCACCCAATACCCTATGCCTTTCTGCTTCTACCAAGTACCACTTATGTAAATAGTTCATCGGGGCATGATGTGCCCAAAGCTGCATCTTCTGTTGACTGTCAGTTACCCGTTGGAGAATCATTGCTTGCTCCTCCTGATTCACCTGCGGATAAAGCATCAGTCGCGCCAGGGAATCATAAAAATAGAAGATGGGGAAAACTGCATTCGACCTACCCCCATCTGGGTAATTTTCTGCTTGATTGGCATTGTCAACGGCTTGGGGAAAATTCTCGAAGTAATAGCAAAGAAACAGCTTATTGAAGTAAAGATAAAACAGCCCTTTATGATGATTAGCTTGTTGTAGCAAAGGTAATTGTTGCGACTCATCGTAAGCCTCACCGATCAAAACTTCGGGAGTTGCAGATGTTGTCATCAAGTTCAAGACTGTCTGTTGATAAACCTTGAGTGCATTGGCATTAGTAGATTCTTTCAGTTGAGTAAGTACTTGAATGTAGCTTTCCAGTTTTTGTTTTAATTCAGGCAGGGGCATAGCCGTAAAAAAACAGTGGTCGCAGTGGTGCAAAATGCTGTATGCGGCAAACTCCAAATCTCCCGTCTCAATGCAAATTTGGTAAGCCTCCTGTAATGGTTTAATCGTTTCTTTGAGGTGAATAGTCCGAAAGCGCACAGAGGTGTTGGCCATGAACAGGGTTTTACCACGGATCGGTAAATTGCTGGATTTTTCTAGTAGCTTCAGTGCCAACTGCACAAACTGATAGGCGATTTCAATTTCTAGAAGCACGCTGCCCAGAATGTTACTGTAGGCGGCGTAGGCAAATGCAGAAAGGTCATGATTGCCATACTTAATTGATAAATTCACCATCTCCAGAATGATTAGCGGAAATAGCGCCGGGGCTGCTTGGTAGGCTGGGGCCATCAAATTTGCTAATAACCGGATGCTGAGGGGAGCAACTGCATCCGTCATGGTTGGTAGATCAAACAAATCTTCCACGGGTTTACCCTGCAAGGTGCGGGCAGTATTGGAGAATGCTTGCTGAATTTCCTCTGGAGTTGGTGCAGCTGGCAGATGTACGCCTAATTCCTCTAAAGCTTGAAGACCGATCGCCAATGCTGACAGAAATTGCATCTGTCCGGCATAGGCTTGAATTTTTACCTCATAAACTTTAATTTTGGCTGCCAGCGATTTGGTATTTTCTAGCACACAGCTTACCAATTGTTCCATTAACTCCAGTTCGCCATTGAGGTAAGCTGTTTCTGCTGCCAAACTATACAAAGCTAGAGCCAATTCATACTGAGTTTGCCAGCAAGTATCTGCCAACAAATCTAAACCGATTTGGAAGTATTTTAAAGCAGAGTTGTATGCTGTAGAAGCTTTCGCTTTTTCCCCTGACATCAAATTTAGTTGAGCCAGTTCATGCCGTTCTGCCTGGATTTTAATTAGCTCTTGACCTAAATTGAGTTGATTGGTGATATCAAAGATATTTTGCTCTCGCTGTTGGGCAGAAGCTTCCTGGAGCAGTCGTTTGCCGATTTGCAGATGAACATTTCGCCGTTCTGATTCGGGGATCAGAGAATAAGCTGCTTGCTGAATGCGATCGTGAGCAAATTTATATTCAATGACAGGGTTGCTAGGGAGTGGCACATCCAAGACAACGGATTTGTGGGCATTACTCATGGGCAAAATCAACCCTTGAGCGATCGCTACTCCCAAAGCTTGCGCGGCTTCCCGTTGGGATAATTGGGCGGCAAATGCCAGGGTTTCGAGATTAAATTGGTTGCCAATGCAGGCAGATAGCTGCAACACTTGCTGCGTCTTTTCGTTGAGCTTCTGAATCTTACCTGCCATCAACTCCACAATGTTATCGGTAATTCCCCGATTCTGAATTAGTTCTATCGACCATTGCCATTTTTTTGTTTGGCGATCGAATTCTACTAGCCCTTCAGTGTAGAGAGATTTCAAAAATTCATTGATGAAAAAGGGATTGCCACCAGTTTTTTGTTGCACCAGTGACGCTAAGGGTAGGGAATTCTCTGGTTGGCAGTGTAATGTATCGGCAATCAGCTGATTGATATCAGGTAGGCTTAATGCTGCGAGAGAAAGTTGGTTCACTACTGCTCCAGCTTGGCGAATTTCCTCCACCATCTGGATCAGGGGATGAGCTGTATTCACCTCGTTATCTCGATATGCCCCCATTAACAACAACGATTGTTTCTCGGTGGAGGTAGCTAGCAGTTGAATCAGCTTCAGTGAGGCATTATCTGCCCACTGGAGATCGTCTAAAAAAATGACGAGTGGATGTTCTGACTGGGTAAAGACGCGAATGAAATTTTGAAAGACTTGGTTAAAGCGATTTTGAGATTCTGTTGGCGGTAGAACTGGTACGTCTGGTTGATTGCCGACAATTAATTCCAATGTGGGAATTACTTTGGTAATGACGCGACTGTTTGAGCCGAGGGCAGCTAAGAGATTGTCTCGCCACTGACACAGTTGTACATCCTCTTCAGTCAATAATTGTTTGATGAGTGATTCAAAGGCTTGAGCGATCGCAAAGTAAGGAATATTGCGCTGATACTGGTCAAATTTGCCTGAAATAAAGTAGCCCCGTTGTTGCGTAATCGGTTTATAAATTTCCTGCACCAATACTGACTTGCCAATACCGGAGTATCCTGCTATCAGCATCAGTTCAACTTGAGATCCATCTCTGTTACCTGCTACTCTGGCGATCGCTGCTAATAATGTCTCAATCTCCCTTTCTCTGCCATAGAGTTTTTCTGGGATATAAAACTTATCAGAAATATCCTGTTGCGCTAACAAAAAAGGCTCTATTCGTCCCGTATTTTCTAGCTGAATTAGACACTGTTCTAAATCAGTTTTAATTCCCCAGGCACTTTGATATCGATCCTCTGCTGTTTTAGCTAAAAGTTTCAGGATAATTTCGGAAACGATCGCCGGAATTTCTGGATCGATAACATGGGGTGGAATGGGTTCCAAAGCTAGGTGGTGGTGAATCAACTCCAGGGCATCACTAGATTCAAACGGCAGCCGATGAGTCAAAAGTTGATAGAAGGTAGCACCTAATGAATAAAAATCAGTTCGGTAGTCGAGAGAACGGTTCATTCTGCCTGTTTGCTCTGGAGAGATGTAAGCTAATGTTCCCTCTAATACGGTTGGATTTTTGAGAGTCAATGTCTCCCGCGATCGGGCAGTTGAAATCCCAAAATCAATAAATTTAAGTTGTTGTGTTTCTAGATTTAAAACAATATTCGATGGATTAATATCCTTATGAATAATATTTGCACTATGAATTTCACTTAAAATTTCAGCAATCCGAACAGCTAACTTCAGAAATTCGATTAAGGAAAACCTTTTTGTCGCGATAATTTTTGTTAAGGATTCGCCTCCAAAGTCCTCCAGAACGATCGCAAAAGTGCTTTGATATTGCTGCAAGTCGTAAGCCTGGATAACACCTTCCAATGATAAGCTGCGGGTAATTTCGTATTCCAGCTTATAGCGTGTGATTTCCTCTGGCGTAGGGTAGTCTTTCTTCAAAATCTTGAAGATTAAAGGCAAACGATCCCGTTCCCGTATTCCTCTATAGACCCGTGAATTAGCACTTTCATGGATTTTTGCCCAAATTTTATATTCAGGAATTTCCAGCATGGTTCAACGGCCTTCAATTCTTACATTGAGTAGCAAAGTAGGGTTGACTTGCAAGCCAGATTATACAATAGTCAAACCCTTAATTATTCATTGATTTAGAGTGTACTTGGGCTGACTAGTTCAAACAGGCGTGATTGATTTTATCTCTTCACTAGCTGGGTGACAATCTGGATTCCCTTGCTTTTTCCGTAGTTTTCTCATGACTTTTTCAACACCCCTATGTTGATTTTTACCATTGATTTGCCCACTCTTGACAGCCATCCATTTTTCTTAACTTGACACCAATGGCAAATTACCCAACCTACTTGCTAGTTATCACTGATGTGATAATCTGATTTGCACAAATATTCACAGCAGTTACTTAACTTTTACCCCTTATTTACTCTAAAAAATAAGTTCCTAACTCTTTTATTCTCTCTACCCAACCTTTCATCTCATCAGCCACTTTATACTTCCATTGAAGTTGAAGTACTTCTCTAGTATGAGAATCATCAAATATAACTTTGTCTTTGTTTTCAAAGACTGGCGGAATAAATTCTACTTGAGCAGCCTGGGCAAACATTTTTGACACCTGGCTAATACTAAAATTTTCAGGCGCAGCAAGGTAATGTCCTCCTTTGGAGCCAAATTGCGCTACCGCAATGTAGCAGTCTGCTAAATCTTCAACATGAATCCATGCTGTCATAAAATCTGGTGGAAATGGCTGAGACCCTTGGTGTGGTTTCCCTGTAATGAACTGCTGAATTGCAAAATCCCAAAAACTGCCACGAGTTGGTGCTGAACCATATACTGATGAAGGATACACAATCGAGGCGTTACCTCCATTGCTGATATATTCTTCTACTAGCCCATCTTTCAACACATTTACACCTGCTAGTAAGTCAAGACTAACTAAATATTCGGGCAGTGTATAACCGAGTGGCGGAGGTATTTCTGTTATTCGTCCTCCATTGGCGGTAATCAAAGAGAAATTCCCACTGGTTGTAATTACATGAATATCTGGCGAAACTGCACTAGCACCGTGTAAAGCGGCTTCTAATGGTATACGGTCGAAACCGAATTGAGCTTCTTTGGTTGATTCTAGAGGTATGTGCCACGCTACATTAATTACCGTTGTAATATCATGCTTGCGAATTGCTCTTGTAACATCATTGCTGGAAATTTCTACCTCTTGAGAGCGGATTATTTCTTTGCAGAAAGGCTTTATACCCTCAATATCACTACTCGGACGGACAAGTGCTAATACGGCAAAATCTTGTGTCTGAGAAAACTTTCGGCATAGCGCTCCGCCAATATACCCGGCTGCACCTATAATCAAGACATTTTTAACGGAAGAGCTTTTTTCGGATGAAAAGTCTTTGTTATTTGACATATTTGAAAGTTGTAGCTAATTAAGGTTTTTTATGTTTTTAAAATAGCGGTTAAGACAAATTAAATACCCGTAGTCTACATTAATAAAGTAGAAACTGATATCAGTAGAAAATAAATGCGTGGGAATTTTTTATGTGTGTAACTAACTTACAATCTTTAGGTTCCCGATCGCAAGGCAGATAAATGCGAAATATCGAGTTTAACCGTTGAATTTAGTCAAATATTTATTTAGTTGGCAAACTCTACGCACTGTTCACTTTATCACTGTTTCTACTGTCATACTATTTACATTGCTCATTCCTTACTTGCCCTGAAGGTAGGAAGCGTCCGTTTAGTGAAATCTATGTTTCTGTAGAGGTTTTATGAGTCTGATTCTTCCCAAACGTACCCTATCCCGTCGTCGGTTACTGCAAATATCTGGACTTTCAGGGGTAGGCTTTCTTCTTGGTGGCTGTGGAACAAATTTGTTCTCAGATAATCTGCGGCAAATATCTGAGCCACTAAACCAAAGTCTTGAAGCACTTCTATTAACTCAAAAACCCATACCTGAATTTTCTGTCAGTGCCATAGAAGCAGATAAATTGCTGATTAATACCTTTGATTTTACCCCGCAAATCGATCCGGCACAGTTTCGCTTAATAATTGATGGTGAGGTTAATAATGCGATGCAATTGAGCATGGCAGATATTCAAAAACTACCCTTGACTTCAATGGTAATTCGCCATGTCTGTGTTGAAGGCTGGGCTGCGATCGTTCAATGGGGAGGTGTGCGATTACGAGATTTAGTAGCGCTAGTACAGCCTAAGTCAAATGTCCGCTATGTCTATTTCAAATCTGCTGATGGCTATTACGAAAGTTGGGATATTGCCTCTGTCATACATCCCCAAACTCTCATGGCTTATCAAAAGAATGGACAACCCTTATCAGTTGATAATGGTGCGCCGATGCGCCTAGCATCTCCAATTAAACTAGGTTACAAGCAAAGCAAGTGGGTAACTCAAATTACATTCGTCAGCAATTTGTTACCTACTAAAAAAGGCTATTGGGAAGATCAAGGCTATGAGTGGTTTGCAGGGCTATAAAAAAGGCAAAAAGCTAATCTAAATCGGGTTCAACGCCTAGCGATGTCTAGCGACAAGCCACTTCGTGTCTACGCAATTGTGCAATCAACCGTTCGGCCCGTAGTCTTTCTTGTTCAGCCCGTTGACTTTCTTGTTCTGTAGAAGTCAATACCCAGCAGCCTGTCCAATCATACCACCGTAACCAAGGCTGTTCTACATTTTGATAGCGTCCCTGCCAGACACCCAAGCCTAATTCTAGTTCTGGTATCCAGAAGCGCGACTCTGACAGTGTTATCTCAGCATAACGACCACCGTCTAATTTAAACACCCTTAATTTATATTTGTACCGATCAAATACTATATAATAAGGCACACGTAGAATCTGTTCATACACTTCCCATTTTCCTGGTGGTTGCTTGACATCTCGCAATGTCTGCCCTAAGTCTTCCTTTTCAGTTCCGGGAGACAGCAATTCAACCACAATAAAAGGCTGAACTCCCTCTTGCCAAAGGACATAACTTAAGCGTAAATCTCGTTGTTCGTAGAGACGGGAAACACCTAAAACGGCAAACCAATCTGGTCGTTTATGCCACAGTGGATGGCGCGGGTCATAATAAAGATTTAGATCGCTAGCAACAAATATCTCGTCGCTAGGATAATTTGGTGGACGAAAGGTTTCGTCTAACAGACGAGGTTGCAATAAATGAAACTGATCGGGCAAACCAGGCTCCTCTGGATCTTCACTGGGAAGATCATACATGGTCGGCAATACATCTTTTGGCGATCGCGGCGGGTCAGTTTGATACATCATAAAGCAATCCTAATGATGAAACTATCAATTCTATTATGATTCAATTGTTTTTGAGTGACTCAACACCTTGCAGAACGGGGTAGCATAAATTTCTCGCCCTCCGCCGCAAATTTGCCGCGAACCATCAGCACAGTTTCATCAAAAGTATGGGTGAATGCTTGCACATCTTTGACATCCAGAAGTTCTGGACTAAAGTAAATCACCGCTTCTTCAATGGGTTGAGTTATCTTACTAATAATATTCTTTAAAGAACATATCTGCGTTGTCACTAAATCGAAAAGATGAAGTCGGTTATCTTCTATCTCCATACAGGCGATTAAATCTAAATCTTCTGCATAGTATAAAGGACGACTTCCTTCATTGACACAGAATACAGGTTTTTCGTTGACTACGCCAACTATATTAGAGACAGGAATGCGTGTTTCTAAAAGTCTGTGTAGCAATGTGTAATCTTTAATATTTGCAAAATCCAGTATTCTGAAGCTATCAGTGCCACCTGTGGAGTTACACTTAACTTTAAAGATGTGTTCTTCGACAACACGAAAGCCAAAAGGTAAGTAAAACTCTGGTTGTGGTGTCGTCAGTACCAGGGTTTCGTAAAGGCGATCGCGATCGCAATACCCTAGCACTTCCTCCATCACTTCCCGGTAATACCCTCTCCGGCGATACTCTGCACGGGTAGCTACTCCATGAATTCCTCCGACAGTGAGCCTTTGTCCCATAATTTGCATGGGAATTTCTAACACTCCCACATGGGTAATCGCTATATCATCATGAAAGCGCATAAACGGAGTTGAAGCTGTTTCCCAGGATGCACCTAGTTTTCTTGCACATTCTGCTAAACTGCTGAGTCCGGGAAATGTGACTTCCATCAAGTCAAAAAGCTTATCGCTTAAGCTGGGATCATCAGAGAATGACTGTTTGAAACGATACTGGCTCATAATTCAAGTATTACAATCAATTCAGTAGAGACTACAAAATCAATTCCAGCAAATCCAGAAAAAATAAATGAGTCATGAGTAATGAGTAATGAGTAATAAGTAATACCCATTACTTATTACTTATTACTTATTACTTATTACTTCAAATAAGACTAAGCCATACTTCTCGCCAGTAGGCAAAAAGCCAATTCCTCGATAAACTGCTTGGGCTGCTTGGTTATTATCACCTGTAAACAGGATGGCACGTTTTACTCCTTGCGATCGCGCATCTAACAATGAACCTGCTACCACACTTTTGGCGTAGCCTTTACCCCGCAGCCCTGGCGGTGTCCAGACTCCACCAATTTGCACAATATCAGGTAAGCTAGCATTGAAAGCAGAGTAAGCAACTGGGGTATCTCCTGCTACTAAAACCCAATGCATAGCTGTAGCTTGACGTGCCTCAATTATGCGATCGCAATCAGGTCTTAAACTGGGAGTATCTGTTTTTCCTAAAGCTTCCACATTATAAGCAACGCACCATTCAGTAAGTAATTCCAACTCTTCTGGATATGGTAAACGACACTGCACCTTTGCTGATACTAAGGCTTCAGGTATTTGCAAATCTCCCAGTGCTAGAGAAAACAATATCTCAGCCTCATCAAGCTGAGTTGGTCGGTTGCTAAGTCCCAAAATGCTTTTTGTTGCTTCAACTTGTGCGGCTGGGCCACTAATTCCAGAGATGGCACGTCCAGATTGTGCCACAACTGCTTGTACCACTTCTGGCAGATGTACAGGGGCTTGAACTACGATCATCCCATTCCAAAAATGGGCTGCAATTGCCACTATAGTTTCATCTATGTAGGCCGCTATGTAAGTTCCTTGAAATCTTGCACCTTGGTCAAGCAGTCCCGCAGCTCGCCAATTAGAGCGCAAAAACATAGAAGTATCGGTGTGTTGTAAGAGAAATGCTTCCAGTGATACTTCATCTCCAGGTTGCAAAGTTCTCAAAATAGGCACAAAAACCTCCTAATAATTGAAAGGGACACAGCCTAACTGTGTCCCTAAAAGCTACTTCAAGATGCTAGGACTGGCGATAGCAGGCAAACTCCATTGTAAAAGTAGCCATACCAGAAGTAAGCGATCGCAATTCTGTAGAATACCCAAACATTCGCGCTAGCGGTACTTCTGCCCGAATCACCGTGTATCCCTGCATTGTCTCGGAACCTAACAACAAAGCCCGACGCGAGGATAAGTCACCCTGAATCCTTCCCATGAACTCGTGGGGTGTTTCCACCTCTACAAGCATGATGGGTTCGAGGATGTAGGGTTTGGCTTTGGCGATCGCACCCTCAATTGCTTGATGGGAAGCTGACCGGAAAGCCAATTCTGAGGAGTCAATTGGATGATAAGAACCGCCATCTAAAACGACTTTCACCCCAGTTACCGGATAGCCTTCCAGCTGTCCTGATTGCATCGCCTCACGGCAACCCTTCTCGCACGCCGGGATATATTCTTTGGGAATCGCACCCCCAACCACCCGATTCTCGAAAACAAACGGCTCATCTGTAGGTTCAATCCACCCAGTAATATGGGCGTATTGACCAGGGCCGCCTGACTGTTTCTTGAATCGGTAGTCAAAGGTAGCTTGTTGCCCAATGGTTTCCCGGTATGCCACAGCAGGAGTACCGACGTAGACCTCGGCATTATATTCCCGTTGAATGCGCTCCAGGTAGATTTCCAAGTGGAGTTCGCCCATCCCAGAAATCAAAGTTGCTCCTGATTCGGGATCTATGCTCAACCGGAAGGTAGGGTCTTCCCTTTGAAAGCGATTGAGTGCCTTGGAAAGGCGATCGCTATCTTCCTGTTTTTTGGGCGTAATTGCCAGCGTAATCACTGGTTCCGGTACAAACATCTTCTCTAGAGATACCAGTGGTTCTCCAGAACAGAATGTATCACCAGAAGCACAATCGACACCCAATAAAGCCACTATATCCCCTGCTACGGCAACTTGTACCTCTTCTCGCTTATTGGCGTGCATTCTCACCAAGCGACCGATTTGCACTCGCTGTTCAGTCCGCGAGTTGTATACGGTATCACCGGGTTTGAGCGTCCCAGAGTAAATCCGGGTATAGGTCAACTGCCCAAAGGATTCAACGGTGAGTTTAAATGCCAATGCCACCAAGGAAGCATCGGGATTAGGGTAGACACTCACCGACTCTGCGGTTTTAACCACTTCTCTATCCACGGGAGATGGTAAATAGAGCGTAACTGCATCCAATAAGTTTTGCACTCCTTTATTTTTGAATGCCGAACCCAGCAGTACAGGTGTGAATTTTAGGCTCAAGGTTGCTTGTCGGATGGTTTCCCAAATTAATTCTTTAGGAATTTCCTCACCCGCCAACAACATCTCGGTCATCGATTCTGAGAACAGCGACAAAGTATCTAGCAGTTTGTCACGTGCCTGTTGCGCCTCATCCCTAAGAGGTTCGGGAATTGGCTTTTTCACGCGGTTTTCCCCGTTTTCACCCTCAAAGTAGTCAGCAGTCATTTCTACCAGGTCAATCACTCCCTGGAATTGGTCTTCACTGCCGATAGGATACTGGAGTAATACCGCATTTAGTTGCAAGCGATCGCGTATTCCCTGTACTACACGAAATGGGTCTGCCCCCGTCCGATCCATTTTGTTGATGAACGCCAAACGCGGCACACGGTAGCGCTTCATTTGCCGATCCACCGTAATTGACTGGGACTGCACACCCGCCACAGCACACAGCACCATCACTGCCCCATCTAATACCCGCAAGGCGCGTTCCACTTCAATCGTGAAATCTACGTGTCCAGGTGTATCAATCAAGTTAATTTGAGTATCGTGCCACTGGCAGGTGGTAGCAGCGGAAGTGATGGTTATACCATGCAGCTTTTCTTCTGGCATAAAATCCATCGTTGCACCCTTACCGCCTCCCCGCACTTCCTCAATAGCGTGGATTCTGCCCGTGTAGAAGAGAATTCGCTCTGACAGCGTAGTTTTACCAGAGTCGATGTGGGCAGAGATACCAATATTTCGGATGCGTGTTCGGGGAATCATAAAATTTCCTTTTGTTCAAGCGACAAACAGTCACCAACTGAGTGGTGATATGTTTTGTATTATATATGTACTACAAGCAAAAGACAAGGCTGATAATACAGAAAAACCGTTGATATTTGCCCTAGCTAACGTTATTGCCTGTCCTGGATTGGGTACGGGAATAGGACGAGTGCCATATACTGAAGTTGCTAAACAGATGGCATTAGCTTACGATCATTTTCTGTACCCACCCAAGCATCTCAATTGCATAGTTGCGGCTGAAAGACAACTTCAGATATGGGAAGGAGGAGATTTTAGGTAACGCAGGGCTTTGGATAATAGTCTGAGTTCATTACCAGGGAAAATATGGTGTTCCCTATGGTGTTAAAAATTTAAATGAAATTTATCAAATATTTTTGCAACCAAAGAGAAACACTATTAATTAAGGGAGCGTTATGTCCTTATTAAGCTTCATAAAAAAGTATTAATTTTTAATACATAAATTGATTTTCTAACTCTCAATTTTACTTCTCGTATTTTACCACTTTAAGTAGCATCAGGGAGTGATAAATCCTTTATTTTATAGGAGTTTTGAATTTATCGCAGGTCGAAATTGTCAAAGACGAGTATTTAGTTTTGTCATAAATTTCATATAACTAAAAATCTAAGGTAATGTATACATGACTTCCAGCATTACAGATAAAATCTAAATACATACTCTTTTAGTAAATGTGAATAACAAAAACCGAATTGCTTACCAAGATAACCGCACAGCGATCGCTGCATTCAATGCAATCGTAATGGCAGGAGCAGAGGCTTATATCAATGGGCTAAAAATCCCCGATCCTCTGCTTAAATCCCTTTTAAATCTCTCCATGCAAATCAGCTACAAATATTTTCCTTCTCTTTTAGTTCCCTATGAATGGCTGTTGCAAGAAAGCGATCGCCTTGCAGAAGGGTCACACGAACTAATGAAGATTCAATACAACCTACCCGAAGAAATGTTCAGTCTGATGTTAAAAGAGACAGAACTTTTATATCCCAAATACACAATGGCTTTATGGGAAAAAGGAGCATCTAACCTTGAGCAAGCTCAAATGCAGATGCTTGATGATTTGATCGCAAAAGCAGGCATCGAAGACGGAGACGAAATCTTAGATTTGGGATGCGGTTGGGGTTCTGCATCAAATTACATTCTTTCCCGGTTTCCGCATGTGAAAGTAACGGCTCTTAATTTGAGCCACGGGCAATGCGAATATATGCGGAAAAAAATGCGAGACCCTACCAGTTACCTTAGTTCAGATAGATTCACTCTATATGAAAAGGACTTTAATGATATTGATTTTGAGAATAAGTTTGATAAAATTATGGCGATTGGCCTGTTTGAACATGTAGGGAATTTAACGAAATCATTTCAAAAACTGGCTTCTTTCCTCAAAGATGATGGCAAGGTGTTAATTCACATAATCACAACCAGATTACTGTATAATATAACCCATCCTTTTATCGACAAATATGTTTTTCCAAACATGCGGGTGTGGAGTTATGATCTCATTCCAAAGATTAATACAGACCTGAAAACTATTAATCAATGGTATTTAAATGGTGCTAACTACTCAAAGACTCTGATAAATTGGTTGATGAATTTTGACCAAAATCAAGCGAAAGTCAAAGATTTAAATTATGGCATGAACTATGGCAAGTTCTGCCGGATGTGGAGACTTTATTTGCTCTTGTGCATTGTGTATTTTGACGGTTGTGATGGTGAAATTCTTGGTAACGGTCAATATTTGTTGGTTCATGCGTGACAAGTTAATTGCATAAGTCCTAATAATTTAGCGATCGCCCAACCATATTAAGAGCAATTCTTGGTTCCTTAGTTGTAGGAGCCAGCAATAAGTATGCGAGTAGCATTGAATGGCAAATAAACGTTTCTATCACATAGGCTTTGGGCAAGATGATTTAGGTTCATCACCTCCCAGCATTGCTCTATTATCTGGTGATCCAGAGCGATCGCACCTAATTGCTCAAACTTATTTACAAGATGTACGCGTGTTGTCAGAAAATCGCGGTCTCAACAGCTACATGGGATACTTACCCAATGGTCACAGCATCTTATCAGCGACAAGTGGTATGGGTGCGCCTTCATTAAGTATTGTTGTCAATGAGTTGGTACAAGTAGGAATCCGGCAAATTATTCGCATTGGTACTTGCGGTTCCATTCAACCTTATATACCAGTTGGTAGTGTTGTTATTAGCAGTGCGGCATTATGTCGCCAAGGTGCAGCGAATGACATTGCACCAGTGGAATATCCAGCCGCAGCCGATCCTTTTTTGACAGTCGCTTTAGTTAAAGCTGCACGAGAATTAAAGGTTGAACATTACATCGGAATTACGGCATCAGTTGATACTTTTTACGAAGGACAAGAACGCACTGATTCCGCCAATCCAAATTTAATGCGATCGCTGCATGGCATTACAGAAGAATATCGGCGCTTGAATATCTTGAATTACGAGATGGAATGCGGCACACTCTTCAAAATGGCAGGAGTGTATAATTTTGCTGCTGCTGCTATTTGCGGTGTAGTTGCTTCACGTACTGATAGTGAAAATATTATTCTAGAACAAAGAGATATTGCTGTTAGAAATGCGATCGCAACTGCTGTAAAAGCAGCAGCAAGCTTTGAGTAAACTAACAATTGGAATGAAGCTGAGGCAAAGTTTGTGATTCCCTTTTGGTGCGATCGCGGACAACACAGATTGTAAAAGTTTTTTAGCTTAAGTTAAAATTGAGCCTATAATCTTCAATTTGGCTGCCCTGATAATGTCTCGTCCCAATCAATAGTAGACTAGTCTCAAATGTTGCGACATTAATTTGTAAACGGTTATGGAGAAGATATAACGACACTAATTTGTGAAATTGCGACATTCAATTTGTGAATGTAAATCAATAATGGACGTAACTGGATTCGAACCAGTGACCTCTACGATGTCAACGTAGCGCTCTAACCAACTGAGCTATACGTCCTTAACCACACAATTATCAATATTACCATATACCTCTCTGAGAAGTCAAGATAAAAGACGAAATCAGGCAAACTCTATCACTCCCTAAGTAATCAAGCGCAGATGATTTGACATCCACCGACCTCAAGGCGCTCTTAAGAAGGAGTAATGAGTAATAAGTAATGAGTAATAAGTAATGAGTAAATACTCATTTTTCATCCACTCATTACTTTAAAGCATTGCGTGAAGCATTAGGATTCAGACCCAAATATGTGGTGAAGTATTTGTTTGATTTGTAAAAAGGTTGCACCACTTGCTACAAATCAAACAAATAAGTCAAATCTTTTTTCCTTTTGCCTCCAGCAAGACTGCCTGATTTTCTGCAAGCGTCTTTAAGTTTCTCGAATCCAAAATGCCAATCCTCCCCCACGACCGCGAGCTGCAATGAAATCTTCTGTGACTAAAAAGAAGCCAAAGAAGGGTAGTTTAGCTATAGGTTGGTTGTAGAAATCTTCTGTTTGAACTTTACCAGCACGGATTGCTCTGTTGTAAATAACACGACCAAACAAACTGATAATCATCTGGTTAAAGTCAAAGGCCAATAAATTTTTCTTCCCGAAATATTGCACTGGCCCCGTGAGTTTCAGTGAAACTGGGTTCAGCTCAACCTGATTAGCAATTTCGCCTCTGCCTGAATCCTGTTCCAAAGTGGCATTAAAGGAAACATGGATTGTTATAAATTTGGGTACATAGAAACCGTTGCCTAATACAATTCCCCCACTACCTCTGTTTTTCTTAGTGCCAGTGACAAAGCAAAGTTGCCATTTACCGAGCAGAAACTCAAATGGATAAGTCAACTTTTGTTGCTTGGCAGTTTTTTCGGCTTGTAGCAACGCCTTTACTAATATTTCAGCATTAGGGCGTATACTTTTTGGTTGTCTATACTTAGCCGCAGCCTGAGATAGCACGTTAACAAAGTCAAATGTTGCTTTTGGTGTTAAATTAGCCGTCATGAAGCCACTCTGGATTTAACTATTTCTTTGATTTTCTGATAGATTGTAGCGTTCATCTACAAGAAGACACATCTTTCATCCGTAGTATCCGCTAGAAGTATGTCGATTCCCTACCTTCACCAAGGATTACCAACCATTGTAAATCCAGCCCAATAATAAGGATGCATAAGTGATTCATCAGCAGTGTCAGCAGGTAAAGGCAAATTCCCAACTACTTCTAAACCTTGCACTTGTCCATCCTTGACATAAATTTGCCCTTTGACCATAGCTACTTGAGCTTGTCTGAGAGCTTCTGCTTTAATGGGAGCAGTCTTTAAGTTCTCATAAAATTTTGTCATCAATGCTGCTGTGCCAGCATCATTAACTGACCAAAGACTAGCAACACTAGTTTTCACACCTGCCAGCACTGCTAAACCCGCAAATCCCAGTTCGGATTCTTCATCCCCTAAAGCTGTTCTACAAGCACTCAACACCAGCATTTCAACTTCAGGTTCATTCAAGCGCAATTGTCGTAATTGGTTCAAGCGTAACTTGTCTTCCCACAGTTGAATATAGGAATTACTCAAAGCACCAGTAGCAAAATCGGCATGGGTTGCCATGTGAATTATTCCAAAAGGTTGTTGGCGGCGGATAGTTTTGAGATTTTCTAAGGTGGCTTGCTTGTCTAACAATAATTTGCCCTGCCAGAGTTTAGACACTAGTGTTGATAACTCAACGGGGACTGCTGGTAAAGGCTCTTGTCCCTGAGTACTCTGAGAAACTCCCAGCGCTAAAATTTGAGATTTTTTGATGTCTTTATAGAGGGTATTAGTCAGACTAAGACTAGGCATTAAGCCAATACTGTATTTTTCTACTAGAAATCCCTTACCATCGTGAAGTGCTGCCATTGGGGTTGAACGTAAACCAATGTCTGGTAAAAAGACCAGATTGTTGATTTCTCTCGTTTGTAAATCTGCCTCTAATGGTGCAACAATCCAGCGATAAAGTTGTTGAGATGAACGCAAATAACCGGTGCGACGACGGTTTTGTGGACTAACGATTTGGTCACGAAATTCTTGAGCTACTTGGAGAACTTTGGCTTTAGTTATTTCTGGGATGCGCTTGCGGATAGGATCATCTTTTCCTGTTACTACTACTAGTTCCAGCTGGTCGCTATCCTTTTCTGCTACAGTATTTAACTGTTTCGTCAATTTTTGAGCTTTACCTAAATTTTCCTCTGGTAGAATTTCCACAGGGACAAAACTGATGTAGATAAATGCAGGTTTCACACCAGTCGCTTCTTCAATTTTGCGAGCAATTTCTTTGGCATCATCTAGGGTTTTAATTCTAGGGCTGGGTATGCCTAAATGGTCGGCAAAATCATCTGTGAAATTGTCTTCGGGAGTGGGGTTGGTATTAAGAATGGGGTTATCAATCTTAGGATTATTAAGGTCAAGGTTATTCGGTTTACCTGGTAGATTGCACTGAAATGTGCAGGGGTTAGGATTGGGAGTCTCAGGATTGGGAGTCTCAGGATTGGGAGTTTCAGGATTGGGAGTCTCAGGATTGGGAGTCTCAGGATTGGGAGTCTCAGGATTGGGAGTCTCAGGATTGGGAGTAGGAATTTGACTGACGTTGATTCCTATCTGTACAGGTGCAGAAGAGGAAACGCCGTCATTTGCACTAATTACAAAGGCATTTAGTGACCCATTTGTATCTGCTGGAGGTGTGTATACTAAAGTATCGCCGCTAGATAAGGTTGTAACACCAGGGATGACGGGAACGCCATTGACAGTGATATTTCCCGTATTCACGACATCGACCTTGATGGAGGTGATGTCATTATTAACATCGCTGACTAGCGGAGCCAAACTAGAGAACGTTAAGGTAACAGGTTGATTGGTCTGGGTATCGGGTAGGGATGAGTTGGCTGTTAATGTCGGCGGGGTGTTAACAGATGTAATGGTGATGCTTAGTGGTGTACCGCTAGCATCTCCACCATTTGGCAAGACTGGAAAGCTATTAGCGATTATTGAATTGTCACCTGTAGTGATTGACCCTGCTGTAGCATTGACACTTGCATCACCGACAATAAAATCTACATTGTTTGGGCCACCATCATGGCGAATGCTAACAGTACCTCCTGCTGAAGGTTGAACGTTAGTACCTCCTTCGCCAGTAAAAAATCCACCAGTTGCGATCGCTTCGTCGGTTCCGATTCCCTGAATCAGTCCGTTGGTTAGCACTTGCACATTGCCACCTTGAACAGTGTTTCCATCAACAAAATCGTCTGCTATGGACTGGGTGTTGATGTTGGTAAAACGAATATTGCTGCCAGCAGTATTGGTAGTCTGTAAAGTAACGTTGCCACTTGTAACATTTGCAGTACCATCGACTCCGGTAGCGATCGCTGAGGTATTTATGGCATCATTCACGGTGATATTATCTCTGCTAGTTAAACTTATCGCGCCAGCAGTGCCAATAAAATCGCCACCTCCTTCCTTAACTACAGACGAGTTAATTGCCTCTGTGGTAATACTGCCGCCTGTGGTTGTTGCAACTACATCGCCAGCCTTACCTGATCTATTAGCATCATTTGAAGAGGTATTAATAGCATCTGTTAAGATGTTGCCTGCGGCAGTCAAATTTACTGTTCCTGCATCCGTAATAATAATGCCACCATATCCAAATCCAGAAAACCCTTGAATATTGCTAGTGTCAAGGTTATTTAGGGTAATTCCACCATTTGTGCTTTGGACTGTAATATTACCTGCTGAGTAACCCTGACCACTGGCAATAATGTTGCCCGCAGTAATATCGCCAGTTGCAAACAACGTTACGTTGCCACTATTACCAGTAGTTCTACTTGTATTTAGATTTCCCAGCGATAAGCTAGCTCCAGAAATGTTAATGCCTCCTCCCGTTGTCTGGATGGTGTTGGTGGGATCGACAAAGTTTACAGAACCGGTTTGTGATGTGAGGCTGAAGCTACCACCGCCCAAGTTTAATATAGCGACACCATCGGTTGTTACTGTGGGTGTCGCTCCGGTGATGTCATTGATGGTAATATTGCCTGTGGCTTGTAAATTGATATTTGTACCCGATAAGGCGATCGCACCCCAAGAAACAGTGTTATCTCCAATATCTGCATCGCCAAAGGCAATATTGCCTGCTGTAGCATCAAAATCACCTGTCCCTGCTGCACCATCGATAATGGTCAATGTGCTGGGGTCTAGCAATAAAGTGCCAAAGTTACCATTAGGGGCTGAAGTATCTACTAAACCGTTAAAATTTAAGAAATTTTTACCTGATACTTCTACAAAACCACCATTGCCAGCATTTGCTCCTCCACGAGCCGAAATGTTACCAAAAAACTTGGTTGTGTCGTTACCCCAAACAATTACCTGTCCGCCGTTTCCATTCAAATTACTATCAGCATTAATGACAGATTTTGAGTCTACATAAGTCCGATCTGCGTTGGGTAAAGTCCCCTTACCTTGATAATCTCCACCAATTAGCACAGTACCGCCGCCATTATTCCCAGAGGCGTTAATATTGGCATCAATCACCGCGACTTTTTTACCCAAAGCAGTTATATTACCGCCTGTTTGACTCGCTGCATTCACTTTCCCAGAAACAATCGTTGTACCTGGAGTTGTGGGAATTGTCACATTGGAGTTTGTTAATTTTACAGTTCCATCAGGATTGGCAGTTAAGCCTGTGTTACCAACTGTGAGCAATTCGGGTATTGAGGCAATGGGAATTGTCCAGTTATTAGGTTGGTTGCTACTAGAGGCGAGGGGCTGAATTTCTAGACTCAACAGATTTCCTGGCTGACTAAGACGCACCCAATTTTGTCCTGGTACTGATGTGACAGAAATCTGCCCTCCTGGTGCTGAAAGTTGCCCGGTGTTGACTACAGTACCACCTAATAAATTCAAATTTTGCCCAGTACTTACTGCCAAATTTCCAGCATTTGCGATCGCTCCTGGCTGGTTTGTACTAAAGGCAAATCCATTGGGGTTTCCAACTAAATTTATGTAGTCATTAACACCGATAGCGTTAAACCAACTGCTCCCAAAACCGATGCCGTTAGCTGTTGTCACCGTAAAAGCACCAGGCACATTTAAACTGGCGTTTGCGCCAAAAATAAACCCGGCTGGATTCATCAAGAAAAGGTTAGCATTGCCACCTGTTACCTGAATTAAACCATTGATAACCGAGGCATTCCCGCCTGTAATTCGACCAAGGATATTTTGCAGCGCCGGACTAGCTTGAAAGTTGGCAATTTGTTCTGGTGAAATTCCAAACTGTTGAAAGCTGTGAAAGAGGTTTGCATTATCACCAGAAGTTGTGCCGCCAGTGATATTAAGTCGATTGCCGTTGGGAGTCACAATTGTACCTGTCCCATCGTTAGCAGGAACTATTTGTTGTGCTTGGGCTAATTTGGGATTTACCAACGAGGCAATAACTAGGACTGAAGCGGCGATATTAGACAATAGACCTCTTGCACAAGTCCCTAACACCCCACCCCCAACCCCTCCCCGCTCTTCGGGAGGGGAGACAAAGCGCAGCTTTGGCGGGGTGGGGTTCTTTCTTATTTTTGATTTATGCAAGAGGTCTAATAAAGATTCTTTGCGGCGTAATATGAAGCGACTTGTAGGCAATTCTACATCGATTTGTAACTTGTCTGCTAATCCTCGCCGCCAAAGTGCTTGAGCGATCGCCTTTTGTGACCAGAGGATTTGTTCTGTTCTCCTGGTGACAGACATGCTTTGAGAATGATTTCGGTAGAAATAGAGTGGCTCTTTGACTCGGCGTACTTGGGCTACTTCTGAAAGTCGCAGACATAGGTCATAATCATAGGCACAGCAAGAGAACGATTCGTTAACACCTCCCACTCGGTCATAAACCGATCGCCGCATCAAGCGGAAGTGGAAAGTCATGAAATCTACCAACAAACCTGATTGAGAGTAAGGAATGTCACAGCGATGACCATAACCGATAACTTTGCCGTTTGGATCGATATTTAAGTAGTCGGTGTAAACAAATCCCGTTTCTGGATGTCTATTGAGGACTGTAGCGGTTTGAGCAAGAGCTGTGGGGGCAAGGATATCATCATTGTCTAATATACCGACGTAAGTGCCGCTAGTTTGGCCGATCGCTGCCTTACAAGCCGCAGCAACTCCTTGATTGTCTGCTTCCACCACCCGCACTCGCCCATCTTTTTGAGCATAAGCGTGAGCGATCACCACTGATCCGTCTGTAGAGCCATTATCCCAAATCAATAACTCAAAGTTTTGCCATGTCTGCGTTAAGACGCTAGCGATCGCTTCTTGAAGGTAAGACTCCCGGTTGTAATTGACGATGACAATGGAAATCAGTGGTGACATCGAAGTTTTCCCAAGTTTTCTACCTGTTACCACAATATAATGCTAAGGACTATCACTTAGAATAATTCGCTGTTAATTATAGTTTTAGTTACAAATCTTTTGAAATTTGAATATCAAAAATATGATATTCAAATATTCATACAGCCATAGCATACTCCAAAATCAAAATCAGCCCAGTCGTTAAATAAGGCACTCCCCTGAAGAGAAATGAGAAAAGAAACAGAAACTTGTGTTCAGCCTAGAGCAACGACTCAGCAAAGAATTGTCTATTTATCTCATCAGTTAGACACTTGGCGGAGTTTGGCAATTACTAAATGCAGTAAGCACAGTTTCAGTTTTCGGTGCGGCTTGTTAATTCTGCCTGCGGTCTGGATTGTAACTGCAAATGGACTGAGAGCTAGAGCTAATATTTTTACACCTGACTCAATTCAAAATAGCAGTCAGTCAGAGTTACAAATAGTACAAGAAAGAGAAGCTACTCCAGCAACTAACCCACAACCAGAGATACCACAACGCATTCGGGTTCGGAAAATTCAGGTTGTAGGTAGCACAGTTTTTCAGGAAAATGATTTTAATCTAGTAGTGAAACCGTTTGAAGAACGGGACTTAACTTTAGAAGAAATCAGACAAGCCGCCGATGCCGTTACTCAGCTTTACCTAAATAAAGGGTATATAAATTCCAGAGCAATTCCAGAAACTCAAAAATCTAGTACCGCAAATGGTGTTGTGGTAATTCGGGTGTTGGAAGGGCGTTTGACAGAGATTAATATCGAAGGGACGCGGCGATTAAACCCATCTTATATTCGTAGTCGCATCCAATTAGGTGCTGGTATTCCTCTCAATACTGGTAAGCTCGAAGAACAGTTGAAATTGTTGCGACTCGATCCCCTATTTACAAATGTGGAAGCGAGTTTGCGTCCAACGGGTAAGGTTGGTCAAAGTATTCTCGTTGTCAGAGTTGAAGAGGCAAACCCTTTAACTGGTAGCTTGGGTGTAGATAATTATTCGCCTCCCAGTATTGGGGCGGAAAGATTGGGTGTTGAATTGCGATCGCGCAATTTAACCGGTATGGGAGATGAGTTAGCTGGCTCTTATTACCATACACTCTCTGGTGGTTCCGATGTCTTTGATTTTAGTTATCAAGTCCCCGTGAACGCTATGAACGGCAAAGTGCAGATTCGAGCCGCATTTAATCGCAACGAAATTACTGAGCCACCCTTTGATGCCTTTGACATTCGGGCAAACCAGGATCTTTATGAAATCAATTATCGTCAGCCATTGATCCGATCGCCTAGAGTTGAATTTGCCCTATCTTTAGGATTTACCTATCAAGATGGTCAAACCTTCCTTTTTGATAACCTCGCAACCCCCTTTGGTATTGGGCCTGATGCCAATGGCGTTAGCCGCACCAGTGTAATTAAATTTGGTCAAGATTATATCAAGCGCGAACCTCAAGGAGCTTGGTTTTTGCGATCGCAATTTAATTTTGGCGTTGATATATTAAATGCAACTATCAACAATGATCCCATACCCGATGGTCGCTTTTTTAGTTGGCTAGGTCAAATACAGCGCGTGCAGCAACTCAGCAACGATCATCTATTGCTGATTCAAGCAGACTTACAGCTTACACCAGATAGCCTTTTACCTTCCCAGCAATTTGTAATTGGCGGTGGACAATCGGTAAGGGGATATCGCCAAAATATCCGTTCTGGGGATAATGGATTTCGGGTAGCGATCGAAGATCGGTTTACAGTGCAGCGTAATGAATCTGGATTATCGACAATTCAACTTGCGCCATTTGTGGACATGGGAGCCGTTTGGAATCAGTCTGATAATCCCAATCCGCTACCAAATCAAACTTTTTTAGTGGGCGCAGGCTTAGGATTATTGTGGAATCAGGCAATGGGAATTGATAATCTCTTTTTGCGCCTCGATTATGGATTTCCATTTATCGATCTGAGCGATCGTGGTAATAACGCTCAGGATGATGGCTTTTACTTTAGCCTTCGCTATCAACCCTAACTAAAGCCTATGGTAATCATAACTAATTCTGCGGACATGATATTACTTACTACTTTTAGTGTTTTCCGCAAAAAACAGGTCATTTTACTTATTCCTTTTGGTAGATAAGGTGCTTAATTCAGTATTTTCCACAGTTAATTACCTATTCTTCTGCTTTATCCTAATATTGAACTAAAAAATTAACTTCTTTCTTCAGGAATTTGAATTTTATCCTGTGTATATACACAAAGGGAAAAGTTTTAGTTTATAAATTTAAGAAGGAAAGAATTATAAGAGAAAACTTATGACGCAACCTAACTCGCAAGACAAAAACAGCTTGCTTTACCCTCGTAGTCGGTATTATGGTAAATTTCAGCCAGAGAATTTAGTGTTTAATGCCAACCTTCAAGAATTCTCTCAAAAAATTAGTTACATCACTTGCCTAGAGACAGGGGGTAAATTGTCTCAGGAAGAGGCTTACCAGCAAATTAAGTCTCTCTGGAAAGAGTTGAAACATAGCAAAAAACAACTCTCTATTGGCGGAAATCGGGAAATTTAAACTAATGTGAAGGAGGTATTGGTAATTTTTTTAAATCTAGTGCAAAAATACTTGAGCCGCCCAGAAAGTGATTTTAGGGCGGTTTTTTGGCTTTTGCAAGAAGTATCTTTTTCGTAATGTTAATTCTAGTTCTTACAAGTAATATCATGTCCGCTTGATTACTTACTAAACCCCAAGAACCCCACCCCGCCAAAGCTGCGCTTTGTCTCCCCTCCCCGCAAGCGGGGAGGGGGGTGGGGTGCAATGACTGTGGTTAGCATAACTAATTATGCGGACATGATATAATACCAGTTCTGTTATGTCATGTTCAGGACTTACGCAAAATCATGAAAAAACGAACCGCAGAGGACACGGAGAAATAAGAGTTTCAGAGAGTTATTGCGTAAGTCCTAATGTTAATTTTAGTAGTTGAGGATACAATAAGGGATTTCCAAGAAATAAACTATACAATCTTGTGGGGTGGGCAACATGAGCGCCCGTAATCAAGGGCTATCGTGTCGCCCACCCCACAATAAATAATTGGATATTTTTTTATTTGGAAGTCCCTAAGTCTTTGGGCTTTTCTTAGTGCCATTCGCTAAGGCTACGGTGTACACACAAGTACTTTCGTCCGTTATGCAAGAGGTTTATTGTAGAGACGGCGATTCATCGCGTTTGTGTTTACAAAAGTATCTCTTAAAAAATCCGAAAAGCAACAACTTTATTTTGTAGCTTATGATGTACCTACAAAAATGAGATTTAGCGATCGCAATCAAATTTTTCAACAGGAGTTAAGCTATGGCGCAGCGATTGACTCAAGAGCAATTATCACAAATAGTTACAGAAGTAGAAGGTCTGCAATTGCGTCGGGAAGCGGAACTAGACCAACAGCAGGTGAGAGAAATTTTACAGGAGTTGAATTTACCGCCTGAGTTATTAGATGAAGCGCTGATTCAGTTAAATCGCCGCCAAGCACTAGAAGTACAGCAACGCCGAAATCGATGGATTACCTCTGGAGTGGTGGCAGTTGTAGTGGTTGTCATTGCATCTACAATATTTTTCATGCAGCAGCAAAGTTCTACACTCTCTCGTGTTTCTACTCAACAAGACCGCATCACTTTGACACAAGATAATGGCGGCGACTTAAAGACAATTTCTCGCCAAACCAATCCAGAAGTGTTGTATCGTGTCACTCTAAAGGATGCACCTTTGGGTAAAAAGCTGGCTCTCTCTTGTAATTGGATTGACCCAAGCGGTCAAATTGTCAAGCAAAACAACTATCAAACCCGCGAAATTAATACGTCTGTCTGGGATACCCAGTGTCGCTACATTATTAACTCGGCTGCAACTGTTGGCAATTGGCAGGTGCAGATGTTCCTGGAAGGCCGGCAGATTAGCGATGCAACCTTTGAAGTGAAATAGTCCAGATGGGCAACCCGCATCACTTTCTTGGCTATTGGGGTTACGGCACTCAACAGGAGTTAGAAGCGCTGTTAACTAGTGTTGTGGAAAACCTCTCTCCAAACCTCTCCCCTACAAGGGAAAATTCAAAGCCTTTTCCCCATTATCCTCTTCCCATCTGGAATGTTGTTTATGTAGGAATCGATGGAAATTCCAGAAGGCAACAAAATCAGGACTTACACGCTGAACACCTGAAATCTAGATCCCCCCTAGCCCCCCTTAAAAAGGGGGGAACCTTGAAAGCCCCCTTTTTAAGGGGGTTGGGGGATCTCTTCTGTGTAAGTTCTAAAAATCAAATTGCTGCCATTTCCGCATCAGGATTATTTAGTTCACCCGATGCTTGGGTAAGTCTCCAGGAAAACAACTGCCTAATTTTGGGAAGAGAACCTTTCGGAAGAGTTCCTTTGTATTGGACTCAGCAAGGACAAATAATTTGGTTTGCATCGCAACTGCAATTACTTTTACCGATTTTGCAACAGTCAGAAGTTAGCATTCCTGGGTTATATGGCTATAGCTGTTTTTCTTACGTTCCCACACCCTTAACTCCTATTAATCAAGTGTTTGCAGTGACGGCGGGAACTGAATTAGTTTGGCAGAGCGATCGCCAATCAGGTAAGCTGCAAACACCTGAATCTAAAAAAATCCACTCGTGGCGGGAAGCACCAGAACAGTTAACAGATGAAGCTACAGCAATTACTGAATTGCAAACTCTCCTGAAAGACTCCATTGAGCGACAGATTGCCGATTTAAAAGATGAGCCTGTTGGGGTGTTTCTCTCTGGTGGACTCGATTCGTCAGTGGTGGCGGCGCTGCTGGTACAAGCAGGGGTGAAAGTCCGCGCCTATACTTTAGATTTTGGTGACACAGGGATTTCAGAGTATGGATATTCTGAACAAGTCGCCCAGTTTCTCAAAATTCCGCTTGTTAAAGTTGCAGCAAACCCAAATTCAATCAAAAATGCCCTAATTCCGACTGTAAAAGCATTAGATTTACCCTTTGGAGATGGTGTGTGTGTGCCGTTGTATCTCCTGTCTGAGAGAGCGAGTCAGGAAACTCAGGTAATTTTTAATGGCGAAGGTGGAGATCAATTATTTGCTGGTTGGACGAATAAACCTTTAATAGCCGCAGGTGTTTATCAAGCAGAAAATCCCGCCGGAGAGGAAACTTTTATCCAGCAATATTTCCGCACCTTTCACCGTCTTGGAGGATACGAATCTCAAGTTTATCAGCCAGATATCTATGCACAGATCCAAAATTTGCATCCCGAAGATTGGCTGTTGGCGGCTTTAGATCGCAATGAATGTCCATCTTTGCTGCATCGCCTCCGCCGTGCTAGTTTGATGCTCAAAGGAGCGCAGAATATCCATCCTCGTGCAACTGCATTGGGGTTTGCTCATGGGTTGTGGGTGCGATCGCCTTTTTGTGATTTACCTCTAGCAGAATGGACATTTAGCCTATCTGGAGAACTGTGTTTGCAAGGAGCTTGTGAAAAATATATCCTCAAACGGGCTGTAGAAAATTGGCTTCCACCCGAAATTGTCTGGCGACAAAAGCGGGGGATGGGGGTTCCTTTAACTTCTTGGTGTTTAAATGATTTTTGGCATCAGCTGGGCATCTGGCTCAATCCTGAGATACTTCGCGCCAACAATCACTTTTATCCTCATATTGCAGCCCAAATTGTTGAAGGCAAACTAGGAGCAGCTATTCAAGGGCGTCGAATTGGTGAAACACTCTGGTTACTAATTATGTGGCAACTTTGGCGATCGCAGGTTTTAAATGAAAAACTAAGTAAACAATCTTGGGATCATCCCTTTTGGTTACATCGTTGGTTATGGAGAAACTACAAAATAATTCGTAATTCGTAATTCGTAATTCGTAATTTACTGTATCAGTATTTTTGGTAAATGGTATCAAATAATTTGACTCAAAATCGTCTTAATCCCCCATTCTCCAAGGAACTTGCCGAGGAGTTACTGAATAACTACGGTTCTCCGCTTTATGTTTATAATGGCGATCGCTTGGGCGAAACTATTAAGCGGATTAGCAAAGCAGTCAGTTATCCGCGCACGCAATTTCGCTTTGCTAGTGTTACTAATGGCAACATTGCGCTGTTAAAAA
Source organism: Nostoc sp. GT001 (assembly GCF_030382115.1). Taxonomy (NCBI): domain Bacteria; kingdom Bacillati; phylum Cyanobacteriota; class Cyanophyceae; order Nostocales; family Nostocaceae; genus Nostoc; species Nostoc sp. GT001. The sequence continues at coordinate 2,190,763 of NZ_JAUDRJ010000003.1, forward strand.
TTTTTCGCTCCTTTGGGTGGGGACTTCACGCCAATACCCCAGGAGATATTTATCTGGGATTGCAAGCTGGTTTCGATCCTAGTGAGATTGTTTATAGCGGTAGTAATTTGAATCGGGCTGAGATGCTACAAGTCCTGAATTGGGGAGTTACAACTCTCAATCTGGATAGTCTTGCTCAATTGCAATTGTGCTGCGAAGTTAGACGCAGAGAGAAAAATATTCGTCTGGGTTTACGCCTCAATTTGCCAGAAATTACCGGGGATAGCCGCATTGGGGTGCGTCCTGAAGAATTTGGTGATGCGATCGCTTTAACTGCTGAGTTTGGATTAAAGCTGAGTGGTTTACATTTTTATCGAGGGACGGGAACTAACGCTACAGTTGCATTCACCCAGGTGATTGATACAGTCATCGCCACAGCCCAACAGTTACCAGACTGGGAATATCTAGATTTTGGTGGCGGCTTTGGCTACCCTTATCATCACAACAAAGCAGCCTTTGACTGGGAAATATTTGGGGCTGAATTAACCGAGAGAATTACTCGGTTAGGACGGGAAATTGATTTGGTGATTGAACCGGGACGAAGTGCGATCGCAGGATGTGCAACTTTGCTTGCTCAAGTTGTTTCTGTGAAATGGCAAAGAGAAAAACAGATTGTTGGAGTTGATACCACTGTTGCAAATCTTTCAGTACCATCAGTACACGGCGGCTACCGAGAAATCGTCACCTGGAAGCAAGCAGACAATCCCCACTCCCTATTCACAACTGATATTTGTGGTAACACCACCTATTCACGAGATTATCTGGGGAAAAATTGCCAACTTCCGGCATTAGAAATTGGCGATATCGTTGCCATTTTAGATGTCGGTGCTTATGGTTATGCAATGTCTTCTCACTTTTTACACCGTCCCAAACCGACGGAAGTCTTGCTAGAAAATGACAAACATCGCTTGATTCGCCAACGAGAAGACTACAGTGTTTTACTAACAAATCAGATCCTTGATAGTTCCCCCCTTTTTAAGGGGGGTTAGGGGGGATCAAGCCCAATCTCAACCGTATTGACTAACAATTAATAACTAACATAAAACAACCATTATGAAGTGTATTAACTGCGGAACTGACAATAGACTAAAAGACCGGATAGCAAATCAAGGTCGGTGTATAAAATGCAATCATCTCTTTGCCTTTGAACCGACTAGTATGAGTAATGTTCAGATTACCGACCCTTTTTTTGCAAAGGCGATCGCTGATATTTCTGCAAATAATACCTTATTTTTTACACCCAAACAACTGCTGTATTTTCTAGATAATCGTCTAAGGTCAAAGTCAAAGTCAATTTCACGATTTAGTTGGCTATTTCTCTATTTGTTTCTTAATTTATTTACGTCAATATTTATTGTCGTACCACTGATAATAAATTTTATATTTATTTGGAAGTTTTGTAATAATACCATATCAAGTAAACTCAACATTACGAATCGCAAAGACAATGCTAGAAATTTACAAATTATAGGAGGTATTCTTCTTTGTATAGGAATTATCTTCAGTTTCACGCTCAGTCTGAGTTCGAGAACAGTTATTCTCTTTGTTACTATTCTTATTACAGGACTATTCTCGTTATATTTAGGAACTCGACAATTAGGTCGAATTAAATTTTTAACACAAGAATTTTTACTTTCACAATCTCAGTTTCAAGATTGGCTAGCTCGCTGGCAGCAAATAAATGGTTCCATTCTCAAAATTCTTCCTTCACCAAAGCAGGAAAATACACCAGCCACGATTAATCCTGATGTAACTGCTTACAGTTTTGATAGATTAGTCGTTTGTGATACTGCCAGTATTGCTCAATTATTAATTGCTAATAATTTTCACTTTGAAAATAACTGTGCAATCCTCAGCATTACTGGATATCCTCAAAGCATTTTTGACACCACAATGCAAATGCTGCGCCGCAATCCCGATTTGAAAGTCTATGCAATACATGATTGCAATCCACGAGGAATTGCTTTAGTTCATAATTTGAGAACCAACGCTAATTGGTTTCTCAATAGCGAGATTGCGATTATTGATATTGGACTAACGCCACGTCAAATTATCGCTACTAAGCGCGGAATGTTCATTCAATCCTCCCCAGAGTCAACGCAAGCAGCTAAACAATTGCCTGAAGAAATACGTCAAAGTTTATCTGCTGAAGAATTAGCATGGTTAGAATCTGGAAAATTTGTAGAATTGGAATCTTTCACTCCCCAAAGAATAATTAAAGTTCTGCAAAAGGGTATTGCTGGTAGCCAAACTTTAGAAAGTGATGACAGTAGCTTGCTTTTAGTCGGCAATACAGGAAATGATATGTACGTTGTTGAAAGTTTTGGTTAGTATTCTTATTTCAATTGTAGGGGTAATTCATAACTTGCCCCTACACGAATAAAGCTTAGTTTTACATAAAATTTATTTAATTGATTTACAGATTAGATTTATTCAATTTGTTGATTTAACCAAGCTTCTAAATCAGAAATATCTAAGAAGTCTAACAAAGCCTCTCCTAATGCCTCCAATTGTTCAATAGATAATCCTTGAACTCGCTCAATAGTAGATGAATCAATCTCACCAAAACGGCGATTTAGTTGACGTATAATTAAACGTTCTTCGCCTTGCTTATTTCCTTCTTGTATAGCTTGTTCTCGGTCTTGCTGATAAAGTGGTTTTAATCGCATAATTAACTCCCGATCGTCTTCTTCTGAATTTTGATTAACTTGTAAGTTTTGTCGCAAGTTATAAAGTAATTCTAGCGTTGCTCTGCGAAATGGATGATTTGATGGTAATGCTTCTAATTCATCTATTACACCCCTAATTTACAGCAGGTCTAGACATTAATTAAGTAGCATTTTGAGTAGCTAAAAATCTGGACACTCTACAGATGAAACCGCAGGGTGACAATAATATTTGAGTACTGTGTTGACGTTATCGCCTATCCAATAGGCTACTTTGTCAGGAGTGTAGCCAGATGCGATCGCCCACGTGGCGAAAGTGTGCCGGGTCGCGTACCCATTCAAGTAAGGGATATCTCCCCGATCAGCCAAATCCAAAACCACACCACTTTTTACGCCGTAAGATGTAGTTTGCTTATTCCATACGTGAAACAAGGTGTGAGTTCGCATCGGACAGCCAGTTTTTGAAGTAAAAATCAATTTGTTAGGCTCTGGAGTTTTAGGTTTTATTGATAGCAGCAGTTCTTGAATCTTTGTTCCCTGCTTACAAGGGAAAACTCTACGTTTCCCATTTTTTGTCCCTTTATTAATCATGTAGCTATTGCAGGATTTGCTAATTGTAATTCGGCTGCAATCCTCGTTTAAATCCGCCCATGTAAGAGCAAACGCTTCTCCATGTCGGCAACCTGTCCAAAACAGAAACTTGATCAGCGTGGTGTAGTGATTGTAAGCAGGATGTTGCTCAAAAGCAGCAATAATTAAATCTCGTTGAGCGAGAGTAAAAGCTCGAAAATCTTCCTCAGCGTCACTTCTGCGTTTTGGCTTTGGAATTTGAATTTTAGCAAATGGATTATTCACAATTAATTTTGATTCACTAGACCACTGGCAGCACCTGGAGAAATATGCCAGTGTTTCATATGCTGTAAAGTGCGAGTAATGCTTTAAAAGCCAGTCCCTTATTTCTGGAGCATCTTCTAGCGATTGAGTGGGAATTTTGCTGATGATGGAGCCAATTGCTGTGTATTTTCCTAAAATCGTAGTCTCAGCCAACTGAGTTGATTGAAAACCCCTAAATCTCTCCCACAACTCCCCTAGTGATATTGTGTTAATTTCTGGCTGAACAACTTCTGAACTTTTAGTTTTGAACTGATAGCTAGCAAGCTTTGGGTCGAAGCGTTCTAGCGCGATGTCATTTGCGATCGCATCTCTCTTGCTCCTCACAATCTCACGGTTGCGCTTGGTATCCTTAAGTCCGGTGCTGATAAAAAATTGTTTGGGGAATCCCTTTACCCAAAAACGAATTACTAGTTTTGTTGTCCGGGAGTCGGTGGTAATCCACTTATCTTCAGTGTCCATTACCTATATGCTCCCAGTCCCGCCGCATTCAGGACAGCAGAGCAATTCGCCTTCCTCCTGAATTAATCCGCCGCCGTTACAGCTACTACACAGGGTTGCGTTGTCAGCCGCTGCCGCAAGATAGAACCTGAAGCTTTCCTTGTCAATCTTAGTGTCGTCGTAGTCTGGATCGTCAGCATCCCGCGCCCAAGCCTGACCACAGTCTAAACATTCCCAATAACCATAATTTTCTTGGTATTGCAGCGTCGTGCAATTGCATTTTGGGCATGTTTCATTAGTCATTTTCTTTCTCCCCAAAGTTCTCTTACAAATATCCAGTGCCTTTGCATGTTGAGCATTTTGTTGGGCTGATGCTTATGCCGTCGTAAATTTTCCCTGTACCCCAACAATCCCAGCAGGAAACAGAATTCTCATACGCGTCTAGTTCTTCCTGTGTTAGCGGCTCACTTTGTTCGTCAATCTTTTGATCAAACCTTTGAAGCTGTATTTTGTTAGCTAGCTCTTGGATTTTTTCTATTCTTTGGTTGATTGTTATTCGTGAGATATACTGCTCGCTCAGTATGTGAAAGGACAAGCCTCTTGCTTCTTTCGCCGATGGTGTTTCACAAACATTGAGCGCAAATCGCCGGATCAAGCGTAGTAAAAGCTCTAATTCCTCGGTAGGGTTTATATTCCCCATCTCGCTAATTATTTCTTCTAGGGATTTTTCATTTATTGGCAGGATATTCCAGCCATCGCAAATATTATTTGAATGACTGTCGTCGGGAATTGAGTCTCCATCAATATCAATTTTGCTCATGATCGCAAGTTAAATTAATTGGACAATCTGTCATTGCAGATTTAAAAATTGTTCAAATTTTTTAAGTTTTTTAAACCCCAAAAATTTTGTCTACAATCGCTAAAATCCTATCTGGGGCAGGATTTCGCCGTCTACAGCCGAATTTTCGGGGCAAAAAAATTGTAGACGGTGTAGACGGACTGTTGATGGATTTGCAGTGAGGTATTGAGCGATCGCACTTCCACCCAAGTACTGGTTAATTAATAGGTAAATTGCCTATAAAGCTTTGCCTACAGTCCGTCTACAGGCTGTAGGCAAACTGTAGACATTACTTTGACCACCTCCAGCCGAGGCGATCGCCATTTCCTTCAACTTCCCCCAATCCCCTATCAGCCATAGAAGCAAAGATGATTCGTACCTCGTCTGGCTGCATTCTCTCAAACAAGCGGCTAGCTTGCAGCAGGATTCTGGCTTTTAAAACCTCACCTGGGTGCTGTTGACCCCAATCAAGAATGAATTGCTCAAATTCATTCATGGCTTTGGCTTGCGATTGCACCTCCTCACTTTCCCCGCCGGAGGTTTCTGGTGTTGCGATCGCAGTTGTTCCCCAATTACTCAGGTCAAGCTCACAAGGGCAGTCATCGACCATAAACCGCCTTTTACCACCAGCTTTCAACCACTGCTCTAGCTGAGGATCTTTGAGTTTAGTCCTGGCGTAGTCGCGCCCAAACTGCCCTAATCTCACTAAACAGAAGCAGCTTGAAAGGGTGTCTTTGTCTCCTTGCAAGCCGTAATTCTCAGCCGTGTCATTCTGGGCTAAGGCACAAATGAACTGTTTGTACCTTCTCCCGCGCTTGGCGTGTCGCTTGATCCAAGTGGTGGCATTGTCGCATTCGTCTACCAAAATGGGAAATTCCTCCGCGATCATGAACCGTTCTCGACCAGCGATCGCGTTATCTCCTCCTTCACCCCTAAGCTGAACTAGGTCTTCAAGGATTTCTAAGTCTTTACCCATAGCGGTGTCGATGGCTTTGAAGTTTCCTTTTCTACCAATGACATCAGCTTGATCAATCCACGACCAATCATCCGGTTTAGCGTCGCTGTCGTAGACGATAACGCGACCGCCGATTTTAGACGATAGATACTGGGTAAAGGTTGACTTCCCGTCCCCGGTACCGCCAACCAGGGCAACGTGTTTCTGTTTCTTCTGGATGTACTCAACTGGATCGGTGATTAAGTTCTCTGGTTTCCAGTTGGCATCGATGGAGCCTACAGTCAGCGCTAGCTGTGCTGTGGGTTGGGTGTTAGCCCTAGCCCACGCTTGGAAGTTGACCCGTGATGCTCGGTCGATATCGCCTAGCGATTCTTGCAGGAGTTTGGCTGTTTGGCGATGTCTGCGACCGACTTCTAGGCTACCAACGGAGGCCGCTAATATCCACGGCTTAGACTCTGGCTTTTGAGTTGCCCCCAGGAATAATAAGCCACCGCTGACAATTAAACTACCCCAGAATGACCACTTGGCACAGGCGTACATCTGCAAGTGTTGGTGTAACTGGGAGGGATGTAAATCACTGCTCATATCCCTAACAGAACCCCCACAGCAACTAACCCAACACGGAGCAAAAGAATATCTTTGACCTCTGGCACGGCTTGCCGCAAGTAAAGTGTGAGAATTCCAGCGATCGCCAATACTCCCAATACCCCCAAGCGGATAAACCAAGGGATGGGTACACTTACCCAGCAGCTACTCAATAAAGCGGGAATCGCCACGCTGGAGACAAGGGTATAAGCCAAATCTGGCAGATTGTCTGGGAGGGCAATCGCGTCCCTCCACCCCTTTTTAAATTCCTCCAGTTTGGATAACTGGGGGTTAGGGACTGGGGAGTAGTGACCGCTGCTGCTCGGAACCTCTACGACTATTTTTTGCTCATCTGCCATACTGCACCTCGATTTTGAGGTAAAAGGGGCGATTGCTTTCCTGTTTGCACAGGGATGCGATCGCAATTACCAGAGCCGCTATGGTGCAAATTAATATCATTGCTTGATTCACTCCTGCTCCTTCTTTGCGATCTGGGCATTCAGGTCAACCATCGCCTGGTAAGCGTCACCGAGTGTTGCGTCTGCTTCATACCCCTCAGTCTCTATTTTTTGATAATCAGGGTGGTTGTATATTTCAGAGATTTGTTTTGAGGTTTCAACAACCAGGTCAGCAAGATTTTTGTCAGTCATTGCTGTTCCCCCAGGTGCTGTACTTGCCATATCCGCTAGTTTCGGTGAGTCGGTCGTTGATTCGATTGATAACTTCGTTATCACTGATGGGCAGTGGCTTTCCTTGGAGATAAGCGGCTGAGATTTCGGCGCACTCCTGGGCATTTGCACCATTGCCTAGTAGCTGCCCCTCTGGGAAGCCAACATGGTGAATTTCGTTACTGGGATTTGGTCGTTGAGTCATATAATTTGGATGATGTTTAGTTTTCGCAGCGGCGGGGCTACATCGTATTGGTGGGCGATCGCGGATCTGTGCGGATGGCGATCGCCTTTAAAAATCGGTTTTACTTGCACTGGTCGAGTTGAAGTTGGTTACAACCCAAACCTGTGTAGAGTTGCGGATTGATGGCTTAAACTCGATTGGACGCCGGGTATCTAAACAGATAGCGCGACCATCATTTAGTTTGACGTGTAAGTTCTTCCCATTTTTGGAACGGGAGAAGAGTTGACCGACTTCGAGCAATGCCCAGGTAATCGGCGAGTTACCCACTACATAGTCGGCTTGATGGCTTTCGTACCCTTCCGAGAGTGGGTCTATAGTTAAGTCTTTCCACTCCTTCTTTCTGCCTTTTCGGCTGTTAACGGTGCTTGGCAGTCGCCCGTTAAGGGGTTTATCTGTCGTCTGTTGGTCGGTCATAGTGCGTTAATAGTCGCTCAATAAAGTGGGTTGTTTTTGTGGCTCAATTCCTTGCACTGTGGGTCTTTTAGCTTTTTGCGCATCTCTGGAATCGGTGACAAGTTCCTCTAGTAAGCCTGCTGCAATGTCGGCTCCCAGTTCAATCAGGTCGTTTTCTTCGAGAGAATCGCACCAAACGATAATTTGTTGGGGTATATCCTCAAATCCCCATTCTTTCTTCTGGTAGGCAATGGTGGTTTGTTCCCGCAGCGCAAGGAAGATTAGGCAATTTAGCCCAGTGTTTTGAGCGCGGTTGAAGCTCCCCATGATATGGGCGAGGATGTCTAGTCGGTTGATTTCTGTTACATTCATTTCGTCCACTCTTTCAATGTTTTTTTTGAACCGACCGAGTTTAGGATATCCAGGGCACTTTGCTCTGGATTTTTAATGGCTGCTAACCCTGCGATCGCTACGACTTACGGGTGAATGCAGTTGTCCGTTGTCCGTTGTCACTTGCCCCTAGCAGGTCTTTGGTATTTGCTCAGTGCTGGCAGGCTGCTTATCTCTTCTGGGTAAGGCTTAAGGCTGCAATCAAAGCATCCGAGATTTCAACTGCACGGGTTATTTGTAACTCCCAACTGAAATTGTTGGGATTCGCCAGCAATCCCTGCAATGCCATCGCTGCAAATAGCTCACGCTTATTCAGTCCATCTTCAGTCAGTTGCTCGTCTTGGTTCCACGCAATGGGAAAGGCGTTGTGCTCACCAATGGTCATAGGTACTCCGTCTAAAAGGTGTTGGTTGTCAGCTTCCCCTAGCAGGTCTTTGGTATTTGCTCAGTGCTGGCAGGCTGCTATCTCTGCCTGGTTTGGGGTGGGTGAGATTTGTTGTGTTCGCTTGCAAATTTAGTTGTTTGCGCGTACAACTAAATATAGTCTAGTACTACACGCAATAAATGTAAAGATAGTGTGCGTATACAATAAGGAGTAGTGCATGGGTACAACCAAAGATGAGAAAACCGTTACATGGACAGAGGAAGCAAAACTTGAATCTGTCAGTCTCTCCAGAGGCCGTGGCGTTGCTGGAGGAAAAAGCGAATCTATTAGGAATCAGCAAAAGCGAAATAATCGAGCGCATAGCTCGCAATCAAGTATCTTCAGCCCCGGAACAGCAATTACTGGGGGAGTCCTTGACAACCTGATCGATGAATATTGCGATCAGGTAGCAAATAAAGAGAGTGAAATTCAGCGCCTTGTTGACGAAGTAAACCGCCTTAAATCAAGGGTTCAAGAGTTTAAAGTACTTCGAGACGAACTACAAAAACAATTTCAAGAAGCTTCATAATAGCCGTCCTGCCTACTCTGGCAAGGACGGCTTTTCATGGATATGTCGCCTACTCAATAGCAGGCGACGCATCTGTGACTATTCGGGGTTGAGTTGCGATCTTAGATCGTCTAAAGGAGATTCCAGACCAGGCACTTTGTCGGGAGTGAATTCCACACGATAACTAATAACTAACTTGAGCCTCCCCTTCTGCCAATCTTTTCCCGGTTGGAGAACCTCAGCACTAACGCCGTCGCATCCCTCAAGTTCAGCAGTCCAAACCCTGTAATTAGGAAAATTCGACTTTATCGCTTTTTTAATTTGTGTGTCGATCTGCTGAAACTTGACAAGTTCAGCATTTATGAAACTCAGATTTTTATCCAAGCTGATTATTTCATTGCCACTCAAAATCACTACGTCACTCATTTTGACTTTCTCTTTCGGTAAACAAAATGGCGGATCAAGCGCCAACTCGATCCGCCTTCCCTAATCTTTCCCCACTGACCACCAAGGAATAAAACCAATGATCAGAGCTAAATTTACCTGTCAACAAAATACTTTCAACCACGAAACCCAGACAGCAACAGTCATCCTTCACCCAGTCACCACCAACCCGCCCAGTGAAGAAAACCTGACCTTCTGGAAAGCGACACCAGCTAGGTCGAATTGAACTCCAAATTACCAACCCAGAGGCAGCCTCTCAGTTTTATGTAGGGTATGACCTTTACGTTGACTTTACCCCTGCTAGATAGTGCGATCGTTGTTCCCCAACGACCAATGCCCAATGACAGACCAAAAAACCCAAGGACAAAGACTCGAAGACCTCATGACCAAGATAGATACCGAGATGCAGCGCCTGGGCTGGACGGTAGAACAAGGTCGAGAGCATTTGATTAAATATTACGGAAAGCGATCGCGCCTCCTGTTGACCGAAGAGGAGCTAGACAACTTTCTGCTTTACTTGCAACTTACCGATTCCCCAACACCCAATAACCAATGAGTACAGAAGAACAGATAAAAGCTGCGATCGTCGTCTTCCCTGAAGCGATCGGCATAGCTTCCCCAGAACTGAACAATGCGATTGAGATTGCTTGCGAACAGCTAAACAAATTCGTCGATTACCTCCAAACCCTAGACCCAGAGCTAGAACGGCACGAGGCAACCATCTTGGGAGGCGCTATCTTGCAGGGATTGCCAATGCTTTTTGAAGACAACCCAGAGATCATTGCTGGCATCAAAGCCGACTGCCAAAAGATAAGAGCTAATCGCCAATGAGTGACGAAATTATCGAAGTAACTATCTACAAGCCAAAGCGAATACCTGATATTTATCGCCCACCACTGGGACTGCCTCTGAACTGGCAGGATGAAGCATCAGGAAAATTGCGATCGGCGGTCTTCAAGTTTTTTAGCTATCAAACACTTTCCCCCAATGAAATCAGCCTTATCGCCGAATACTGCCAGCATTACATCAACGCCCCTTGCTGGGATGCTACAGGGGAATTTCCTAATGAGCTAGCAGCGTTAAGGCAATCGGCTGCAACACTATCTACCGTTGATGAAATTGGACAGTGGATTAATGGCTGCCTTGAAATTGCGATCGACCCTTTCTAACAACAAAAAAAAAGACCCCAGCTATTAACTAGAGCCAAAAAGGTTTTTATGTATGAATAAATACTTTCAAAGGAAGATTAAGGAATCTTTCTTTATTAACGCCAACTATAACATTAATTGGAGGGTAGAGCAATGATTTTACCTACCCTTGATGGTGTTGAAACAATTGCTACCACTCACTGGAATGAATGGAAGGGTAGCGCTGTTGATGATGAGATAATCAATCGAAACGTGCGAACAATTTGTGACTCCAGAGAGATTGATAAAATTTTAAATCGCAACACAAAAAGCCGTCATAAACACTCAGATAACCTAGTACCTGCATGGTGTGTTTCCGGCATAGATCCTTTAACAGGAGAAAACACACTAGAGGGTGTACAAGTAAAACCAGACACATCCCCGCTTGATAAAAGGGGTAAACCTCAAAAATATCTCGGTGCATCTGGAGCTAATGCTGTACCGCTATTCTTAAACACAGGAATTCCCGGATACTGGGGAGAAATCCTCAAAGATAAAAGCATCCCCATCCTCATCACTGAAGGAGCCAAAAAAGCTGCTGCTGCTTTATCTCTGCTCATAGCAGCTATTAGTATCCCCGGCGTTAGCACCTGTAGAAAAAACGGCAGACTACATTATTGGTTGGAATCATTTGCAGGTTTTGGACGTACTTTTTACTTAGCTTTTGACGCTGATGTCTTAGATAAAAGACCAGTTCAAAATGCACTAATATCATTAGCACGTGATTTGTCCGCCACTGGTTCCAAAGTGATGATTGTCACACTACCTTCTATTCAATTAAAAGGAATTGATGACTTTATTGCAGCCAAAGGTGAAGACGAATTCAGAAAGCTGATTGACGAAGCGCTCACTATAGAGGAGTGGAAAAAAGACTTGGATGAAAAACGCAAAGAACAAGAATTTGATTTTGAGGATGGAGAGGAAAAATCAAAACTTTATCGTGCTTACAAAATTATTAGGCAAGGATGGGGCGATTCTATTCGATTAAACCAGCTAAAACAACACGTTGAGATGGATGAATCGAATATAGATTTAGACCTTTTAAGGTTCTACATTGCTCAGGAATTTCGTATGGACATTTCAAAAGAAGATGCACATTTAATAGTCATGGTATTAGCAAAACAAAACGCTTATAGTCCCGTCGTTGAATATCTTGATTCGCTAGCAGCGAGATACCCTAACCCAGACTTGTCAATCCTGGATAATTTCGCCTTTAAATACTTTGGGACGACCGACCCGCTACACAACACGTACATCAAAAAGTCACTCATCGCCGCAGTGGCTAGAGCTAGAAGACCAGGAGAAAAAGCAGAAGATATTTGTGTTTTGGTTGGTGGGCAAGGACTTCGCAAAAGCACCTTTTGGAAGGAATTATTCGGCGCTGACTGGTTCACGGATGAATTTACCGCCAGTGGAGAGAGAGACGAACTCATGAAGCTTCATCGCTTTTGGGGCATCGAACTGGGCGAAATCGAACATATATATAAGAAGGCAGACGTTAGCTCGATTAAGAAATTCCTCAGCAACACAGTTGATCCATACCGCATTCCCTACGACCGAGAAATCAAAGAACATCCCAGAGCTTGCCTGCTAGTGGGCACATCAAACGAGCAAGAATTACTCCACGACCCCACAGGCAACCGCCGATTCTTCATCATCCCAGTTACTAAAATGATTCCCACCGAGGAATTAATCCGCGATCGCGATTTGATTTGGGCGGCCGCCAATCACCTTTATCAACAGGGGCATCTCTGGTATCTCACTCATGCTGAAAAGGCGTTGCAATCTGAAGCCAATAAGGAGTACCAATCGTCAGACCCGTGGGAAGAAGTGATATCACTGTACGTCAAAAACAAGGAAGGGATTACCACCCATGACATTCTCCTTAATGCCCTGCAAATAGAAACAGGCCGCCAAGACAAGGTTGCAGAAAGAAGAGTTTCAGCCGTTATGAGACAAAACGGCTGGCAGCAGCAGAGAAAGTGGGTCAGCGGTCATGCGTTACGTTGTTGGTTCAGAAAAGTTGAGAAAACATCTGGATCATCTGGATCATCTGGATCAACCCAGGCGCAGCAAGGGTTTGAACATGATCCAGATAGTTTTCCACATCTGGATCATCTGGATCAGTATTCTCAGCTTTCACTGATTGAAACGACACATACCACAGTCAGTGATCCAGATGATCCAGATACCCAAAAACATCTGGATCATCCAGAACCCGCTCACAGCAAGCTTGATCCAGATGATCCAGATGATCCAGATGTTTTTCCCAACTTTTCCGAAAATAATGTTGAACACAATAACCAAGTCGCCAGCACTACTGTTACTCGCCCGCCAAAGTGCCGCTACTACCAAATAGTCGAAGTCAGACCCTTCGTCTTTAAAATCGAAACAGATTTCGGGACAGTCAGCGTCAGCGCTGAACCCTATCACCTAGGTTTGGAACTGGTGATAGCAAAATCTGGTTTGAATTCCAAACTCCCGAAGGGCAGACACTAACCAAGAGTATCAAGGGAGATCCAGATGAAAGAGTGCTGCCCAGATTAGCCAAAGAATGTGGTGTGATTCAGCAGTGGCAGGAGAGGCGAAGAAAAGACTTCAGTTCCAAAATTGAAACTTGCAAGTTCAAAGTAAGAATTTTAGGAGAGGAGGATTACGAGTGGATTGGTGATTGTACTCTTCAATGTGTACCCAATTCGCCATCTAGCACCCACTTCATTTTCAAAACTCCCAAGAACACAGTCGTCACTGCTTACTTTGGGGAGTTTGAGGAGACGTAAAAAAAATGAAACGCGATCGCCCTTCTACCTTACAAGTCGAAGCGATCGCGCAGTTGCAATTCATATTTCCCAAGGTATTCGCCTTAGAGGGTTAAGGCAAGTGCGATCCTTTTTAAAGATTGTATAAATTCTTTTACTGTCAAATTCAGTACAGATACTTATGATATCTGCCTTGTATTTTAGTTGAGTTCCTGTTTTACCTGTTTCTAGGGTTAAATAGGTATATTTTTTATCGTCAGAATAATCAATATCTCTGTAACTTAATCGCAGCAACACATACGGTAAGTGAAACTACTTCCTCTTTTACATAAAAGTGGAACATTTACGATTTTTTTAAACTTGCATAAAACAGGATGGTAACTATTTATAAATAAGATTCAAAATGACAGCACTTAATATATCGACAGATATTCCATCTCAAATCGATACCGTAGAAAAACTTGCAGCGTGGTGTGGGATGGTATTGTTTGCTACCAACCCTACATTAACCGTAATTGAAGGTGTCGGATACACGGAACGCGCAACGCAATCTAACAATTTCTGGGTTGCTGCTGACGCAAAAACACGAAATATTACAAGACTATCGCTCGAAGTGTCAGCAGATCACTTATCCGGTAGCGGCAAGCCGTGGACATTCATCCAGCCGTTGAGCAATACCCCTATTCCTGCTGCTTTTAAGGCTAATTGATATGACGGACGCTATTAATCCCCGTCAATTTGCATCTTTAGACTACGCTGACGCGGATATGTATGGGGCATTACTAGAGCGTCCAGCAACGGGTACGCCTTTGGAGCGACCTCAGCCTATTGTGCTTACTGGGCGTGAAAATGCCAGCGAGAGACAGATGGAAAAGCGCCTGTGGGATGAGGAGTGGAAACGAACGGAAGCAGCGCGAACGGCACGGAAAAACGCTGAAGCAGCTAGAGAAGCCGAAATACTAGGCAGAAATGCATCCCAACGTCAGGCGATTGCTAACCGTGTAAAGGGAACCGATGCACCGGAATTACTGCCACCAAAGTCGGAATCACCACTCGCGCAATTACAGCGATCGACGCCGGAACGCCAGCCATTACCATCCACGGGTAGCCCACCTCCCACGATCGGCGGTACATCAGTCCGTGCTGACGCTCTTGTAGAACCCACAGCAACACCACGACCAGCGGCGATACGTGAAGCGATCGGCAATACCGTTGGTGGCATTGGTCAATCGCTACCGAAGTCCTTACCCCAGGCGGCGGGAAGACTCATTGTTCCTGGTGTCGGCGCTGGCTTGACGTTCGCAGGTGCTTTAATTGCTGGGCAGTCCGTTCAGCAAGCTGCTGCAACTGCCGCAGTCGTAACAGCAGGCAGTGTTGCGGGCGGACTTGTTGGTACTGCTGTTGGTGGGCTAATTGGCGGATACGTTGGTTCAATGATCGGCGGTTTCGCTGGTGGTTATCTCGCGAATGCACTTTTCCCACAGCAATTACCATCGACAGCAGCAAAGCACGAACAATACACGCCAAACTATCAACCTTACATAGGAGGGCAGGGGATCGGCATATCGTATTACGTATTCTGGTCGATGAAATTGGGTAATGGAACTGTCAGTAATTTCCAGTCAGCGCCAATTAGCGGGGCTATTACCGCTTTTAAAACCACACGATTAAGCGATGGACGTTGGCAAGTAGAGATTTTCTCCAATGATGTAAGCACGGGTGCGTCAGTCGTTGGGAATGCAACAACCAGTGAACCTTATGTGACCTCTATTTCCCGTGCAGACGGTCAACGGGATACCGCACCGGATAGACGCGGGTACAACCCAGCGCCAGCGGACAATACGCCACCGCAATACAGTTATTCGCCAATCGGCGGCGACAACACCATACCATCGGGTTTACCGACAGCGGGTTTAAATAAAGGCAAAGATAAGCAGATTGCTCCATCCATGCCGTCAAACAATACGCCGAATGGAGCGCCCGGCTTTGTTGGTCATGGTGGACTTGCGCCGTCGTACCTACCCAATCCAGAACACCAGCCGTCCAACGGTGGGGGTATGTTGCCGCAAATGCAGCCGTTGCCACAGCGTCAACCACTGCCGTTTGCTGAACCGGAAGATATCGCTGTACCACGCATTACACCCATGCTTTCAAGCGGTGAAGCATCCACAGCAACAAATCCGTCAACTTTCGCCCATCCGGCATACGTGCCAGAAACAGCGAAACCTATACCGATTAGTGATGCTCTATCGCCCGTGCCAAAGGCAAAGTCAGCACCGATTGCAAAAACGCCAACAGAAACGGCACTAGATCAGCAGAAGAAAGATTTTGAGGAACAGATTGGACGCATCACAGCAATTGCAACTGCAATTGCGGCACTTACACCAGCGATTCAAGGGTTGCCAGATGCGATCGCAAGTAACCCGAATGTACGCGCCGCCAATAGAGACGACGTACAGGGTGCAGTCTGTGAGATATCTCAACCTACTGGATGTCTTGGTGCGCCCATCAAACAGGCAGAGGATGCAGCAAAGGCAAACGGAACGAAACTTGACGAAATCAACGCAGCGCTGGGTGCTGGTAATGCTGGAGCCAATGCTGCACTCTTAGCAGGACAGCAAACTATTTTAGAAAGATTGGGCGATCAACTTCCTGGGGGAATTGGTGGGAAGTTATCCCGTTTTGCTGATTGGATGCATCTAGATCGGGTGCTAAATATTATGATTCTTGCCGCCACTGTTCACAATGCTTTGATGCTGTCCAATGATATAGGACAAACCCTTATAGGAGCAATTAACAATGTTCTTCAATTCATAGGATTAAAGAAAGAAGACGGGAGCGCATTTGATATTGGCTCAATCATCAGTGGCTCTATTGAAAACTTAATCAAAGGAGCCATAGGATCTGAAAATTATCAAGAGCTAACAACAGCTTGGGCTAAAGCCAATAGAATATACCAGGCAACAATTAATATTGCAAATTCATTTACAAATATCGGTCATACAATTACCAATGCTTTAGAGGTTGTTGGTGGGATGCAAGGGAAGATAGGAAATGCTCTAAGAATTTGGGGTGTAGTTGGAGAAAAGGCTTATCAATGGTTTAATCCACAACCAAATTATCACAGTCGAATGTTAAGTTTTTTTGAAAATGCTCAACAAGGTGCAAGCACGATTCAAATGGTTACTCAAGCACCAATAGACATTGTAAATGCTGTCACTGAATTTAATAATTCAACTACAGAGTTAGCCAAAGCAGTTAAAGAAGATCCGGAAGTGTCTAATCGTGGTGTTGAGATACAAGACGCGCAACAAACAAAAGTTGCACAGGAAGAAATTAAAACTGTTTCTCAAGGTGTACTAACTGGCTTAAGCGATGTATTTAATGCAAATGAGTAACTATGGCACTACCTGAAAACCTTGGCAGTTTTGAGCATTTACAGAATGTCTATCGTCAACAATTTAATCGTCAGGTTTCAGAATATTTCAAAGATTTGGGAGACACTTGGGAACCAGAAATTAACACCTCACGCGGTTCACTGCGAACAGCTTGCACAATGACTGATGAAGATAGCGCCCCAGTCATGGCAATGAGGCACAAACTTCTATACGACGTATTAGGCTATGGTCGGTCAAACTTGGCTGTTTTATATGGTAGAAATGAAAGTCAAGATATCCCAGTTACAGGACATCCTAAAGTCTGGTTTTACTTCTCTCAGGATGCTGCATCTGTAGCAGAAGGTACATCAAAATTAGATGCAGAATGCAGTTTTCGATTAATGGATGAGACACAATCAACTATCACAGAGTCGAAAGCAAGAACACTAGCAACAGAAATTAAAAATTTATTTGTTGTTGCTAAAGAAGGAATCATCCTAACCAAAGGTAAAAATCAATATTTGTATTTTCATAAAGAGAAAGGTTACAGGTTAAGAGTTTACGGCAACACAGAAGCTGATGCTGTAGATGTAATAAAAAAGTTGCTTCAGCTAACCAATACTACTTACGATCAAGAGCGTCTGACTATCGCAGTGCCCAAAAGATCCAATACGTCTGCACCAGAGACACAAATTGTTTACGGACAGTCCACTAAAAAGAAGCGATTCCGCCCAACAGCTAATGTGAGGTTTCGGTACGCCTATCTCGAAATTCCGGGTAGAGCTAATCCTGTTTTTTTGGTTGACACCACATATCGTTATGGTGGTTTAGTTGCAGTATAGATTAAAACCACAAAATCACTCCATGATCCAAGGAAACTTTAGAAGTTTCCGAAAGCCTAGAACCTCTTTTTTGCTTGCTATAAAAGATTTGCAGGCATTACTGAGTATTTTTTATGGCATCACGAGTTAAAGGTGTTGAAAACGCGCCTCATGTCATTGGCACAGGAGAGAATAGGGTTCTACTGGTTTTGCCAGATGTCTACGATGGAATTGGCACTAACTTAGGAGTTGTCAAACTTGTTGGAGATCCTCCTGCTGGGGTTCCCTCTACAACCGTTGGCCGCGCGATCGCCGAAGGGTTGATTCGCAAGATAAAAGTCAGTTATATGGACGGAACAAAACGTAAGACTGCCACTTTAGTAGTAGCTGGAGACAAAGCAGGTCAGGCGCGGGCAACTCTTACAGGAAAAACTTACCGAACCAAACTAATCAAAACTGCCTATTACCCCACTAGCATCACCTTGGGTTAATTGCGGACAGTTCATTCTACTTACATTAATTACTTTTTTAGGATTTAAAAATGCCAAAACTCAAAAGATTGGTCGCTACCATCGGAACTGCCAAATATCCTTTTAAGGGCACTGATGGATTATATGTTGGTGCAAATGCGACTTCAACCGGAATCGCTGTTTTAGATGAAGCTGATTTGGATTTGCCCGATTATCCAGTTAAAGAATTACTTCTTAAAGGTATCCTTCGCAGGGTAAGCGCAATTGTGCTAAATAGCAGCACGAATAAGCGAACTACAATCAAAATGCTCGTTGCAAAAGATAAGTTGGCTACAGCATTAGATGATTTGATTGACAACACAATTACAATCCCTGGAGGAACATCTGGAGTTATCAAGTCGGTAGGCTTTGCTCGTCGTGTAACCTCCCGTGGGTAATTGGGAATTGGTGGGGGAACTAACTGTTAGTAACAACTGGCAATTATTCCCCAATGAGGTAATTTCAGAAATTTTCCGAATTACTACAACAATTCAAAATTTGGATGATTGGAATAAATGGAAATTTAGAAGCGCTGCTTATCTTCGCTTTTACTATGCTGATGGTAGCACCTCCCCTGCCTACTACATAAAAGTCAACAATACTGCAATTCTTCGTGAATTTACCATTCCAGAGCCTTTACTGACAGCAGGATATCACATCAGAACGCCTGCGATTATTAGAGCATCCAGGTATTTGCCAATTACACCTAATTTAAACTTTGCTCAGTGGAATTTGAAGTTAGAAGCTTGGTATTAAATAAATGATTAACAATCCAGCAAGTATTTCAATTCCTATTTTTGATACTTGCGTTCACGACGAAAAAGAGCTTACGGCTAATGTCGCCTCAGTGATTCTCAAGCCTAATGGAGAAAGAAAGTATGCTGCTTTTATCAATAATTCCAAAATAGAAATTCTTTTGGTGTTGAGTGAACTGAATAAAGTCACCAACAGCAAAGGATTACTTATTAAGCCCGGTGGCAGCTACGAAATCAACTTTAATAATCTTTACGTAGGAACAGTTTGCGCTGTTTCTAAATTTTCTTGCAAACTTTCTTTTGTGGAGTGTACTGAATAATGGGTCTTGTTAATCCGGCAGTAGTAACAGTAACTGAATCAACTAGTGGCACATCAACCCCAACCACTGTTGCTTCTAGCGCTACTAGTGTGACAATCTTGGCTGCCAATTCCAACCGCAAAGGTGCAACGGTTTGGAATGAAAGTACTGCTATCTTATTTATTGAATTTGGTGCTACAGCAACAACGAGCGCTTTTACCGCTAAATTATTTGCTGGCGGATATTATGAAGTGCCATTTAATTACACTGGCGTAATTAGTGGGATTTGGTCTGCTGTCAACGGAAACGCTCTTGTTCGGGAGTTGACTTAAGAATGCCTTTATTTCAATCAGCATTTATAAGTAATTCTCCTATTTATTTTGAATATTTTCACGACCAGGCAAAGATATTGTCAGGCAGCGTTATCCAATCACCTTTAAGTTCTTCTTATAAGTATGGATTTATAGCCTTTCAAGAGCCACCAGCAATTGATAATAGCTGGGTTTTTTATCGCTCTCTACAACCTGGAAATTATCGCCTGTACTTTTTATGCAATGTTGGCAATCAGTTTGGAAAACTCAAATTAGAAGTAGATAATTCTTTGGCATTTGACAACTTAGATTTCTATCAAAACGGAGTTAGTCTTCACCAAACATTAACCAAGGACATTGCTATTACTGAAGATGGATTGCATGAATTCAAATTTACTATCTTCGAGAAAAACCCTTTGGCAACTGATTACTATTGCTCGATTACAAAAATATGGGCATTGCAAATTTAAATTTAGCTGACCCAATAGAATAAGATGTCTTGGCAATCCTTGGGCACTTTCGAGATTACAAGTACATATCTTTACTCATGAAGATTGACATTAACAACGCGCTTACTATTATTCTTGGGCTGCTTACTTTGATAGGAGCTATTTACCGATTGGCACAGGTAGAAGCAAATATCAATGCCAAAATCAACAGAGTTGAAAATACTGTATTAGCAGCTGTTGATCACCTGAAGGATAATTTTGTTGATCGGTTGTACACAGTTGAGAAAAAGGTAGACGTGCATCTAACCGAATACAACGAAAAGAAACTTTTTGTTGAGTATCGGCTTAATGGTATTGAAAACATGGTCAAGCACAAGTTTGACAGGCTTGCCAACTGGGTTAAGCAGATAGCTAGCTTCTTGAACAAGCAATCTAACTTTCAGATCCGCGATGACAAGTTCTAGTCACTGGGGATTCACTCTAGTAAGTTAGGTTCTGGGGTAGTGGCAATGGACTGAATAATTAGGTCAAAATGACCGGAAATCGCCTCATCCCAAGTTGAGTAGAGACGTTTTTCACCATTACAACTGCCTCCAGTTACTAATGACTCGAAAATTTGGGGTTTTTCATTAGTCCCAAGGTTTATCCCAAGAAATATAGTTGAAACACTGATATAACCTTTAAGAACAGAAAGCAAAACCTGCGTGTTAGCTTCTGTCCTCCAGATTGCCCATTCTTCAAAGTTAACAGCAACAGGTGTATGGCCTTCTAACTTGTAGTATCGATCAAACATGATTAAGTAAAGGAATTCGTGATATTTACTAGACATGATTGAATACTACGTTCAGAATTGCAAACCAGAAGGCAAAGCCAAGGCACAGTATACCTATAAGCTGTATGCGTCCCCAGGGATACCCATACAAATCATCGTAATAGGCTATAAAGGTCGATGGCAGGGAAATTAGCGATTCTAGTAACTCTTGGAGATCCATATAATGAGAGCTAAATTTTTAGCAGAAAGCGTAACTAATCATGCCAGTGGTAACACAGTAGTTAACTTAGCTCCAGTCCTTAAAAGCACTGAAGAGAACAAATCCTTTTGGCAAGCGACACCTAGCGGCAAGCTAGAGATGTGTATCACCAATCCCAAGGCAACAGAATTTTTTAAAGCAGGTGTTGAATATTACGTTGACTTCACTCCGGCAACTTGAAGACAACTTGGAGTTAAGTCAGAGATAACTTACAGTCCAGTGGACACGATCACAGTGTCCACTGGACTGTAAGCGTTTTTATTCAAATTAGTCAAAGCTTTAGTGGCGTTTACCCTTGATAGACAAGACTTTCAGAGAAGAGCGTTGGCTTAATTTAGTCAAGATTTAGTCAAGGGCAAAATTTGGAGGCTGAAAGTAGTGGGTGACGAGGGAATCGAACCCGCAACCAATAGATTAAGAGTCTATTAGTCAAAATGAGTAGCATTTGAGTAGCAAAATTCCTGCTTCGATCGCTAAAAATCAGCAGAAGAATGGGGCTTTTGAGTAGCATTTGAGTAGCGAAAAGAAAGTATTGGCTCAAAGCCTTGCCAGCAGAAGGTACATAGAAGTTCTAATTCATCTATTGCTTGTTTTTGTACTGTTCCTCGACCCAAAATCCTTAACCACAGAGTTTCTTGGGTGCGTGGTAACTGGTGAATCGCAACGATCGCAGTCCGCAAATACTCTGCGATAAAATGTACTCCAGGTAGCCAGTCTACCTTTTGAGTAGCACCAAATCCTGACAAGAGTGTTGTAGATGCTGTTGGGGTGAGTATCCATAATTTAGGAAGTTCTAATTCTGGAATGGAAGTTTTATTACGATTTGCTTGACGTTGTAATCCACCCCTTACTTCTAATAATTTTAACAGGCAATCACAAATTTCTTCTTGTGATGCAGCGTTGCGGAAGGGTTCAAAAATGGCTGCTGTAGCGGCAAACCTTCCTAATAATCCTAGTGTTTCTAAATTCGTGCTTTGTTCTGTTAAAGGAGAAAATAAAACATCGATTTCTCGAACTTCTCCCGCCACACGGCTAGAACCTTGGACTTCTCCATAAGGTTTTAGTAATTCTTCCAAATAATCTTTTGCAAATTGATCATGGATAAATCTAGTCATTCAATCAAAAAAATTTATTTAGCTAATGAATTGGCGATCGCCCTATTTACCTTTACCAGATGTATACTTTGTAATTTATCTTAAACCTCTTTCCATAAGCATTTGAGGTTCGACATTCTCAACATTAGCGATCGCTTCTAACTGAGAAATCCCAGTGATTGCATCAATAATATTACCTGATTTAGCACGCAACCAAGCGGTATGAGGCGCATAAGAAAGGCTTTGAGCTACTTCATAACCTGCTCGATTAATTACCTCGCGTTGCGATTCCACATCAACGCCTTCAGCAAAGCGGATAAAAACCAGTCCAGTTGGTACTGCTAAGGAAGCATTGGATTCTAGCGTATAAACCGGACTCAATAGACTTCTTGCATAAGTCGGGAAAAGGGTAAGGGGGAAGGGGAAAAGGTTCTGTATTGTCCCCTTCCCCTTTAACCTTTACCCTTTTCCCCCTCTTGCAAAAAGCACTTTTGCAAGAGGTCTAATATACCCTGTTCTGATTGATTGGGTTCGCCTGAAAAAACTGCGTAGGCGTAGCCCGCACTTCGGCTCATTTCGGCTACGCTCAGGACAGGCTCAGTGACACCGTAGACATCGCACCGTCGTTAAAAGTAAGGCATAATACGGTTTTCCCAATTCCCCATTTTCAAAACATTTAGGAGATTAAACAATGGTTCAGGTTCGCTATGGTGGACAGAACGGCCAACAGTATGAATTTGCTATCAGTAACGAATACGTTGTAGTGCGTACCGAAAGCCGCAGCACTTTGGTTGGTGCAAGATCCTTTGAAGTCGCACCTGTATCACCCACGGCTCGTAGCATCCTTAATCAATTTGAGTTAAAAACACGGTTTCGGCAAGCGGGTGTAGAAATTTTACAAGCGAAAGTTCCGAATCAGGGTGTCGCTCTGCGCGATCGCGCTCGTGAAATACTTAACAATGAGTCTGAAGTCCAATTTGCCGGACGTGTCTTAATCGATCCAGTATCTCAACAACCTGTAATTTACACTGAAAACCTTTTTGTTAAATTTGATAGCGAAGAAGAGTCAAGGGTCTGCCAAGAGGTTTTAAGACGTTACAACTTAACAATTAAACGCCAACTTGAATATGCACGAAATGCTTACTTTGTCAGTGCCCCTGCAAATACTGGTATAGCCGTCTTTGACATCGCCGAGAGACTTCTAAATGAGGAATCAGTTGAACTATGCCATCCCGAACTAGCGCGTGAGTCACGCCAACGTCAGGTTTTCCCGCAGCAGTGGCACTTAAAGCAAACAACAATTAATGGTAAGACAATTAACGCCCATGCCAACGTTGAAGCAGCTTGGAAGTTGAGCAATGGCACTGGGATAATTATTGCAATTATCGACGATGGTATGGATCTCGATCATGAAGAGTTCCGTTCTTCTGGTAAGATTGTTGCCCCACGAGATGTCACACGTAAAACGAACAATCCCAGACCGGGAAACGATAATAACCACGGTACATCCTGTGCAGGAGTAGCGTGTGCAAACGGTAACTTTGGGGCATCTGGTGTAGCACCGGGGGCAAAACTCATGCCGATTCGTTTAGCTTCAGCGTTGGGATCGCAGGATGAAGCAGATGCTTTTATTTGGGCGGCTCAAAATGGTGCTGATGTTATTTCTTGCAGCTAGGGCCCAGCAGATGGTACTTGGTTTGAGCCAGACGATCCTGTACACAACCAGAAAGTACCTTTGCCTGATTCCACACGGCTGGCTATAGACTTTGCAATCAATAAAGGGCGCAACGGCAAGGGCTGTGTAATTTTATTTGCAGCTGGCAATGGTAACGAAAGCGTCGATAACGACGGCTACGCCAGCTACCAAAAGGTGATTGCAGTGGCAGCTTGTAACGACTACGGCACGAGAAGCGCTTACAGTGACTTTGGTCAGGCGGTTTGGTGCGCCTTCCCCAGCAACAATGGTGATATTTCTCAAACCACTGGAATTTGGACAACCGATCGCTCTGGTGTACTTGGCTATAATTCGGGTAATCGAAATCTGGGTGAGGCTTTAGGCAACTATACGAACGAATTTGGCGGAACTTCCAGTGCTTGTCCAGGTGCAGCAGGTGTAGCAGCCTTGATTCTTGCCAGAAATCCAAATCTGCGTTGGGATGAAGTACGAGACATTTTTAAACGCTCCTGCGATCGCATTGATTCAGCCGGAGGTAAATATGATGCCAATGGTCGCAGTCCTTTCTACGGTTACGGTCGAATCAATGCTCTGAAAGCTGTAGAATTGGCCAAGCCACCGCAAACATCGCCCATCAGCAGATTCCAAGCAGTGCAAGATGTGCCAATTAACGACTTGCAAACATCAACATTATCGGTGGCGATCGCTAATACCACCCTCCTAAAATCCATCAAAGTTAATGTAGATATCGAGCATACTTATATTGGGGATCTGATAGTTACTCTCCTTCCCCCGGTGCAAACAGGCATACTTCCCATAAATCTGCACGATCGCCAGGGCGGAGCTACAGATAATATTAAAACAACCTATGACGAGGTAAATACCCCAAAACTTGCTGCCTTTAAAGGTAAAAGTCCCCAAGGAACCTGGACTCTGGAAGTTGCAGATAAAGCTGAAGGAGATACAGGAAAAATTCGCAGTTTGACTATTGAAATGGGATTTTAGGGATTTCCAACTAAAAAAATATTCCATCGTTGTGTATGTAGAGGAAGCAGAGAAGAAAGAATCTGCCACGATGAAAATGGGATAATTTATTTTCTGGAAGTCCCTTAAACCAATACGTTTGAGTTAGGGAGTGTGAGGGGATGAGGGGGATGAGGGAGATAAAGAGAAGTTGCTGCATTCTTTCCCCATACCCTATGCCCCATGTCCCATGCCCCATGCCCCGTTTCAATTAACTTTGAGTCACAGCCTCTTTCGCCAAGAACTTCTCTAATTCTGTCAGCGCATCAGCATCAACCTTAGTTTGCATTGGACAGAACTTAGGCCCACACATCGAACAAAACTCAGCAGTTTTATAGATATCTGCTGGTAAAGTTTCATCGTGATATTCCTTAGCTCTTTCTGGATCGAGTGATAATTCAAATTGACGGTTCCAATCGAAGTTGTAACGCGCCTTAGAAAGTTCATCATCTCTATCCCTTGCACCAGGGCGATGTCTAGCAATATCAGCTGCATGAGCCGCTATTTTATAGGCAATCAACCCATTTCTGACATCTTCAGCATTTGGTAAACCCAAATGTTCTTTAGGTGTTACATAGCACAGCATTGCAGTACCGTACCATCCAGCCATCGCGGCTCCAATGGCTGAAGTGATATGGTCATAACCAGGAGCAATGTCTGTCACCAATGGCCCTAAAACATAGAAAGGTGCTTCCGAACACTCTTCCATTTGCTTACGGACATTGAACTCAATTTGATCCATTGGCACGTGTCCAGCCTCTTCCACCATCACCTGTACATCATCTTCCCAGGCTTTGCGAGTTAGCTGTCCCAGAGTTTTCAATTCAGCTAATTGTGCTTCATCTGAGGCATCATGGGCGCAGCCAGGACGCAGGGAATCCCCTAAACTGAAGGAGACATCGTACTTCTTGAAAATCTCAACAATGTCTTTGAAGTGGGTATAAAGCGGGTTTTGTTTGTGGTGATGTAGCATCCAGCGCGCCAAAATACCGCCGCCGCGAGAGACAATACCAGTGAGCCGGTTTCTCACCAAAGGCAAATGCTCAAGCAAAATCCCAGCGTGGATAGTTTGATAATCTACCCCCTGCTGGGCGTGCTTTTCGATGATATGGAGAAAATCATCAGCAGTCAGATTCTCAATTGTGCCGTGGACACTTTCTAAAGCTTGGTAAACAGGAACCGTACCAATGGGAATAGGTGAAGCCTTGATAATTGCGGTACGAATTTCGTCCAAATTACCGCCGCCTGTGGACAAATCCATCAGGGTGTCAGCACCGTACTTCACCGCCAGATTCAGTTTATCAACTTCATCCTGAAGATTAGAAGAGTTGGGGGAAGCGCCGATATTAGCATTTACCTTACATTTAGAGGCGATGCCAATAGCCATCGGCTCTAGGTTAGTGTGATTAATATTAGCCGGGATAATCATTCTTCCCCGCGCTACTTCCTCACGAATGAGATCGGCTGGGAGATTTTCCCGTTTGGCGACGTAGTGCATTTCTTCGGTGATAACACCTTGGCGAGCGTAGTGCATTTGAGATACATTAACCTGCCCACGTCGTTTAGCAACCCATTCAGTCCGCATATTGTAATTCCTCAATAAACAGCTTCCCTCCGCTGGTATTACCCAGACTCAGGTGTTAAGGGTGTGATCTCAGCCTGGTTATGTAGGCACCCCTAGCATGGATGTAGTGTATCACCTTCGTTATATCTGGGAGCAAGGGTGTTAACAATTTATGAGGTAAAACAATTTTGGATTTTAGGGTTCACGCGCGAATTTCATTTGCACAAGGACGACCCTGTTCAACATCGGTAATATTAGCAAAGGTTGTTTCTGCAATATTGTAGAGAGCTTCTGCTGTAAAAAAGGCTTGATGTCCGGTAATCAGTACATTGGGGAACGTTGTCAGATGCTGGAAAATATCATCTTGAATAATTTCCCCAGACAAATCCTCAAAGAATAATTCCGATTCTTGTTCGTAGACATCTACAGCAAGATAGCCAATTTTACCAGACTTCAATCCCTCAATTACTGCTTGGGTATCAATCAGCGCTCCTCGGCTAGTATTAATTAGCATCACACCTGGCTTAATTTTTTCTATAGCCTCAGTATTAATTAAGTGATGGGTTTCAGGAGTTAGGGGGCAATGCAGGGAGATAATATCAGAATTGGCAAATAGCTCAGGTAGTTCTACATACTTTCCACCTAGCGCCTCCAATTCGGGATTGCGATAAACATCATAGGCGAGTAGTTGACAGCCAAACCCTTTCATAATCTGTCCTAAAATCAGACCGATTTTGCCAGTGCCGACAATTCCCACTGTACGCTCATACAAATTAAATCCCAACAGTCCATCTAAAGAAAAATTGCCTTCTCGGACACGGTTGTAGGCACGATGAATTTTGCGATTTAGGCTTAAAATCAATCCTACGGCGTGTTCTGCAACCCCATAAGGTGAATAGGCGGGAACACGCACAACGGTAATTCCTAAGTCTGCCGCGGCTTGTAAGTCTACATTGTTAAACCCTGCACAGCGAAGGACTACTAGACGAGTTCCCCGTGAGGCGAGAAGTTCTAAAGTTGGGGCATCAACCTGATCGTGGACAAATACGCAAACCGCCGGAAATTCGGCAGCCAGGATAGCTGTATCTCGATTTAAACGGGGTTCAAAAAATACTAATTCGTGTTGGATAGGAGAATTTGCAGCTGACAAAAACTGCCGATCGTAGGCTTTTGTACTGAAAACTGCTACTTTCATGCAAAACCTCAGATTTTATGTATGCTGCACGGTCGTTCGAGTACATAATACCTTGACCTTTAGAAAAGCGATGTCTACAACGAGCGTAGCTGGGACATTTTTAATTGCTATCTAGGGACGCAAGGCTTGGGTGATTTACAAGAATAAATATACTGATGCCGTTGGTTTCGGCTACTTCGACTTACCTCGGCTCCGCTCGGCACGAGTCGCTCAGTACAAGTTCGCTCAACCAACTGATAGATCGAGAGTTGAGTGTACCCCTGCTCTTAAGCAAGCTACGCGTAGCGTCTCCAAGAGTTGTCAAAAGTCGCTAGGTATTTTCTTTGTTGAAAATTACCTTGCGCCCCTACCGTACTGCTCCAAATTGCGATGTTTGCCGAATTACTACAGATATGGAATGCCGCACTTCGCTCATATTTCCATCACATTTATTTCTCATAATTTTACCAATCGGCTAATAGTCAATTTTGGCGGAAACAAAATGACAGTAACATCTGAAAAAATCATCCAGCCACGTGAATGGCACAATCTACCTGCATTAAAGGTAGCTCAACATTTAGAGGCAAATCTAGAAACAGGTTTAACTTCAGATGAGGTAGTAAAACGACAAGAACGTTTTGGTGCTAATGAACTTAAGGGCAAACGTGGAACCAGCCCAGTATTAAGATTTTTGTTGCAATTTAACCAACCGTTACTGTACATTTTGCTGATTGCGGGTGCAATTAAAGCCTTAATTGGACAATGGGTAAATGCTTGGGTAATTTGGGGTGTAACCCTAATTAATGCGATTATCGGTTTTATTCAAGAATCGAAAGCTGAAAGTGCGATCGCAGCTTTAGCTTCTTCAGTACAAACTAATGCAACTATCCTTCGCAACGGCCAAAAGGTACAAGTTCCCTCAACGGAGTTAGTACCAGGGGATTTGGTACTACTTACTTCTGGCGATAAAGTACCAGCGGATTTGCGTTTGATAAAATCCCGAAATCTACAAGTGAATGAATCATCGCTTACAGGTGAGTCAGTCGCTACTGAAAAAAATACACAGCCATTGAATACAGATACAGCCTTAGCTGAACGCCTCAATATGGCTTATGCTGGTAGCTTTGTAACTTTTGGTACTGGTAGTGGAATTGTGGTGGCCATTGGAGAAGCCACAGAAACCGGGCGCATTTCCCAACTCATCGAGCAAGGAACGAGTCTGAAAACTCCCTTAACTCGAAAATTTGATAAATTTAGCCGTACCTTGCTGTACATCATTCTCGGCATCGCGGCGTTGACATTTGCCGTCGGGTTGGGATACGGCAATACCTGGGCAGAAATGTTTGAAGCGGCTGTTGCTTTTGCTGTGAGTGCGATTCCTGAAGGATTGCCAGCTGTAGTAACTGTGACACTAGCAATCGGGGTTTCGCGGATGGCGCGGCGAAATGCGATCGTTCGGAAATTGCCAGCGGTGGAAACTCTTGGCGGTGCTACAGTCATCTGCTCTGACAAAACCGGGACGCTAACTGAAAACCAGATGACTGTACAAGCAATTTATGTCGGTGGTGAACAATATACGGCTACTGGTACGGGATATGCACCAGAAGGAGAAATTTTATTAGATGAACAGCCAATAGATTGGCAGAATCTTCCCGCTTTAGCAGAATGTCTCAAAGCCGGTTTGTTATGTAATGACTCGTATTTAGAACAAAAGGAAGGACAATGGCAGGTTTTTGGCGATCCGACAGAGGGAGCATTGATCGCTGTTGCTGATAAAGTTGGACTACATCGCAATAACTTAGAAGCCCAAATGCCCAGACTAGATGTTATCCCATTTGAGTCTGAGTTTCAATATATGGCAACTTTGCATGAAGATGGGAGTAGAGAAAATTCTTCACGAGTTAAAACTATTTACGTTAAAGGTTCGGTAGAGGCAATTCTGAAACGTTGTCAGCAGATGTTAAATGCTGAGGGAAACCTTACCTCCGTAGATGCAGAAACCATACATCAAGAAGTTGATGTGATGGCGAATCTTGGTTTACGGGTGCTAGCTTTTGCGAATAAATCTGTATCCCATGCTCAAGATTCACTCGATCATGCAGATATCGAAAAGGATTTGGTTTTCTTGGGATTGCAAGGGATGATCGATCCGCCCAGAAGCGAGGCTATCAAGGCAGTAGAAGCCTGTCAAAATGCTGGGATTCAAGTCAAAATGATTACAGGCGATCATGCTGTGACTGCAAGAGCGATCGCTCAAAGTATGGGCTTTAATAAAAATGGTGAAGTTCTCGCTTTTACAGGCAGTGAACTGGCTCAAATGGATCAATCAGAACTGGCTACAGCGATAGAAGATGGGGCAGTATTCGCCCGTGTTGCACCAGAACAGAAACTCCGCATCGTTGAAGCCCTGCAAGCTAAAGGAGAGGTTGTTGCCATGACTGGGGATGGTGTTAATGATGCACCAGCCTTGAAACAAGCAGATATTGGTATTGCAATGGGAGGTGCTGGTACAGAGGTAGCCAAAGAAGCCTCAGATATGATTTTAACTGATGATAACTTTGCTTCAATAGAAGCCGCCGTCGAGGAAGGGCGGACTGTTTATCGAAATTTGCTCAAAGCGATCGCCTTTATCCTACCCGTTAATGGTGGCGAATCGATGACAATTTTGATTAGTGTATTATTTGCCAGAGAATTACCAATTTTATCTTTACAAGTTTTGTGGCTGAATATGGTTAATTCCATTGCCATGACAGTACCCTTAGCCTTTGAGCCAAAGTCTGAACGGGTAATGCAACAATCACCACGCAGCCCCCGCGAACCGTTACTTTCTAAAAGTTTAGTCAAGCGGATTCTGGCAATTTCTCTCTTCAACTGGATTTTGATTTTTGGTGTATTTGAATGGATACGACAAACTACAGGAAATATCGATTTAGCCCGAACAATGGCAATTCAGGCTTTAGTAGCCGGGAGAATTTTTTATCTTTTAAGTATTAGTCAATTAGGAATTGCTCTAGTTAATACGATTCGGGGAGTCAGACAGACATTTAGTGATGCCTCAGCAATGGGAATTGGTATCGCTACTACCATAGTTTTACAGATTGTTTTTAGTCAGTGGAACTTAATGAATAGCTTATTTTCTACTGCTCCCCTGAACTTGAATCAATGGTTAATTTGCTTCCTTATAGGATTGCCAATGATTGGAGTATCAATTATAGTAAATCGTTTCGATCCTCTCAACTGATTTACTCTCCTAACCTAATCCCAAATTTACAGCTACATTCTCAGGCACTACTCATAGATAAAGGGTTGTGCCGTTTACTCTAATTACTTGCTTTGCTTCTCACTTACCTATATCAAAGCTGTAGAAAACAATGTGAGTGCCAGGAAGAAATTGTTTTAATAATTGTTTATTTAACTTTGCTTTTAGCATGAAATATTGGAATATCTAATTTTTATGATGGGTTATATCATGTCCGCATAATTAGTTATGATTCCCAGAGTCATTGCACCCCAACCCCCAGCCCCCTTTCTGGGGCAGGTTTTTTTGATTAGACAAATTTTTGGGATTTTAAAACCAAAACCATTGTCTGAGAACTTAAAACTACGTTCAATAATTGAGAACATTCTCAACTATTTATCGAAAGCCTAAAAGCCTGCCCTTGAAAGCCCCCAGCCCCTCCCCGCTCTTCGGGAGGGGAGACAAAGCGCAGCTTTGGCGGGGTGGGGTTCTTGGGGTTTAGTAAGTAATCAAGCGGACATGATATTACAACGGCTGATAATCACAACAATTAATTGCTGCTTTTGTGAAAACCAGAGAAGGATTCACTGCACACTTGAGATAGCTGTTCTTTGAAAAAAAATGGCAATTTTGACAGGGAAAGTCATTTGAATTTTTTATGTCGTAAGTCTGACGCGACAGTTTTATCTTATGAAGAATAACTGTCCCACCCATTACTAACAATATAAAAGGAGCCAAAATTAGAGATGGATCTGAAGTTATGGCAGTAGTTGTATTCTCTCTAATTAAATTTTCGCTATCACCCTTTTCTGTACTCGATATTTCTCTAGATATGTTTGTTGAACTTGAATAAAGTTTTAAGTCATCTGGTATATATATATTGAAATTTTTATTGGATTCCATGTTATTTACCTTTGATATAAAATAATTTTTCTATATATCCTTTAAATAAATTTAAAGATAGTTGTGAATTAGTTTATTACTGAAACTTTCATACTAATTCTATTTACATTCAATCCTGCTAGGTTAAGAATTTTAAACTGGAATTTGGTTTGAGAAAAAGGTTACTGAGTTTGGGTTAAAGGTTTTTTCTTTCCCCAAAATCCGACAAGTATTGTATTTACATTAAAAAATCTACAAAAAAAATGTGAGCAGAAAGTGACAGGAAGACAATAACTTTATTTTCACTTCGGGGAGAGGAATGGAAACGGGGGTTTTTAGTATACTTAATTATCTGCTTGTTTTCTTGGCGTTCTTCTCTAACGAGACGCTGCGCGTTGGCGGAAGCCTCTCGTAGAGATGGCGGTTCGGTAATTTTCACAACTCAAATAGGATTGCTGTATGCGATATGGTAAATTTGTATTGATTGATTTTTAATTACTAATACCAATTCTGTATTAAGATGCACATAACAAGCCTTCCCTGTAGTCCGCCCAAGCTAACGGTAAGACACAGGAGGAAATACAACAGGTTTCAAGGAAGGTAAAGAATACAACGATTCGTCTTAAAGACTGATATGAAGTGTGTTTTACTCCTGAATTCTGCTGTATATACAGCTTCACAAAAAACAGTACAACTCAGAAATATGTTTATGAGTAGCTTAATCTTATTATTAATTGGTTTAGCAACTTTTTTCTTAGCTTTCAATACTAAAGACGAAATTAGTCGCATTACTGCTATGATCAGCGGGACAATTCTTCTAATTTGGGGTTTGGCTCTAGCTCCCTTGCAATTTCAATTACTAATTGAGATTGTCTCAGTTTTAGCATCTTTTTCTATTTGTATGCGTTGTTTAGGTTGTGGTTTTAAACGCGATTGATTTTTCACTTGATAACTTATAAGTTTTCTGACATCTTCAAGAGATAAATTAAGTAATTGAGCAATCATGACTTCTAACATATTAACTTCAGTTATTGGCAGTGCAAAATTCAACTTTTTTAGAGGACTATTAGCCGTTCTAACCTCGACAAAGCTAAATCCTTGTTTTTTTTGAATTTCAGCTTTGATTGCTGTCAAATTCAAGGGAATTTGTATTTGTATTTGTTGATTACGTTTTAGTTTTTTAATTTGAGGATACAATCCTAATTTTTGTGCGATCGCTACTTCGGTAAATTTTGAATTAGGAATTTCTAGTTCTAACCTTTTAATGATGGAGTTTGCCGTTTTAATTTGAACTTGAGTAAAGTTTTGTTGTTCCTGTATCTTCAGATCAATTACTGTAAAATTAAGCTTGAGCAAAACCTGTAGTAGTTTATCAGCTTGCAATTTATCTGGCGTTCTGTAAGAGAAACTTAATAATTGCTTTGTTAGGAAATCACTACCAGCCCAAAAGGCAATTCCTACTAATAACAAAGGTAGAAACAATAGTAAAATTTTTGGCCGTAAATCAGGCATATTTTGTAATTTTATAGATAACCTTAAATTTCAATAGTCACGAAGTATAGCATGGTTTGTAACTACCTGTTGACAGATATACTTTATTCCTGATGAAGAATAATCTGAAAGTTAAAATCTAAAATTAGATAGAAGACATAGAGGTAATTAACATATCTAATTTTAAAAGAGAGTTAATAATTCTCTGGCAAGGCTTCATACCAAAAAGTTTTATGCGGATTTTACTAGTAGAAGATGACTTAGAACAATTAGAACCACTACAAGGTATTCTCTCCGAGGCAGGATATATTGTAGATGCCGCAGAAGACGGGGAAATTGCCCAATGGCTGATTTCGCAAAAAGATTACGATCTATTAATTGTGGACTGGATGTTACCAACAATTAGTGGGTTGGCTTTGTGTCGCCAGTATCGTCTCTCTGGTAAAAATGCACCAGTATTGATGTTAACTGCTAAAGATACCACAGCCGACAAAGTTATGAGTTTAGACGCAGGAGCCGATGATTATTTAGTTAAACCTGCTGACTTGGTAGAACTGTTAGCACGAGTACGTGCTTTGGGGCGAAGAGTTCCTAATTGGCAGGGATATAGTTTACGTATAGCAGATTTACAATTTCATTTAGCTGAATTAAGTGTAGAACGGAGTCAGGTAAAAGTAGAATTATCTCCACGTGAAGGACAATTACTAGAATACCTGATGCGTCATCCCAATCAGGTTTTAACTCGCAACCAGATTGAAGAAGCTTTGTGGGAGTACGGTATGGAACCAGAAAGCAATGCCCTAACTGTGCTAATACGCAAGTTGCGGCAGCGCTTGCAAGTATTGGGTGCAGAAGACTGGATTAGAACAGTTTATGGTATGGGTTATCGCTTAAATCCTCAAGAATAAAAACTGGGAGACTGAGAAGAATAATAACATTACTAACGATTACTTATGTTTAATCGCAGCCGTCGCAATCTTGCAAGTTGGTTCACGCTAACAATGGGCAGTATTTTAATTGTGTTTGCGGCGGTAGTGTACTACTGGGAAGTCATAGATGAGTTGGAGGAACTAGATCGATTACTTTATAAAAAAACGAGTGTGATGGCAGCTAATGTCAAGTCGGAGCTGCATAATGGCCAGCGACAGGTAGACTTGGAACATGTACCATTGTTGGGAAGTATGGTACAACCATTGCCGGATAGTCAACTAGTGTATGCAAGCTGGTACGATGAGCAAAAGCAGCTGGTACAATTTTTTGGTACGATTCCTAGCGATCGCCTTTCAATCTCAGGTGGGTTTGATACTATCAAGACTGATAGTAAAGTCTGGCTACGTCAGGTAACGTTGCCTGTTTACCAAAATGGTTTATTAATTGGTTATTTGCAGGCAGCGATGCCGATGATAGCTACTGAAAGCGCTTTAGCTGAATTCCGTATGGTTTTGGCTATCTCAGCGCCTATAACTTTAGCTGTAGTTGCCCTCACAGGTTGGTGGTTGGGAGGGCTAGCAATGCAACCAATTCGCCACAATTACCATCATCTGCAAAGGTTTACAGCTGATGCTTCCCACGAATTGCGATCGCCTCTGACAGCAATTATTAGTAATGCTCAGTACGGCTTTTTATCTAAATCTACCGATTTGGAGATGCAACGTCAGCGCTTCCAAAAGATTTTTGATATCGCTAAGTCAATGAGTATTCTAGTAAATAATCTGCTGTTTCTGGCACGTTCTCAAGGACAATTACCGACTGAATCATTACAAGTAATTGACTTAAATAATTTGCTTGCGCAGATAACAGATGATTATGCCACTCAACCAGATGCACAACATCTTAGTTTAGTTTGCAAACTACCAAATAATAATATAACGGTGCTTGGCGATGCCGACTTGCTCCGTCAAGTAGTTATAAATTTACTTAATAATGCTTGTAAATATACTCCTACTGGTGGCCAAGTTCAATTGCAATTATTTACCCAATCACATTGGGGTGTAATTCAAATTATAGACAATGGTATTGGGATTCCTGAAGCTGATTTGCCATATATTTTTGAACGATTTTATCGAGTGGATAAAAAGCGATCGCGTCAAACTGGAGGATTTGGTTTAGGGTTAGCTATTGTCCAACAAATAGTTGAATCTCATGGTGGTAAAATTACTATTAAGAGTGTATTCCAAGAAGGTACAATTTTACAAATTGCTTTGCCTCTAAAGTAAGATTTATAAATTCTGCTTCTATTGTTAAAAGAGAATTCAGAAGTCCAATGCCCCATGCCCAATCATTACCGATATATTATTTTTTACAAACCCTATGGCGTTCTCAGCCAGTTTACAAAAGATGCCCCCACACATAGCACCCTAAAAGATTATATTGATGTGTCTGATGTGTATCCTGTGGGACGCTTGGACTGGGATAGTGAAGGATTGCTGCTGTTAACAAATGATGGACAATTGCAACATCGCCTCGCCCATCCGCGTTTTGGTCATAAACGTACTTACTGGGTACAGGTAGAGCGAATTCCAGATGCAGAGGCTATCAAAAGGTTGCAAACAGGTGTGGAAATTCAAGATTACCGCACTCAACCAGCAGAAGTTGAGCTTCTATCAGAAGAACCACAGTTACCCGAACGCACTCCACCAATTAGATTTCGTAAAAATGTACCGACAGCTTGGCTGGAAATGACTTTGACAGAGGGAAAAAACCGCCAAGTTCGGCGCATGACTGCGGCTGTCGGGTTTCCGACTTTGCGACTGGTTAGAGTTAGCATCGCTCACCTACAATTAGATGACCTACAATTGGGTCAATGGCGTGACCTCACCGCTTCTGAAATCCATAATTTTAGTAAATCGAAAAGTTTTCCCTCAAAAGCCAATGCCCAATAACACAATACGCTTGGGTTAAGCCTAGCAGTCTTTGTCAAAGTCATTTTTTTTTACGAACCGCAGAGGCGCAGAGGACGCAGAGAAAAGAAAGAGAAGGAAAAAATTGCTTAGGGAACTTCAAGAAATAAATTATCCAATATTGTGGGGTGGGCATCTTGCCCGCCATATCAACTGGGCGGGCGAGACGCCCACCCCACAGGAGTTAATTGGATATTTTTTTATTTAGAAGTCCCTTAACAGGAAGTCGAGTTTCTACGTTGACTTGCCATTAATATGCTAAAGATTTCCAACATTACTAAATTTCTTTGTACCGCGAATTACCAGCCAAGTTCCTCCAGAGGAGATCAATAACAACGGTGTTAACCAATCACCCCAACGCACATATAAAGTTTGTGTCTGTCGCCGATAAATTGTTTCAGCATGAGTTTCGTAGGTATTATATCCAGACATCCATAAGGTTCTGCCATGAGGATCTACAAAGGCTGAATATCCGGTATTAGTTGCCCGTGCTGACCATCTATCAGTTTCAATTGCCCGCATGATATCCTGTGCATGATGCTGGAATGGCATGGATGCAGTGTAATGGGCATCGTTAGAAGAACTGAGAATAAACTGCCCACCCGCCGCCGCTTGATGGCGAAATTGTTTGGGAAAAGCTGATTCATAACATATACTAGCGATCGCGCGACCAAAAGGAGTGTCAAATAGCTGATTTGCTGAGCCAGCAACTTGGTGTGCATCCAAAGGCGACAAGCGCTGAACTAGTCCACCTAAAATCCCTTCAAAGGGAATATATTCTCCCAGAGGTACTAGTTTGGACTTATCGTAGCGGCTGACAATTTCACCTTTACTGTTGAAAGTAAACAAACTAATTGTATAACTATCTCCCCGTTCGCCAAAAGCCCCAATCCAAGCAACTACGCCTTTTTCTTTCACTGCTGCGACTAAAGCAGTTTGCATCAAGTTACGCTGGAAAATAGGTAAGGCTCCTTCTGGGGTCAGGACTGCATCTACACCTTGATTTGCTAAAGTTAGATATCCATTGGTGTAATTTTCTTGGGCGCGACGAAACCCTTCGGAACTTCGTAAAAGTCGGTTCGGGATATTACCCTGAACAATCCCCACTTTTAAAGCCGCTTCTGGGGGTTGAGCGATGGGGCGGCTGTATAAGATAAAACCAATCAAGTGTAAGGTAATTAATAGTCCTGTGGCGATAACCCAGTATTTATTAACGAACCGCAGAGGCGCGGAGGACACAGAGGAAATTCTCTCTGCCTCTCTGCGGTTCATCCATCCTTCAGCAATTAAACCATTAATGGCAACGATCGCTGCTGTCACAGTATTAGACCCAGACAGTTGACCCAGATGTACAATTACGAGATTATGCGGGCTTTGTGTGTACGCAAGAGAACTCCACCACAGAGGGCCAGCACTCCACAGACTTTCTAAACCGCACCAAACGGCTGTACCAATTAGTATACGTAGCCACGGTTTTTGTCCGGCTAGGCGAACCATCACAGCCGCCCAAATAGTAAGGAATACCCCTCCCAAGAAGCTGATAAATCCCCAACAAAAAATCGTAATTGCCAAACTTGGCAACCAAGGAACGCCCAACCATGTCATCGGATGAATTCCGGTAATCCAGAATAGGGCGACACCGTGAAAACCAATACCCCATAGGAAAGCCGGGGGGAATTTGTTTTTACCTTTGGCTGAAGTGACAACTAGCACCCATAAGGGAACTATGGCAATCCAAGCCAAGAACCATGCACCTACTGGGGCTACGGTTAGCCCCATTAAAATGCCGCTAGCGAATGCAATCAAATAGGGGAGTAAGGCGATTAACCTCTCCCCCTGCTTTTTATTCTGCTTCTTCTGCATCGACAGCATCAGGTGGAACTATTGCTACTCCGGTAATAGCGTCATCTTCGTCTAAACGCTGCACTCTGACTCCAGTTGCCGATCGCGATTGGATAGAAATCGCATTCACCGCTTGACGGATGATAATACCGCGATTTGTCACCATCATGATTTCATCATCATCGTTGTTCACAATGCGTAGGGTTGCCAACTTGTCCTTGGTTTTGCGGTTTTTGAACTTGGTTGCCATTAAACCCTGACCAGCACGATTTTGCAGCCTGAATTGAGCAACTGGTACGCGCTTACCATATCCACCCATTGTAATTACCAACACCCAAGGGCCAACTACGCCACTGCTAGGCACTTCTGCGGACTCTTCAGTAATTTCGGTAATTTCGATATCTTCTGTTTCGATTGTTTCGATATCTTCAATTTCTGCTTCTGTAACATCCAAAGTTTCCAGAATTGCTGCGGGCAGAATATCCATACCCACCAGCTCATCTTTATTCTTAAGTTTCATGGCTTTCACCCCACGAGTCGCCCTACTTAAAGGACGCAGTTGTTCGTGGTTGCACCGGAAGTTAATCGCCATCCCGTTACGAGAACCAATGATTACGCTGTCCTCAACTCTAGCGCGTCGCACCCAGCGGAGTTGGTCGCCTTCTTCTAAGGAAATGGCAATCAAGCCATTGGCGCGAATGTGACTAAAGGCAGCCAATTCGGTTTTCTTGATATTGCCGCCCTTAGTGAGCATGACCAGATATTCTTCGCTGCTAAACTCGTCAACGGGTACAATTGAGGTGATTTTTTCCTCTTTGGGAATCGGTAACATCTGGACGATTGGTGTGCCGCGACTGGTACGCGAACTCGCTGGGATTTGATAGGCTCTCAGGCAATAAACAACACCACGCTCACTAAAGAATAAAATACTGTCGTGATCGCAGCAAGTTAAGAAATGCTCAATGGTATCATCATCTTTCACCTTGGCTGCGGCTTTGCCTCTGGTAGCACGGCTTTGGGCTTCAAAGGTGTTAACTGGCATTCGTTTGATGTAGCCTTGCTCTGTCACCAGAATTATCGCTTTTTCATTGGCAATCAGGTCGCGATCGTCTAATTCCCCTTCCCCTGGTAAAATTATCGTGCGGCGGGGTGTGGCGAAGTTAGTTTTGAGTTGCCCGACTTCAGTTTCAATGATTTCTAGCACTCTCTCCCGACGTGCCAAAATATCTTGCAAGTCGGTAATCTTCGCTTGTAATTCCTCGTGTTCCAAACGAATTTTGTCTGCTTCTAAGGCAGTCAAGCGCCGCAATTGCATTTGCAAAATCGCATCTGCTTGCACTTCCGAGAGTCCGTAAGTTGTAATCAACTCACCTTTAGCTGTAGGTGCATCGGGAGCATGACGAATCAAGACGATAATTGGATCTAACTGGGCTAAGGCAATTAATAACCCTTGCAATAGATGGTCGCGTTCTTCGGCTTTCCGCAGTTCGTAGCGGGTGCGTCTGGCAATGGATTCGATACGGAAATCCAAGAAGACGGTTAAAAACTGCTTGAGGGTGAGTACTTGGGGTTCGCTATTCACCAACGCCAGCATATTCGCGCCGAAGTTGGCTTGTAGCGGCGTTTGCTTGTAAAGGTTGTTTAAAACGACGCGAGGGTAAGCATCACGCTTGAGTTCGATGACAACTCTCATCCCGTCGCGATCGCTTTCATCCCGGATATCTGCAATCCCTTCTAGACGCTTCTCGTTCACCATTTCGGCGATTTTTTCAATCAGCGCCGCTTTGTTGGTTTGATAGGGCAATTCGGTGATGATAATTGCTTCTCTATCTGGGCGTCCCCGTTGTTCAACGGTTTCAATGTTGGCGACACCACGCATAGTGATGGAACCACGCCCGGTAGTATAAGCTTCTCGAATGGCTGATGTTCCCAAAATCTGCGCCCCAGTCGGAAAGTCTGGGCCGTGGACATACTGCATTAATTCGAGATCGGTGATTTCTGGATTGTGGATTACAGCCACCAAAGCATCGATCAATTCGCCCAAATTGTGGGGGGGAATGTTGGTGGCCATGCCCACGGCAATCCCAGAGGAACCGTTAAGTAGTAACTGGGGAATCCGTGCTGGTAAAACTGTGGGTTCTTGCTGGGAACCGTCGAAGTTATCGGCAAAGTCTACGGTTTCATACTCAATGTCGTGGAGTAAACCAGCGCTAGTTAAAGCTTGCAAGCGGCATTCAGTGTACCGCATGGCGGCTGGCGGATCGTTGTCTACCGAACCAAAGTTACCATGTCCGTTAACTAGGGGCGATCGCATGGAAAAATCCTGTGCCATCCGCACCAAGGCATCATATACTGCTGTGTCACCGTGGGGGTGATATTTACCCAATACTTCACCCACTACACGGGCGCATTTCTTAAAGGGGCGATCGTGGAGCAGACCTAGCTCGTGCATTGCGTAGAGAATGCGACGATGCACAGGTTTTAGACCATCCCTGGCATCTGGCAACGCCCGACCCACTATCACGCTCATGGCGTATTCCAGATAAGACTGCGACATTTCGGTTCGCAAGTCAATCGGGATAATCCTCTCCTGTGAGGTTGTCATAACCTAAAAATCTCCAAAAATCGTAGATTTTAGCTTGTTTACTCAACAAAGCGCAAAATTATTCTAAATTGCTCTTGAATAATTGCTATAATTTGATACAATCTTAGCATATATTGCTTTTTATTGCCTGGGCAGCTAACTCAGGCAATTGTTCAATCTGTAGCTTCTCTCTGGGATTTGAGTTGAGATGCGATCAGGGGAACTTTAGGGGCAAGAAAAAATCCCACCAAACTGGCAAAAAGGATTGGCGTAAAGGGACTTAAGTTAGTCAGTTTTGACAGTAGCAAAGTCGTACTTATCGGTGTGCGCGTTACGGCTGCGTTGACAGCCGCCATTGTACAAATCATCGCAAGGGCAGGATCGAGTCCCGGAACTAAGATTGCTACTGCTTTACCAATGCAAGCACCAGTGAAAAATAGGGGAATGATGAATCCACCGCGCCACCCACCTGTTACCGTAATGCTAATGGCAGCCATTTTCCCAAGAGCTAGAGTTAAGAGAAAAACAGCACCAAAGTTAGCAATCAAGACTGAATCTAACTCTTCATGTCCAAAATAACGGGTGAGGGGTAATAATACTGCTAAAATGCCAAGTCCCACTCCTGCTAGTGTTGTACGTACATAAATGGGAACAGAAGTTGGTGAAACGGCTTGCCAAAAGGCATCGCAGCCGCGAAAAATGCCCATAAAAATCCATCCCGCTACAGCCCCGATAATTCCAAATGCGATCGCGATCGCAAAATCATCAATCCTTTCTAAGTGATACTGAGGAAAATGCCAAGTGGGGGCAATACCCAAATGTGTAATTGCTGCAAACACCAGATAGCTAGCGCAACTTGAAACAATGGCTGGCATTAAGGCTTCGTAATATTCCACAATATGCTCGTGGTGCAAAATCTCCAAAGCGAACATCGCACCGCCAAGAGGTGCGCCAAATAAGGCAGTGAAGCCAGCCGCCATTGCTGCTAAACTCATGGTTCTGAGGTCTTCACCTTGGAGTTTTAAGCGATCGGCAATCCAAGTACCAAAAGAACCTGTTACCTGTACCAGTGGCGCTTCTGGCCCAGCACTACCGCCTGCCGAGATGCTGACTAAAGAAGCAAGAATCATGGAAGGATTTTTGCGAACATCTAGGCGTCCGCCACGGAAATGAATATTATCAACAATCACAGCGATTTCACCGGGATTTCCCAAAAAATGAATCACCAGACCGATAAGTAAACCGCTAAGTGGCATCACTATCAGGAGGCTAAAACCCTCAAATCGCTGGAGTCTGTGAGTTAAAAACTCTAGAATATTCCAGTACAACGCTGCAAACAGACCACCAGCAGTCCCCACGACTATCCAGCGGATAACCCACTGCGAAATCATTAGGGGATTACGCTTTACCAGTCCAAAAAGTTGAGCAAATGTCCAACGTTGAGTTTGATTGTTGGCGGGGGGCTTGTTTGGTAACACTGCTTATTTCCTATTTGTGAAACCTAGAGTACTGAATATTTACGTTTTTTATGGTAAAGGCTATTTAGTTTAGTGAATCATTTTTGGTCTACAAAGAGCGATATTTTTGACGGGCTATAAAAAAGGGCGTACAGATAGATGTACGCCCCTAAAATATTTATCTGCTTAGGCGTAGCCCGCCCTTCTCTACGAGAGGCTGCACTTCGACTACGCTCAGTGACCACGCCTTCGACTACGCTTAGTGACCACGCCTTCGACTACGCGGTAGTTGAGCGCAGTCGAAACTCAGTACAAGTGACTAATGACAAATAACAAATTAATAAGCTTTTGTTGGCAGTTGTTGCTCTAATTTCAACAATGCTGCAACTCGCATTTCTGTAGCTGGGTGACTGGAAAATAAGTTACCCAAAAACTGTCCAGAGATGGAATTGATAATTAATAACGGCTCATAAGCTGGATTAGCATTTAAAGGCATCTGCTTTGCTGAGGCTTCTAAGCGTTGCAATGCCCTAGCTAAGGCGCGGGGATTACCAGTTAATTTAGCAGAACCTGCATCAGCAGAGAATTCTCGTGTGCGCGAAATTGCTAGCTGAATGATTGTCGCAGCTATCGGCGCAAGCATGACTGTTAATAAAACTCCTAAAGGATTTCCACCTCTGTTGTCATCTCGCGAACCACCACCAAACCATAGGCTGTAACTAACCATTTGGGCTAGGAATGAGATCGCACCAGCCACAGTCGCAGCAACGGCTTGTGTGAGGGTGTCACGATTAATAATATGGGTTAGCTCGTGGGCGATAACACCTTCGAGTTCATCGTCTGGCAATATATTTAGAATACCTTCGGTGACAGCCACAGCAGCGTGTTCTGGATCGCGCCCTGTAGCGAAGGCGTTAGCGCCAAGGCTTGGAACGATGTAAACTCTAGGCATGGGAATGTTAGCGCGATCGCTCAATCTCTGCACCATCTGATAAAGTCCTGGTGCTTCCCTTTCACTTACTGGCTGTGCTTGGTATACTGCTAGGGCAATTTTATCTGATTGATACCAAGAAAACAGATTGGTTGCTGCTGCCAAGCCAATCCCGATAATCAAACCACTAGAACCACCAATTACCCAGTAACTAATTGCAATCAAAAGACCACTTAGTGCAGCAAGCATTGCAGCCGTTTTTAATTGATTTGTCATATTTTTGCTCTCCTGCTAATGCTGTGTAAATTTTTCAGAAAACAGCATTACTTCAGCTACATTTTGATTTTACCCAGCTAAACTTAGATATATGGTACAGAAAACCTATCAGATAAGTACGGTTTTCCTACTTAAGTTTTAGTCATATAATTAATATTTATAAATACTAAAAACGCATCTATCTATAGGAATAAATTATTTATCTAGGCAGAAATTACAAGGGCGATACTGAGGTGTTGCCTATGCCTATGCAATTATTTAAGATCCATTTACTTATAAAGATTCTGAGTCTATTCCTTGTGCTTGATATATTTGTTGGGAAAATAGCTGAAAATCTAATTCGCACGCCTTCAAAGTTTCAGTGGCTTGTGAGTATTTTGGGGCATCAAACAAATCGCGATCGCGAATTTTTGGCAACCAAGAACGCAGTTTCGTTAGTTCCGCCTCATTCTCTTCTAATTCTGCAAAAGTGAGGTTATTTATTTTCCGTTCCTCGCTCAATTCGCTATGTAAATCTCGACATTGCCCCAAAAACTCTTGATATTCTTGGTCTGACTGCTGTTGGAAGCGCTCTACCAACATAGCATTTTGCTCAGGTTCATCAATCCAAATGGTGAATAAATCTGCTTCACCGCCACCTGCTGTAATGTCCGCTTTCAATTCTTTTAAATGGCTCTG
This sequence comes from Nostoc sp. GT001, assembly GCF_030382115.1. NCBI lineage: Bacteria > Bacillati > Cyanobacteriota > Cyanophyceae > Nostocales > Nostocaceae > Nostoc > Nostoc sp. GT001. Next base: position 2,234,556 of record NZ_JAUDRJ010000003.1, read on the forward strand.
CAAGTCTTCTCGCTGTGGTAGCAAGCACACCGACTGCTGTAAATAAAGTGCGCCCAATCCCTTAAGTTTACGCCATACATACACCCGCTGCGTCGAAGGCTGTGCAGGTACTTTGTACACCAATAGATTCCAAGATTGTCTATCCATAGAGATATTGTAACAAGTGTTGCATTGAATTTAATTTATTGTTAGGTTAACTAATGAAACATTTGTTGCATTGCAAGTAAATATGCGGCTACAAAATAAATTTGTTCAGAAAATTCCTCAGACTGTTTGGGTTTTGGGGTTTGTCAGTTTACTGACAGATATTAGTTCCGAGATGATTAATTCTCTGTTGCCCTTATTTCTAGTGTCAGTTTTAGGGGCGAATATTTTGACAGTGGGCATTATTGAAGGTATTGCAGAAGCAACAGCTTCAATTTTAAAAATCTTTTCGGGAGTATTGAGTGATTACTTAGGACATCGTAAAGGATTAGCGGTGTTTGGGTATGGATTGTCAACCTTTGTAAAACCTTTATTTGCTGTAGCTACCAGCCCAACTGGAGTATTAATAGCTCGATTTGGCGATCGCATTGGCAAAGGTATCCGGGTAGCACCCCGTGATGCCTTAGTTGCCGATTCCACTAATCCAGAAGTACGCGGTGCAGCTTATGGATTGCGTCAATCTCTCGATACTATCGGAGCATTTTTAGGGCCTTTGGCAGCATTTGCTCTGATGGCTGCTTCCCAAAACAACTTCCGCCTGATTTTTTGGCTAGCACTCATCCCTGGATTCTTCGCAGTGGCTTTATTAGCAGTGGGAGTGAGTGAACCAAAAACAAGTGAAATTCAAGGGAACCGAAGCAACCCTTTGCAATGGGAAGCTTTACGCAGTTTGGGTAAAGGATACTGGGTACTTGTAGCAGTGGCGCTGCTATTCAATTTAGGCAACTCCAGTAATGCTTTTTTGTTGTTGCGAGCCGAGCAAACAGGTATTTCAGCCTCACTCATCCCATTGACATTAATGATGATGAACATCACCTACTCATTCAGTGCCTACCCAATAGGAATACTTTCCGATCGCGTGGGTAAATTTGGGTTACTAGTAGGCGGATTTCTCTTATACGCCCTGGTGTATCTGGGTTTTGCTTTCGTGCAGACATCTTGGCAAGTCTGGGGATTGTTTGCCCTTTATGGTTTGCATTTGGGTATGAGTAAAGGATTGCTATTGGCACTAGTGGCAAATAGTATCCCTGCAAATCTGCGCGGTACTGCTTTTGGATTCCTGAATTTGGCTGTAGGATTAGCGCTCTTACCCGCCAGTCTGCTAGCTGGTGGATTGTGGCAAACATTGGGAGCAGAGGCAACATTTATAACTGGAAGCTTATTTGCGATCGCTGCTGTCTTATTATTAGTAATTAATAGAAGAAAATATTTGCAAATCCAAGTAAGACTTACGTAAAATATCTTTCAAACTCTCATTTTTCTGTGTCCTCTGCGCCTCTGCGGTTCGTTATTCTAATAAGTTTTTAATTCTCAACGAATGATTTCAACCGGGCTGTAACTCTTAATTTACTAAGTCTTCTTACTAGTAAAAGAGCTTGTTGTTTATATAATGCTGTTGGTAGCAGTCCAGGCAAATTATGCATCAACTCTCTAGCAGTGCCGATGTTACATCCTGATATTATACTTATTTCATTTGCACCATCAAAAATAGCATCTTGAGCTAAAACTTTCTCAATCTGTACTTGCCAATTTCGAGGAAACATTTCACCTCGTTCAATCCGCTGGAGGCTATGACTATTTGCCAGAACAATCAGGCGATCGCCAACAGTCAGTTGTGTATGATCGGCAGGCATTAATTTAACAGGCGATCGCTTGAGGCTTTGATATAAAATTGGTACAACTCCATAACCATAGGCAACCTCAGCCAATAGTAATCCATTCAGTGTATCTCCAGCTTCAATCATGTACTCTACTACCAAAATAGTTTGAGTATCGAAGTTAAATAAGCTGAGAATATTTTCTCCAAAAGCCGCAGCAGCAAATACTTCTGCTGAAATAGCAGAGGTACAAATAACTTGAGCATAAGGAAACAATCGTGCGACATTATCACGAAAGTATCGGTCGTAAGTCCGAATGACCACACGAGTTTTAGGACTTTTAGCATATGCCATCAAAGCTATTTCCAAATTTTCCATGTCATCATCCGTAACGACAACGACACTTTTACTATTAGCGAGATTTACCTTATCTAAAGCATCGGTAATATTATCAATAATCAGTGGTATTTTGTTGAGAAAATCGGCGTTAAGTGCTGTGCTACTAATACCCACCACAGGCTGCTTGAATTCTTGTAACAAAGCCGCGACTCGCTGACCGACTCGATTTAATCCAATAAGTACAACATGGTCTTTTTGGGGGATTGATGGCTGGTAATTATTAAAAAACTGGAACCTTGAACTTAACAGAGTATCAGTTAGCAACGCATATAAAACCCCAACAAAACCTATACCAGTTACAGTTAGCGCGAGGCTAAACAATCGCAACCATCCTGGCATATTTTCAGCTGGCTCTGGTGGCGTTTTAAAATTAACACCACCAAAGACATCTCCATATCCTCCCAAAAGCAAGACAGCAATTGCATAAAATGCTTCTATTATGTTACTTTCAGGATAATTTAAGATATAAATAATTGTTCCAAAACACCAAAGAAAAAGTACTGTAATTCCACAAATAATTGCCACCCGCAAACTCTGATAACGAGAGAATGTCCGCGAGAGATATACTATTTTATTTTTTAAATTTTTCCAGGTTCTACCTAATACAATCTCTTGCCATAACTGCTGCCAGTTATGTTTACGCACAGTAGCAATTTGTTTTAAACTTTTAAGCTGCTCTGTAACTTCAATATAAATAATAGTATCACCTGGTTTTAATGTCGCTTCTGGTTCCCAATGATGAAATTCTTTAGGCAAAGGAGATGAATCATTAGCGTAATTTAAAACCCGACGATATAAAGTATTTAATTCATGTATATGCCATTTATTAGCCCAGTTATCACTTATTTTTATCTGACGCTTTACTACCCGAAATTGACGTTCTTCCAGTTGGAAATATCCAAGATTGTCATCTCCAAGGGCTGCCAGAGCAAAGCCAGAAGCGGAAATTTGATTCGGCTCAAAAGCAATAAAATTACCAAGGGTCTGACTTAACAGTTCATTGAGATTTTGTTTATCAGAACGTACAACCAGGCGAACTTGAGGATTTAAAAGCCTTGCCGCAAAGGCAGCTTCTATATTTACCCGTTCATTGCTAGTGACTAAAAGTACAGTTCGACACCGAGAAATATTTGCCTGTTCTAAAACACTGCTCTGACGACAATCTCCGATGAATAAGTTTTCTAATAAACTTAATAAATTTGGTATTTCCAAATATTGGGGTTGTTCTTGATCAATAGCATTGACAACAGCACCATACTCTTTTAGGACTGCAACGCAATGCTGACCCAAACTTCCTAGCCCACAAACTAAAAACTGATCTAGTTTTGTCTGAGAATCTTCAACAGGCTGGTAATTACTTTCTGATGATGGCAGCATATAATACCGCCAATGATACACATTATTTAACTAATATTATTTATATCGTAGAATACCAAAGATATTGACTCACAGCAAAAATGGTATTATTAATTTAATGAAAAACTATCAATGGTGATGGAGCTCGCCAAAACCGCCTTTCCAAACGGATAAATTCTGATATGGAAGGCTGATGGCTCCTACTTTCTTCGCTAACTGCGGGAGAGTAGGGCTTGGCTAAAAGCATTACCTGACTCTCCTGTAGAAAGTGTAAATCTACAAATCGCGCCTCAAGGAGTCATGGAATGCTAGCCAGTGTATTGTGGATTTTAATGATGGGCTTTTTTGTCGGTCAACTTGCCCGTCGTTTAGGCGCTCCGCCTTTAATTGGGATGATTTTAGTGGGGATTATTCTCGGCCCCCAAGTTCGGAATGTCATCAGTGAAGATGTGCTGGGTGCTGCTGATGAGTTAAGAACTTTGGCGGTAATGATTATTTTAATGAAAGCCGGACTGGGCTTAGATAGAGAAAAACTGGCTCAACAGGGAACTGTGGCGCTGCGCTTGGGATTTTTGCCAGCAGCAACAGAAGCGATCGCGATCGCAATTACCGCTATGATAATTTTTAAATTTGACTTTCCCACCGGATTACTCTTGGGTTGTGTGATTGGCGCTGAATCTCCGGCTGTAATTGTCCCAGGAATGCTGAGGTTGAAAAGTTTAGGTTGGGGTGTCACAAAAGGAATTCCCGATGCAATTTTAACTGGTAGTGCTTTATCTGATGTGCTGCTATTACTAGTCTTCAGCTTACTGCTAAGTTTCTTAGGTGACGGAGGTGTTGAGCAGATTACCCTACCTGGGGGATTGACTTTGACTGCTCTCCAACTGCTGCCGTTCCAAATTATCATGCAAATATTGCTGGGAGTCTTGTTTGGCTATTTAGCAGCCCGTTTATTAGTTTTACTATTAACTAAACAAAACTGGACTCAAAATACCGTTCAAGATACTGTGATTGCTGCCAGTTTAGCTTTATTCTTGGTAATTAGCGCTCATGCTTTGCCTTACTTTTCTGGCTATTTAGCAGCAATGGCGATGGGGTTTTTCTTAATTGAATTAGATGCTCCCTTAGCCCGAAGATTACGCGGCGGTTTTGACAGTTTATGGATAGTCGCGGAGATTTTTTTGTTTGTCTTGTTAGGGGCAACTATTCAACTACAAGTATTAGAAAAGATTCTGTTACCTGGCATTATAATTCTGGCAATCGGTTTACTAATTGGTCGAATGCTGGGCTGGTATCTTTCAACCTTGGGTAGTAATTGGAATTGGCGAGAAAGATTATTTCTGCTACCAGGAAACTCAGCAAAAGCTACAGTCCAAGCTGCCATTGGGGCAATACCCCTCTCCCAAGGAATTGCCGGAGGTGAGATAATTTTAGCGATCGCAGCTCTATCAATTTTAATCACAGCACCATTAGGCGCGTGGGCAACTATGACCTTTGCGCCGAAATTGCTTACCAAAGGCGAAGTTGACCCCACCAAGGTAACAGTTGCTACTCGTACAGTATTGCTGGCAGCCGTAGATACATCGAGTTTAGCCACAGAAGTTTTAACCAAAGTCGCAGATTTAGCACGCCGCAGTAATGGGGAAGCGATCGTTTTGCATGTAGTTAACACTTCAAACCAGCAAGATATAGAACAAATAAAAGAACAAAGCAAACAGTTGTTATCTGATATCAGGTATGAATTTTTGACTGTTACAGGCGCGATTCCAGAAGAGATTATTCGCATTGCCGAGGAGTATCGTGTCACTGCGATCGTGATGGGAAAACGCGGACATCAACCTTGGGAAAAAGTGCTTATTGGCTCAGTATCACAAGCAGTCTTAGAAGCCAGCCCAATACCTGTAATCTTGCTAGAAAATCGTCAGCATAATGAAATTTTGGATTTTAGATTTTAGATTGAAAGATAAATCTAAAATAAAGTAATTTCGGGATTCTACTTTAATTACGATTTTTTTATGAAAAAACTACGTCAATTTGAACCTTTTATTGCCTTACCCCACCTAATCAAATGGCTGCCAATTTCTGCTGTAGTTGGCATTCTGGCTGGAACTGCTTCTGCGGCTCTTTTAGCATCATTGGAATGGGCAACTGATTGGCGAGAATCACATCGCTGGATTATCGCCTTCCTTCCCCTTGGCGGCTTCTTAAGTGGTTGGATTTATCATCGATTTGGTCGGACTGTAGAAGCTGGAAATAACCTTTTACTTGAAGAAATTCATAATCCCAAAAAAGTTATTCCCTTCCGCATGGCTCCTCTTGTGTTACTAGGAACAGACCTCACCCATTTTTTTGGTGGTTCAGTCGGTCGTGAAGGTACAGCATTACAAATGGGTGCTTCTTTGGCAGATCAGGTAACTAAAATACTGCATTTTAAAGGGGCTAATCGGCGAATTTTATTAACAGCAGGTATAAGTGGAGGATTCGCTTCAGTGTTCGGTACTCCCTTAGCTGGAACCGTATTTGGTCTGGAAGTTTTAGCAATTGGTAGGATTCATTATGATGCTCTTTTTCCTTCTTTGATTGCTGCGATCGTTGGTAATCAAGTCACCTTACTATTGGGTTTACATCATACCGCATACCGACACGCTCCGTTAATACCGACGCTCACAATTTGGGGACTAATTTCTGCAATTATTGCAGGTGTAATCTTTGGAATTGTAGCGAGATTTTTTGCTAAAGTAACTCACAAAATCAGCCATTTGTTTAAAACCAAGATATCTTATCCTCCAATGCGTCCTTTTATAGGCGGTGCGATAATAGCAGCAATTGTTGGGTTGAGTGGAACAACCAAATACATTGGGCTTGGTATTCCAACAATCGTTGATTCCTTCTATACTCAGCTACCTCCTTGGGATTTTGCAGCCAAACTAGGCTTGACTGCTTTAACTTTAGGTGCAGGTTTTAAGGGTGGAGAAGTGACACCTTTGTTTTTTATTGGTGCAACTTTAGGTAATGCTTTGTCGTTGCTTTTAGCATTACCTGCACCACTGTTAGCAGGAATGGGATTTGTGGGTGTGTTTGCGGGTGCAGCAAATACACCTTTAGCATCAACCTTAATGGGAATTGAATTATTTGGTCTGGAATCGGGGGTATTTATTGCTATTGGCTGTGTAGTGAGCTATTTATTTTCCGGTCATTCTGGAATTTATTCTGCACAGCGTATTGGGTTGAGCAAATACTCTGCTGTATATTTAGAAGAAGGGGTGACTTTGGCTAATTATGGGCAACCGAAAATTGATTTACCTGATGATAGTGAAGAAGGAGGAAGTAATGCTCAGGAATAATTTATTGATGCATGAATGGATAATTGGGAAAGTGTATAGTTTACCGTTGTAGGCATCGCATAGTCAGAGTAGTCATATTTTATGTGCGATAACCGCTATGCTTAACTTATATATTTGCGATCGTTTCACAAATATGCTGTTTAGGATAAAAAGTTACTATGCTCATAGAGTTTAGTATTGGCAATTACCGATCTTTTAAGGATAAAGTTACCTTTAGTATGGTGGCTGCCAATATTGTTGCCAAAGAAAAAGAACTTGATGAAAACAATGTTTTTGCGATAGATGATGATCTAAAATTACTCAAAAGTGCTGCAATTTATGGTGCTAATGCTAGTGGCAAAAGTAATCTTGCGAAAGCTTTGAGCTTCATGAAGTGGTTTATGATTAATTCCTCTAAGGAAACTCAAAGTACAGAAAAAATAGGAGTTGAGCCATTTGAGCTAAGTACAGAAACTGAAGCACAACCATCTTTTTTTGAAATTGTGTTTTTATTAGATGCTATCAAGTATAGATATGGGTTTGAAGCTAATCAAAAAAGAGTTATTTCTGAATGGTTATCTTACGTTCCTAACACAAGAAAAACTCCTCTTTTTGAGCGAGTTTCTGAAGGAAATTCGCGTAAGCTAAAATATCTATCTAAAAAGTTTAAAGCTCAGGGTATTTACCCAAAAACTAGGAGTAATGCACTTTTTCTATCAGTAGCTGCTCAATTTAATGTTGAAATAGCTGAGAGAATACTAGATTGGCTTACAAAAAAAGTAAATATAGTTTCAGGTTTAGATGATCAAGAGCATTTGATTCATACAGTAAGTTATTTAGCCAGAAATAATGATAATAAATCAGAAATCATTCAGTTAATTAAACAACTAGATTTAGGCATTAAACAAATAAGAATAAAGCAAGCAGAAATTATCCCTATAGAACAAAGCTCTTATCATTTCAAAACAGAAAATTTAATTAAGACAGGGCATCAAAAATTTGACAAAAAAGGTAATTATGTTTCTATAAAATTCTTCGATTTAGAAAATCAAGAATCGGAGGGAACTAAAAAAATAATTTCTATTGCTGGACTTTTGGTAGATACTCTTAAATATGGCAAAGTTTTAATATTTGATGAATTGGATGCGAGACTTCACCCGCTAATCAGCAAAGCAATTGTTGAATTATTTAATTCAATAAAGACAAATTCTAATAATGCACAACTAATATTTATGACTGATGACACCAATTTGCTCAGTAATAAAATATTTCGGAGAGATCAGATTTGGTTTACTGAGAAAAACAAATATGGTGCTACAGATTTATATTCCTTAGTTGAATATAAAATACGGAATGATGCCTCTTTTGAAAGTGACTATCTTAAAGGCAGATATGGTGCTATTCCATTTATTGGTGAGCCTAATGCCTAGAAATAATTCAAGGAGATCATCATCTCGTGGATATACCGATAGAAAAGTTGAAACAAGAGAGCTTAGGCAAATATTTTTAATTATTTGTGAAGGTGAAAAAACCGAGCCAAATTACTTCATGAGCTTTCGCGTTTCCACAACTGTGAAAAAGATTGATGTTAGAGGATTTGGATACAATCCAAGTAAACTAGTACAAGAAGCTAAAGAATTAAAAGCTCAAGGAGATTACGATCAAATTTGGTGCGTATTTGATAGGGATGATGAGCCTAAGCAAGATTTTAACAACGCCATTGCAAACGCTGAAAGAGAAGGATTTCAAGTTGCTTATTCTAATGAAGCTTTTGAATTATGGTATGTATTGCATTTTGAGTTTTTAAATACTGGACTTCCTCGCAAGGATTATATCGATAAATTAGAGAAATTACTTGGATACAAATATAAAAAAAATAGTGCAACCATCTATGAAGAAATAGAAAATCGTCAATCTACTGCCATCAAACACGCTAAAAGTCTTCTGAAGCAATATAATCATCCCAATCCAGTAAATGATAATCCTTCAACAACAGTACATCTTTTAATTGAGGAGCTAAACAAATTCATTCGATAATTCTTATCTTTTAGATTACATCAATTATTGTTTACACCATCCAGTGGCTACTTTATTATTTACTAAATCATCGCTTCCAATTCTTCCAAAGCTTGAAAACTTCCTACTTGCCAACTACGTTCCACCGCAGCAGGGATAATCTCAGTAATAGCTATATCTGCAAAATTAGGACTGGTATTAGATTTTATGTATTTCCCATCTCTCAGCAAATAAATAGAAAGGTTTCCGTTATCGTAAACCCATAATTCTGGGACTTTAATGGCTTCATAAGCATCAAGAGTAGTTTTCGATGTGACATCAGTCTCAATCGCTAAATCTGGCGGCGGATCATCAAGCTGCAAGCGGCGATGACCAATCATTTGTTGATAATTCTGAATATAAAAGCAAGCATCAGGTTCAACTCCTGCTACACCTTGCCGTTTAAAGGTGGTGGAACCAAAAGGTTGATATCTGATATCTTTAGCTTTCAGCAATATTTTGACAATATCAGAAATTAAATCTTTGGGAATTTCATGTTCTGGTAAAGGAGCCATAATTTCTAAAGTACCCTGGCTGTAGGCAATTCGGGTGGTTCTTTTTTCTCCTAATTCTTCTAAAATAGATTCAAATTCTTGCCAGCTAACATCAGGAATTGTCACCGTGCTACCAGGTGCTAATTGCATCTGGCTAACAGCTTTGAAAACGGGGATAGCAGCAGTCACATCGCTTCGCTCCAATTCAAAATTCAAAATTCAAAATCTATCAGGTTGCGGTGGATAATACAGCCCACCGTAACCTTTAGACTAATAGAATGAGTTTAACAAAAGCGATCGCTCTACACCTTAAACTTCTCTGTAATCCGCTTCATCGCCTCTTCGACATTCTCCCGGCTGTTAAACGCCGAAATCCGGAAGTAACCTTCACCCGCAGCACCAAAGCCAGAACCGGGTGTTCCTACAACGTTCACGGTTTGCAGCAACTTATCAAAGAATTCCCAACTGGATAAACCATTAGGCGTTTTCACCCAAACGTAAGGTGCATTCACGCCACCATAAACTGATAATCCGGCGGCTGTGAGTTTCTCGCGGATAATTTTGGCGTTTTCTAGATAGAAATTCACCAATCCTTTGATTTGCGCTTGTCCTTCTTCGGAGTAAACCGCTTCGGCTCCTCGTTGGATGATATAAGAAACGCCGTTGAATTTGGTAGACTGGCGACGATTCCACAGTTTCCACAGTTCGACATCGGAACCATCGGCGGCTTTTGCTGTGAGTGTCTTCGGTACTACGGTTAACGCGCAACGGGTTCCTGTAAAACCTGCGTTCTTGGAAAAAGACCGAAATTCGATCGCAACATCTCTTGCACCTTCAATTTCATAAATTGAGTGGGGAATTGACGGATCAGTAATGTAAGCTTCGTAGGCTGCATCAAAGAAAATAATCGAGTTATTAGCTTTGGCATAGTCTACCCATGCTTTGAGATATTCCTTAGTAGCAGTTGCGCCAGTGGGGTTATTGGGAAAGCAGAGATAAATTAAATCGACTTTCTTTGAGGGAATCTCGGCGGTGAAGTTGTTATCAGCCGTAATTGGTAGATAAACTAAACCCTCAAATTCGCCTTTATCGTTGGCATCCCCAGTATTTCCCACCATAACGTTAGTGTCTACATACACAGGGTAAACTGGGTCAGTTACGGCAATTATGTTGTCATGACCAAAGATTTCTAGAATGTTGCTTGGTGTCGCACTTGGAACCATCGGAGATAAAGATTTCGGAAGCATCTATATTGGCTCCCCGTGCTTGGAAATCGTGAGTAGCAATTTTCTCCCGTAACCAAGCGTAGCCTTGCTCTGGGCCGTAGCCTTTGAAGGTATTGCGATCGCCCATTTCTTCCACAGCTTTAATCATCGCTGTACGGCAAGCCTCTGGCAGAGGTTCAGTAACATCGCCAATGCCCAGCCGAATGATTTTAGCATCAGGATTCGCTTCTGCAAAGACATTCACCCGCCGAGCAATTTCTGGAAACAGATAACCCGCTTTCAGTTTCAGGTAGTTGTCGTTAATGGTTGCCATAGTAAATACAAAAAACGCCCTCAAATAGCTTACTGCTAATTTATGAGGGCGATAACTTTGTTGTGGGGAGTTAGAAGTGGAGAGTTAGGAGTTAGGAGTTAGGAGTTAGGAGTTAGGAGTTAGGAGTTAGGAGTTAGGAGTTAGGAGTTAGGAGTTATAAGAATTCTTTCTCCCATGCCCAATGCCCAATGCCCAATGCCCAATTCCCAATTTAGACATTTACTAAGCTGTTTATTATCGGCTGAATAATTGTTGCGATCGCTAATTACAAACTCCGTAATTGATTCTTTACCTGTAATCAATCTTGCTCCGCGATTACGAGTAAAGTAATTCCACGCCCACTGAATCATTACTACTAATTTGTTGTCAAATTCAATTAGGAAGTAGATGTGAATCACTAGCCAAAACAGCCATGCAAAGAAACCTTTCAGCTTCATAAAGCCCAAATCTACCACAGCAGAATTGTGCCCAATCATTGCTAAACTACCATGATCCTTATAAGCAAAGGGTGGCAAACTTTTACCTGCAAGCCGCTGTTGAACTAATGTTGCTACATATTCACCTTCTTGCTTCGCTACAGGTGCAACACCAGGTAGGGGTTTACCATTTTGATGAGAAAAATTTGCTAAGTCACCAACTACAAAAATATTGGGATGTCCCTTAATACTCAAGTCAGGTTCAACAATAATCCGTCCAGCGCGATCGCACTCTGCACCAGTGTGTTCTGCTAACACTTTTCCCATTGCGGAAGCTTTCACACCTGCTGCCCATAATACCGTTTTTGAGGCAATTTCTTTAACTTCATCGCCTTGTTTGAGGGTAACAACATCATTTTCAATATTTGTTACCAATGTTTTTGTCTGCACAACCACACCCAAGCGCGTCAGGGATGCTTCCGCTTCTTGTGATAACTCTGGTGCAAAAGGTGGCAAAACTCGATCCAAACCTTCTAATAGCAAAATCTTGGCTTCTGATGTGTCGATGTTGCGGAAGTCTTCTTTGAGGGTTTGATTTGCTAATTCTGCGATCGCACCAGCTAACTCTACACCTATTGGGCCACCACCCACAATTACAAAAGTTAACCAAGCCCGGCGTTTTTCTGGATCGGTTTCTTTTTCTGCGGCTTCAAAGGCCGAAAAAATCCGGCGACGCATTTCTATCGCATCTTCTACAGTTTTCAAGCCTGGGGCGAATTCTTCCCAGTTATCTTTGCCAAAGTAGGAATGCTTCGCACCTGTGGCGACAATTAACGTATCGTAAGGAATTGCTTCGTCGCCTACAATAACTTTTTGCGCTTGTGAATCAATATTATTCACCTCTCCCAGCAGCACTGTCGTATTCTTGCTCTTGCTGAGGACAGAACGCAACGGCGAAGAAATATCAGCCGGAGACAGCGCACCTGTAGCGACTTGGTATAAGAGAGGTTGAAATAGATGAAAGTTACGTTTATCAATCAGAGTAACGTTTACTGCCGCTTTGGCGAGTGTTTTTGCTGCATAAAGTCCACCGAAACCACCACCAACGATTACAACTTGATGGGGTGGATTATTGTCAAGTGAATTTACCATAAGAAATATTATCCGGGATGCCGACTATTGTAACTATTCTTAACAAATTTGTATCAAACTTGTCATCATATATTTTGTATTGCCCTTTACATTTAAAGAATGATTAAAGTAATCAAAACTACAGGATAAGCAGAACTTTTCAAGAGAGAGGCGCAGACAATCATAGTTGGGAATACTTGAATCGCTTTTTACTTGTGTAAATTTATCAAAGGTAGATGTAAGATTTATGCAAGTTTACTCAGAGCTAGTTGATTCTGGTGTTTGTGTCAAACGTGGTGAATGAGTTCGCCGCCAACGGTTAAAGCCATAGATAAGAGCAACAAAAATTAACAAATAGGGACTGTAAACAATTAACCAAATACCCAGCTTGAGTAAGCCAACAGAAAATGCACTCAAAGAGTGGGTAGAGTTGTTCCAAGTTTCTTGAACTTGCAAACCCAAGGCAGGTTGGGGACTGGTACTAGAAACTGCGGCTTCTAGGTTCAGCGTAATGGTGGAATAAGCAACTTGATTTTGTAGGCTTTTCAATTGGGCATTGATTTGTTCTATGGTTTGTCTGACATTACTTAATTCTTGGGCAACACTAAGCACATCTCTGACAGAACCAGCCCGATCCATAATTTTTTGTAAATTGGCTTCAGTTTTCTGCAAATTGGTTAATCTGGCTTGGAAATCTACAAGGCGATCGCCTACATCTTCGGCAGTGATATTACGACTCTCAACAGTGCCCAATTTAGCTAGTTGTTCTAAGGTAGGTTCCAACAGGTTCTCTGCTACCCGTAATTGTATTGTTGCTGTGTAACGTGGGTTGTCACTTTTGGGTTGTTGTTGTTTCAACCCGATTAAATCCCCTTGCTGTTTATTGATAATTTGTGAAACAGCATCAACAGTCTGATCTACAGAGTTGACAGTCAAAGAGATTGCTGCCTTTTTGATGAGTTGGGGACGAGAACGCGCTATTGGTGAAGCTTGCGCCTTTTGGGAAATACTGCTTTCACCAGCAGGTGCAGATGCTCGATTTGCCATCCCATCGGCGGCCATTTGAGGTAAAGCCGAATTGGTTGAGCGTTCAGAAGAAGCGCAACTAGTGAAAATCACCCCTCCCAATAACGCACTTAAAAATAAAGCAGATGTGCGCGGTAATTTAGTCGAAGCGTACATAATCTACCCCCAGATAGATGAAGTTAACCCCAGTATTACTGAAGTAAAACTCAAAGCCTGTATTGTTGCGATTTATGTAACAGATTTGTCATTAGTCATTGGTCATTGGGCAATGATTAATAGTTTTTCTTCCCCTGCTTCCTCATCTCCCCAGTCCCTAATCCCCAATCCCCAGAGATAAATTGCATGATTGATAATTCATCTGTGTTACTCAATTTGAGGTAAAATCGTAAGTCTGCCAATTAATGACAATGCTTGCTGACAGGAGATGCTTCTATGGCCTGGATGTATTATGACGAAGATGCCAATTTAGACCTTTTGGCTGGAAAAACTATTGCTATCATTGGCTATGGTTCCCAAGGTCATGCCCACGCTCTCAATCTCAAAGATAGTGGTTTGAATGTGATTGTGGGACTATATCCGGGTAGTAAGTCAGTTGCAAAAGCTGAAGCAGCTGGTTTAACTGTGAAAAATGTTGCAGATGCCGCTAATGCTGCTGACTTCATCATGATTTTGTTACCTGATGAAGTCCAAAAAACGATTTACAAAAATGAGATTGAACCAAATCTCGAAGAAGGTAATGTGTTGGCTTTTGCCCACGGCTTCAATATTCACTTTGGGCAAGTTGTACCACCTGCTAACGTCGATGTGGTGATGGTAGCACCCAAAGGTCCGGGGCACTTGGTACGACGGACTTATGAAGGTGGGGAAGGTGTACCAGCGCTGTTTGCAGTTTATCAAGATGCCAGTGGTCAGGCACGCGATCGCGCCATGTCTTATGCTAAAGGTATCGGTGGTACTCGTGCTAGTGTTCTGGAAACTACTTTCCGCGAAGAAACCGAAACAGATTTATTTGGCGAACAAGCAGTATTGTGCGGTGGTTTGAGTGCTTTAATCAAAGCCGGATTTGAAACTTTGGTAGAAGCTGGTTATCAACCAGAATTGGCTTATTTTGAATGTCTGCATGAAGTCAAGCTGATTGTTGACTTGGTTGTAGAAGGTGGTTTAGCCAAGATGCGCGACAGCATTTCTAACACTGCTGAATATGGCGATTACACCCGTGGCCCACGGATTGTTACCGAACAAACCAAAGCTGAAATGCAGAAGATTCTCAGCGAAATTCAATCTGGGCAATTTGCACGAGAATTTGTTCTGGAAAACCAAGCTGGTAAACCAGGATTTACCGCTATGCGTCGTAAAGAAGCTGAACACAAAATTGAGGAAGTTGGTAAAGATTTACGCGCTATGTTTAGCTGGTTGAAAAAGGCTTAAGCAAAAAAATAACATCAGACATCTCCAAAAAAAGAATGTAGAGACATAGCAGTGCTACGTCTCTACAAGAGTAATGGTTAGAGCATATTTAATTTCTGGAGATGTCTAAACATCATTTGCTTTGAGTTTTGAGATAATCTGCAATGTACTCCTCGTAAGTATCACGCAACATTTGTTCGCGGAATTTGAATCCTAATGTTTTCCCTCGACAAGATAAAGATCCGCACAAGCATCGAGAAACAGCAATTGATTCATATTCAGTGGTTTCGTAGTCCCAGGTAATTTCCTCACCTGCTTCTATATCGCCCAAAGCAACAAAGTCATATCCTCCAAACTGATTATTTCTTACCCCAGTATTTGGATCACAAGAATGGTTAATGACGACAGCAGGCTCGTCTAGGTTGACATACAAATTAAAATCTATCTGAAAGGAATAAATTGTTCGTTCAGGAACTTCTTCAATGGGGATACCCACCACGACAGTTTCTCCTTGGGCAAATTTTTTGCTAGCAAAAACTCCTCGTCCTTTTGCTGTTTTTTGAATCGTGATATGGGAATTGATCTTTGCAGCTGAAATCGACTCTAGTATATTCATAGATAAAGACCCAGTGGATTTAAATTGATTGGGATTTAAAACTTTAAAAATTGGCTTAGTTGCAGTTCACCTGACTAAAAATAGCTCTTTCAAGGTGGATAAAAATTTTCGCAAATAGATTCGTCTTTAACCTCTTATTTCTGTATTCTCTGTGCTTCTGTGATTAAATAAATAAGTGTACTGAGCGCTTCAGACGCAGAGATAACAGAGAAAAAAGAGATTTTATCAGTCACCTTGAAATGGGTATTTATTAGAACTTACACATTGATAGGAAATTGAGTATGTGTATTCAAACACTCGTTGTTTAAAGTGTTCCAAAATAAAGTTACAAGCCACTTGAAGAGACAAATTTCTGGTCTACTGACAGTATTCCCTTTAGTTAACCGTAAAGAGGTTGACTAGAGTAAGAAATATCAATATTTATTGTTTCATCATCAGCGTAGGTCAAGATTAGGTTAGTTCGCTTGACTTCTTCCGAAAGAGGCAAAACTCGATGAACAGATTGGTTCGTTTTCATAAAGTAGCAATCTCCAACATGATGCCCAACCCGTTTAGCTAATGATGTATCGAGATCGCTAATTTCCATACTGTGGGGAACAAATTCTAGGCATCCTCCAGCTTTTTTTGGCGGGGTTTCAATAAAAATAGCAAAAGCAAAAGCGTAGGTATCGAGATGTCCCCCATGAACATCTCCAATTTTGTCAAGCCTATGGATTACATGCCTATCAAAAGGATCTGGTACTAAGTGAACTTGAGTTCCCGCAATACCACAGAGAAACTCAATTAGGTGAGAATCACGGTACAAAGCCGGAATAAGTTGTGAGTGTTCAGCAACAGCAACTCCCGAAACAGTACTAAGATGTCTAGGAGTATTTTGCTCATGTTTCATGTTGAAGTCTCTTCTTCGAGAATGCTGCTCAAATATTCTGAGAACTTCTGTTTTCAAAATTGCAAATGAATCATCATTGAAAAACAACGGCAATTTTACATAACAGTTGAGAGCAAACTCTTTGTGTAATAAGGCTCCAGCTTCTCGGCTCAGACGAGAATATTTAGTAGCATTGAAAAAATTGGCAGTGTTATGATACACAATATTCACTACAAAATCATGATAAATTTAAGCATCAAAATTATTTATTTAAGTAATAGCATTGATGCTTGGGTTCAATGTAAAATCAAGATTTTAGCTAATTCAATTACTCCAAAGCTTGGCTAATTCAATTAGTAAACTGCATATCAAATATCTTTTATGTAAGTAGTAAGATGTTTTTAACAGTTCAAATCTTTTATCTATTATCTAATAACTAACTGAAAGAAGTCAAGCACGTTTTCATAATATTTATCAGGAATTACGTATTGACAAATGCATGATTATGTTTGTCAATTCCCTGTTTAGCTAACTTTAAACGGGAGCATCCAAGTTTTATTCTTCCGATAAATATAAATTAGATGTGAGATGGTGAAGGAATAATCACAGCAATCATTATTTACCAGAACTACTATGACTGAAGAAGAAAACTAACTTTTGTTTGAATATGCTCGTGCGATCGCTAAAATACTCTACAAAAATGCTCCAGTTGAGGAACCAACAAGCTTAGGCAAGATTGAATAAGTAGTAAATATGGATTAATCTAATCTTTGCTCGCTAAGTAAGTCGGCGGAAATAAACAAAGTTATGTTGACAAACATAAACAAGCTTAAAACCCTTACAAATGATTAATACTTCTCTGCGTTCGCGCAGCGTGTCGCAGACAGAGGCTACGCCCGAAGCGAAGCTATGCCGCAGGCTTTACGACCTACGCGGTAGTTGAATCTCGACTTCGCTCGATTACCGCGCAGTCGAAACTCAGTACAAGTGACAAATGACAAATGATGGACTTCACTAGTTAGCTTTAATTGCGCCGACTTACCTAAATAAAAAGTGGGATACACCTAGCTTAAACAGCTAACCGTTAACTGCTCTGTACCTCAACTTTTGCTTCCGGCTCAATCTTTTGAGGGCTTTGACTTAGAACCAAAGCAACTAACACAAGAATCGCGCCAATTAGACCGCGTATTCCCAGATGTTCTCCAAGTAGCCAAAACGAAAAAATTGTGGCGAACAATGGCTCAAGTGTAAAAAGTAAAGCAGCTTCGTCAGAAGAAACCCATTGCTGTGCTATTGTTTGAAGCCAGATGACAGCAGCCGTCGCCAACAACCCTAAGTAAAGAATTGCTCCCCAGTGCTGGCGAATTACCTCAAATTGGTTAATAATTTGTGTGTTACTCCAGAGTACCCCTATCGTTGCAATGAACAAAAGTTGAACGCTAGTGAGCGTTAAAGTGGGGTGACGGGAGGCGACTCGCTCTAGGAAAAGTATGTAGGCTGCATAGACAAAAGCATCAACGAACATTAATAGATCGCCGATTCCTAGTTCTCCCCCTTCCCAAAACATCACGCCAATACCGATGACAGCGACTCCAGCGGCTAGGAAAGTTTTCAACGGTACGCGCTGACTCATCAGCCATCCCAGCAGCGGGACAATCAAGGCATTCAAACTGCCAATGAATGCCGCCCGGTTTGCTGGTATAGTCTTGAGCGCAATTGTTTCTATCGCTAAGAAAAAGAAAAGCAAAAGTCCTAGTAATATACCATCACGAACTAAAAGTTTGTTAAGATTACGTAAATTTAGGGTAAAAACTGCTGCGGCTATGACAAAGCGTGTAGCAATCAATGCACTTGGTGAAAGGCTACCAACGATGTCTTTGGTCAATGGAAAAGTTGTAGAACCAATTATATTAACAAAAATAAGCAGTATTATGCCCTTGAAACGCAAGTTATTTTCAGTCTGCATCAAAATAATTGATTGAATAATGTTTCTTTACATCCATAGAGAATGCGATCGCATAAATAATATTAGTTTTTTTGCGTCCAGTTAGCGCCTTCTGAATTTAAGATTTTTATTTGGAAAAGTTCTACTAATCGGATTTTCATAATCTCATGTCTTTTTCCACATACCAATTAAAAGATAAAGGAAGTTCGTA
Organism: Nostoc sp. GT001; assembly: GCF_030382115.1. Lineage (NCBI taxonomy): Bacteria > Bacillati > Cyanobacteriota > Cyanophyceae > Nostocales > Nostocaceae > Nostoc > Nostoc sp. GT001. The sequence continues at coordinate 2,253,144 of NZ_JAUDRJ010000003.1, forward strand.
TTAATCCAATCCAAATTGTATCATTCTCTGTGTTAATTTTAAGATTTGCGATCGCCGTTAAAATAAAAGTGCCAATGCTCTGACCTATGTCAATTCTTAGTGTCATGTGGCTGAGGCATATTCTATTAATCTTTGATATCTTGAACAATCCGAAAACCAGCGTGCTGATAAAAATTTGGACGGAACCAGTTGCGGTAATATTTTAAAGCTTCTGTACCATTGGTTATCCAACATCCTCCTAACATCATTTGATGTTTATCATCAAAGAATATCGCAGAATTATCTTCATAAAGAAAATGAGGTTGATATCCTGGAAGAGGGTTTAAGTTATTACTCAACCATTCCCAAACATTGCCGCGTAAATCATACAATCCCAAAGAACTTTTGGCTGTTTCTAACATCCCAACGGGACTAGGTGAACCAAATTTTAAATTGAGATTATAATTTTCTACACGATCTAACAAACTATTACCATAAGTTGCTAAATGGTATTCTGCTTCACTCATTAAACGAGTATCTTTCCCTTGCCAACGACAATAAGCCATTGCTTCATAATGATTGACTTCCACAGGCCAATCTAAGGGTAAATCGATTTCATCAAACATAGCTCGATATTTGTAGCTACCATTTTCATGTAACCAAAATTTAGGACATTGAATATTGTATCGAGTTTTCCAATTCCAAGATTCTTCATCCCAATATTCTTGATTTTCGTAGCCACCAGCCTTGACAAAATAGATAAAATCGGAATTAGTAATCAGATATTTACTAGCGAAAAAGGGTGCAACTTCAACAGTGCGATCGCCATAATCAATATCCCATCCATAAGTTGAATCATCTAAGGCTTTACCGAGTTTTACTACCCCACCAGCAACTTCTATCATTTCGTTTTGAGGAGTGTAACCATTAAAAGGGGCATATTGCCAATTTTGAGGACGTTTCACTCTCTCAATTGGTAGTTGGCGAATTAACATCGAAGAAGTTTCAATGTGAATACGTTGGTGTTCAATCCCCATCATTAAAGCCCAAAGGGGATGATTGGGATGAATTGGTAGAGTAATTTGGGTTGTCTTAATTAGTTCGGAAATTACGGAATATGCTCGTTCTCGATATTCCCAAGTTTGTGCAACTTGCGGCCATTCCAAATGCGCGATCGCTGCATTCAACTCTTCTGGTTTTTCTGGATCTACTCCAATTTCAAACAAAATTTCATACTCTGGATTGAGGCATTTTTCTAATAACCCCACCTGAATTAATTTATTGATGTAGAAAATTGCTGAATGTCCCAGATAAAAAATTAGAGGATTTCTCAAAGGGTCAGGGTTGAGATAAAATGTCTCTTCCCCAACTAAACTTTTCAATAACATATCTTCCAGTTGCCAAGCATTCTCAAAGTAATCGAGGATCGTTTGGTTATTACAATTATCAAGTTTTGGAGGTTTAGCAGATTGCAGACTATTCATGGTGTAACTAAGTTGTTGTTAAAGAACAATAAACCTCTTGCAAAAGTCTCTAACACCCACCCCCAACCCCTCCCCGCGCTTCGGGAGGGGAGACAAAGCGTAGCTTTGGCGGGGTGGGGTTCTTTCTTATTTTTGATTTATGCAAGAGGTCTAATGAAAAAATTAATTATCTAGAAATCCGATTTGATTCTTGAATTTACTTGCATAGGTAGGGAACACGAAATAAAAAAATAGATATGTACTGAGTTTTGTAAAAAACCAAATATGATTCCTATAGAATGTGTTAAACACAATCGGATTGAATGAGGGATCAAATAAGATTCTTAAATATGACAGATTTATTATTTAATAGCAATACTTGTTGTTCAATAATTAGTTTTTCAAATAGTACTAAAGCTTTATCGACTTAGTGTAGTAACCCAGTATGTTTGACTAACCTAATATTTCTTGAATAATTAACCTATCAGCTAACAAGTAATTCAGCGAGAATAAACATAACTATATGATTAAAGTAAAGACTCTTTAAACTCTTACCAATGAAAAATTACAACCCTCTTTAGACAGTTTTATTTGTCTTAACTTATTTAGAGCTAAGTTAAAAATAATTGTCAAAATTCAGGAGTCAGAACTCAGGATTCAGAATAGTTAAAGAATTAGCAGAGCATTTGATGAACGCGAACAGCCCTGAAAGTAGAGCTAAAGCCCTCACTACAAACCTTTAATTGTTTACATCGTCCTACTTAGGTGGGTAAAGTAATGACTACAACTTTGCAAAATGCATCTCCAATTATCATTGCACACCGAGGTGCTAGCGGTTATCGTCCCGAACATACTTTAGCTGCTTATGAATTAGCGATCGCACTAGGGGCTGATTATATTGAACCTGATTTAGTTTCCACTAAAGATGGTATTTTAATTGCTCGTCACGAAAATGAGATTTCTGAAACCACCGACGTTGCAAGCCATCCAGAATTTGCTCATCTTCAAACCACTAAAATAATTGATGGCGAATCAAAAACTGGCTGGTTTACGGAAGACTTTACCCTAACAGAACTGAAAACACTACGAGCTAAAGAGCGAATTCCTCAAGTGCGATCGCAAAATATCCCCTATGATGGACTTTTTGAAATTCCCACTCTGCAAGAAATAATCGATTTAGTCAAGGTTAAAAGTGGCGAAATTAATCGGACGATTGGTATTTACCCAGAAACTAAGCATCCAACTTACTTTCAATCTATTGGGTTAGCCCTAGAAGCACCCCTACTTGCAACTTTAACAGCCAACGGTTATCAGGGAGCTAACGCACCTGTTTTTATTCAGTCTTTTGAAGTAGGTAATTTACAAGATTTATCCACAAAGACTGATTTACCTCTAGTGCAATTGCTGAATAACAGTGGTAAACCTTATGATTTTGTCGTTAGTGGTTGCGTAGGCGTTGGCGTAGCCTCTGTCTGCGACACGCTGCGCGAACGTAGAGAAGCCCACCGTAGGCATCGCACTTATGCAGATTTAGTTACTGCATCAGGTTTAGAAGAAATTGCCAAATATGCACAAGCGATAGGAATTCATAAAAATTTACTGGTTCCGAGAGACAACAATGGTAAATTGCGATCGCCTACATCTTTAGTGATAGATGCTCATGCGGCTGGTTTGCTGGTTCATGTCTGGACTTTCCGCAATGAAGACTGTTTTTTGCCACTGGATTTTCAAGGAAATCCCCAAGGTGAATATGAACTATTTTTCAGCTTAGGTGTTGATGGCGTATTTAGCGACTACCCAGATACGGCAGCTTGCCACTCTACTCTTCAGTGGTAATTTGGTAGGGTAATACAAAATCACAGAAAAGTAACATGGTTTTACTTAAGTGGAAATCCTGTATAGCAGCAATTACCTTCACCGCAATCAGTCTTTCTGCATCTAAGTCGGCATTGGCGGTATCTTTATACTCAGTTACTGACTTAGGCAATCTTGCAGGAGAAGCCTACAGTTACGCTACAGATATTAATGACTCAGGTGAGGTAGCCATTAATACTTTGGGTAAGTCNTTTTTTTACAGCAATGGTTCGCTCAAAACAATTAGTCCGTTGCCTGGTGATAATCAACTTGCAGTGACTGGTATCAATAACTTGGGGCAAGTAGTTGGTAATTCGGTTAATATTAATAACTTTACTGGAAATAACCCTTTCCTGTACAGCAATGGCCTCACCCAACCTCTTCCAATTCAAAATGCTATTCCTTATGCAATTAACGATCGCACCCAAGTAGTAGGGGGAGCGAGCGGACTTGGGCCTTTTTTGTACGGTGATGGTGTAGCAACCAGCATAGGAACTCCTGGTACTGTTGCTTACGGTTTAAATAACTTGGGACAAGCAGTAGGTATTCTCAATTCAGGAAGAGCTTTTCTGTATGAAAACGGACAAACTACTAACTTGGGAACTTTGCCAGGTGACAGCTACAGTCAAGCAAACGATGTTAATGACTTAGGACAAGTAGTTGGTAGTTCGGGACTGACTGGCGTAAATGATAGTCGTGCTTTTGTGTACACTTCTAGCACGGGACTCCAAGACCTTGGTAGGTTACGTCCTACAGATTTGTTTAGTACTGGTTTGGGGATTAATAATTTGGATCAAGTAGTCGGGTTTTCTGGCACTAACAATAACTTTTTTGCCGCAGATGGCAATGGTTTACGGGCTTTTCTTTATAGTGATAAGACTCTGTACGACTTAAATAACCTGATTGCTCCTAGTTCACAGAGTGGCTTTACCTTGACAGCGGCATCTGCCATTAATAATAAGGGACAAATTGTCGGTCGTGGTGCAGTTAATGGTGAATTACACGCCTTTCTGTTGACGCCAATCTCATCTGTCTCTGTAGCTGAACCAACTTCAGGTGTTCCTATTTTGTCGTTTGGCGCTGGTGTAATTTTATTTGCTGCATTTAAGCGCAAACCTCATTCTAAAAGTGCAGCCATATAACAAAGAAGTTAATGCAATAACTTCAGCCAGACAAAATGATTACTTGGGAATATGGATTTATAAAAATGCTCGTTGAAAATCTTTGAAGATATGTCTCGAAGCGTGGCTCAGATACACATCTGTACTTTAGGCAAGGGATGACATCACTTAAGTTGTTCTTGATTTTCACACAATACGGTTCAGTTAAGCATTGTTTTCCTCTCTCTGTTCCCTCTGTGCCTCTGCGGTTCGTTAAAAAAATTGACTTTGATAAAGAGTTTTAGCCTTAACTGAACCGTATTGGATTTTCACAAACTAGTCATCACCTGAGCTAATTGATTAGATAAATCAATTACAGACTCCCGGTATTTTTTAAATAAAACTCCAGCTAAAAAATAATAATCGCCAGAATAAAATGCCATCTGATTTTTTTGGAGTTTTTCGATGTGCTTCTTTACCTTGGGGTCAGAGCTATAGTAGCCGAACTGCAAAGGTAACACCATGAAGTTGTGAACATAATAACCATTTTGTTTTGCTATGTTCAACGTATTGATTGGATTAGAAAAGCTAGATATTAAAACCAACACATTTTCATAACCTAACGATAAAAGCTCATTGGTAACTGTAGCTCCATCTACACCCCCAAATAAGAGTGGCATATAAATATCGTTATCTGGTGCGGGGAGATAGGGCGGATTGGCTACAAGATACTCAGCATCGGGTTGAGAAGAGTTAAACAAAGATGAGTTGTGAATGATGTATTTATTAGTGAGATTGTATTCATCAATGGTTGAATTTGCAACTTTCCATGCAGAAGTATTTAATTCAAATCCCTGGATGACTCCATCAAACTTATTTCTCAATAACGAATTAATTACAGGGCTGCCATCTCCTGAACCAAACTCCACAATAGATTCGGAATTTTGGCAATTTCTGATCACAAAACTTTCTAAGCAATTTGAGTAGAAATTAGATTCTTCAGGACAAAAAAAGATATCTTTCATTTGACGAAAATTCAAAGTGTAAGGTATAATCAGTCTATTAGGAGGTTATTTATTACCTTGCATTCAAGCAATAAAAAACTGTTCCTTTAGCAAAGGGTTGCTAAAGAAATTTGTTTGCAGGAGAGTTAGCAATAAAATGACTTAAAATGTCAAATTAAAATGCTAAGAATAACCTGCTATTTATAATTTTTGGGATTGTTAATAGGAGTAAAGCGGCTTATTCCGCTTCGCGTATCGATCGCACAACAGCACCAGCGGCGCGATCGCCCATTTGTTTCTCTTGGTCATAGCCAAGCACGAGTTCCCACGCATCATTGGGATATCGTTCTGCCAAAGACAAAGCAACATCATCTAACATCCAACGACCGTGGCGTTCATCTTCCTTGATGTGTAGTTCCCAATAACCCATCGCCGCCTCTGACAGTCCCAATCGTTGCGCCGCCGCTAGATAGTTTTTGTAAGCCGCAGGGCCAGCCACCTCAAAATATGTCAACGCGCCATTGTAACGGAGAAAATAGCGTTTGCGATCGGTAGTTAGAAAGTTATGATTATCGCAAGCTAAGACTTCCCAAGGTACTAAATCGAAATATCCTTCTGGTTCAGTGTTCATCCCAAACTCAGCCAACATTTGAGCAAAAAATGTCGAGTGCTTGCGGGATAAACGACCATTGCCGTATTCTTCTAATAGTACTCGCACCAGCGTACACTGGATTTCATTAGCAGCACCACCCAATACGTAGCAAAGGCGACTACCTTCCACCAAACCATCAAAGGAGCCGATCGCTAGCAAGTGACGATAACCAGCTTCAGTCATTTCCTCACGAATGTAGCGGCTATTCTCCGACAAAGGCGGATTTAAATCGGCAGATGCACGCTCAATTAAAGCTTGTTTAACATCCAATTGTTGCAGTGCGGCAACATCGATTTGTGCTAGTTCCCACTGTTGCCAAGCAGCTTCAATTTGGTCGCGACAAGAGTGCAAATATAGCGATCGCTCATTGATATAATGCCGCAAATCGTCGTACCAAAACAGCTTTAGTCGATTAATTCGATAAAGTATCCGTTGCAGAAAACGGTGAGCCTGTTCATCAGAGCGATCGTTTTTATAAGCAGCCTCAATTGCCATAGAGAGTGACTGTTCAAACTCACTAGCTATTGAAGGTTTTGCATCCAATTTATTATCCAAATCTTCCATTGCTAGCAATTCTATAAATTGCTCCTCAGCACGATCGTACTTAGTAATTGTTCTTTCTTTAGTTTGCGTGCTATTTTTCGCAGCCTCAGTTTTAGGAAATATAACTAAATTGCTTTGCATGGAATCTTCGGTACTTTGGAAAAGTGAGAAATTACTTTCACCTCTAATATCTAAGTTTCCACACCAGTAGCTTTCTGTACCTCTTTCCCTGGTTATAGAGAAAGATTAAGTTTTGGGGTAAGGGGAAAAGGGGAAAGATTAAATTTATTCCTTTTCCCTTTAACCTTTAACCTTTTCCCCTGCTCCCCAACCCTACGGTACTTGCGTCCGTTGCTCAATCGCCTTACTGGGCGGAATCTGCTCAAGAGGAATAAGTGCTTCGATCACCGACTTCACAATTGGGGCGGCGACAGTAGAACCATAGGCACTTTCTCCTTTTGGCTCATCCACCAGTGCAAACACTACATAGCGAGGAGATTCCACGGGTAAAATAGCCACGAAACTGGTCATTCTTGCACCCTTGATGTATCCGCCATTGGGACTAGCTTTTTGGGCTGTACCAGTTTTACCAGCAATGCGATATCCCGGAATTTGTGCTAGCTTACCGCTGCCTTGAGTAACAACAGTTTCCATCATTTCCACAACCTTTTGAGTTGTTGCGGTTGAGAAAATTTGGCGGGGAATGGTGTGAGCAGGTGAATCATGCATCTGCCCTTTGCTATCAATCAACCCGCGAACTACATGGGGTGTAACTAACTTACCGCCATTAGCTAAAGCACCGTGCATTTGCACTAGCTGCAAGGGTGTCATGGAAAAGCCTTGTCCAAAGGAAGTAGTAGCTGGTTCAATTGGCGAAGCGATAAATTCTTCTTGACTTTTGAGCCGTCCGCCGACTTCAAAAGGTAAATCTGTATCAACTTTTTGTCCTAGCCCTAAGCGTTCTAGCCAGTTGTAGTAGATTGAAGGCTTTAAACGTTGGATAATTTGCACCATGCCAATATTGCTAGAATATTGCAAAATCTGAGCAATGCTGATTCGCCCATTCCCATTATTCATCGCATTTTTGATGGTGTAGTTAGCGACTCGAATATTACCAGAGTCATTAAACATATCATCTGGTTTGATGATGCCATTTTCCAGAGCGATCGCCACATTCAACGGCTTAAAAGTCGATCCTGGTTCATAAAGATCCGCTACTGTCCAGTTTTTAAATAGTGAAATATCAGATTTAGCATATTCATTAGGATTATAAGTAGGCTGAGAAACGAGGGCAAGTAACGAACCATCCAATGCATCCATGACAATTACCGCTCCACGTTTGGCGTCAAACTTCTCCATCTGTTGTTTGAGCGCAATCCGAGCAATTCGTTGTAGACGGCTATCGATAGTGAGTTGTAATCGCAAATCGTCAAAATGCAAAAAACCTTCGGGCGCACGATCCGGCATCAAAACCCCATTTCCCGACCGACTGAGGCGCACCGTTTGCACGGGACGTTCTAGCAACTTCTCTTGAGAGTATTCCACACCAGCTTGACCACGGCGGTCAACATTCACATAGCCCACCACATCAGCAACCAAATCGTCTGGCGGGTAAAATCGGGAGTATTTTTGAGCCCACTCCAGACCATTTAAACGCAAAGAGATGACGCGATCGATAATTTCTTCTGGTAAAGCTGGCGCAAGGATAATTCCGCTTCTTTTGCTTTGAAAAGTTTTCACCAATTCAGCAGTATCTTTTGCCAAAATTGGGGCAAGTCGCTCTGCCATATCTTCATTAGACTTATCAAACAGCTTGGGATGAGCGTACAAAGTATATACAGGACGGTCAATAGCCAACAAATCGCTATTGCGATCTACCACTGGGCGACGGGGCATAAAAGGTCGCACATTCACCATTTGCTGGTTGCGTGCGTACTCAGTTAACTTTGGTCCCTTGACAATTTGGAGATTATACAAGTTAATAGTCAACCCCAACCCTGATACCATTAATATTCCCCAGACGATGAACAGTCTGGACTTAGTGTTGGATGTTTGGTCTTGCATACTAGAGGCTAATTTTCCCAAAAGCCCTCGTTTCTCACCCTTGTCCTTGTGTCGCCCTGTAAATTTTGAATTCCGAAACTTTCTGAATTTTGTTTTGCTTGGTGACTTCTGCATTGGGTTCTGACGAATTACGATTAGTATCCCAGTGGCGAGAGTGTTTGCGGTTGGGTTTCAGAATTTGGCGTTGTGTTAGGCGATGCTGACTTAGGACTCCCAGATGCTGGCGGCAAGAAAATCATTCCTTCAGGAGTTGGCGATACCAGCCCTGCTGTTGGTTGTTCTGCTTCATTAGCCATTTTATTTTTCAGCGTCGCGTTGGTTGTCGTTAGCAGCCGTTCATGACGTTGGAGGTTTTGCAGTCTTCGATATGACTGACCCCAAAGCTCTTGAGAATAGACTGTCCAAGCATAAACAGCAAGTGTCGATGCTACTAACAAGAACGCCACAACTGACGAATAACGATGAAAGGTATACAAGCGCAGCAACCACAAAGGTGCGGCTCCAGAATTAGGCATTGTGGGAAGCCCAAGAAAACCTTCCCCCGGACTCTTTTGGTTCGCATTCAACTGCTCATTGAGATTTGGTAATTGTTGTCTACCCGACTGTTTCCCTGATTTGGCTATAACTGCCTCATTTGTGGGAGAAACCGCTAATTTTTTTGAGGAACGCTGTTGTTTTTGAGAGGATACTGGTGTAGAAGCGCTCCGTGCTGCTGACTCTATAGGCGCAGAGCGTCGCCTTCCTAAAGAAAGGATAGAATCTCGCCGGAACCAATTACCCCTTGTAGAAACAGTAGATTTACGAGCAACTACCATAAATTTTTAAATTTTTTTAGATGGAAAATACTGCACTTTAGATTGATTGTCTGTTTTTGCCAGGTTNNNATCACCTTCTGTGCAACAAGCACACATAACAGACTANNNCCTTTTAACTTTTCTGAGAGGNNNCTGTATCAATGTTGGCATCCCCTAGATATGCAATGTTTGCAATCAGCAATTAGAAACNNNACAGCTTACCCTTTAGGTATCGCACCTAAAGTATGGCAACGTCACGTAGCAAGATGCAATACTTGTGAAAAAAATAAATTTTTTGCTATCATAGCTCCGTTTGCTAAANNNGTTGGTAATTCTCGTTTTGCTCCTGAGTTAAGAGAAACTAACCAGGATACGTAATTCCAAAAACAATACCCCAAAGGATTGTTTTTTTTTAGTATGTAATCTCGCAGAATTTAAAAAAAGCAATAAATACGGTATCGTATTCAACAGGCGAAAAATTGTTCTAGCCACAATTGGTGAAAGAGGAGTTATGAAAACAAAAATCTTTGGTTTTGCTTTAATGTTAAGTCTGGCTGCAATTCTTGGGGCCTGTGAAGGTGGTGGTGAAGGTGGTGGTACTGCTACTCCAGCTGCTACAGGTGAACCAACTGACGCACCTGTTAAAACTACCCCCGCAGCGACTCCCGCAGCGACTCCCGCAGCGACTACTCCTGCTAAACCTTAAATAAGGCATTTTAAACTTTAGTTTAAATCGCCCCCAGAACTACTTAGTGACAGCATTCCTCACTACATAGCTCGAAATATTGCTCGAATTAATTGGGTTCACGAAAAAGCCTCATTTTTATGCTGGTTTATCAGAGCCTAGAGTTTGCTCAAATATCAACTAAGTAGGGCAGTAAGTAGAGGACACTGGTAAAGAGGGTTATGTCCTCTACCAAGTGTCCTTCTGAAATTCCCACCCGCTCAAACCTTGTTACTAGTCCAAGAGAGTTGAGTCAATCAATTTTGGATTTTGGATTTGCGATTTTGGATTTACTACACCCATAAAGGGATGCAACTTGGGGATTTTAAATTGACGATAGCGAAGCGTTAGCGAGTCTTCTCCCAAGGGAAGACGCTAAGAGCGAACGAGCGTCTTTTAGATTTGTTCGGACTTGTACCAAAGAAATAATCCAAAATCCAAAATTTAAAATCTAAAATTGGCAGGGTGAACCTAAGCTATTTTGTCGGTAGGTACTTCCCTCGTTTGGCATTTTAAATTGCTTATACTACTGATTTTTGAGAGGGTAAAATAATTTATTGCGATCGCTGGCAATTGCTCTTGAGCATTCCTGTAGTCTATTCCGTATCAGGAAAGACTTGGTAATCTCCCTTGATGTTGCCAGATTTTTATTGGGAAAATTTGGGTATGGGAAAAACAGATTTTCATCCTGCGTTGTGAAGGTAGTTCAGGAGATGAGGAGAGTTAAAACAAGAAAATCTATAAAATTACTGAGCTTAATTGTAATTACTGTGACTTCGATTCTTTTAGGTAGCTATTGGAGATCGGCAGCAATAGCATTACCGCCACCAGAAGATATACCAGAAGAAATATTACGGACAAAGATTATTATAGAAGCGCGATCGCCTATTGATGGAAAATCCCTAACAGCTGCCGAGTATATCCAATTGCAAGCCCAGCTGCAAGAGATACCGCCACCAAAACTAGACCCCAAGATTCGAGAACAGATTTTCTTGCTTCGCTTACGTAAAACCTTATTGCAGTTTTTTCCATTTTTAAATTTTTGATAAATTTGTCATTAGTCATTAGTCATTCATCCTCTGCCCAATACCCGTCCAGTTATGTTAGCGGATAGCTAGGGTTTAGCCCGTGCTGAGTTCTGGGTAAAGAAGTAAGATTCCCTACTCAGCACTTGCAACCCGGAACTGTTTTGCCCTATGCCCAATGCCTCATGCTCAATGCCCCATTCTGATGTAGGATAACGGTGGCGACAAAATTGCAAATAAATGTAAAGAATATATATAGATTTTAAAAAAGTAGATTTAGTCAATCACGTTATTTCACTTAGGTAGCTTCATGTCCATGACCACGATCGCCCCTGAACAGGTTAACAGCATCGTTTGGAATCAGCATAACGATCCCTTTGAAATACTAGGTTCTCATCCCATAGAACAAGACGGTAAAACTGTCTGGGCTGTGCGGGCCTACCTACCAAATGCAAGTGCAGCATGGGTCGTTCTTCCTGAACAACGCAAAGAATACCCAATGCAAACGGTGCATGATCCTCACTTTTTTGAATGCACCATTGAAACTACCGAACTGGCAAACTACCAGTTACGGATTAAAGAAGGAGAACATGAGCGTGTCATCTATGACCCTTACGCTTTCCGTTCTCCCCGCTTGACAGATTTTGACTTGCATTTGTTTGGTGAAGGCAACCATCACCGGATATATGAAAAACTAGGAGCGCACCCCACGGAAATAGACGGCGTTAAAGGTGTTTATTTTGCCGTTTGGGCACCTAACGCTCGCAACGTTTCATTGTTGGGAGATTTTAATCTCTGGGATGGACGTAAAAACCAGATGCGTAAAGGCCCCACCGGAGTTTGGGAATTGTTTATTCCTGAAATTGGTGTAGGGGAGTCTTACAAATATGAAATCAAAAATTTTGAAGGACACATTTACGAAAAATCCGATCCTTACGGTTTCCAACAGGAACCCCGTCCAAAAACGGCATCCATTGTCACTGATTTAGATACTTACAGTTGGAGTGATGAAGACTGGATGGAAAAGCGGCGTCGTAGTGACCCGCTGACTCAGCCAGTTTCAGTTTATGAAGTGCATTTAGGCTCTTGGTTACACGCTTCGAGTGCAGAACCAGCGAAACTCCCCAATGGTGAAACGGAACCTGTAGTTGTAGTTTCAGAACTGAAACCGGGCGCACGTTTTCTTACTTACCGGGAACTGGCAGACCGACTCATTCCTTATGTCAAAGAATTAGGATACACCCACATAGAAATGCTACCCATTGCGGAGCATCCCTTTGATGGTTCTTGGGGTTATCAAGTAACTGGTTACTATGCCCCTACCTCGCGTTTTGGCAGACCCGAAGATTTTATGTATTTTGTTGACAAATGTCACCAAAATGATCTAGGGGTAATTGTGGATTGGGTTCCTGGTCACTTCCCCAAAGATGGACATGGTTTAGCTTTCTTTGATGGCAGCCACCTGTACGAACACGCTGACCCCCGTAAAGGCGAACATAAAGAATGGGGGACTTTGGTATTCAACTACGGTCGTCATGAAGTTAGTAATTTCCTCGCAGCAAACGCTCTCTTTTGGTTTGATAAATACCACATTGACGGGATTCGTGTCGATGCTGTTGCCTCGATGCTATATAACGACTATTGCCGCAAACCAGGAGAATGGCTACCCAACCAGTACGGCGGCAGAGAAAACCTAGAAGCAGCAGATTTTCTGCGTCAGGTAAATCACATTATCTTTAGCTATTTCCCCGGTATTCTCTCAATTGCGGAAGAATCCACTTCTTGGCCAATGGTATCTTGGCCCACCTACACAGGCGGACTGGGCTTTAACTTGAAGTGGAATATGGGCTGGATGCACGATATGCTGGATTACTTCAGCATGGACCCTTGGTTCCGCCAGTTCCACCAAAACAACATCACCTTTAGTATGTGGTACAACCACAGCGAGAATTTCATGCTGGCCCTGTCCCACGATGAAGTGGTGCATGGTAAGAGCAATATCATCGGCAAAATGCCGGGGGATACATGGCAGAAGTTAGCTAATATCCGTTGTTTATTTAGCTATATGTTTGCTCACCCAGGTAAGAAAACCATGTTTATGAGCATGGAGTTTGGGCAGTGGAGTGAGTGGAATGCTTGGGCTGATTTGGAGTGGCATTTATTACAGCATGAAGCCCACCAACAGTTAAAAACGTTTTTCCGGGAATTGAACCATCTCTACCGTTCTGAACCAGTCTTGTATACCCAGGATTTTGCTGAACCGGGGTTTGAGTGGATTGATTGTAGCGATAACCGCCATAGTGTAGTTTCTTTCATTCGTCGCGATCGCGATTCTGATGATTTTGCGATCGTCGTTTGTAATTTTACACCACAACCCCATTCTCATTACCGCATCGGTGTACCGCAAAAGGGATTTTATACTGAGTTGTTCAATAGTGATGCGCGTCAGTATGGCGGCAGTAATATGGGCAATTTAGGTGGTAAATGGACAGATGATTGGTCTTTGCACAGTCGTCCTTATTCGCTAGATTTGTGTTTACCACCTTTGGGTGTGTTGATTCTTAAGTTGGATAAGAATAAGACTGCTGAGGTAATTGGATAACAATTTGGGTGGGGCGATGCCCCATCCTACACATAATTTCGCCTATTCACAGCTACTCAACCCAGTTCTCTAATAGACTCTGTTGAAATTAAATATGCGTTATTACCCTTGTAGAGATGTAGCAGTGCTACCTCTCTACATTCTTTTATATAGCGATTTATTGACTTGCGATCGCTCTACATTTACCTGTGGAATGATACTTAGTACTCAGAGGAAGCAGACTACTGAAGGCTGACAGTAGCTAATTGCTAAGTAATAATAAATCCATCTGTCGATAGATGCACTTTTCTAATGAGACAAAGTTTTGCGATGCGATCGCCCTATGCAAGTATTAGGTAGCAAGGAGTTTGGTAAAACTTATTTAGCTTTAGATATGGCTGAAAAGCCAAAATTTTGTATAGTACAAATGTATGATTTGTTAGCCCTAATCCTAGATATTTTATAAGAATTCTCATGACACAGATTAAGCCTCAAGTAAAGCGCACAGAAGAATTGCGCCAGTTATTGCAACAAGCAAGCTATGCTTATTACGTCTTAGATACTCCAATCATGGAGGATGCAGTCTATGACCAGCTATATCGAGAATTGCAACAACTAGAAACTCAATATCCAGAATTGACAGCACCCGATAGTCCGACTCAGCGCGTGGGTGAGAGGCCAGCAACGCAGTTCACCTCGGTGCGGCATAATATCCCCTTGTACAGTCTAGAGAATGCATTCAATATTGATGAGTTACAAGCATGGGATCAGCGTTGGCGGCGACAAGTACCGAAAATAGATTCAGTGGAATATGTCAGTGAGCTGAAAATTGATGGTTCTGCTTTGGCTCTAACTTACCAAGATGGCATTCTAGTTAGAGGGACAACTAGAGGTGATGGGGTAACGGGTGAAGATATCACCCAAAATGTACGGACAATTCGCTCAATTCCCTTACGTTTGAATTTTGAAGGGTTAGAAATTTTAGAAAGGGTAGAAGTGCGAGGCGAGGCGTTTTTGCCGTTGGAAGTATTTAAACAAATCAACGAGGAAAGACAAAAAGCCAGCGAGCAATTATTTGCTAATCCCCGCAATGCCGCCGCTGGTACACTCAGACAACTAGACTCCCGCATTGTCGCTAAACGGCGGTTAGATTTTTTTGGCTACACCTTGCACATTCCTGGTAGGGATGACACCAGTATTGCCAATACCCAATGGGAAGCGTTGGAATTGTTGGAAAAGATGGGTTTTCGAGTCAACCCCAACCACAAACTCTGTGCTTCGATCGCAGAAGTGGCAAAATATTATGAATATTGGGACACGGAACGGCTGAATTTACCCTACATGACTGATGGGGTAGTAGTGAAGCTGAATTCTTTTAAACTTCAGGAACAGCTAGGATTTACGCAGAAATTTCCCCGCTGGGCAGTAGCCTTAAAGTATGCAGCCGAAGAAGCACCTACCCGTGTGGAAAATATTGCTGTAAATGTAGGACGAACGGGAGCGTTAACGCCGTTAGCCGAGATGCGCCCGGTGCAACTGGCGGGAACAACAGTTTCCCGCGCCACTTTACATAATAGCGATCGCATTACTCAATTAGATATTCGCATTGGTGATACTGTCATCGTCCGCAAAGCTGGAGAAATCATTCCAGAAGTGCTGAGGGTAATCAAAGAACTCCGTCCCGCTGACACTGAACCCTTCGTTATGCCCACCCATTGCCCAGTCTGCGGTCAATTGGTGGTGCGAGAATCAGGTGAGGCGGTGACTCGCTGCGTCAATGCTTCCTGTGCGGCAATTCTCAAAGGTTCCATTGAACATTGGGTAAGTCGTGATGCCTTAGATATTAAAGGTATGGGGGAAAAGTTGGTATATCAACTCGTTGATAAAGGTTTGGTGCATTCTGTTGCCGATTTATATGAGTTGACAGCAGAGAAGTTATCTGCATTGGAAAGGATGGGAAAAAAGTCGGCAGAGAAATTAGTGGATGCGATCGCTCAATCAAAAAATCAATCTTGGTCAAGGGTACTGTATGGTTTAGGCATCCGTCACGTTGGCAGTGTAAATGCTCAATTATTGACTCAAAAATATTTCACTGTAGACCAGTTAGCGACAGCAAAGCAATCAGATATTGAAGGAATTTACTGTATCGGTGCTGAAATTGCCCAATCTGTGTACCAATGGTTTCGGATTGACGCTAACCAAAAGTTAATAGAACGCTTACAAGCAGAAGGATTGCAATTAACTGCCCCAGAGGAAACAAAAATAGTTGGGGATGGTAATCAAAAATTTGCAGGTAAAACTTTTGTAATTACAGGTACATTGCCAACCTTAAAGCGGGATGAAGCGAAGGATTTGATTCAAAAAGCTGGGGGGAAAGTAACTGATTCAGTTAGTAAAAAAACCGATTATTTAGTTTTAGGAGAAGATGCTGGTTCCAAGTTAGAAAAAGCAATTTCATTGGGAATTACACAGTTAAGTGAGGCGCAATTTTTAGAGATGCTTGAAGATTAAAATCAGGTAAATAGCCTGGAAAGGTATATATTTCGTGAACGAATCCAGACAATTAACCCCTACTTATCAATCAGCCCAAAAGCATGACCGCTACAACCTGCATATCCCCGATTTATCAAATAATATCATGTCCGCTTGATTGCTTATTAAACCCGAAGAACCCCACCCCGCCAAAGCTGTGCTTTGTCTCCCCTCCCGGCTCTTCGGGAGGCAGGGTGGATTAATTGTCGAGAGAGAAAATATAACATAGAAGGATGATTCCTTAAGAAAAACACGGTTCTCCCAGAGGAAAGTTAGGAATGAATTTAATCGAAGCAATCCAAGGGGTTCCCGATTATCGACATGCTAGAGGTATTAGACATAGACTTTGGATAATACTAACTATAGTTTTGTTAGGTAGTTGTACAGGATATTGGGGGTATAAACCTTTAGCTGAGTTCACAAAAAATCATCGATTATCTCTAATCAAATTATTAGATTTATCTCCAGATATTCAATTTCCGTCAGCATCAACATTCAGAAATATTATGATGTCAATTGATTTTCAGATATTAGCTGAACTGTTTAACGTCTGGGCAGAAAAGAGTTTGCCAATTAATTTCAAAGAATTATTTGCCATCGATGGGAAATGTATTAAAAGTACTGTAACCGGGGGAAATCAATCCTATCAAAACTTTGTGAGTATCGTTTCAGTTTTCAGTTTATAGTCATCAGCAAGGATGGGTAATCAGACATCAAGCTATGGAAAATAACAAAAACAGTGAGATTAGTGTGGTAGAAGAGCTAATTAAAAAGCTTTATGGGCATCATATCGTGATTACAGCCGATGCACTACATTGCCAAAAAAAACTGTTGAGCTGATTATCGAGGGAGAAAATGACTACATTATTACTATTAAAAGAAACCAGCCAAATCTCCTGAAAGTAGCTACTGAGCTAGCTGAATCCTCAATCGCTATCGATACCAATTACCATGATGAAAATTTACATGGACGAAAGACTACTCGTCAAGTCAAAGTCTATCCAATTCCATTTGAGTCACTACCTGATTGGGTTGGCGCTAAAAGTTTAATTGAGGTTAACAGATATGGAACTCGACCTCAAGGATAGAATTGTCGTCGCCAGATTGTTGACTATCATGAACAACACTTTTATTTAAGTAGCTGAAATTATTCAGCTTCAGAATTCGCGGAGATTATTCGTGGTCATTGGTCAATTGAAAATCAACTTCATTGGGTCAAGGATGTAACTTTAAATGAAGATAACTGTATTCATACTGGCGGTTTTTCACCAGCTAATTGGGCGATGGTCAGACAGTTTTTAGTTTCCCTGGCTCGTCAGTTAAATTGTCGGACTCTTCCCGAAGCGTTAAGGCTGATGGCTAACCAACTTCAAATGATTTTTGATGCGCTATTTGACCACTCCGACTCCTTTTGCCCAATGCCTGTGAGTCCAATGGTCGAGTGAGAAAACTTTTTCTCTCCCGACAATTAATCCACCCTGCTCCCCGCAGGCAGGGAGGGGGGTTGGGGGTGGGGTTGGGGGTGGGGTTATTTTATTATGGGTAATTTGGCGGACATGATATAATACCAATTTGAAAAAAGAATGCGACAAATAGACCATTTGTATAGACGCGATTCATGAGCCAGCGCGTTGCGGGGGTTCCCCCCGTTGTAGCGACTGGTGTCGCATCTTTACCCAAGGATGTGTTGCAATCATTAATTGAATTGGTAAGCTAAACCACATCTAGTTTGCATATCTAAAATTTATATAACTCTTGTGGGGTGGGCATCTTGCCCGCCGTAATTATGCAATTTAAATGTGGAACAGCTTATAAGTCGGCGATATTATTTTTCAGGAACAATTGAGGATTGCTATAGCAAACTAGTGCAAAATTGGATGATTCTCGTAAGGGCAATTTATCAATTGCCTCTACTCAAACGGGGGCAAGTTATTCGGGTCAATACCCTGAGATTGTAAATAAGCAATCAATCGTTCTTTTTGCTGGCATTCTTGTTCAGCGCGTTGGTGTTCTTGTTCGGCGCGTTGACGTTCTTGTTCAATCTGTTCTACAGCCCACAGTAACAAATTACCATCTCGATTCCACCAGCGCAACCAACAACCAGTGCGACCTTCTTTTGTTCCTTGCCAAGTTCCTAAAAATAAGCCCATTACATCAATCCAATGACGACCATTTTCGTCAGGTTGCTTTAACTCATAGCGCTTATTTTCCAGTTGATAATATTCTAATAAACCGCCATAAGGTTCAAAAATTACGTAAATGGGAATCTGCAAAATTTGCTCGTAGAAAAACCATTTTCCTGGTGGATAACTTCGCTTGACCGAATATTCTCCACCCTCAGTATCGGATAAAAATTCGATAGCGATCGCAGGGATATCTCCTTCTAAATTGGGTGTATAACTTTTGCGATTACCCACGACTTCATTAACCGACGGCACATAAACCCAGTCTGGTGCTTTGGCAATAAATTGCTCGTTGACTGTCGCACAAAGACCAAAGTTTGAAGCTATCAACATCTGAGGTTGAATGAATCCACTGATTTCTAGACTTTCACGCAAAGCACCAGCTAAAAGTGGCTGACTCGGTATTCTCCACTGGTTCATCCTCTAGTTGAAAATCTTTGGGCAAGGCTTCCCAAGAGATTACCAGTTCTGTTGGTGATTTGGCTTGGCTGAGTTGGGTTGCCATAAACACAGCATGAATTTATTCTCGATCTTATCGCTTGCGGGAGGGCTATGGAGGGAATGGGGACTGGGGACAGGGGGGCAGGGGAAAAGGTTAAAGGTTAAAGGGAAAAGGAATAAATTTAATCTTTCCCCTTTTCCCCTTACCCTTTTCCCCTTACCCCATACCCAATGCCCAATGCCCAATTCCCAATGCCCTTTACAGGAGAACTTTAGCTAAAATCGGTTCCACACTCTTAGAAATCTCTGGCACATACACCTGTGAAACGTAGTCGGCAATCATCCTGTCGGTGTTGAATAACGGCGCATTTGTTTTAATGGACGTTTTCATCATTTGCACCCAACGGTGAGGAATACCTTGGGCATCTTGGTCATAGTATAGAGGAACGATTTCTTCTTCTAACAGCTGATACAGCGATCGCGAATCAATCCCATCTTGCAATTCTTGATCGCTAGTATGAGCATCTTCACCAATTGCCCAACCGTTAATTCCTTTACCATCAGGCCCTGTTTGGTAGCCTTCGCACCACCAGCCATCTAAAACGCTGCAATTAAGACCGCCGTTGAAGCAGACTTTTTGCCCACTTGTACCAGATGCTTCCAAAGGACGACGGGGATTATTTAACCAAACATCCACACCTTGCACCAATTTTTGACCAGTGTAAATGTCGTAATCTTCAATAAAGGCGACTCGGTTGATAATCCCGGAATTGTGACACCACTCCATTAAGCGTTGGATAATCCGCTTACCTTCTTCATCGGCTGGATGCGCTTTACCTGCAAAGATAATTTGTACTGGACGTTGAGCATTACCAAAAATCTTCAATGCGCGTTGGGCATCGCGTAAAATCAGATCGCCGCGTTTATAAGGGCTGAAGCGTCTGGCAAATCCAATAGTCAATACATTGGGATCGAGTAATTTTTCAGTTGCTTGAATGAGTTCATGATTTTCGCCACGCAACTCCCGTGATTTCTTCACCTTATAACGGGTAAAGGCAATCAATCTTTCTTTGAGGATAAGATGCCGCGACCACAATTCCTCGTCGGGAATCTCGTCAACTTTAGCCCACATCTTGGGATCGACGGCGCGATTTTTCCAGTCTTCTCCCAAATATTCGTTATATAAGTCACCTAACAGGGGTGCAGTCCAAGTGGGTGCATGAACGCCATTGGTAATGTAACCAATTGGTACTTTGTCTTCCGATCGCTGCGGATAGAGAACTGTCCACATTTTACGAGAAACTTGACCGTGCAATTCACTCACACCATTGCAAGCACGCGACATCCGCAATGCTAAAACGGTCATGCCAAAGGGTTCCCAAGGATCGCCCAGTCGCCTTGCACCCAATGCCAAAAATTGCTCGCGAGAAAGTCGCAATTGCGGCCAATAGCTGGCAAAGAAGGAATCTATTAAATCGGGTGAGAAGACATCATGACTGACGGGAACGGGGGTATGGGTGGTAAATACACAACTGTTCCGCACCTTGGCTTCGATATCGTAGAAAGATTTACCAGTCCGTTCAATTTCTACCCGCGCAACTTCTAAGGTGCAGAATGCAGCGTGTCCTTCATTGAGGTGATAGACAGAAGGTTCAATTCCCAAGGCGTGTAGAGCGCGAACACCACCAATTCCCAAAACGACTTCTTGGGCGATGCGGGTTTCCAAGTTACCGCCGTATAAGTGTCCCGTCAACCAACGGTCAATGGGATCGTTATCGTGGCGATCGGTATCTAATAAATATAAGGTGACTCGCCCAACTTGCACTCGCCAGATTTGCACTTTCACAACCCGCTGGCGAACTTGTAACTCGATAGTGACTGATTCCCCTTGCTCATTTTTAATCAACTCCAAGGGCATGTGGCCAAAGGGGTTGTCAATATAATAATCTTCTTGCCAACCTTGGCGGTTCAAGCGTTGCCGAAAATAACCTTGGCGGTACAACAAGCCAACACCAACCAATGGCACACCCAAATCTGATGATGATTTCAAGTGATCCCCGGCGAGAATTCCCAAGCCACCAGAGTAGACGGGTAGAGATTCATGGATGCCAAATTCGGCGCAAAAGTAAGCAATAGGATGCTGTTTGGATACTTGCGGTGCAACTCGACTGACCCAAGTATCTTGCTGGTTGATGTATTGGTCAAACTCACGCGCGAGGGCGGATATCTGCTTTAGGTAAAATGGGTCTTCTGCTAATTGCGTCAAACGCTCATAAGTTGCCGACTCTAAAATCGCTACTGGGTTATGCCCACAGCGTTCCCATTCTTGGGGATCAATTGTTTGGAATAAGGAGATGCGATCGCCACTCCAACTCCACCAGTAGTTATAAGCCAAATCTGCCAAACGCTTGAGCGGTAAAGGTAACTTTTCACTCAAGTGTCGTGCTGCGGTAATTGCACTGCTATTAGCCATACTAAATCTATGTCCTCGCGCTTAACTTTTTGTCTATGTATCAAGAACTGGGGAAGAAGCAAGGGAGCAGGGTGCAAGGGAGAAGAGTTTTCCCTTTTGCACCCCGCCCCAATGCCTCTTTTCCATGCCCAGTCCCTTTTATTTACTCTTCAGGTTCATAACACCGGAGCCTTCACGTGCTGAATTCTCCCCTGAAGTTGGAACAGTTTCTCGACATCAAACCTTATCCAAGTAAATGGTTTGTATTGTTTTCGTCTTCTAAAAATTATCTCTACTTTTGGACAGATTTAATATTTTTTTCTATCAAATTCGTTGACATTATTTTAACTTTTCTGTTTAGTTGTTAATTTTTATTTAAATGTTAGCAATAAGCAACCAGTGGACAAGACCAGTTTGAGCTTGCTGCGATCAAACGGGTCTTGAGTTTAAAACCCCCACTCATATCATGTCCGCATAATTAGTTATGCTAAACACAGTCATTGCACCCCACACGCCAGATGCTCCACTTGGGGAGACCCCATCGCCCGTTGGCGTCTCCCCTTGGGAGAAGACCGCACTGGCTCCCCTTAATCCCCTCCCCGCTCTTCGGGAGGGGAGACAAAGCGTAGCTTTGGCGGGGGTGGGGTTCTTCCGGTTTAATAAGCAATCAAGCGGACATGATATCAATCAAATACAGACTTTGGTAATACGACCATTTAATAGAGCCGCAGCAGATTGTTGCACACAATTGGTTAAAACATCTAAGCATTCATACCGCCATCAACATCGAATGTTGCACCGGTGATGAAAGCCGCGTCAGGACTGGCCAGAAAAGCGACCGCAGCCGCAACTTCCTCTGGCTTGCCGTAGCGCCCAAGCGCTGTAGCTGCTTTTTGGATTACCGCAAAATCACTATCAGATGGGTTCATATCAGTTTCAATTGGACCTGGCTGTACGGTGTTAACTGTGATCGCCCTCGGCCCCAGGTCACGTGCCCAGCCCCGCGTGTAGCCAGCGATCGCGGCCTTAGTTGCTGAATAATCGGAGATTCCTGCCCAGAGCGAATGGCTTCCAGCACAGGAGCCGATGGAGATGATCCGTCCACCTTCAGTCATAAGCGGTGCAGCAGCGCGGACGGCAGCCACTACGCCACCCACATTGATCGCTAACTGCTGTTCTAAGGACGCAATATCGCTTGCAGGATCACCAACTACACCAAGGACAAATACTCCAGCGTTGTTCACGAGAATATCGAGACGACCAAAGCGTTCGGCGACCATCTTAACCAAATTCTCAACCTGGAGAGAATCCGCTTGGTCGGCTTTGAAGGCGGCGGCACTAACCCCATTTTCTTCGAGTTCCCGGACAACGAGCGCGGCCTTTTCGGATGAGGCGCTGTAACTGATGGCAATGTCTGCACCTTCCTCAGCAAGACGTTTGGCGATCGCAGCACCAATACCCCGTGAACCACCTGTGACGAGGGCAACTTTACCTGTGAGTTTCTTAATATTGCTATTCATGATTTTTGCTCCTTCATTGTTGCAACCTGTCACCTCAGTTATTTAACAACCTGGTAATTTTGTCAAGATTTTGACTAAGCTATCAACAAATCAGCAATAGTTAGTAAAAATCGACTTCTTGGCATTGTGGCAAAAACTTTTTTCTTATTCAAGATTTTCCTTTTCCCTGAGCGAAGTTTTTAGTCTCAAACAGGCTAAGTTTATTGAGAATAGTATCAATCGCCTGAATTTTGACACTTACCAGAGTTGCCTTAGCGTAGCGTTCTGCAAGAAAGGGATCACAGAGTGCAGAATAGATGTTCAAGGTCTGAAACCATTGTCAGAGTAAGTTTATAGAAAATACTAAAATTTTCAAACTAACCTGCGGAATCTGGGTTATATATATCTGTATAACGAAGAATTAAGGATAAATTATAAAGTAACAAAATGTGCATCTGAATATTACCTTTCTGGAAAAGCTTTCACGTACCTACTATGAATTAAAATAAATCTGCATATATCAAAGTATTAAGATAATTTCGATAAAAATTTTGTTTTGTTAACAAAAATAATGCAGTTGAATCGAAGTAATTTCCTCAGATTTCTGATCCAATCAGAGCCAGGAAAACCAGCAATATCCAACGGCTTACGAGCTGCGTTAGCGTTGGGAGTTCCCATGCTAATTGGGCAACTCATTAACCAAAGAGAAAGCGGATTATTCGTTGGTTTAATGGCTCACTTTGTCAACTTAGCGAATATTGGTGGCCCTTACCAAATCAAAGCTAAGACAATGGCACAGGCTACTTTGGGAATAACTGTTTCAGTATTTGTGGGTACTCTAGTCGCTCAAGTTCCGGTACTAGCTGTGGTGCTGACACTTCTGTGGGGGCTTGCTTCCGGTTTTGCGTCACTGTATGGTAATGCTGGTGCTAATGTTGGTCTGGTAGTAGGGATATCATTTATTACCACGATCGCACAGCCAGGAAACTTGGAAGTTGCACTCGTGCGATCGCTGTTATGTCTAATTGCAGGTGGATGGGCGATGCTACTCTCCTTAGTAATGTGGCCTTTTAGACCTTACGATCCCATACGGCTAGCTTTGGCTGACTGTTTCAGTGCAATCGCCAACTACATTCAGGCATTTGTAGGTAAAGTAGCAACATCTGAAAATATTCTCGAAATTAGAAAAGCATTAGAAACAGCACGCACTGCTTTAGGTACATTACGGATTGGACAGTCGTCTCGGAGTTGGATAAATGAGCCATTTTTGCTGCTAATTCAGGATGGCGATCGCTTGCTTGGTTTAGTTGTTGCCTTAACAGAATTACTAGAAACTCACTTCCAACAACAGCAATATCATACAGTCCAGCAATTAGTAGACGATGCACTCGCAGAAATATCAGTCATTCTTCAAGCCATAGCGAAAGTCATATCTCGCAAGCCTGCTAGCATAGACTTGGGAAATCTCAAGCGCATCTATGAAGCACTGAAAGAACAAGAAAGTCTGCAAAGAAAAGCAATTGCTGGCAGTGAAACCGACTACACAACCCTCGTTGCTTTCACTAACCTGGTGCTGACGCTCAAAAAGCTGATTGAGCAATTGCAATACACGGCTCAGACAGCTAAATCTCTGGCAGATCGCAGCAAAATGAGTCAACGAGATATAGATAGACTTCTTTTATTTGAAGAAGAACAGCGATCGCTCTTAAGTTTACTCAAAGAAAACCTTACCTTAGACTCAGCAATCTTTCGCCATGCTCTTCGCATTGGTGCGAGTCTAACTGTAGGCGTGATATTATACAGTGTTACAAATTTACCAATGGGCTATTGGGTAACACTGACAATTATATTAGTCCTGAAACCAAACTTGGGTGCAACTTTCAAACGGTTTTTCCAGCGAGTTGGCGGGACAATCTTAGGAGCTGTCTTAGCTGCTATCTTACTTGCAACCATCACGAGTAAGCCTGTATTAGACATCATTATTCTGCTGACAGTATTTTTTGGTGTTTCCCTAATCGCTTTCAACTATGGGTATTCAGTGATTTTCTTCTCAATATTTGTCTTACTAATTATCGATATTGGTCATCCTATTAGTTGGCAACTTGCTGGCTTTCGGGTGTTGAATACATTAATTGGGGCGGGATTGGCTTTTGCGAGTCATTACTTTTTATGGCCAAATTGGGAACGCGATCGTTTACCCAGTCAACTCGCCACAGCGCTACGAGAATGTCACAAATACTTTCGGGATGTGATGGCTGTTTACCAAGGTATAAAGGAGCGTGACTCTAGTATTATCAGTCAACGGCGACAAACTGGACTAGCAATTGGCAATGCCCAAGCCTCCTTCCAAGGATTGTTGCGCGAACCCCAAATGCACCAAGAATTAGTAGAACCAGTAATGACGCTACTGCTGTATATGGGACGTTTTACTAACGCCGTGACAGTTTTGGCAGTACATCTCGAACATTTCCGAGCAACAGTACTACTCCCGGAATTAGAAACCTTTGTCCGCCAAATTTCGTTAGTGTTAGAGCAGTTAGCTGATTCGGTACAGCAGGAAATTCCCCCACCGCCCTTACCTGATTTGGAAGAAACACTGCAAAAAATCCAGCCGCACCTGCAAGCACTGCGTACAGCCAGAATAGAAGAGTTAGCTTTCAATCAAGGACATACACCGATTCGTCAGGCAGTCATTGATTACAGCATATTAGATTTGGAGATTGACCAGATTGTGCGGCGGTTGACTGCCATGCACTCAGCAATGGTACGGCTAATATCAGGTAAATAAAGAGCCACAAAATTCTTAGTGCAATCGCCGTATTTTTATTAAATTTCAATATTTCTTTGTTTCCAGTAATTCGGTTTGCGCTTACCATGCGCGATCGCAATAACCCAAATCATATCATGTCCGCTTGATTGCTTATTAAACCCGAAGAACCCCACCCCGCCAAAGCTGTGCTTTGTCTCCCCTCCCCGAAGAGCGGGGAGGGGGTTGAGGGTGGGGTTATT